>JBBDUV010000051.1:601-37830 GCA_040903745.1 Bacteroidales bacterium | reverse complement strand
AAGAGATTAGATCCCCAACAGTAGCTGTTACGGGTATATATATCACATCCTCTTTATGCAGGTAACCTGGTTCATTCGATCCGTTTACCTCCACCCCTGTTATTTCAAGTTCACTTTTCAACTGAAAAACGATGGTATCCATACTTTCAACTGCCTCAGACAGAATTGTTGTAAAACCATTGATAACAGTAGTCGTATTGGATACCTCAAGACTCAGATGGTAGAACTTAACGTCGTACTTTGAGAGCCACTTCTTATAAAGTGGATTCTCATACACATCCTGCAAATGATGACCCAGCGGACACGACACATGGTACTGACCAATTACATGAAACGGAAACAGTAATAAAAAAAAGATCAGTTTTTTCAAGTTTTTCACCATTTAAAACGGTAGATGGTCGCCTGTTGGTATTCATCTCCCGGATGTATAACAGTTGAAGGAAATGTTTGTTGATTGGGTGTATCTGGAAAATGCTGCGTCTCAAGGCAAACAGCAGAATGCTTGTCATATACGATACCCTTTTTACCCTTAACCCCATCAACGTAGTTAGAAGTATATAGCTGAACGCCAGGTAGTGTAGTGAGTACATCCACTGCCCGTCCGGCACCCTCATGGTAGAGCGTGGCGATCCGTTTAAGGTCTCCATCATAGCCATTTACCACATAATTGATATCATATCCGGGTTCGGTATCTGCAATATCCTGACCGATGGGTTTTACTGATCGAAAGTCAAAGCAGGTTCCATCCACCTTCAGCAGTTTTCCGGTTGGGATGGAATGTTCATTCAGTTCTGTAACCATGTCTGCATCAATCATCAGTTCATGACCAAGTATATCTCCCCGACAGTTATTCAGGTTAAAATAGGAGTGGTTGGTCAGGTTAACATGCGTAGTTTTGTTGGTTGTGGCCCTATAAGAAATAATCAGTTCATTTTGATCATTCAGGGTATAATCCACTTCAACCATCAGGTTGCCCGGATATCCCTCCTCCATGTCCTCACTCACATAGCCCAACTTCAGGGATACGGAATCCATGGTTTTCTCTATAGCTGCTGTCCATAACACCTTATCAAATCCACGGGTGCCACCATGAAGGTGATTGGGTCCATTGTTCTGCACCAGTTCATAGGCAACTCCGTCGAGGGTGAAACGTCCCTGATCGATCCTGTTTGCAAATCTTCCCACGATAGCACCAAAATAGGGATGTTCCCCCAGGTAATCCACAAGGTTATCAAAACCCAGTACCACATCGCCGGGTTCCTTGTGCCGGTCGGGAATTCGAATCGCAGTAACAATCCCTCCGTAATTGGTAATATCCACCTCCATCCCGCAGTCATTCTTCAGGCTGTACAAAAATACCTCCCTCCCATCGGGAAGCATTCCAAAAGATTTCTTTTCTATTTCCATTTGTCATTGATTTTCCTGTAAAGTTAATACGATGAAGGTAAGAGAAGAAAATATTTTATGATTAATTTTTTTCTAATTCTACATTTCCGAGCAGAAAATCCTATATCAATTTCTTAAGCTGCTATATTTGTTTTTAAAACCTGAGTAGATTCATTGGCGAAAGCATTGGTCACGAAGAGAAATGGTTCCCCGGATCTTCAAAAAAAGTAGAAGATCCATTAACACTAGCGGTTATTCAATAATAAACAGAAAGATCAAAATGAGATTTTTTAGCAGATTAAAAAGGGAGATATGGAAGGTTATCAGGGGGATACTCATCCTTGGAATAATTGTATCGATCGTCATAACAATTGTAACTTATGGTAAAAAGATAAACAGACCTGAAGCCGTTTCCATGATTATTGATAGTGATTCAGGAAATGGGATTGATGATCTGTTTGCGATATCCTATGCACTCGTTGATCCTAAGATTGATATTCTCGGCCTGACATCAGCCCACTGGAATTTTCATCCGGACGGAGGCGATAGCACTGTGTATGAAAGTCAGCGGGTCAATGAGGACTTACTTAAACACAATGACCGGATGGATATTCCTCATCCCATCGGTGCCAATGGGCCCACCGGATACTGGGGAGATACAAAGCCTGTTCCCTCTCCTGCTGCGTATTTCATCATTGGGGAGGTTGAAAAACTGGAATTCGGTAAGAAACTCAACGTGGTTACATTGGGAGCAGTAACCAACCTGGCCTCAGCAATACAGATGGATACCACAATTGTTCCCAGGATACGCTGGTATGGTATGGGGCTCAAGTATGATGACAGAAAACAGGTATGGGACAAGAATGAGTTTAACACCAGGAATGACCTTGATGGAATGGATTATCTTTTAAATCGCGAAGGACTCGAGACCCATATCATGACAGCGACAACTGCCCAGGCTTTTATTTTCGAACAAACAGAGACATTTGATCTTCTTTTTTTCAGGGCTCCCAGGTATACCTACCTGGTTGATCATTGGAAAAACAGATTTCCGAATGATCGCAATCGCATTATGTGGGATCTGGCGCTTATTCAGGCAATCATGAATCCCGATCTTGTTACCGAGAAGGATATCTGGACCCCGGATGAGAATTTCAGACGCAGGATTTCGGTGTATACCCATATTGATGCAGAAAAAATGAAACTTGAATACCGAAAACTGATCAGAAAAGACCTGGGAGATATCTCCTCAGATATTGAATAACCAGAGCTTGAAGCAAAACGAAAACATATGCACAATAATATCATCCTATACCAGATCGCCATCCTCGCCATCCTTGTTGTTGTGGGCATTATTGCAACCAAGGTAAAAATCATTACCGAAGGAGCAAAAAAGGGCATTGCCGACCTGGTCTTTGATGTTACCCTGCCCCTGCTAATCATTACGACTTTTGCAAAAATCGACATGACACCGGAGATCCTAATAAATAGTGGAATTGTATTTCTTTTCGCATATTTTGCACTGGCGGTTATGTATGGCATTGGCGACCTTTCTGCCTGGATTATGCGTCTCCACGGCAACCAGCGGGCCGTATTTATCAATCACCATATGTTTGGCAATATCGTCTTTCTTGGGTTCCCATTGATGGACGCACTTTTCCCGGGAGGTGAAGGCTTATTGTATGCTGCTGTATTTCAATTGGCATCTAATTCCGTTATGTGGACTTTCGGTGTATGGGTATTCCTGAAAGGGAGAGGGGGAAGTCCAGTGGATATATGGAAAAATATGCTTAATCCGAATACAATTGCATTTTTCGCGGGATTACTTATCATGTTTTTTAATGTTCGGTTTCCCAATGTAATCTTTGAACCGCTGCATGGACTTGGGAAATCGACCATATACCTTTCTATGCTTTACATTGGTGCCGTGCTTGTGCAGACCAGGGTAAGAGGCATTATGAATAAGCCCCATGTTTTCCTGCTATCTTTTAATAAACTGCTTCTCATACCGCTTATACTGGCAATTACAATTAATTTTCTAACCTATCTGCTATTCCCCGGATTTGGTGATATCGCCCGCAAGGTGGTTATACTGGAAGCCTCCATGCCCTGCATGGCGACTATTGTTGTAATGGCCAACAAATTCGGTTCAGATGACGGCCTGGCTACAGAAAATGTATTTATATCCACCATTTTTAGCATCATCTCCATTCCCCTGGTCTATTCCGGATTAATACTCCTCGATCAATTTATGGCAGGAATCGCAAGCTGATCGATCTTATCAAGCTGGCTAATAATTCAACTGCTTCCGATAAATTGCATCCTCACCATATTAATAAGGAAAATGAAGTATGCTATATGGATCATCTTTTTCCAGAGGAGATCGTGCAGTATTCTGCAGAAGATCATTTTCACCGAAACAACGTCCGCGGAAAACCACTTTACCTGCTGGTTATTGTCTTGCTGACAGCATCGTTCATTGCATTACCACTTATTAAGGTTGATATCACATTCTCGGCCCGGGGAATTCTACGAACTGAAGACAATGCTTCCCGCATTATGGCACCAATTTCCGGAGAAATTGTCCGGGTTTTTATCAAAAAAAACAGTTTTGTACATAAGCTCGATACGCTTATAATCCTGAATCATCATGCAATTAAGAACGAAATCGTGGACAGCCGGATAGCGATCTCTCTAATAAAAAGCTACATGGATGATCTGAAAGAGCTTATTAACGACAGAGAATTCCTGGTTACAAAAAGGTACAACCAGGCAATGATGGAATACAAACATGAAATATCATTGCTGAACAGTGAATTGGCATATACCCGTGAAATTCATAATACAAATAAAGGGCTTTATGAAGAGGGATACCTTGCCCGCCTTGATTATGAATCATCCAGAAAACAACTGCTGGCGGCAGAAACCCGGCTGGAGGTTAGGAAGAGAAAATTTCAGAACCGTTGGCAAAGTGAATTATCTGCTTACAAGCTGGAATATCTTCAACTAAATACAAGGATGGCACATCTGGAAAACTCGATGGAACTGCACTATATCAAGGCACCTGCAACTGGGTATATTGCAGATTATACAGATTTAACAACCGGTTCTTTTATCACTTCAAATGAAGTTATCGCCAGAATTGTACCGGATCAGGAGCTCGTAGCTACCTGCATGGTTCCATCAGACAAAATTTCCAGAATAAGAACTGGTCAGAAAGTAAAACTGAACATCGATACTTACCCCGGTTCCACTTATGGCAGAATTGAAGGAACGGTAGAATCCATACCAGAGGATGCGACAATCCATTCAGGAGTTCCGGGTTTCCCCATCATTTGTCAAATAGAGCAGGGATTTCAGCATTCGTCGAAATATGTTGATGCAGAACTGAAAAGCGGCATGACCTTTACTGCTCTTTTTCTGATCGCAAAAAAATCATTGTGGCAACTTATTATTGAAAAGGGAGAAAAACTACTTCTCCCTTCATCTGACAAACTACTCAATGAGAAAAAACAGTCAAATTGAAATCAGACAGCGTGATGCTACTGACTGCGGACCGGCATGTATTGCATCCGTTGCTGCATGGTACAAATCGAAAATTCCTGTTGCAAGAATCAGGCAGGTAGCAGGAACTGACAAACAGGGAACAAGTGCACTGGGACTTGTAAAGGCCTTTGATTCTCTTGGCATTACAGCCAAAGGATTCCGTTGTCAGGCCAATTACCTTGCTCATGTCCCTTGTCCCGCCATTGCCCATCTGGTACTCAAAAACGGTCTCCATCACTATGTAGTCATCTATGGCGTCTCAAAAAACCGGGTGAAGATCATGGATCCTTCCACGGGCAGATTGAAGCATATTGCCAGGGATAAATTTGAATTAAGGTGGTCAGGTGTACTGATCATCTCAGCACCGGGCAAAGATTACCAACCGGCTGATTCAAGCAGATCCAACAAGAAAAGGTTTCTCTATCTGATAAGACCGCATAGAAGCATCCTGTTGCAAGCCGTCATCGGCGCAATGCTCTATACCCTGCTGGGTTTCTCGACGTCCATTTATATCCAGAAGCTCACCGATTACATCATCGTTTTTCAATTAAGACAGGCACTTCATGTTGCAGGAATTGTAATGCTCATCCTAATCATCTTTCAGGTTGTTTTGTCTGTTGTCAAGAATTCAATGATATTGCGCACCGGTCAGCTCATTGACGCCAGGTTGATCCTTGGATACTACAGACACCTGCTAAGACTTCCACAACGTTTTTTTGATTCAATGCGTGTCGGTGAAATCATCTCCAGGATTAATGATGCAGGCAAAATCAGGCAATTTTTGAGTGACACCTCTATCAATTTGATACTGAATGTCCTCATACTCCTGTTTTCATGCATTATCCTTTTCCTGTTTCACTGGAAACTTGCTTTGCTTGTAACTGCGATCCTTCCTGCCTACGGGATTATCTATGTAATTACAAACTGGCTGAACAGAAAGCAGGAAAGAGTGATCATGGAAAAAAGCGCAGAACTTGAAAGTCAGCTGGTCGAGTCCATCAACCATATCAGAACAGTTAAACAACTGAATCTGGAGAACAGAATGGCGGAAAAGATGGAATGGCGCTTTATCGACCTTCTTAAAGCGGGATACAAGTCAGGTACAAACTCAATCTTCTCGAATACAAGTTCAGAGTTTATTTCACGGGTTTTTACACTGCTGGTGCTATGGTCAGGTGCGATCGTTATATTTCGTAATGAATTGACCATTGGACAGATGATGTCCTTCTACACGATTCTTGGATACATGTCCGGACCAGCTGCCGGTCTGATAGGAATCAACAAGATCTATCAAAATGCCAACATCGCGGCCGACCGCCTATTTGAGATCATGGATCTGGAGGTGTTGAACTGCAAGGGGACGATAGAGGTAAAAAACATGCTGGGAAAAGATATCTCCTTCAGAAAGGTGGAATTCTCTTATGGAACACGTGGAAATCTGTTTGAAGAACTGAATCTCCATATTGAACCGGGCAAAATAACAGCTATTATCGGGGAGAGCGGATCCGGAAAATCTTCCATAGCTAATCTTATCATTGGCCTTTACGGGATTAACATGGGAAGAATTTCCATCGGAGAGCATGCTGTGAATCAATACAGTCAGGAGAGTCTCAGTAAGTGTATTGCCATTGTTCCGCAGCATACCGATCTGTTTTCAGGTACCATTCTGGAGAATATTGCTCCCGGCGAGCTGCATACCGATATGGAATGCGCGTTGGAAATATGCTCCAAGCTAGGATTAAATAAACTATTGGAGCAGCTTCCGCAAGGTATAAACACGCTTGTAGGTGAAAAAGGTTATTCAATTTCAGGAGGAGAAAGGCAAAGGATATCATTGGCCAGGGCATTTTATCGACAACCCTCCATCTTGATACTTGATGAGGCTACATCTTCACTGGACACCGATGCAGAGGCCAGGGTGATGGATATGCTCAGAAACATGAGAGACATGGGAAGAACAGTTATTCTTATTTCCCACCGATTGTCTACATTGCCTAATGCAGACATGATTGTGCTGATGGATGGTGGTAAAGTAATGGAATCAGGCACACATGAAAATCTGTTTGAGAAGAAAGGATATTATCATCATCTGCTGAAAAGATATGCAGCAGTGATCTGAAAAAATCCCGTTATCAGAACCATTTGCAAGCGAATGTCACATTCAAAGAAATTGTTTGAGGCGTTGGTTGAAGATGAAGAGCGCCATTTTGACCAGTATGATATTGAATTGGAAAATATGGGCAAATTTGGAGATAATTATTTGGCACTCCAATCAATCGAAAGAAGCAAGAGTATGGGGTCGGGAGGTTCGGCTGAATAATCTGAATGAGCAACTCTACCAGGCTATTTTACGTTTTTAAGAATAACCATTGATCTGGGTTGAACCTGATAAGTATTGGTGTAAATCTCCTCAGATTCAATGGTTTTTCCATTGTCAGTATCAGCCAGTATCCTCCATTTTAAGCTTGTCTCTCCATGGGGTAACCTGAATGACACCTCTTCCCAATAACTGTTAAAGAGAATAAGAAGATAGCTATTAAGTGACGTGCCCTTATGAATTTCTGATGGAGTCATCGGATGAAATGGCAACATTAAGCCCACGCACCGGTTTAATCTGGAATTCCAGTCACTGTTCTCCATATCCTTGCCCTTTGTATTGATCCACCTGATATCCTTATACCCTGCCTCCTTTCCTGGCGTATTTTCAAAATATTTCTGACAATGTGTAAAGGGTAACTTTTTTCTGAGGGCAATGATGCTTTTGGTAAATTCAAATAGTTTCTTTTGATTCTCGCTCCAGTTCCAGTTCATCCACGCGGTTTCATTGTCTTGACACCAGGCATTGTTATTACCATGTTGCGTCCTGCCATATTCATCGCCATGACTGATCATCGGAACTCCCTGACTTATTAAAAGAGTACAGAGAAAATTTCTCTTTCGCTTCTCCCGCAATGCGATTATTTCAGGATTATCCGTATGGCCTTCTGCCCCGCTGTTCCAGCTTATATTATCATTTTCCCCGTCTCTGTTGTTCTCTCTGTTTTTTACATTATACTTCTGGTTATAACTCACCAGATCGTGCAAGGTAAACCCGTCATGGGCCGTTACAATGTTTATACCAGACGCCGGCAACTTTCCACTCTTTTCATACAGATCCTTGCTACCGGTAAGTCTGAATGCCAACTCTTTCAGCTGATGTTCATCACCGCGCCAGTATCGCCTGACAGAATCCCGATATTTTCCGTTCCATTCAGACCATGGTGCCGGAAACTTTCCCACCTGATACCCTCCAGGGCCCAGATCCCAGGGCTCAGCAATGATTTTAAGCTTTGCTAATACTGGGTCCCGGTAAATAGCATCCAGAAAACCTGAACCCAGAATATCGCCCTCGGCCCCTCTTGTAAGTGCTGTAGCAAGATCGAACCTGAATCCATCAACCTGCATCTCCTCTGCCCAGTAATGCAAGCTATCCATCACCAGCTGTAGTGTCTGACTTTTCGATAGATCAAACATGTTTCCAGTGCCTGTATAATCCCGGTAGTAAAAGTGATTTACAGGGTCCTGGTGGTAATAATATTGGTTATCAATTCCCCTGAACGCGATATTCGGCCCAAGATGATCCCCTTCACCGGTATGGTTGTACACAACATCAAGGATCACTTCGATACCGTTCCGGTGATATGTTTTGACCATCTCTTTGAACTCATTTACCTGTTGCCCCTCCCTTCCTGAAGCACTGTATTCTGCATGTGGAGCAAAAAAACCAATGGAATTATACCCCCAGTAATTCGAAAGTTTGTTGTCGAGCAGGAATTTATTGTGTACAAAATGGTGTACTGGCATCAGTTCTATTGTGTTTATTCCCAACTCCTTGAAATAACTGATGATCTTCGGATTTGTCATTCCGATGTACGTTCCCCTCTCCGCTTCCGGAATATCGGGGTGGGTCGCCGTGAAACCTTTCACATGCATTTCGTAGATAACTGATTCATGCATTGGAATTTTCGGTTTTTCCACACCTTCCCAGTCAAATACAGTATCTACTACCAAACACTTGTTTACTTCCGCGGCACTATCTGCATCATTCTTCTCATATATGTTTCCCTGCAATCTGTGTTCAAAAGTGTAGTCGTGCATACTGTCTTTTATCTCAATTCTGCCCTCAATGGCCCTGGCATAAGGGTCCAAAAGGACCTTTCGCGGGTTAAACCTGCTTCCCGATTCAGGATGGTAACTACCATCGACCCTGTAGCCATACCCCTGACCGGGACCTAAGCCAGGGATGTAAGCATGCCAGACATAATTTGTTACTTCGTGAAAATCTATCTCCTTATATTGGTTGTCATCCCCGGGAACGTCGAAAAGGACCAAAGTCACTCCTGTGGCGGACTCACTGAAAAGAGCAAAATTAACCCCTTTCCCATCATAAGTGGCTCCCAGGGGATGAGGTTCCCCCGGCAGTATTTTATCTGTATAATTCATATTCTAAAGGATAGCATTCTCAATTATCAATACGAAATGCAAAAATGGAAATTATATTTGCAACTTTGTCCGATATTGTCCTGTTTTGTCACTTAAAGAATAAGTTTATTTAAAACCGCAATTATTTTATCTGCATGGATCATAAAAGTACTCTTAATACCAACATATTAGCGAAGCACCTGAAGCGAGATGCAGGTATATTGCTCCATATTTCTTCACTTCCCGGCGATTTCGGAATTGGTGATTTCGGGCCGGGGGCCAAGCAATTCATCCGAAAAACATTGATTTTCATTCAATTGTCTATACCGGAACCCACGATAACAACACATTAAAAGGCTGGTACAAACGGGAAATTGATGAAACGATCCGTGGTTTGCTGACAGTTTTTCATGGAAAAAGAATCACATTAAAAAATGTACACCGGGAGATGATACGAACTGCATTTGCCTCAAAAGCGATGCTGACAATCATTCCCTTGCAAGACTGGTTAGGTCTGGACGAAGAGAGCCGGATGAACTATCCTTCAACCACGAACGGCAACTGGCAATGGAAAATCAAGAGAAGAACGCCTTCAGCCAAACTGGCCAGGAGGATAAAAAGAATCACAAAAGCATTTAGCCGGCAAAACTATGCCCACTTTGCTCCCGAACTTAATGATTCAGCTAATTGAATCCATGAACAGGCTCTAACCTGGATTATTCATAAATTTTGGCAATTTTTTTTTACTGAAATATTACTAATTTACTATTATTCTGGATATTACAATATTTTTGCCAAAATTTATGAATAATTCAGGCTAAAGCGTCCTTATATAGAGTTACGTGCGAAATATCGGATGTTTGTCTGTATCTTTGAAATTATCTTCGTTGGGGAAAAAATAGATAAACTTCGTTTTAAAACTTTTAAATCATGTATAAGTATCTGTTTGGTCCGGTACCGTCAAGAAGGTTGGGGATCTCACTGGGGGTTGACCTGGTTCCAAAAAAAGTCTGTTCTCTTGATTGTGTTTACTGTGAGGTAGGAGGAACCACCAAACACACGATTGAAAGGATGGAATATGTACAATATGAGAAGGTTACAGCTGAAATAGAAGACTATTTTCAAAACCATCCCAATCCCGATTACATTACCTTTTCAGGATCGGGTGAACCAACCCTCAATTCACGGATCGGAGATGTAATCAGGTTTGTCAAGGGGATAAAGCCGGATGTGCCTGTTGCCGTGCTGACCAACGGGACCATGCTGTATGATAAAAATGTAAGGCAAGAGCTTTTGGAAGCCGACCTGTTGATGCCATCACTGGATGCAGCAACGAAAGGTGTATTTGAGCGCTTGAACCGTCCTGCATCAAAACTGGAATTTAACAGGTACATTCAGGGTCTGATAGAATTCAGTGACAAATTCAATGGTAAGATCTGGCTGGAAGTATTTATCTTGCCGGGGTATAATGACAATGAGAAGGAGCTGATGGAATTAAAGCGGATTATACAGAAAATTGATCCGGATTCGGTGCAGATCAATACACTTGATCGTCCGGGGGTGATTGAGAATATCAGGGCTGCAACGCATGAAGAACTGGAAAGAATTGTTGGAATGTGGGATTTTAAGAATCTTGAAATCATCGCTGCAGCAAAACAACGAAAAGCTGTTCAATCATACCGCAAAGATGCTGAATCGGCCATCCTGGAAACTATTGTCCGAAGACCTTGTACCATGGATGACCTTGAAAAAATATTGGATTTGCCTGCTGTCGAGATCAATAAATACCTGGATGTGCTGGAAGCTGAAAGTAACATCGTATCGATAAGGCAAAGCAGGGGCGTTTTTTATAAGGTGAATAACTGAATCAGAAAAGCCTTGATAAGCCCAGGCTGCTACAACTGGATAGAGAGATCATCAAGGAGTTGGTTTGATATGTTAGATTTACTATAAAAAGATTTAGATTATGTTTGGATTAAAGAATAACCCCGAAAAGAAGCTGGCAAAGAAATATGATAAGCTGATGGCAGAAGGATACAAGCTCTCAACCTCAAACAGGAAGCTGTCTGACGAAAAATATGCAGAAGCAGATAGGGTCCGGAAAGAGCAGGAAAAACTTCGTGCTGACAAAAGAGTTTCCTGAAGGTTTTAATTACTTTTGGAATCTTAATCTATCAGCCCTATGCTTCGTAAATTCCTTTTTCCATTTTTCTTTCTGGTTCCGGCAATTATTTTTGGTCAGGAACACGATTATGAAACTTTCATATATTTTGAGAATGATACTGTTAAGCTGGAGTTGGATTTATTCCGGCCGGATAGTGGATCAGTTCCTTCACCACTTGTTATTCATGTTCATGGCGGAGGGTTTTCGGGCGGAAATCGATCGCACGGTCATCCTTTTTGCAGGTTTTTATCCGAGAATGGTATACCGGCCGCCAGCATCAGTTATTCCCTGTCAATGAAAGGTAAAAGCTTCAGTTGTGACGGAGTGCTTGCAGAGAAAATTAAAGCCATACAGATGGCTGCACACCAAACCAGGATCGCTACCCTATGGTTCATCAATAATGCTCCTGGTCCCGGAATCGACACAAACAGTATAATCCTTGCAGGTAGAAGTGCAGGTGCTGAAGCCGTACTTCAGGCAGCGTTTATGAACCCGCTGGAACAGAGTCATTTCCCAGACACCCTCTCTGCCTCTTTCCGCTATGCAGGGATCATCTCCGGTGCCGGAGCATTGCTGGACATTAATTTGATAACCCGCGATAATAAAATTCCGGTATTGAGTTATCACGGTACCTGCGATCCGCTGGTCCCTTACCATGTTGCACCGCACCATTACTGCGCTCAAACTGCGTCCGGCTATATGATGTTCTTTGGCAGTCTGGCCATACATGAAAGACTAACGTCGCTGAATGGCAGTAGTCAGCTAATGACCTACTGCAATGAAGGACATAAACATGCAGGCACCCCCTTCAGTGAAGCCGAAACGCACACTGTACTCGATTTTATTGATCGTGCGATGAGCGGGGAGAAATTCAGCATTCACAGAATTTTCAAGGGCAATGACATCTGTAAAATGGGACTTGAGTTTGACTTCTGTTACTAACTTAAAGCCGGGATAATCCACGCACCTTATAATCCATAATGCGATCCCCCGGTTAATTATTCAAAGATAAGTGACCATCCTATCCCTCCTTTTACTATTTTTGCACGCTCAAAAGCAACAGATTGAATAACGATGGAAATCAGAAATATAGCGATCATAGCACACGTCGATCATGGCAAGACTACGATGGTGGATCGTATCTTGCACCAGTCTAATCTATTCAGAGATAATCAGGAGGTCGGGGAACTGATCCTGGACTCCAATGATCTGGAACGTGAAAAGGGAATCACTATTCTCTCCAAAAACGTTTCAGTGCGTTATAAAGAGACTAAAATTAACATCATCGACACACCCGGGCACTCTGATTTCGGGGGAGAGGTTGAACGCGTATTGAACATGGCCGATGGAGTTCTTCTGCTGGTGGACGCCTTTGAAGGGCCGATGCCACAAACGCGATTTGTACTGCAAAAGGCGCTTGAACTGGGATTGAAGGTAATTGTGGTGGTCAACAAGGTTGACAAACCAAATTGCAAGCCTGAGGATGCCAATGAGATGGTTTTTGAATTGATGTTTTCACTGGATGCAACAGAGGAGCAACTCGACTACCCCGTTGTTTACGGATCATCGAAAAACGGGTGGATGGGTGAATACTATAATACGCCTACAACGGATGTTACCTATTTACTGGAGACCATTATTGAACATATCCGGCCCGCCAGGGAGAACCCCGGTACCCTTCAGATGCGGATCAGCTCCCTCGACTACTCCTCCTATACAGGTCGGATCGCCGTGGGCAGGATACACAGGGGAAGCATCCAGATGGGAGATAAGGTTTCGATTGTTCAGAGAAATGGTGAGTTGCATTATGCGACTGTAAAGGAACTCTACCTTTTTGAGGGGCTGGGAAAAGTCAAGACCAAGGAGAGAATCGTTAACGGGGAGATCGTTGCGATTGTCGGCCTGGAGAATTTTGATATTGGTGACACGGTTGCGGACTGGGAAAATCCTGAGGGACTTACTTCCATCGCCATTGATGAACCAACCATGAGCATGCTCTTCACGATCAACAACTCGCCCTTTTTTGGAAAGGATGGCAAATATGTTACTTCCAATCACTTGCGTGAACGGCTGTTCAAGGAGATTGAAAAAAACCTGGCGCTCAAGATTGAAGAGACCGCCTCGCCTGATAGTTTTCTCGTGTATGGCCGGGGTATTTTGCACCTGTCCATTCTTGTTGAGACGATGCGCAGGGAGGGTTTCGAACTGCAGCTGGGTCAACCCAAAGTGGTTGCGAAAGAGGTTGAAGGATTTTTGCATGAGCCTGTTGAGTTGCTTTTTATCAATGTTGCAGAGGAGTTTTCAGGGAAGGTGATTGAGATTGTAACCAAAAGAAAAGGAGATATTCTGAATATAGAGAAGAAAGAGGACAGGGTAAACCTTGAGTTCAAGATCTCTGCACGCGGACTCATCGGGCTCACCAATCCGATACTTACGGCTACTGAGGGAGAGGCGGTTGTTTCACACCGGTTCAAGGATTACGAGCCGTGGAAGGGAGAGCTGACAGAAAAGAGGAATGGGGCACTGATCGCCATGGAGACCGGTACGGCAATTGCCTATTCCATTGATAAGTTGCAGGACAGGGGAAAATTCTTTATCGACCCCAATGAAGATATATACGAAGGACAGGTAATCGGCGAAAACAACCGGCAGGATGACCTCGTTGTGAATGTGATCAAGACTAAAAAACTAACCAATATGCGGGCATCGGGATCGGACGATAAAACCTCCATTGCGCCGGCGATCAAGTTTTCACTTGAAGAGGCTATGGAGTATATTGGTGAAGATGAATATGTAGAAGTAACACCCAAACATATCCGCCTTCGCAAGATTATGCTTAAAGAGCATGAACGAAAAAGGCAGAAAAACGCCTAAACCATGCAACCGATCTACCTGGATCATAACGCTACAACTCCGATTGCACCAGAGGTAGCAGATGCAATGCGACCCTTCCTGGATCAGTATTTCGGAAATCCATCCAGCACCCACAGCTTTGGAACACAAGCAAAAATAGCAGTCGAAAAGGCGCGCGCACAAGTAGCTGCGCTGATACATTGCGATCCCCCGGAAATTATTTTTACCAGCGGGGGTACAGAATCGAACAACTATGCAATCAAGGGTGCGGCCTTTGCCAACCGGAAAAAGGGAAACCATATAATCACATCCAGCATAGAACACCCTGCAGTTATTGAGGTTTGTATTTATCTTGAAAAGCAAGGATTTCAGGTGACCTACCTGCCGGTGGATGAGTACGGCATGGTGTCGCCTGCGGATGTGGCTGATGCGATGCGGCCGGAAACCATACTGATTTCGGTGATGCATGCCAATAATGAGGTAGGGACCATTCAGCCGATTCGGGAGATCGCTGCTATTGCAAGGCAACACCAGGTTCTTTTCCACACCGACGCTGCACAGTCGACCGGCAAGATTGTTACTGATGTTCAGGAACTGGGTGTGGACCTGCTCAGTATCGCTGGGCACAAACTATATGCGCCCAAGGGGATTGGAGCTTTGTATATCAGACCGGGGGTGCAGTTGGAGAAACTGATTCATGGGGCCGATCATGAGCAGAACCTTCGCGCCGGTACTGAGAATGTGCTTGAGATTGCCGGGCTTGGTATGGCATGTGAGTTAGCTGAGAAAGAGTTGCAGAGCAACAGCGAGCATTACAAGGCCACACGGGATTACCTGCATAATATGATCAGGGAGGCCATACCATCGGTAAAGATGAATGGTCACCCTGAAAATACACTTCCCAATACACTGAGTCTCTCTTTTCCTAATGTGGAGGCCAACACACTGGTTTCACGGCTGGAGGGTGTTGCAGTCTCAGCTGGTGCGGCGTGTCATTCTGAAAGCATTGATCTGTCGTCAGTTCTGGAGGCCATGCGGGTGCCCATTGAGGTGGCCATGGGAACCATACGCTTCTCTACCGGCAGGAGCAACACGATGGATGAGATGCAGAGGGCCGCAGAAGAGGTTATCGCAACAGTCAGGACATTGATGCCCGTCTCAGGGATTGATGCGGGGGTGACAAAAAAAGAGGTTGGGAAGGTGAAACTCACACAGTATACCCACGGACTGGGATGTGCGTGTAAGATACAGCCGCAGCAGCTTGAGAGCATACTGGCCACCCTGCCCTATCGTGAAGATTCAAGGGTGCTGGTAGGAACAGAGACTTCTGACGATGCCACAGTATTCAAAATTACCGATGAATTTGCCATTGTACAATCGCTCGATTTCTTTACGCCTATTGTCGATGATCCGTATGATTTTGGGGCCATTGCAGCAGCCAATGCATTGAGCGATATATATGCCATGGGGGCCACTCCCCTGTTTGCTATGAATATTGTCGGCTTTCCTGAGAAGACACTTCCCATGTCGGTTCTTGAGCAAATTCTGAAGGGTGCGCACGATAAGGCAGCTGAAGCGGGAATCTCGGTGCAGGGCGGACATACCATTGAGGATCCGGAGCCAAAATACGGGATGGTTGTGTGCGGCGGGGTCCACCCTGATAAGGTGATCAGAAATTTTGGTGCCAGACCGGGCGACAAGATGATCCTCACCAAACCGCTGGGGACAGGCATACTTTCTACAGCATTAAAGCGGGGGATGGTTGATGAAGCCATGCAGAATGAGGTTATTGCACAAATGTCGGCCCTCAACAGGCTTGCCGCAGAGGCAATGGTGAAATTCCGGGTAAATGCCTGTACAGATATCACCGGCTTCGGATTGCTCGGTCATCTGCTTGAGATGAGCCGTGCCTCTGAAGTTGATGCAGAAATTATCCTTGATAAAGTGCCGTTCATGCGTGAAATAAAAGCGCTGGCGGCAGCAGGCGTGATCCCCGGAGGCACCTATAATAACCTTGATTATGTAAAGAAGCATGTGGAGTTCGGCAACCTTACCAGGACCCAGCAGTTGATGTTGTGTGATGCCCAGACCTCTGGCGGACTGCTCATTGTTCTCCCGGTGGAGGTAGCGGATGCTTGTCTGAAAGAGTTGCATGGGCTGGGAGTAACTGAAGCGGTCATGATAGGTTCATTTACAACCCAGGGAACAGGAAAAATTACAATTTTAAGATTATAGAGCATAATAATATAGACATAACGCTTTCATTCATCTCCGGGGATTATGATATGTATACAGGTATAAAAGTTTCTTTACCGGGATGTTTTGATCTATGCAGGGATCGGTAAATGAAATTATCTGATTAATCGGTCATAACTTTGTAATTTAAGGAAAAGTTATGTCAACTTATGCTGAAATTTCAAGATTTTCAAAAAGAGAAGAACTGGCCAATGCCATTTCACATTTTACCGGGGCATTATTATCGGTAGTTGCGCTGGTTCTGATGCTGGTTCAATCGGTACGGTATGGTAATGTATGGCATATTGTCTCCTCTGCCATTTTCGGTTCTTCGATGATCATTTTGTATCTTTCATCAACCATGACACATTATCTGGAACAGGGAAAAGTGAAGAATTTCTTTTTCAGCATGGATAAAATTGCCATCTATTTTCTCATTGCAGGTACCTATACCCCAATTGCCCTTGTAACCTTATCGGGTCCGCTCGGATGGACAATTTTTGGAATCGAGTGGGCGTTTGCTATTGGTGGTTCTGTAATGGTTCTTTACAATCCGGTGAGCTTTGAAAAGGGTGTAAAAACCATCTCGGTAATTACCTATACCGCTATGGGATGGCTCATTCTTATAGCCATAGTTCCGGTTATAAAAATCATGCCCTCCTGGGGCTGGATAAATATATTCATAGGCGGTGCGCTGTATACCATAGGCATCTACTATTACAAAAATTGCAATTTTCGTTATCACCACCTGGTATGGCACCTCTTTGTAATCGCCGGAAATACGGCACACTTTCTGGCGATCTATCTGTATGTTTTACCCGGAAGCTAGGAAGCAAACAAAAGTGGCATAAAATTTGGTGAGTCATTAGACGGAATAAGGTGTTCCTACGTATGAAAAAATATAAAACCCAACAACAATGAAATATCTCCAGCTATTAATTGTTTTAACAATTGCAGCTACCTTAAGTAGTTGTGCCACGATTCTTACAGGAACCACACAACGTGTAACCATAGACTCTACTCCACCGGGTGCAAAGATCATTGTCGACGGGCACATGATGGGAACCACTCCTGCAAGGGTAAGGCTCGACAGAGACATAAATGCAATTATAGATAATGGCAAGAATATCTCGCTAGAATTGGAAGGGTATTATTCAGATGGTTATTTTCTGGATGTGGATATAGAGCCTACAACGATCCTGAATGTATTTTTCCCATTTGGATTCGCACTGGATGCTGTTTCCGGCGCCATTATGCGATATGATACCGATTACTATAATCTAAGGTTGCTGCCGATCGACAATGCGCCTGTTCAGCCCGGTTCACAAAGCGATCAGGATAATACTATAATGAGCGATTACGAAAAACTGATCAGGCTGGTAGAAATGTATGAAGATGGATACCTGACAGAAGAGGAATTTGAAGCAGAGAAGGCAAAAATTTTGAATAAGAAGGATGATCAATAGTGCCATCCATGACAACAATTTGGTGTTAACCGGAGAGGAACGGATTTCCTGATATGATGAAAAGTTTGTATATACTCTTTTTCAATTACTTCGGGGAAAAGATCGAAAAACGGCAATTCACTGAAACTCCTGTCTATATTGGAGGATGCGGACGATCGGGGACTACATTGCTACTGTCGATACTTTCTGCTCACAACAACATCTTTGGCTGTCCTACAGAGCTGAATCTATTTGATGGCGCAGAGGAAACCGGATCCGGAATCAAAAATCCTAAATTTTATAGGTTATACAGAACTTTTATAGTTAGCAAAATTAAAGCCTCCGCAAAACGATATTGTGAGAAATCACCATCGAATATTCATTATATTGAGTTGATCGATAAGCTGCATAACGGTAATTTTAAGTTTATTCATATTGTAAGGGATGGTAGGGATGTCATCCTCTCCAGGCACCCCAAGGGTAAAGGAAAATACTGGGTAGATCCGGAGCGATGGATCGCGGATGTTTCGAATGGGTTGAAATATATGGAACATCCTTCTGTATATACGATTCGCTATGAGGACCTGGTGGGTCAGTACAGGGAAACCATTGAATCTGTATGCCATTTTCTTGAAATACCAGTTTCTAAAGAGATTCTTAATTGGCATCAGTTTGCCACCGTAAGACAAAATAATGCGCTGTATAGCAAGATCACGGAGATAAGCACCTCCCCTATCGGTAAATGGGAACAACCGGAAAACGGTGAACGGGTCAGACTACTTACAGAGAATCCTGAAGCTGTTGCGCTGCTGAAAAAATTCAGATACCTATCCTGACAGCTCAAGAGCTCCACGCAACCCTCATCATCGAACAGTTTGCGGCCGGCATATTTATAGATGTTCTTTCCTGCCTGCGGGCAAGCAGATATCTTTCCACCGCTGAACCTTTAGCTCGGCGAAGCCAAATTTCAATTTCCAATGATTAGTGATCCAAGATGGTAAACTGTTTAAGTCAGCTCTATTAATTGGCAAAATTCAATTAAATTTACATTTTAGCTTTGCTGAACTGTTAACCCCGGTTTTTGTGAGCACAATAAATAATTATGAAAGTTCTTCAATAAGTAATGGGATCAAAAATCATATATATAGCAGGTTTGGGTCATTCAGGTTCAACTATTCTTGACATGTCGCTGGGAACACTACCCGGAGTTGTAGGGCTCGGTGAGTTGAAGACCCTGATGGATGACCATACCCGCGAGAGACATTACACTTCTGTATGCTCATGCGGTGATAAAGCAACAGAATGCATCATATGGAAAGAGGTTCCCGGCTTGCTGACAGGAAAGAGAAATGACCCTGAAAAAATTGAGGCTATGCTGGATCTGCTTCGAAAGAGGTATGGAAATAAGATCACACTGGCAGATTCTTCGAAAAACAGCTATGGATATCTAAAGTACCTCCATGAAAAGCATGACCTCAGGGTGATTTATCTCACACGCGATATAAGAAGCTGGAGTTACTCGAGGCACCTTTCTACAGGGAAGCCGGTTATCTATTTCTTATTAAGATGGGTACTGGAAAACATTAAATTGCGTTCGCAGATCAGGAAAATGGGGATTAGACCCATGAAGGCAGGTTACGAAGAACTTGCTCTGTTCCCTGAACACGTTCTCAAGAGGATTGCTGCGTTTGCCGACCTGGAGTATTCTGAATCCATGCTTACCCCCGGGTTGACTAATAGCCATATTATAAGCGGAAATGTTGCAAGGGTTGATATAATGAAAAGAATGCATTGGAGATATGATGCCAGGTGGATGCTGTCACCTAGAATAATGCTTCTCTCACCCCTGTTTCTACTGCTTCACAGAATGAACAGCAAGCTTGTCTTTTCCCAGGTAAATAGACGATCCCTCAAGGATTTCTATATGTTCGGAACGCAAAGAAAAAAAGAGATCAGTGAAACACACAATTGATTTTCTTTGATCAGGGATTTTGAAATTGATGATATCAAATTACAACTGGTAGGACGATTTAAAGAAGAATAATTCACAATCATAATTATAGTAACAAATCTAAAATCATTAAAAATGGAAGAAAATGTAAATCAAGAAGTAGTATCAATGCCACGAATTGGCGATCCTGCACCGGAATTTAAAGCAGTTACGACCCAGGGAGATATCAACTTCCCATCGGACTACAAAGGTAAATGGACAATTCTT
Organism: Bacteroidales bacterium; assembly: GCA_040903745.1. Classification (GTDB taxonomy): domain Bacteria; phylum Bacteroidota; class Bacteroidia; order Bacteroidales; genus M55B112. The sequence continues at coordinate 17,522 of JBBDUV010000051.1, read as the reverse complement.
TTTAGTCACCCGGCTGACTTTACGCCTGTTTGCACCTCTGAGTTCATGACCTTTGCTTCGATGGAAGATAAGTTTGAGGAGCTCAACTGCAAACTGGTCGGACTTTCAGTGGATGGTCTGTACAGCCATATTGCCTGGCTGAGAACCATCAAGGACAAAATTGAGTATAAAGGAATGAAAGATGTGGAGGTTACTTTTCCCCTTATTGAGGATATTACCATGAATGTGGCAAAGAAATACGGGATGATTCAGCCCAGTGAGGACACAACAAAGGCCGTTCGTGCGGTTTTCTTTATTGATCCTAAAGGTATCATCCGGACCATCATCTATTATCCGCTTAGCCTGGGGCGAAACTTTGATGAATTGCTCCGGGTTCTGATAGCATTACAGACTGCGGATGAGTTCTCTGTGGCCACTCCTGCCGACTGGCGTCCTGGTGATGATGTTATTGTACCTACTGCAGGATCATGCGGAACAGCCAAGGAGCGAATGGAGAACAAAGAAGATATGCATTGCTATGATTGGTTTTTCTGCACGAAAAAACTGGAGGAAGAAAAAATCTGGAAAGCACTTAAATAGTATATTAAAACGCACAAAAGGGGGGCATTAGTCTCCCTTTTTTTTTCTTTTTTAACGCCAGTTCTACTGCGGATATCAGTCATTTTCATTAGATTTAAAAAAAAAGAAAATGACCAAAATCCTTCTGTCGCTTTTAACACTGGTATTTGCGATGCCTGCATGTACAGATCGTAATAACGACGAAATAGTATCTACTTCGGAAGAGATCCCCTTTACCTGGAACAATGCCAATGTCTATTTCCTACTTACCGACAGGTTCAATAATTCCAATCCTTCAAACGATGTCAATTTTGGACGAATGGAGCCAACAGCTATCAATCGAGGATTTCAGGGGGGTGATTTTATTGGTATTGCGCAAAAGATAGAGGATGGATACTTTAATGATCTGGGAGTTTCAGCCATTTGGATGACTCCTTTTCACGAACAAATTCATGGTCTCGTAGATGAAGGAACCGGAAACACATACGGATACCATGGTTATTGGATCCGGGACTGGACCGTTCCGGATCCAAATTTCGGAACAGAAGAGGAGCTGAAGAAACTGGTTGAAACAGCACATAAACATGGCATCAGGGTTCTAATGTCTTTGCGCGAAAATACAAGCATCATGACAAATTAGATGCCGTTATCGTAGGACTTGATCTCTCCCAAGGAAAAAAATCGATACCTGTCAGCGATATATTCCCAAACGGATCTGAACTTACTGACAATTATTCGGGAAAAAAGGTTACGGTACGAAATGGTATGGTTGAACTTACAACAGACGAAACAATTGTTTTATTAGGAAAATATTAATATCCTGGATTTCCGGTTAAAAACGACCCTATATGATCCTACTCAGGGATTTAAATTGATATTATTCTGCTATTTATTACTTTTACTTACTTAAATCCATACAATAAATCATGAAACAATACCTAAGAACGGTCCTGCTTTTTATAGTTGTACTAACAGTCGTTGCATCCACAGATGCACAAAAGAAAGAGTATGAAAATATGATGTATTAAGCAGGGTATTCTTGCAAGAGAACAAAGATTATTGTTATTTTGAACTCAAAACAAAGACAATATGATATACATAGCTGAAAATGAACGTTATAAAAAAATGTCCTATAACAGATGCGGGAAGAGCGGGCTTAAACTTCCTGCAGTTTCATTGGGTCTGTGGCACAACTTTGGTAATGACAACTCATTTGAAAATATTCAAAAGATGATCCTGCATGCATTTGACAGGGGCATTACCCATTTTGACCTGGCCAATAATTATGGTCCTCCTCCTGGATCAGCAGAAATTAATATGGGAAAGATCCTGGCCAAACAACTCAGAAAATATCGTGACGAACTGGTTATTTCGACCAAGGCAGGTTACCATATGTGGTCCGGCCCCTATGGCGAATGGGGATCCAAAAAGTACATGGTAGCCAGTCTTGACCAGAGCCTGAAACGCATGGGTCTCGATTACGTTGATATTTTCTATTCACACAGACCAGATTCTGACACGCCATTTGAGGAGACCATGGGGGCCCTGAATCAGATCGTTCGAAGCGGAAAAGCGCTGTATGTTGGACTATCCAATTATAGTGCAAAACAGACAGAAGAGGCAGTTGGTATCCTGAAGTCACTCGGAACACCCTGTCTGATACACCAGCCAAGGTATAACATGATGGAGCGTTGGGTTGAAGATGGCTTGCTGAATTTGCTTGAAAAGGAGGGTATCGGTTGTATCCCTTTCAGTCCGCTCGCTCAGGGATTGCTGACGGATAAATATATTGATGGAATACCCGAGGATTCACGCATGGCGGGAAAAAGTGTGTTTTTACGAACCAATGCCCGAACCGAAGAGCTGGTTAAAAAGGTGTCTCTATTAAATGGGATTGCTGCCAATCGGAAGCAAACACTGGCACAAATGGCACTTGCTTGGTTGTTAAAGGACACCCGCATTACAAGCGTGCTCATCGGGGTAAGTAAGATTAGTCAGATAGACAATAGCCTGGCTGCAATAGAACATACGGAATTTACAAATGAAGAGTTAAAGAAGATTGATCAAATATTGGATAACTAATAGAAATAGAGAAATATGAAGAATATAAACTGGGGTATTATCGGATGTGGAGCTATCGCGCAAAAATTTGCACAGGCACTGAACGGATCAAATCACTGTACACCCTATGCTGCAGCTGCAAGAGATGGCAAAAGAGCAGCAGATTTTGCTCGTAAGTGGGGGTTTACAAAATCATACGGAAGTTATCGCGAAATGGTTCAGGACAAAGAGGTTGACATTGTTTATATCGCAACGCCGCACAGCTACCACTATGCCCATGTCAAGCTATGCCTGGAGGCTGGCAGGCATGTTCTTTGCGAAAAACCTTTCACAGTGAACGCGGAACAGCTAAAAGTATTGATCGATCTTGCAGCAAACCGGAACCTCTTCCTGATGGAGGCATTATGGAGCAGATTTCTCCCGGGCATGACCAAGGCAAAGGAGCTTGTTGAACAAGGTGTAATCGGGGAGGTGGTATTGGCAGAAGCTGACTTCGGACTTAATTTTCCATATGATCCGGAGCACCGGCTGTATAATCCACTGCTGGCTGGCGGGGCTTTATTGGATCTGGGAATTTACCCCCTCTTTTTAAGCCTTCATCTGTTCGGTAAACCAGAAATTCTTAAGGCTCATTCCTTACTGGATAACAACGGAATAGACCTTACAACATCGATGATCACTCAAAGTAAATCCGGAGCAATTTGTAACCTTATTTCAACAGTCCGGGCCAACACCCCCATCAGGGCCAAGATCATAGGAACAAAAGGGACCATCGAATTTGACAACTGGTGGTTCACCCCAGTCGACTTTACTTTATGTATTGATGGCAAAGAGGATCAGATAATGAAATATTCACCAGATATAAACGGGTTTGAATACGAGATAGAAGAAGCAGTCAGGTGTTTACAGGAAGGGAAAACTGAGAGCCCAATTATGTCTCATGATTTCAGCCTGTTAGTGATGGAGACGATGGATGATATCAGGAAAATGACCGGCATTACTTATCCGCAGGAAATCGAGCAAATTGATGAGCCGTATGGATGGAAGGAATTATAAAAAAAATCTTTATAATTCTTTGATGATTTTTAGTTTTGTTTGGCAATTTTCAGAAATCCACTATAGGCCTCATTCCATACTTCCCTATCTTCCGGTTCAAATGTTGCTATATCGAAAGAATTCTTGACCACACGTCTGATATGAGCAATATCTTTCAGGTATCCCTGCGCCAGTGCCTGTATCAGCAAAACACCTGTTCCAGTAGACTCAGCCGGTCCGGCAACCACCTTTCTTCCGGTGGCATTGGCGGTGAACTGACACAGCAATTTATTTTGTGATCCTTCGCCGACAACATGAATAACCCTAAATGTTTTATTGGAAATCATCTCCATCTGTTCAAGTACCATTCTGTATTTCAAGGCAAGACTCTCGAATATAGTCCGGGCAATGGTACCAATCCCTTGCGGTGAGAATTGGCCCGTCTGTCTGCAAAAAGTATTGATGGCTGCGGGCATATCAAGGGGGTTATAAAAGCCTGCATAATCGGGGTCGATCATCGCAGTAAAAGAATCAGCCATTTTAGCAAGTCTCTCAATATCCTTATACTCCAGATTTCCCTCATTCTTAAACCAGGATTTGCGACACTCCTTTATTATCCAGAGCCCCATAATATTCTTTTGAAAATGGAATTTTCCTTCTGCACCTCCCTCGTTCGTGAAATTAAACAGCAAAGAGCGGTGGTTAAAAACAACCTCCTTGTTTTCCAATCCCATTAGCGACCAGGTTCCGGAGCTGATATATGCCCAATCGTCACCCTCTGCAGGGACAGCAGTAATGGCCGCAGCGGTATCATGCGAAGTGACTGCGATTACCTTGATCCCCTCAACATCAATCGATCTGCTAATGTTCTGATTCAATACTCCTATAACTGTACCCGGGGCAACGATCTCCTGGAATAAATCAACTTTTAAGCCAAGTTTATTGACAATGTCTTTATCCCAGTCCATCTTTTCCGGGTTAAACAGCTGGGAGGTAGTAGCCATAGTAAACTCAGACTTTGCTTCACCAGTTAGAAGGTAATTGATCAGGTCGGGCAGGAAAAGGATTTTTTCAGCAATGGATAAAACCGGATCGTTTGCCATAACCATTGCATACAGTTGATATACAGTATTGAATTTATGGATAGCGATTCCTGTGCGTTCATATATCTCATGTCTCCCCATTCTTTCCAGGAAAGCCGGCATGGAGGTTTCCGTCATCTGATCCCTGTAGCTGTAAGGCGTCCTGAGAATTGAACCATCCCTGCAGATGAGTCCGAAATCAACGCCCCATGTACTTATCCCAATACTCTGCGGAATTATTTTCTCTTCTTGTACGCAAATGTGCAATGCCTTTATGATCTCTTCATAAAACCGGAAAATATTCCAGTAATAATGCTTTTGAAGAGGAATCTGACCCGTCGAAAACCTATGTATCTCCTTCAACTCGATTTGATCGCTTTCCAGCAATGTTCCCAGGATTGCTCTTCCATGCTCCGCTCCAAAGTCATAAGCTAAAAAATGATGTTTTGGCATATAGGAACTTTCATTTAGAAACAGACTGACAATGTAATCTTTATCTTGCGAAGATAACCACTAAATGCCAATCTGATACAGATCACATTCAGATTTAGCCAGCCAAAGTATTAAATATCCTAAGTGAGAATAAAAAATAGCCGACATTTTGTACGATACAACATCTTTTTGTACTTTCAACCACCGGCATTATTAACAATAGAAAGGAATGGAACAGAAAAACTGACGTTACTAATTGTCTGTCCATTTGCTCTTTTGAGAAGGATTAATTAGTCATACAAGAACATAAAGATAAATTGGATTTTCTTTCAAGAACCAGTCATCCTTTTTTTTACTTTAATAATATTTAAAAATGAGCAACAATAAAATCATAGAAAAAATACGAGAGAAGACTGGTTTTATCTGCGATATGGATGGTGTTATCTACCATGGTAACAAGGTACTTGATGGTGTTCCTGAATTTGTAGAATGGTTGCAATCGGAAAAGAAAAAATTTGTTTTTCTTACCAATTCGAGTGAACGAACCATCAAGGAATTGCAGGGAAAGCTATCCAGAATGGGGATCAATGTTGGGGCTGACCACTTTTATACCAGTGCACTGGCTACAGCTGCATTTATTCAGAGTCAGAAACCCGATGGAAGTGCCTACATCATTGGAGAAGCAGGATTGATCAATGCCATCTATAATGTGGGATATTCCAGCAATAATATTGATCCGGATTATGTGGTCATGGGCGAATCACGCTCCTACAGCTACGAACACATTGAAAAAGCGGTTAATCTGGTGCGAAATGGTGCAAAGCTAATTGGAACCAATCCCGATATTTCCGGACCGATTGAAAACGGAATAGCTCCTGCCACCAAGGCGCTAATCGCTCCCATTGAGATGGCTACTGGTAAGCAGGCCTATTTTGTAGGCAAACCTAACCCGCTGATGATGAGGATTGCTCTCAAGAAACTTGGCGTAAGGCGGGAAGAGTCAATCATCATCGGAGATAGAATGGATACTGACATAATAGCCGGGATAGAATCTGAGATTGATACATGCCTGGTTCTGTCGGGAATAACTGATGAGGCAGCCATGAAGGAATTTGCTTACAGACCGCATTATGTATTAAAGGGGGTATGTGAGATTGTGAAGGAGTATAAGGGACATTAGTGAAACAATGGAGATCATGGAAAATGTAACATAAGTAATATATTTTTACATTAAGAATAAACCTAAAAATTTTCAAAGTATCATGATTAAGGCAGTCTTATTTGATATGGATGGTGTTTTACTTGATTCTGAAGAATTTATCAACCGGGCCGGGGTCGAGATGTTTCGTGAAAAGGGCTTCGAAGTAAATCCCGAAGATTTTTTGCTATTTACAGGAATGGGAGAAGACCGTTACCTGGGTGGTGTTGCTGAAAAATACAGCATCCCGTTTGACGTAAATATAGATAAGAAAAGGACCTATGAAATATATGGTGATCTGGTTCATAATAACATTGATCCTCTGCCCGGAGTGATTGAATTTATCGAGAAATGCAAGTTGAAAGGTCTGAAGATAGCAGTTGCTACAAGTGCTGACCAGGTTAAGATGGAGATCAACCTGAAAGAGATCAATTTGCCGGTATCAACTTTTGATGCAACAATAAATGGGCTGGAAATTAAAAACAAAAAGCCAGCACCAGACATTTTTTTAAAGGCTGCAGAACGCATAGGTGCAGATCCTTCGACATGTTTGGTTGTTGAAGATGCAGTTAGTGGTGTAAAAGCAGGAAAATCAGCAGGTGCGAAAGTACTTGCATTAACCACTACATTTTCTGCTGAAGAACTTTCGCATGCTGATTGGATTGCAGAAGATCTTTCAGAAGCTCCTGATGCAGCACTGAACTAGTAAACAGCGATAGTTTCCGATGCTTCTTAAAACAAGAAATTTATTTCAGAAATCACTCATAACAGAAGAACATCTCTCTGAAACAATCATAGCTTCAGCTTCAACTGATTAAGTTTATCGGTGATCAAAGCTATCTCATCTTCTAAAATATTCAGATTCATGACAGCCGAATTATCCTCGACCTGTTTTCTGTTCCGGGCTCCGACCAGGGCCACTGTAATTCCCGGTTGGGCAAGGGTCCAAGCAGTTACCAACTGCGCGATTGTGACATTATGTTCATCAGCAATTGGCCTTATCCCATTGAGAAATCTATTTACCAACCTGATATTCTCCGGGCTAAAATAGGGTGTGTTGGGTCTTAAATCACCTTCGGAGAATTCATAATCAGGAGTGATCTTACCGGTTAACAGTCCGCGCTGCAACGGGCTGTAAGCAAGGATTGATACATCATTTTTCATAGACCATGGGAGGAGCTCCTCCTCAATATCGCGCCTGCCATTCACAGCTTCTCCGACAATCTCTTCACTTCGTCCGAAGCCATATATGGGTGCGGTATCAATAGAACTTGTACCGAGATCGAGCGATGCGTGTATTGCTTCAACAGCCTGTTTACGGTCGGCCCCACCCCACATCCATCCACCGATGGCCCAGGCACCAAAAGTTACAGGGGTAACATAAATGTCAGATTTTCCAAGTTGTACTTTTTTCATAGTGCTTTTTTTTATTCGTTTATACTTTGCTCTATTGGCAGACAATATCTAGATAATAATTCTATAAAAACGCTAATATTTATCAGTCAACGATAAATTAAATTTAACAGTCCTCTATATTAAAGTCAGTTTATAGCTTTTGGCAAAATCGACAGAGATGTAGTTTTCGAATGACATACAAACCTCTTTTGAGAACGCTGCTGCAGTATTCAATATCTCCGACCACTCATTTCTGCCGAGGGTATCTAGCGATCCGGCTGTAATACTTCTTTTATACAACCCAAAAAGTATACCTGCATTAAAGGTATCGCCCGCCCCTATCGTACTCAGCGGTTCGATCCGGTCAACCTCGATATGCAAATTAAATTCCCTTGTCATCAGGTCTACACCTTCTGAATTTGCTGTATATATAAGATAACCGCAGAACGGAGAGATTTTTTGCCAGGCCTCCTGTACATTCTTCACTCTATAGATATTGTAGAGATCCTCATCTGACGCCCTTACAATTGTGGAAGATGAGAAATTTTTCTCAATGATCTCTTTGAGCATGTCGAGATTGGCAAGGTGACTGGATCTGAAATTCGGATCGTACAGGATGAGTGCATTTTTCCGTTTGGCGGCATCCAACAAACTTTCGATCTGGGGTCGCAAGACCGGGTTCAACCCATAAAAAGAACCGAAAAGCAGGTAATCTGTATTTGAAAATTCCGGCATCTCCTCATTCAGTCTCTGATTGGGGTAATCCTTGTAAAAATCATATTCTGCATCGGATTTATCATTCAGAAAGGCCAGTGAAAGTGCCGACTTTCCCTCATCGAATTGCACCACGTACCGAGCCCCTACTCCATTATTTTTTAAGAATTCCAGAATATGGCTACCGACCCGGTCATTCCCTACTTCACTAATAAATTCTGTAGGGATCCCAAGACGGCCGAGTGTGATCATTGCATTAAATGCCGATCCACCCGGCTTGGCAGCCTGAGGTACATAATCCTTGAAAATAATATCGAACACTGTCTCTCCTACTCCGTATATGATGGGTCTGTTTATATGCATTAATTCTTTATTTAAATCCTATATACATGCCCTTTCCTGCTTACCGGCAGACAGGTGTCATTGCGCCGCTGAACCTTTAGCTCGGCGAAGCCAAATATCTTATTCTAATGATGAGAGGTTCATTTTCTATTATTTATTGGTGCTTGCAAGAACCGGGTGTATGCGATCAGCAAAGCTAAAATGCCAATAGCAACATTATGCATAAAAAACCAGGACGCATCAGTCGGAGGATGTATCAAGTTTCTGACTATTTTATTTCACCAACTTTGAGATCACTTTAAACGTATCTGTACCAGAAATCCGTGCCAACTCAAAGAGAATAGACTCGTACGTTGTAATAATCGCCCCTTCCTGCCTCATCCGTTCAACAGCGATCACTTTATCTGAAGGTCTCCTCGAGGATATACAATCTTCCACTACCACAGGTTGAAATCCGGCCTCCAGCAGATCAACTGTTGTCTGTAGAACACACACATGGGATTCGATTCCACAAACAATTACATATTTTTTAGCTGTATTATTTAATTTTACGATAAACTGGGGATCATCACAACAGGAGAAAGTCGTTTTTTCCAGCGGATTAAAATCCCCCAGAACCTCCTCTATAGCAGATACCGTTTCGCCCAGACCCTTTTTATATTGTTCCGTAACCAATACAGGAATTTCCAATGCTTTAAACCCATGAAGCAGAATCCCGACATTTATTAATAGCGCCTCGTGTCCGGAAATGTGGGGAAGCAGTTTTTCCTGGATATCGATAACCAACCCGACTGTATGTTCCTTACTAATTCTCATGATAATTTTCCGTTTCGTAATTTTTCTCCCAGGTAACCACCATGGTGTCTTTTTGCATAATCAGCTGCACTAAAATTAATTATTTTCATCAGTAGCACGGTAAGGGTATCACCGATAACCATCATTACAGTAGTTGATGTGGTTGGTGTCAGACCCAGGGGACAAACCTCTGGCGGATTACCGGTAAACAGAGTGAATTTAGCCTTATGCAGCAGTTCACCTTCGACATTACCCGTAATCAGCACAACTGGAAGGTCTGGATGAAGTTGCTCTGTAAGATCAACCAGTTCAATTATTTCTCTGGTCTTTCCTGAATTGGACAGAACGATCAGAACATCATTTTCACGGATTATTCCAAGGTCACCATGCTGGGCCTCACTGGGATGAAGAAATATGGCTGGTGTACCTGTGGCACTGAATGTGGTCGCAATGTTATTGGCCACCTGTCCCGCTTTTCCCATTCCACTGGCAATGACCTTCCCCCCATTTTGATGGATCCGGGAATGCAGAAGCTGAATAATTCCTTCAAAATCCTGATCGACCGGAATCGAAGCAATGGCATCTGCCTCTGCCTTAAATATTGTTTTTACGTTTTCGTTCACTGGTAGTGTTTATCTGGATTGCTATGCAAAGTTATAACTTCAATGCTAATCTCTAAATTTTCATTCATAAACTCTGAAGTAATCGTCTATCTTTGCAGTGAATAATTTATTAGAGAAAGATATGAGATCGATGATGTTAACCGGGATCCGTCAGATGGAAATGATGAATATCACGGATCCTGTGCTGGTTAATGATACCGATGTTTTGATCAGGATGAAGGTAATCGGGGTATGCGGATCTGATGTCCACTACTATAAATCTGGCAAGATCGGATCGCAGGTGGTGGAATATCCGTTCCCTGTAGGACATGAGGGAGCCGGGGAGGTAGTAAAAACCGGTAAAGCGGTAAAGAGGGTGAAACCGGGCGACCGGATCGCGATTGAGCCTGCCATGCCATGCTGGAAATGCGATCAGTGCCTGGCGGGCCGTCCACATACGTGCCGGGAACTCAGGTTCCTGGGTTGTCCCGGACAAGCAGCAGGGTGTCTTTCTGAATATCTTGTAATGCCTGAAACCAGTTGCTTTCCGATCCCCGACCAGATGTCGTACGATGAAGCGGCACTATCTGAACCGCTTGCAATAGGGCTCTACGCTGTGAATAGTTCTATACCAATGAAAAATGCAGCTATTGGCATCCTGGGATATGGTCCCATCGGGATGTCGGTTCACCATGCAGCCAGAGCCAAAGGTGCGTCGAAAATATATGTTACAGACAAGATCGAGGAACGGCTGAAAATTGCTATGGAGAATGAAGCAACCTATGGTGGGAATCCTGATAAGACAGATATTGTCGGTGAGATTACTGGTATGAAACCCGAAATGCTGGATGTAGTATTCGAATGCTGCGGGCAGCAGGAGGCAGTTGATCAGGCGATCGATCTCCTCAAGCCGGGAGGAAAACTGATGATCATCGGCATCCCAGAATTTGACAGGTGGTCATTGCCGGTTGATAATACGCGACGGAAAGAGATCACTATACAAAATGTGCGAAGACAAAATGAAACGCTGGATGAAACGCTGGAGCTGATTTCAGAGAGTAAAATCAAGGTGTCTTCAATGGCGACCCACCGTTTCCCTTTTGAGGATACAAAAGCAGCTTTCGATCTTGTTTCAGGATACGAGGACGGGGTAATGAAAGCAATGATTGATTTGTAAAACATCAGACAGTTCTGGTTACTAAACACTTTCACTCTTAAAAAATTTTTGATTACCACGGATTTACCAGGTCATTACCGGTAAATATATGACGGCGTTTTCTAAAATAGCTCTTTCTTCCTTTTTTCAGGTACATAAGATCCTTTCTGAACAACCGGGCCAAAAATCCAAATGGCATTACTATCATAAAAAAGGCCACACCCAGCACCAATCTCGATATGACATATCCAAGAAGATCAGCCAGCATAAACCACAAGTCATGAATCCGTATCCGCAGCCACTTCCAAAAAAGCCCCAAAGCCCCAATGATCAATGCAGTATAAAGCATCCAATGGTTTTCTTTGCCTTTAATAATATAAAGGACAAGAAAGGCTACCGTAATGGTAAGTACTGTTTCCGATGCCCTGCTTCTATTCATAGTTAAAACAATGTGTATATAAATGCCCCTGCAGGACTTGATGAACCGATGATCAATAGAATACCAATGATCAGTACAAAAAGTATTACCGGTAATAGCCACCACTTTTTCCTGGCTTTCATGTAGTTCCAAAAATCACGTGCAAAACTCATCTTAGTCTGGTTTAAATTGTTTCTTAAACTTATCCCGGTTCCATTCCGGCTGCTTCTCCTTCTCAAGTAAAATATCTCCCATCACCAACAAATCCATTTCAGTGTTCATAAAACAGCTGTAAGCCTCTGAAGGTGTCCTGACAATTGGTTCTCCCCTTACATTAAAACTTGTATTGATAATTGTTGCATAACCGGTCTTCGCCTTAAAATGGTTAATCAGTTTCCAGTATCTTTCATTGGTCTCTTTATTCACTGTCTGCACCCTTGCCGAAAAATCCATATGTGTTACAGCAGGTATATCTGATCGTTCAATGTAGAGCCTGTCCATGGGACGCATCTCCTTGTAGCTATCAGGAAGATTTCTTCGTCTGTTTTCAGATACATCAGCAACGAGCAGCATATAAGGTGAAGGGACATCCAGGTTGTAGTATTCCTTTTGATTCTCTTCAAGGGTGGAAGGTGCAAAAGGACGAAAGCTCTCACGGTATTTAATCTTCAAATTCAGTTTTTTCTGCATTTCAGGATTCCGCGCATCACCGAGGATTGATCGGTTTCCCAAGGCCCTGGGACCAAACTCCATCCTTCCCTGAAACCATCCAACAACCTTGCCCTGGCTGAGTGCTTCTGCTGTTGCTTCCAAAAGTTCATTCAACTGGTCACAATTCCGGTAGGATGCTTTTAAGGGACGTAATGCTTTTACGATCTCTTCATTTGTGTACCCGGATCCAAGATATGCCCCCTGCATTGCATCGGGAAACCTGGGAGTTCGTTCCGCTGACTTGAACAAATGTAAGCCGACATAAGCAGCCCCAATAGCTCCTCCGGCATCCCCTGCGGCAGGTTGAATAAACAAATTATCCACCAGCCCGTTTTTCAGAATTTTACCGTTGGCAACACAATTAAGTGCAACCCCACCAGCCAGACAAACATTCCTGAGTCCGGTAGTCTCAACAGTATGTACCACCATTTTCATAACAATTTCCTCAGTTACCTTCTGAATGGCGTATGCTAGATTACAATGGTGCTGTTCAATCTCATCATCAGGAAGCCGTCGTTTAAAGCCAAACAATCTTTCCCATTTGGCATCCGGTACCATGCGCAATCCGGTTGCATATTTAAACATCCGGGGATTTAGCCATATGCTTCCATCCTCCTTTAAATCTAACAGATGCTGGTAAATAATCCGCTCGAAAAATATAGTCTGCTCATCCTCCGGCAAACCGTATGTTGCGAGTCCCATCAATTTATATTCACCAGAGTTTACCCGGAAACCAAGGTAGTAGGTAAATGCAGAATACAACAGCCCCACAGAATGTGGAAAGTGCAATTCTTCGAGTATTTCAATCTCTTTACCTCTCCCCCTGCAAATTGAGGCAGTGGACCACTCTCCCACTCCATCAATTGTCAGAATTGCTGCTTCGTTGAATGGTGAAGGATAAAATGCACTTGCAGCGTGTGAAAGATGGTGTTCAGCAAACAGCAATTGAACCTTTTCCGTGTTTTTTTTTTCAATCCTGTTCAACTCTTTCCTAAGCAATCCCTTCAGGAAAAGTTTCTCACGCACCCATAAGGGAATAGAAGTGACAAATGAGGTCAGTCCACGCGGAACAAAATGATAATAGGTTTCGAGCAGCCGTTCAAATTTAAGAAAAGGCTTATCATAGAATACAATCGCATCCAGTTCACTTAGCTGAAAACCTGACTCTTCCAGGCAGTAGCTGATGGCATGCACAGGAAATGAGGAATCATGCTTTTTTCTAGTAAAACGCTCTTCCTGGGCTGCTGCAATAATTTTAGTGTTGCTAATTATCGCTGCAGCAGAATCATGATAGAATGCGGATATACCTAAAATTCTCATGCGATGGATTTCAAGACAACAAAGATTATAATCTTTTTTAGTTTTTCGTACATTTACCCAAATAAACAGAATCGCTATGAAAAAGTTTGTCCTTTTCACTACCCTTCCAATTATTGTGATCCTGCTATCGATCTTATCATGCAACAGATCCACTGTTGAATATTCAAGTGCATGGGAACATCAGCCTGACAGGGTTTGGGTGGGGCCTGAGTTCTGGGCAAACAGGCTGCAGGATTGGAGGGTGGAGGATGGTAAGCTGAAATGTCTTAATAACACCCTGGGGCTACGTACAGTCCATCTGCTGACCCACCAAATCGGCAATCAATATGGCAAACTTGAACTTGAGGTTACTTTCGGACTGCATCCGGAATCTGCCAGACAGGGAAATAATGGCTGGGGCGGAGTGCTTTTGGGTGCCGGACAAGGAGAGATGGACTACAGGGGGAGCGCGCTTATACACCACTCACCGGGGGATGCAGGAGGGATCGTAGTTGCTGTGAATGAATACGGGCAGGTAGTATTTCTCAACAATGGAAACAACAGGGAACTTATCGGATCCATGCAAAACATACCTAAAGAATCATATCCCGACAGTATGCTACTAACGATAGATATTTACCTGAATAAAGACAGTACATATACAATATCAGCCTCTGCTGTTGATATTCTTACCCGTAAACAGATCAGCCACAATAACCTCACCAAGGTCTCCCCGGATAGGATCATGGGCAATATTGCTATAGCAGTCAACCATGTAGAAGAAGAATACAATGGTCCCAATTACTGGTTTGGAAAGCTGATGCTAGAGGGCAATATGCTCGATGCCGACCCCGTTCGGAGATTTGGCCCCTTTATGGGCGTTCAACACACCTTGAGTGAAGGAACATTGAAGTTAACAGCTCAATTGCCTCCGATCGGCACTGAAGACGACCAGTTTGTAAGGTTCTGGTTCAGGGAGAAAGGTGCTGTTACATGGCAAAAAAAAGATTCAGCTACCATTCAATCTGGTCCATTTATTGTCCCATTCAGGTTTGAAGATTGGAAAAGTGACACAGAACATGAATACCGGCTCAGTTACAGACTCAATGACATAAAAGGTAGAAAACGTACCTATTATTATACTGGCACTATAAAGCCGGAACCTGTTGATAAACCGGAAATAATTGTGGGGGCATTCACTGGCATCTCCCATATGGATGGTAATATTAACGGAAACAGATGTGATTATCCGGAGCGGATCTGGTTTCCACACACCCGATTTGTCAATTCTGTAAAAGCTCAGAAACCCGATATACTATTCTTTACGGGTGACCAGGTCTATGAAGGTCGTCCCACACCTCCTGATCTTTCAACTCCTGAAAACACCGAATTGGATTATCTATATAAGTGGTACATCTTTCTCTGGTCAACCGGTGAACTCATGCGCAACACCCCAACTGTATGCATCCTCGACGATCATGATGTCTACCACGGCAATATATGGGGAGCAGGTGGAAGAAAGGCTCCCGCATTTCCGCCGGATTCTACATATTCTATTCATTACGAGGGCTTTAAAAGCCATTGGCAGCAGGACCAGGGCGGATACAAACTCAGGGCCTCTACGGTGAATATGATCCAGGCAACACAGACCAGTCACCTGCCGGATCCCTACGATCCCACGCCCGTGGAACAAGGTATAGAGGTATATTATACCGATCTGAACTATGGGCGAATCAGTTTTGCCATTCTTGAGGATCGGAAATTTAAATCAGCACCATCAGTGATGCTTCCTGAAGCGAGAGTCGTGAACGGCTTTGCACAGAATCGCTATATCAGCGGCAGAAGGCTGGATCATCCTGAAGCAACACTCCTGGGCAACCGGCAACTGGATTTTATAGAAGCATGGACAGGTGACTGGAAAGATACAGATATGAAAGTTGCTGTTAGCCAAACCATCTTTGCTAACCTTTCTACTTATCCTGATACATTTCTGACAGATGCTGGCACACCTCAACTGGAAGCACCACCCCCAGGTGTAATTCCCGATGGCTACAGGGTTGCCAAAGATATGGATTCAAACGGCTGGCCGCAGACAGGAAGAAATAAAGCACTGAGATCGCTCAGAAAAGGATATGCCGTTATGATTGCGGGAGATCAACACCTGGGGTCACTGGTACAGATGGGCGCAGATACGTGGGATGACGCCGGATACTCCTTCTGTGTTCCAGCAATAGGAAATCTTTGGCCAAGAAGATGGTTTCCCCAGGAACCCGGTATCGATCACCAACCCGGAATGCCAGGTTATACAGGAAAGTATTTTGACGGATTTGGTAATAGAATGAATGTTTGGGCAGTGGCCAATCCGGTTGAGACCAACAAGGAACCACGGGAACTTTACAACAGAACTGTGGGTTATGGGATCATTAAGTTTAACAAAACAAAAGGTGAAATTACATTTGAATGCTGGAGAAGAGATGCCAATCCGGATGAACCTGAGAAGGGACTCTTCCCCGGATGGCCCAAGACGATCAGCATACTGGACAATTATAACCGGCCGGTAAGAAGCTGGCTTCCTAACTATGAAGTAAAAGGACTGGAACATCATCCCCTTTTTCAGATCATTGATGAAGCATCCGGAGAGATTATTTATACGGTAAGGATTCCAGGAAACAGCTTCCAGCCTGGCGTATTTACGTATGGCGGCGACTATACCGTAAAAATCGGCGATCCTGATACAGATAATTTTAGGATCTTTGATAATATCAGGGCCAGATATTACAAAAATGAAGAACCTGAAATCGTCGAATTTTAAATCCGATCACAAATACTATTATAAAAAGCCGGTTCCAAAAAAGTTTGGAGCCGGCTTTTTGTATTTCTGATCAAAATTACCTGTGAGCCCGGCGAAACCAAAACTCATCATTTACGACTATTAAATTCCTCATTTTCAAACTTCGCGACCGCTAAGTCCTTCGCCATCCGCCATACTTTCGCACTTAGGTGGGCGGTGCTTGAAAATGATGCCTTCTTGCTAGCCACTGGTAAAATAAACAGTTTTCTTTCACCTATTTATATTGCAATTGAAAATATATATACTTTTATATTTTTCTATATTGGGGGGGG
>JBBDUV010000051.1:0-591 GCA_040903745.1 Bacteroidales bacterium | reverse complement strand
ATTTTTCTAAATACCCCCCCCCCTATTTTATATATTCATTTACAATTTTTTACATAAATTATAAATATTTACCCCCATTTTAATTAGGGGTTAGATATTTTATTTAGTTATTTTTTAATTTTTACCCCCTATTTATTTGCACAGTAAAATTATTAGATATAGTTTTGTACCGAATTATAAATATTAATCATTTAATTATTACATTATGAAAGCAATTTATCACTTCAAGCGCCATTTTATAATTACATTTGCGTTATTTATTGGATTTGTTAACCTAAACGCCCAGGAAGGAGCATCATCCTTTTTCGATGCAGGAGCGGATATCGTCAGTAATTATATATGGCGGGGTTCAAAATTTGGAACCGGTCCGGCAGTTCAACCCTATGTTGAATTCAGCGCAGGAAATTTTGCTGTGGGATCATGGGGTTCATTTGGAATTACAGACAATGAGTCGCCCGAAGCAGATCTTTACCTTACTTATGGCTTTGATTTTGGCCTGAGTGTCGGTATTACCGATTACTATTTCCCAGGTTCAGATTACTTCGATTACTCAACCGCAAGCGGATCACACGGATTTGAATTCAATCTCGG
>JBBDUV010000050.1:0-7013 GCA_040903745.1 Bacteroidales bacterium | reverse complement strand
GGTTATCTTTGAATTCACCATAAACCAAAGAATAACCATGAGTAAAAGTACAAATATTATCGGACAGCCGAGAATTGGTCTATAATTTGTTGATATCCCCCGGTTTTTCTTTACTTTTGGACACCTGCTAAACAGTTACCAAGTTTTCTTTAATTAACCATGAGAAATAAAAGAATTATAATACCGGTTTTACTTTGTCTGATAATAATAAATCTTAAATATGCACGGGCGCAAAGTTTAAACACGGTTTATCCACAAGAATATACCAATGCCCTAAGGAATCCAAATAAAGGGTACCTACAAGATCCCAATATGGGAGATTATCCCTATCCAACTGTTGTCAGGGCGCGTTTTAAGTGGAACGAACTTGAAAACAGTGAAAGTGATGGGGTCGAAAAGATCATAGCGCGATGCAATAATTTATGGAAAGGATATGAAGAGCGTAACATCAGGGTAATTCCGCACGTTTATATTGACTGGAATAAAGAAAATGGCAATGAATACTGGCCTCAGGATATTGTTGACAAACTGGGTTACCCCACCTGGGATAAACGTTACTGGCAAAGTGATTTGGTGAAAGATCGCATTGTTAAGCTTATTTATAAATTGGGAGAAGCCTGGGATAATGATCCACGTGTAGCATGGGTAAATACCGCAATTTTGGGATACTGGGGGGAGCAAGAAAACCCGGTAGGCGCTGATGAAGAGGGGTATGCAGCCTTAATGGGAGAAGCTTTTGAAAAAGCATTCAAAAATAAGAAACTGGCTGTACGTAACCAAAAGTACTGGGATGCCGAAGGGTATGAATTTGGCGTACAATGGGGATCATTTGCTCATCCCGGACAAAGAAACGGTTCATGGAGTGATATACAAAGAACAAATGCTGAGGGACGCTATTTAACTGAGGTTGTTGCAGGTGAAGTTGCGTACAATTGGGGTTACGATAAGTTTGAACCTGTTTACGGGGTAAGCCCTACAGTTACAGTTGGTACCGACCAGTACACAGATTATATGATTGATGTAATTAAGGAACTCCACTGCTCCGCATTATCGTGGTTAGCGTCCTATAAAACGGATGGATCGGATGGAACGGATCCGAATGTGGTAAGGGCAAATGCATCAAAAATTCAAAAAGCTTTTGCATATCGGTTTGTAATACCCGAGTTCTCCTGCTCCTCCCGTGCCGATCAGGGAGATAGCCTGGAAATTAAATTTAAAGTACAAAATACCGGTTCAGCTCCTTTTTATGCCAATTGGCAAACAGCCTTTGTTTTAATAGATGAATCGACGCATAAAATAGTCTGGCAGAAGGCTTTGTCTGGTGTTGACTGCAGAACCTGGGACCCTGGTAAAAATTATAATTACAGCACACATCAGTATAATGAAGCAGCCCCCGTAAACGAAATAAGCGCATCGCTGGCGGTTCCGGATTCAATCGAAACCGGACAATACATGGCAGGAATTACAATCCTGGAACCTTTTTCCGGAACCCCCGGAATATTCTTTGCCGTAGAAAACTTTTTGAAAGAGAGTCAGACCCAGCCGCTTTGCAGAATTGGAATTGGGGAGGATTTGAACGGTAGCCAAACTTTAGATTCAACCATTTTTGATGATCCATTGAACGATGATGAACGCTACTACACCTTAACACCACAGGGTTTAAGCTATTCCATTACAAGCGATACACCGGAAGAATATCTGAAAATATCACCCGCTGAAGATTCCTATGTTCCGGGAACAGTGGTATCAGTAGAAGCAAAAGATGAATTAGGTTATAGATTTGTGTCGTGGAGTGGTGACGTGTCAGGTAATGAAAACCCAATTATGATTACCATGGATGGAGATAAAAGTATTTCGGCAAACTTTGAGGAAGTTCCGGTGTATGATCTTACTTTAAACGCCACCAATGGATCGGTAGCATTAAGTCCCACGGGTGGAAGATATGATTCTTCCCAGGTGGTAATTATTGAAGCAATTCCTGATGTTGGATATAAATTTAAGGAGTGGGCTGATGACGGTTCAGGTACATCAAACCCTCTTACTGTTGTAATGGATGCTGACAAAACGGTAACGGCAATTTTTGAGGTACTTTCAACTTATACACTCACAACCAATATTGAAAACGGAACGATTTCACTCGAACCGGCAGGTGGAACTTATGTTGAAGGAGCCGAGGTAAAACTAAGAGTGACGGCCGATGACCGTTATCGATTTGCAGGATGGAGTGGTGACCTTTCCGGTTCAGTCAATCCGGCAACCATTGTTATGGATGGGGATAAAACGGTATCAGCAGAAATGATAAAATACCTTTACACGCTTGATATACATGCTAACAATGGCACGGTGAGTATAATTTCAGAACGCGAGCCATATACTCATGGCACGGGTGTTATATTACAGGCATTCCCTGGTGAAGGTTATGAATTTGGTGGATGGGAAGGTGATATTACAGGAATGCAGAACCCCACTTCAATCGTAATGGATTCAGACAAAAACATAAGCGCTCTTTTCAATCTTGTTACAAGTGCAACCAACCTGGAAAACAGATCCGCTCAAAGCAGGCTGGGTCAAAATTATCCAAATCCATTCTCTAAAAGAACCGTTGTCCCTTATCAAATCAAAGATGCAACGCACGTAGGGTTAACAGTTACAAATATACTTGGACAAAAGGTTACTGACCTTATAAACGAACGGCAGGATGCCGGACATTACGAGATTGAATGGAACGCCAATGATCATCAGGGAAACCAATTGCCAGCTGGAATTTACATCCTTCATTTTAAGCCAGGAATTGGATTATCACAAGTTAAACAGGTTATAGTAAATAAATAAAACAAAAAATGAAAAAATCAGGAATCCTGTTCATTGCTGTTTTGGCTCTGGCTTGCAATCAGCATATTAAATCAACAGCGCAAACAACTGCAGATAAATCAGTTAAAACTACTTAATCTAAATCATGGGATTAAAACTTTACCATGTTGTTGCTCTGCAAAGTTTGTTATTAATTGCCAATTTTCTTCAGGCACAAGCCCCTGCAGGTTTTACCTGGCAGAAAGCAGAGAACGTAAATTTCGGGGAAGCAGCCAATCATTTTACAATCGAGGCAGCCTCAGCAGGCATGGGTGGTGAAGTTGAACTGCGGCTGGATGCAACCGATGGCCCGGTTATTGGCCGTGCTTTTTTCCATCATACGGGTAGTCCGGAGTACTTCCTTCCATATGAATGTGAATTAACACAAAGCATCAGCGGTACGCATAATGTTTATATGCGTTTTCAGGATTACACAGAGCCTGTTAAGGGTGGTGTATTAAAAACAGGTGATTTTCAGTTTACAAATGTTGAAGAAGAACCGGTTGTTGGCGGTGACAGTCTGCATATTTATCCTCCTGTTCCAGGTCTAAATCCATCGCCCTATTACGAGATTTACATCCAGAAAGTAAGTAAACTTAATTCATTAAACCTGGCTGAAGTTACCAATTGGGAGACTCCTTTTGCCTGGTTTACACAATGTCCTGACAATGCTGCCGATGGAGACAATAAAGGATACTATTCAACCTTTATTGGTGGTTGGAGCAATACCTACACCAATTTCGAACTGGATATGAACACCCCCATTGTCGTGAAGATTGTGCGCAAGGACGATACCGGCGATGATGCTCCGGCCGGGCCGATTAATACAGCGATGGTGCGTCCTGCAAATAGGGTCGATTCCTGGGAAATTATTGACGGCGATGTCTATATAACCATGAGTCAGCCGGCACTCGTTGCTGTTGATATTGATGGTCAAATGGAAACGCGGGTTTCACCGAGAGCTACTCCGAAAGGTTGGAACGCCGCTGCTTTCCCTTACCGAAATAAAAAGGACGGAGCTCATTCCGTTACAATTTTTGCAAATCCGTTTATCAATGATAAGCCCGGGCCTGGTGATCCCGGTGTTTTAGTGGTTAAAGCAGGCGAAAAGATCCCAACTACTCAGGAACTTCAGAATAAACAATGGGACATTCTTTATTTCGAACCCGGGGTGCACAAAGCATCGGTAGATGTTGATTCCGATGGAAATCTTATTGAACGGAAATGGCAGGCAGACGACCCAATCACTCTTCAGGATAATAAGTCCTACTACATCCCGGGAGATGCCATTGTGTATGCCAATTTTACCGATATTAACAGAAGCAATAACCAAAGTGTAAATATTCGGATTTATGGTCATGGAACGGTTTCAGGATCTAAAATCAATCACAATAAGGTTGAGGGAGAAGCGTATTCCAATGAGGGTTGGTGGAACAGAGCCTTGTATTTAAGGGATGCAAAGAATTGTCACTACGAAGGAGTTACCGTGGTTGATCCTGCTTTTCACACGCTCTGTATTGGTTCAACAGTAAAACAAACGTATGAGCCAAATACGATAAAATGGGCTAAAATTATTGCCTGGCGAACCAACAGCGATGGGACTTCTGTGGGCGGGAATGTCGAAATGGAAGACTGTTTTATACGTTGCCAGGATGATGGGCATTATATTGGTGGAACAACATTGATGAGACGTGTGGTTTTTTGGCACGATGTGAACGGGCAAACATTCAGGAGCGATTTTTCCAATCGGAGATATTCTCAGGATAATGCACCAAATATCCCGGAATTAATTGTCTATGAAGATATTGATTTGATTTATGCCCGAGGTGTATTCACAACCTCTGATAATGGCTATGGCATTATTGGTGTTGGTGATAACCGTGGCTCAGATAATGAGACACTCAACGGAGGAGTGGAAAATACCGGTCAGATGATCTACTTCCGCAACATCAGGATTACTGATCCGCTACCAACCAGAAATTTATTCTCTTTTGACGGGGAAAGCAAAAACGGCGATTACGCGGGCTTTCGCTTCGAAAACATCGACTATCAGGGAAAACAGGTTTTTGGCTGGAGAAATAAACTGAAGGGAGGTCCAAATTCTATCTTGCGTAATTTCGTATTCGACAATGTTTCTGTTGAAGGACAAAAAATAAACGCAGATTACGTTAATAATCCTGTTAAAACAATCACGGGAAAAATTTCGAATTTCACTTTCAGATCAACAGATTCCATACCTTCAACTACTTATACCCTTACCAGAACTTCGACTAATGGAACAATTAATATTGATTTACCGGAAGAAACCGCTGAAGTAACCTTAACGGCAATTCCAATTGACGGTTACAAATTTATTGGTTGGAGTGGCGACCTGTCCGGAACCGATAGTGTTGCAACGATTACCATGGATAGAAATAAAACGATTACTGCCAATTTTAGTCAAATTTACTACAGCATTTCAGCAATAGATGGCAACGGAACTTTCTCTTTCACCCCGTCGCTTGATTCATTTCTTTTAGGAACTGTAGTTACGGTGAAAGCCGTAGGAAACCTGGGCTATGGTTTTGAATCGTGGAGTGGTGACCTTTCTGGCACGAAGAATCCAACAACCCTGATGATGGATGGAGATAAAATGATCTCAGCTGCTTTCGTCGAAGTCCCTACTTATGCACTAACTGTTAATCCGGAATTCGGATCGGTTATCTTGGATCCATCGGGAGTTGAATACAACGAGGGAACGCATGTTGTGCTAACCCCTGAGCCAAATCCAGGTTATTACTTTGAACAATGGATGGGAGATCTTGAAGGTTCTGAAAACCCGGCCACGATTACAATGGATGCAGACAAAACGGTAACCGCAAGATTTGTTTATGCCGGATTTGGCAAAACTAGCAGTGCTATTAATTTTGGTGGTCCGGACTACGAAGCAAGTGACGGCACAGTTTTTACAGGAAACCAGGACGGGAACAAATACTCAACAACTTCAGATATATCAGGAACAGAAGATGACCAGCTTTATCAGACTGAACGTTATGGAAATAGTTTTTCATATAATATACCGGTGGAAAATGCTACTTATACCATAACATTCATGTTTGCAGAAATATATCAAACTTCCGCAGGAACGAGAGTGTTTAATGTTTCTCTTGAAGGAGAGGAAGTGATTTCTAATCTCGATATTTTTGCTAAAGTTGGAAAAGATGCCGCATTCGATGAAACCTTTGAAGTGACAATAATCGATGGCGAAATTAATATCGGTTTTTCAGCCAGTGTAAACAATGCAAAAATATCGGCCATCAAGATAATGAGCGATGTTTTTGAGGGAGATACCTATACACTGTCAACCAATGTTCAGGCCAATGGGGTAATTGAAGCAGATCCGGCTGAAGGTCCATATCCGGCAGGCTCAAATGTGGTATTGACTGCAACTCCTGACCCCGGCTATAAGTTCGATGGATGGAGCGGAGACCTGGCCGGCATAGAAAACCCGGTTATCCTTTACATGAATTCAGATAAAAACATTTCAGCCACTTTTGTTGAAACCAATTGGTACACGGTTACAACCAGCGCTACGAATGGAATGATTTCAATGAATCCTGATGAAGGTATTTACGGATATACAGAGGGGACGGAAGTGACATTTACGGCAATACCCGACGAAAGATATATGTTCACCGGTTGGAGTGGCGATTTATCAGGCACCGGCAATCCGGCAACAATTGTTATGGATGCAGATAAAACCGTTACAGCTAATTTTGGTGAACTTACTTATTATACTTTATCCATTGAAGCTGCAAACGGTTCAATTACGCTCGATCCTCCGGGAGGGGAATACAGTGAAGGCACGGTTGTTACCTTAACAGCAGACCCTGCTTCCGGGTTCATATTTAAGGAATGGAGTAGCGACATTACAGGTTCTGAAAATCCGGTAACCATTATAATAAATTCAGCAAAAACAGTATCTGCTGAATTCGAAAATCCAAATGCGCTTTTACTTACGATAAACAGCGAGAACGGCACGGTACAAGTCACACCGGCGCAAAACAGTTATTTCCGCGGTGCTACGGTAATTTTGGTTGCCACACCCGATGAAGGCTACAAGTTTATTGGCTGGGAAGGCGACCTGTCAGGTTCAAATAATCCGTTGGGTTTTGTAATGGATG
>JBBDUV010000049.1:0-7150 GCA_040903745.1 Bacteroidales bacterium | reverse complement strand
ATTTCTCGGGGCGATTGAAACATTGCCAGAGAATCCTGATAAGCCGGCAGAAGAGTTTGGTACGATGCAGGAGCTTGGAATGGAGACCAGTCTGAAGCTGCCGCAGTTTTGGCTCCCTTTTCGGACAGATCAATTTATAAGGAAGTTTAATCCGGAGACCAACTTCAATTTGGCATACAACTACCAGAAACGACCCGATTATACCAGGACAACCTTCAGAGGTAGTTTTGGTTACCAGTGGCGGGGCAATCGGTTTGTAACGCATTCTGTGTACCCGGTCGAAATAAGTCTGATCAATACTCCGGCTCTTGATGCTGAATTCAGGGAGTGGCTTGAGGGAACCTATCTCTACTACAGTTATTTGCCACACTTTATTACCAATCAACGCTACAGGCTGGTCTATACCAATCAACGCATCAATAAAACCACTGATTTTCAATATGTCCGATTTGGATTTGAGACAGCAGGAAATTTGATGTATGGTCTCTACCAGTTGGTTGGCAAACCTTTAAATGACGCTGTATTTCAGCTCTTTGGAGTAGACTATGCACAATATGTCAGAACTGGTATCGATTTCCGTCATTATGATTATAAAGGAGAGAGTTCGAGCCTGGTTTATCGGGGTTTTTTAGGCATGGCTGTCCCGTATCTCAACTCAAGCGCCATACCATTTGAAAAACAATATTTTGGAGGCGGAGCGAACAGTATCAGGGCATGGAGGGTAAAAAACCTGGGTCCCGGATCCTTTGAGGGTGATACAATTTCAAAATACCCAAACCAGACTGCAGATCTAAAAATCGAAGTTAATATTGAGTATCGGTTTGGTCTTTTCTGGAAACTTGAAGGTGCCATGTTTGTGGATGCAGGAAATATATGGTCCTTGTCGGCAGAAGATGACAGGCAGGGGGCGCTTTTCGATGTAAAAAGATTTTACAGGGAGATTGCTGTTGGCACCGGATTTGGTCTTCGATTCGATTTCAATTTTTTTATCTTCAGGTTCGACCTCGGTATCCCTTTAGTTGATCCATCTTATCCCCAAAACAATCGCTGGGTATACTCCCAGACCGATATGAAGTGGAACGATCTTGGGTATAATTTTGCCATTGGATATCCGTTTTAGTTACGCTACAACGTTGCCCCAAATCAGCAAGTTCTGAATTCAGTTAATTTTTATCTGATCATTCAGTTTTTTTTCATTATTTTTGTGGCTCAGAATTACGAATATCTTATTTATATCTAAATCATGGCTGAAAAAATTTTAGACGTTATTAAACCCGGTGTTGTTACGGGCGATGATTACCAGAAACTTCTGGCGATTGCAAAGAGAAATCAATATGCGCTTCCTGCGGTGAATGTTGTGGGAACGAACAGTGTTAATGCAGTGATTGAAGCTGCGAAGGTGGTCAACTCCCCGGTGATGATCCAGTTTTCAAACGGAGGGGGCGTTTTCTATGCAGGTAAGGGCCTTTCAAATGAGAATGAGCGTGCTGCTATTGCAGGTGCTGTTTCTGGTGCCAAACATGTGCATTACATGTCAGAGCTTTATGGTGTCCCTGTTATCCTGCATACTGACCATGCTGCAAAGAAGTTGCTGCCATGGATCGACGGATTACTCGATGCAGGTGAAAAGCACTTTGAGCGATATGGGAAACCTTTATTCAGTTCTCATATGCTTGACCTTTCTGAGGAACCACTAGAGGAGAACATTGATATTTGCAAGAAGTATCTGGCAAGGATGGATAAGATGGGAATGACACTGGAGATTGAGCTGGGCGTGACAGGCGGAGAGGAAGATGGAGTTGACAATACAGGAATGGATGCTTCATTGCTATATACCCAGCCCGAAGAGGTAGCTTATGCCTACGAGGAGTTGAGCAAAGTAAGCAAACGTTTTACCGTTGCTGCTTCATTTGGGAATGTTCACGGTGTTTATAAACCGGGCAATGTTAAACTTACCCCCAAGATTCTTGATAATTCACAAAAATTTATTCAGGAGAAATTCGGAACCGAGGATAAACCTGTTGATTTTGTGTTCCATGGAGGTTCAGGTTCGAGCCATGAGGAGATCCGTGAAGCAATCGGCTATGGTGTGATCAAAATGAACATTGATACCGATACACAATGGGCATTTTGGGATGGAGTGCGTGCTTACGAGGCAGCCAACCATGATTACCTGCAGGCACAGATTGGTAACCCTGAGGGCGAAGACAAGCCAAACAAGAAGAAATATGATCCGCGTGTTTGGTTAAGAGAAGGCGAGAAGGCCATTATCGAAAGACTGAAGGGCGCTTTCGAGGATTTGAACTGCATCGACAGGTTGTAAACTAAACGCTGCTATATTTATTTAAGCTTCGTAATTCTGCTCCCACGCCGGAATTGCGGAGCTTTTCTTAATAAATACCTTACTCACTGTTGCAGTGCAAAGCCCCATTTTTTTATTTAAATTTGCCTGTTATTATTTCTTATATTTTTCATTATTATTGCCAATCATTTTAGTAAAGATCACAAAATAGATATGCTACGGGGAAATAACTCACCAAGAGACAGTTTTTCATCCAGGTTTGGGGTGATTGCAGCTGCTGCAGGATCGGCCATTGGACTGGGAAATATTTGGAGATTTCCATACGTACTTGGAGAAAACGGTGGTGGTGCATTTTTACTGATCTATCTGCTTTTCATTGCAGCGATCGGCATCCCTGTAATGATGTCTGAATTCGCGATTGGGCGGTCAGCACAGCTTAACCCGGTGGGAGCATTCAAAATGATCGCTCCCAAAAAAAAGTGGTACCTTATCGGCTCCCTTGGAGTGGTGACCGCTTTTATCATCCTTGCTTTTTATACTGTAGTTGCCGGCTGGACACTGGAATACCTCGTTCAATCTGTGAAATGGCTTCTTTTTCCTGTAAAGTCGGGTGTTTCAGAGCTGACAGGAGATGCCTCTCGTGAATTCTTTCAGCAACACTATGAATCCTTTACCGGGGGAATATGGCGTCCGGCAATCTGGTTTCTGGTCATGCTTTTTTTTACCGGATATATCGTTGTTTCAGGTGTAAGGAAAGGTATTGAAAGATATTCCAAAATCCTTATGCCGGTACTTCTCCTGCTGCTTTTGGTGCTTGTGGTTCGTTCTCTTACACTTGAAGGATCAAAGGAGGGGCTCGTTTTTCTGTTTAAACCTGATTTTTCGGAGATAAAGGAGGCACCGGTGCAGGTTATCCTGGAAGCACTGGGACAGGCATTCTTTTCTTTGTCGATTGGCATGGGCACACTAATTACATACGGATCATATATCAACAAGAAAGAAAATCTTGCCAACACCGCTGTGAGTGTTGTAGCCGCAGATACGTTTATCGCCGTTGTTGCAGGACTGGCAATTTTTCCCGCTGTTTTTGCCTTTGGTATCAATCCCGGACAAGGCCCTGAACTGGTATATATAACACTTCCAGTGATTTTTCAGAATATGCCCGGGGGGTTGATCTGGGCGCTGTTGTTCTTTTTGTTGCTCTGCTTCGCAGCCATTACATCCACGATTTCGGTCCTCGAAGTGGTCGTTGCCTATCTTTCAGAACAGCTTAAATTGTCGCGAAAGCGGGCTGTGATACTGACCACCATTTCTGTTTCAGTATTGGGGTTGATCTGCACCTTATCCAGTGATGTGTTCGCGGTTTTTAATGCATCTCCTGATATACTTTTACCACTGGGAGGATTTTTTATTGTAGTATTTATCGGCTGGTTCTTTTCCAAAGACTCTTTAAAAGAGGAACTCTCCAGTGGGGGGACCATAACAACCGGTTATTATCCGTTGTTCCTTTTTCTGGTAAAATTTGTAGCTCCGATGGCCATTGTATTTCTTTTCGCTGTGGGTGTTTATAGCAAATCGATCACGGTTTTCCCGGGAATAGGGTAGTATCCGGGTCCTGCAAGTAGCTGAGGCAGGAATAGCTTCTTTTGGCGCATTTCGACATTTATACTACTCATCACATTAACATAGAAACGGCTTAGCATGAAGAAGCTGCTTCGTGAATTCTTCTTTTTACGAAAGGGGGAGCGGCGTGCCCTGATGCTGGTTATGCTGTTGCTTGCCTCTTCTATCGTATTCAGGATGAACCTGACTTACAGGCCACTGCCGGAGTGGGAATTAGATCCGGGTTTTCATGCGAGGATGAAAAAGCTGCAGGCTGAGCTTATAATGGCCGCTGAGCAAGAGGAGCGGGAAAGGCAATTGGAGCGGGAGCGTTTGTGGACCGAACGCAGGAAGATGAGAAGGAACAACCTGGAAACAAGTAATGAGCTGAAATTATATCATTTTGATCCGAATACAATTTCGAAGGATTCTCTAAGATTGATGAACCTTCCCGGCTATGTTGCAGAAAATATCGCCCGTTACAGGAATGCCGGAGGAGAGTTTCGGTCCGCTGAGGAGATTGGAAAAATATATGGGCTTGATTCCACCCTCTACAGGATGATACTCCCCTATGTATATATCAGGGATAAGCGGCACTCCATCAATGAACGGAGGGGTAATCAGCGTTCAGCTAATACAATTGTAGATACCATGGCGGTAATTGGGTTGAATCTGGCCGACTCGTCGCTGCTAACGATGATTCCCGGTATCGGTCCATCCTTTTCTATGAGAATTATCAAATACAGGGATTTACTGGGAGGGTATCATCACCCCGGACAACTTATGGAGGTTTACGGTATGGACTCTGTAAGATATAATTCGGTGATGCAGCATTGTGCCGTGGATAGTAGTAATTTGCGACGCATCGATCTGAACAGGGCATCGTTCAAAGAGCTTATATCGCATCCTTATATCAGCCGTTCAGAAACATATTCCATCCTTCAATATAGAAGTTTTACAGACCGCATATCTCATCCGGATGAACTAAGAATAAATCAAATCATTGACCATGAAAGGTTTAAAAGGGTGGCCCCCTATCTGGAGGTAAAAAGATCGAAAGAATAGTTGTTTAATAGTTGAATTAAATATCAAAATAGTTTATATTTAGGCTGAATTGTCAAAACGCGTCTAAATTCGGAGAAGCAGATTGAAACACCTGTGGCATTATTTAAAAAAAAATCCCAAACAGTTGAAAATTAGAAATTGAATTTCTACATTTGCGGCTCATTAAAAAAATGAGATTTATGATTATTATTCCTGTTAAAGAAGGAGAAAACATCGAAAGGTCGCTGAAGAAATTCAAGAGGAAGTATGAAAGAACGGGTGTTGTAAAGGAATTGCGGAACAGGCAGGCATTTACAAAGCCTTCGATTGAGAAACGACAGCAGAAATTGAAAGCAATTTACGTTCAGAAGCTTCAAAGGGAAGAGGAGTAGTTTCGCTGAATTTAGGCAGAAGTATTGGATGTGACTGCCTATGACCGGAGTAAATGAGTTTATAACGTACCTGCAGACTGAGAAACGGTATGCAGAAAATACGTTGGTTTCTTATAAAAATGATTTAGAGCAATACCATGCTTTCTGCCTTGAAAATGGCAAGGAAGGTATGGATTTGTTTTTTAAGACCATCAGGAGTTGGGTGGTTGATCTGATGGTGCGTGGTTATACCCCAAAAACGATACACCGAAAACTTTCCTCATTAAGATCTTATTGCAGGTACCTGATGCGGCTGGGGGAGCTTGATGCTGATCCGGTCGGGAAGGTGTTGAAGCCGAAAATGAGTAAGCGTGTTCCTCAATTTGTTGATGAAAAGAGGATCAACCGACTGCTGGATGAGTATGAATTTGGTGATGATTTTACAGGTAACAGGAACAGGTTGATTATTAACCTGCTTTACCAAACAGGAATGAGGAGAGGCGAGCTTGCAGGTTTAACGGTCTCATCGGTAGATATTAGTCAGGCAACAATAAAAGTGATGGGTAAACGCAGTAAAGAAAGGATCATTCCTGTGGGTCGGGAGATTTGCCATGAACTGGCCGATTACCTGGTGAAGCGAAAAGAGATCTTATCAGAACAATCGGATGCATTTTTTCTGACAAAAAAAGGTCGGCCCATATACCCGAAACTCATTTACCGCATTGTGACACGTTATATTAGTATGGTCTCAACTCTTGAGAAAACCAGTCCGCATATTTTAAGGCACACTTTTGCAACACATATGCTAAACAGTGGCGCTGATCTGAATGCTATAAAGGAAATACTGGGCCATGCAAATCTTTCATCAACACAGGTTTATACGCACAATACATTCGAAAAATTAAAATCAATTTATAACCAGGCTCACCCCAGAGCATAAAAACAAGGAGGTGATTATGAACGTAAAGATTCATTCAGTAAAGTTTGATGCAGACGTTAAACTTTTAAGTTTTGTTGAAGAGAAAGTTAATAAGCTTGAAGTTTTTTATGACGACATTATAGGTTCAGAGGTATTCCTGAGGCTTGAGAAAGATTCCCAGGAGAGGGAGAATAAAATTGTAGAAATTAAATTGGATGTCGCCCGCAACCCCCTTTTCTCGAAAAAGCAGTGTAAAACTTTTGAAGAAGCAACCGACCAGTCAGTCGATGCACTACGCAAACAGCTTCTTAAATACAAGAACAAGCTGAAGAAAAAATGAGTTACGATATTAAATCACAACAAAGGGCTGCTCATGCAGCCTTTTTTTTCGAATAAATTGTGTGAGTAAGGAACCCATAAAAGTAAGTAATGCACAGAATAACAAAGTGATATTGATATTTCGAATCAACATCTGAGGTACCCGAAATATCAAATGGGTGCAGACCGAAAAAAATGAAAAGAATATTTTGTCTTATAGTTTTTTATTTCATACATTTGCAGACCGATTTTGGAGGGTAGTTTTTTGACTTATTCGACGCCGATGTAGCTCAGTTGGTCAGAGCAGCTGATTTGTAATCAGCAGGTCGGGGGTTCGAATCCCTCCATCGGCTCAAAGGGGAGATACCAAAGTGGCCAACTGGGGCAGACTGTAAATCTGCTGTCGTACGACTTCGGAGGTTCGAATCCTTCTCTCCCCACTCCGTCCGCCGTAGCTTCAGCGAAGGTGGACAAGCGTTCTATGAAAGTGAAAGCTGCGGCAGACAATGCCTGCCTTTGCTAAAGCTGCGGCAGACAATGCGGGAATAGCTCAGTTGGTAGAGCACAACCCTTCCAAGGTTGGGGTCGCGAGTT
>JBBDUV010000048.1:0-40196 GCA_040903745.1 Bacteroidales bacterium | reverse complement strand
AATGATATTTTCAAGAGAATCAGTTTGATAAGAGATAGTAACGCACCACAACATGTGTTATAATTAATACCGTTGGCAACAAGCTAAAAAACTAACCGAAATGAAAAATACAGATTTGAATAATAAAACGACTGAAAAATTGCAATCGGAATTAAAAACTATTAAAACAGTAACTGGAGCATTAATTGGAGTTTTGATTGTGTTATTTGCAGTGACTATTTATGGACTATTAACTAAAGAAAACAACTCTACATTTATCGCATTAATAGCAGTTGGAATTTCTTTGAGTGCAATTCTTCCATTGCAATTTGGTAATATGAAGAAAATCAAAACGGAATTGAATACAAGGAAAGAAAATGATTAGTCATTGGACAAGTAATCATTGGATTAAAAAACTGTTTTGGGAAAATGGACAGATTAAGGAATGAAAAAACTAATTGAATAAAGCCAGTTGCCACATACTGTTAAACAACCAGTATAGGTAAATTCTTAAATTTGGGATTATGCTAAAACCAATAATTACTCAATTGTCACATTTGATTCTGATTTCTATGATATCAGTTTGATTAATGGTCACCCTCCAAAAATTCTTTCGGGAAGTTGTAACCATAAACTTATAACGGGAAAGAACACAGGAGGAGGAGCCAGTTTGAAAGATCATTGGTTAGGTAACCGGGGTTTAAGAACAAAAGAAATGATAGCAAGAGACGTAAATGATGTTATTTTTACTCAAAAAGGCGTTAAAGATTTGTATAACTAGTCTCTCCTGCCAGCCAGCCGGTTGAGTAAGCAATCTGAAGATTGTAGCCCCCTGTGTCAGCATCCAGATCAATGATCTCCCCGGCAAA
Organism: Bacteroidales bacterium; assembly: GCA_040903745.1. Classification (GTDB taxonomy): domain Bacteria; phylum Bacteroidota; class Bacteroidia; order Bacteroidales; genus M55B112. The sequence continues at coordinate 39,348 of JBBDUV010000048.1, read as the reverse complement.
GTACAAACCGGACAATACCTTTGACTCCATCGTGCCAGAATTGATCTCCGTTGTGGGAATTCCCCCGGCAGTGATAACAGCCTCCTTAAACGAACGATACTTGTGTATGCTGAACGCCAGATTTTTCAGCAGGTAACGTATTCTTTTCCGTTCGGAGGATGCTACCTGGTGGCACATCTTTTTAGGATCAATTTCCAGAAGCTCAATAAAAACAGGCACCATTGAAGCAGGAAGCCATTTTCTGAATACCGTTCCCAACTCCTTCTTCCCATTTTCATCCAGGTCACGTAGCAATCTACGGTCAAGCTTTTTCTCGTCAAGCGCAGGTTTAAGATCAATCGCAACCTTAACCTCCCTACCCTCTTCTAACGCATCAACCACCCTTTTGCTAAGGGTCAGAATCACCGGTCCCGACAAACCAAAGTCCGTAAATGCCATCTCACCAAACTCTTCCGCTGCCTTTTTCCCGTCAAGCCAAAGAACCACATTTACATTCTTTAAAATCAGGTTATGCAACCCAGCAGGTACCTTCCCGGCCGTTACCAATGGCACCAGGGCAGGCCTGGTCTTCACCACTGTATGTCCTACTTCCCGGGCCATCCTGTAGCCATCCCCATCCGAACCGGTAGCAGGATATGACCTTCCCCCGGTGGCAAGCACAACCCTGGAAGCCAGTAAATTTCCTGACCCGGTCCGCACTCCCTCAATTCTTCCATCTCGAACCAGTATCTTTTCAACCCGCACCCCGCACCGGATCTCTACCCCTTCCTCATGAACCCATTTCAAGAGTGCATCCAGTACATCTCCCGATCTGCCTGTCGAAGGAAAATACCGGCCCCCACGCTCGAGCACAGTCTCAACCCCGTAACGGTTTAGCAGATCAATTATATCATCATTATAAAACTGTATAAATGCTGATTTTAAAAAACGTCCATGGGGATGAACATGCTTCAGAAAATCGCCCACCTCAGCACTGTTCGTGATATTGCAACGCCCTTTACCGGTGATCAGCAGCTTCCTTCCCTCCTGCCGCATCTTCTCCAACAACAGGACGCTGGCACCTTTTTCCGCAGCTCTTCCTGCTGCCAGCAACCCGGCAGGTCCGGCTCCGATAACGATCACATCATACCTTCTCATCAGAAAAAGCAAGCGCTAATCAAGAATATCCTCCCCTTCCAGCATGGGGTTATCGTAGAATATCTTTTGTTCAAATTCAAAATCGTACAAGGTGAGTATCCTGATGTAATAGTAGGAGACCCAGTAATCCTGGATGGACCGGATATAATCTCTTTTAGCCGATTCCCGCTCACCCAGTGATATCTTCAGTTCTGTAATACTGATCTCACCATTCTGAAATTTCTTTTGTGCAATTCTATAGCCGTTCTCCGCTACCTTATCAGCCTCTTCAGCAGTAACCAGCTGGTCTTTTAACAAATTGAACCGTTCGACCTGAACCACTACCCTTCTCTCAAAATCACGAATATCGCGATCTACATCGTACAGTACCAGGTCACGCTGGGACTCAGCAAGCTTTACCTGGGATGCTGAACGCCCCCAGTCAAGGATAGGAACACTTACTGACAACTTTACAAACTGTTGCTGCTCCGGTTGCTTATAAACCCCTCCAAGCATTTCAGAAGAGTTTGAGAGTCCATAGCTGCCCCTGAGTGTGGCGCTCAGGCTATTATCGCGCTTCGCCTCCTCCAGATCGCGATCAGCAATGATGAGCCTGCGCTGAAAATTGATCACGTCATCCTTGTTTTCCTTGGCCTCTTCGAGGGCCTTCTCCGGATCGATGTAGAACAATGTCATCTCCAAAGGGATCAAAAGCTCAATTTTTGTATTCTGATCAAGATTGATATACGATTTTAGCGAAAAATCTGCATTCCGAAGGTCCATGTCCGCATCCCGCAGCGATTTCTGGGCATTCAGCACGGAGAGTCTGATCCGTGAATAATCGTTTTCGGAAATGGTCCCCAGCTTGCGACGCACCTCTGCAATTTCGAGGTTCGCCTGGCTGTTCTCGAGGTTGCTTTGGGCAAGGGTGTAATTGGTCTGTATCCTCAGGTAATTAAAAAAATAGGAAGTTGTCCGGTGGGCAATCCGCTCAATGGTTTCCAAATAATTCCTCTTGGACCGTTCATAATCGAGCGGTGCTGTCTTTTTATACCACTTGGACCAGTTATAAGAAAAAATAGGCTGGGTGAAGCCAATATACATCGGACTTCCCGAGAATTCGCGCTCCTCAGATAGCATATCATTGATACCGTAGACTGAGCTGGCAGCATAAATCGAGGTGTTGGTCTGTGCTATTGATTGATTCAGCGACAAGTTCGCAGAGGTTGACACGCGTCGGATTTTTTTGAATTTAATACTCCCATCAGGCTGTGTTATAGGACTGGTGGTATTCTCAAATTTCGGAAGATCGCCGGTCAGCACGAGCTGTGGTCTGAACCTGGTAAGATAATTCTTATACCGCCAATAGGCATTTACATCGGTATTTTGAGCATATTTGATGGCCGATGACTGTGTAATGGCCAGGTCAATGGCGTTGCGTAAACTTAACCTGAAAAGCGTTGAATCATCCCCTTGAGCGTGAGATGTATTAATGATGGTTGCTACCAGAAAAGAAACCAGTAATATTCTATAATTCATTCTAAAATAGTCTGTTAATAGATTTCCACTTTTTCCTTGTTCCGGAAGAGTGACACATCCGAAATGATCACCTGGTCGCCCGGCTCCGCACCCGATAATATCTCCAGGTATTGGTCACCCATCAGACCGGTACGTAAGCGTCTTTTTACAGCAACATCCCCTTCAACCTTGTAAATATCAAAATCAGATGTGCGCTGAAGCGAAGGACCATATTTAACACGCATCACGCTATCCGCCCTGTCTACGACAACCTGGAGAGGCAAGGTCATATTAGGCCGTAGTTTCCAGTGGTTGCTTTGTTCAAGGTAGACATCAAATTCCACCTTCTTATCCTTTATCGCCGGGCTTACATTGCCAATCTGCCCCAAAAGTTTCTCTTCGGCCAGATCAATAAAAACCTGGTTGCCTGTCCGGATATAATCCGAATGTTTGTCATCTGCCAATGCCAGTATTTTAAAACTCGACAGATTGGACATTTTAATCAGTAGTTTATCCTTATTCACCTTTTCTCCAATTTGCCCGTCGAGCGAAAGGATGATTCCAGAAGATGGAGCACGAATAATCATGTTTTTCAATAGTTCCCGCTGCTGTTCGAGAGCCTTCTCCTGGATTGAAATCTGAAGCCTCAATCCTTCATCCTCAGTTTCGAGCTGTTTTAGCCTGAGCCTATTACGTGAGTTTAACGTCTCCAGGTCTTTCTCGGCCAAAACCAGCTCCTGTTTTGTTTTCTCATATTTTGCAGGAGAAATACCGCCAACCTCGAGTAGCTGTTCCTGGTCGGCCAGTTCCGACTTCAATGAAACAATTCGAAGTTTACGTACCTCTACATTATAGTCAAGATCCACACGGATACTTCTGGCATTTAATTCATTTTTTTTAAGTGAATTCCTTTTCACCTCAAGCTGGTCCTCGATCTTTTCAATCTCCTGTTGAACAGGGTCAGGATCAAGAATGATCATGGCCTCACCAAGTTCAACCGTGCTGCCTACCCCTTTCAATATCCTTTGAATAATACTGGATGCAGGACTCAGAATGAGCACTTCGCTTTCTGGCTCTACTGTTCCTTCTGCCGGGATCGTGGAAACCACAGATCCAATTTCGACCCGGGAGATCTCAAATTCTCCGGAACTGATCCTGTCGACCGGAATAAATCGTATTACCAGGAGCAAGATAGCAGCTATGACAACAGCAATGAAGGCAAATAATAAAATTCTTTTCACGAATCAGATATTTATAATATTAGAGAAATAACTATTAAATGTAAGAAAGTTTAAAATAATATTTCGAGATTCTTACCGAAGCAATACTAAGGATATAGAACGAATTTGGTACTGCTTCATACCTCAAAATAAAACGAACAAAGTTATACAATATTTCGAATCCGGACCATAATTTTTGCTTGTCCATCAAGTCCAAAAAGAGCTGCATGAAGCTGGATAAAGTTTTTTTTCCTTACATCTCCTGCTGACGTGAGACTGCACTGCGGAGCGGATTAAATATCCTCTGCAGAAGGCGCATCTTATCTGTTAAAATTTCGGCCTGACCTTGCAAATTCTGACTGAAGCTTATCTCCAGGCCATAATAGGTTCTTAGTCCGTCGGGCAGAGAAACCTCAACTGTATAGTAATCATCCTGTGGCACCTTTGAAACATTACCCACTACTCCTTTAACCATACCATATTCAAGGTAGGGATAATTATCGAACCTGATATTGACCTGGTGCCCCTCTTTTACTTTCCCGGCTCCTCGAACAGGAAGTCGTATTTTCCCAATGAGTTCGCCCTGATCGTCCGGAATAACCGTCATCACCTTTTCACCAGCTTTAATATTCTGATTCTCACTCCAAATCTTATTAAAAGTAACCTGTCCACCTACAGGAGCCACGATCAGGTACTTCTTTTCCCAGGTGGATATGGATGCTTTCAGCCTGTTCATCGCCTCCTCAAGGGAGGTGGTAAGTGATGTGAGCTGTTCCTGTCGTTTAAGCTCAAGTTCAAGTATCTGCTCCCGGATACCAGCAATCTTTATATCATTTTCGGTTTTCAGGCTAATCATTGCCTGCCAGTCAGCCAATGCAGAAAGGGTTTTTGATTTCGTATTTTCATAATCAGATTCAGAAACAACACCTTGCAGATAAAGTGTTGAATCGCGAAGAAACTGATTTCGTGCCAGTTCATACTCTTCTCCAAGTATCTTTACACGTGTATCCAGGTTCCCGGAGTATTTGATATACTGTGCATGCTCCTCCTCAAGGAGTTCTGTTTTTTTCCTGTGATAATCCAACTGAAGAAACTCTTTATAGTTCCTGTAGTATTTATAGAATGCTGCATAATCGGGCTGGATCATTCCCAGGTTGGCTTTGCCATTGATCTGCATTTTCAGCTCAGGAAGTTTCTCTGAGTCCAAAGATAATTCTTGAAGTTGCTTTTTAAGCAGGTAAACATCATGGAACTCTGCAGGGCTCTCGATCACAGCAAGAACCTGATCCCCTTCTACTTGTTCATTATCACTTACAAGAAGTTGTTCAATCTTTCCATCGGACCTGGATTCGATATCAGCAGCAGGCTGCAAAGAGGTAACATAGATTTCGGCCTTTTTTACATCGGGAACCTGAAAGATCCACGATCCCAGGAGTAGAAGGATGATCAGGAGAAAAAGCATTGAAATGCCGTTTCGGGTTATCCACCGGGGCACTTTTCCAAGAATATCCTCCACCTCCTCACTTCTCAGTTCAAAGTTGCTGTTTTTTTCTACCATTGCAATCTATTGATAAAGCTCTAATATAGAAAAAAATATAATTCACCTCCGAAGAGTAGTTAATAAAAGCTGTCAACCAGCATCGAGCCTCTTCTTAAGCATCAATATTCGCGTACTTCGCGTGTTTTTCAATGAATTCCCTTCTTGGAGGAACCTCATCGCCCATGAGCATGGAGAAGATCCGGTCCGCCTCAGCTGCAGAATCAATCGTAACCTGTCGCAGTATCCTGTTTTCAGGATTCATCGTTGTGTCCCACAGCTGTTCCGCATTCATCTCACCCAGACCCTTATAGCGCTGGATATGAATTCCTGCTTCCCCTCCGTACTCTTTCACGACCGCTGCACGCTCCTCCTCGCTCCAGCAATACTTCTCTGTTTTTCCCTTTCTGATCAGATAAAGTGGCGGGGCAGCAATATAAAGGTACCCGTTTTGAATAATTTCTACCATGTACCTGAAGAAGAATGTCATAATTAGTGTGTCGATGTGTGATCCATCGACATCGGCATCCGTCATGATAATGACCTTGTGATACCTCAGTCCGGTCAGGTTCAGCTCCTTGCTATCCTCTTCTGTTCCAATTCTGACCCCCAGGGCAGTAAATATATTTTTTATCTCCTCATTTTCAAAAATCTTATGCACCATAGCCTTTTCAACATTCAGAATTTTTCCCCGCAACGGCATAATTGCCTGAAAATTACGGTCCCTACCCTGCTTGGCCGTTCCGCCTGCAGAATCCCCCTCTACCAGGAATATTTCCGTAAGGGCGGGATCTTTCTCGGAACAATCGGCCAGTTTACCGGGCAGGCCAGCGCCTGACAATACATTCTTTCTCTGAACCAGTTCCCTGGCTTTCCTTGCAGCATGTCGTGCAGTTGCCGCGAGTATCACCTTGGAAACGATCTGCCTGGCATCCTTGGGATTCTCTTCCAGATAATTGCCCAACTCACTGCTCACTGCCTGATCAACCACTCCCATGATATCAGAATTTCCCAGTTTGGTCTTTGTTTGTCCCTCAAATTGAGGTTCGGCGACCTTAACTGAGATAATCGCTGTAAGGCCCTCACGAAAATCATCACCACTGATATCAAATTTCAATTTCGCGAGCATTCCAGATTTCTCGGCATAACTCTTGAGCGTCCTGGTAAGACCCCTTCGAAAACCGGAAAGATGGGTGCCCCCTTCAATGGTATTGATGTTATTCACATAAGAGTGTACGTTCTCTGAAAACGAAGTATTATATTGAAGCGCCAGTTCGACCGGCACCTCATTTTTTATCGTTTCTATATGAATAATCTCTTCAGTAAGCTTCTCCCTCGTTGCATCAAGAAATTCAACAAATTCTTTTAATCCCTCTTCTGAGTAGAAGTTATCAGACCGGTAATGTTTCTCACCGCTACCATTACCGTTTCCATTACCGTTTCCATTGCCATTTCCATTGCCATTTTCTTCAAACTCCCTTTTGTCGGTAATTGACAGGCGAATCTTTTTGTTTAGAAAAGCAAGTTCGCGAAGCCTTGAGGCGAGAATTTCATACTTATAATCGGTAACGGTAAATATCTGTTTATCGGGCATGAATGTTATGATGGTCCCTGATCGGTCTGTGGTGCCAATCTCTTTCACAGGAGCCTGCGGAACGCCACATTTATATTCCTGAACATAAATCACACCATCACGATGTATCTCAGCTTTCAGGTCCTGCGAAAGCGCATTCACACATGATACTCCAACCCCATGCAACCCCCCCGAGACCTTGTATGAATCCTTGTTAAATTTCCCTCCGGCATGCAGCACTGTCATAACTACCTCGAGTGCAGAGCGGTTCTCCTTTTCGTGCAGATCAACAGGAATTCCCCGTCCATCATCTTCCACACTTACAGAGCCATCCTCATTAATAATCACAATGATGTTGTTGCAATACCCTACCATTGCTTCATCAATTGAATTATCAACTACTTCATAAACCAAGTGATGAAGCCCCTTCTCACTGGTGTCGCCAATATACATGGAAGGCCTCTTGCGAACCGCCTCCAATCCCTCAAGTACCTGAATACTATCCGCCGAATAGACGTTTTTTAACTTTTCAGGTACAGTTCCTTTCGTATTGTCCATTTTTCTTTTCTAATAATGATTAAACATAAATACCTGTTTCAACACTATTTCTGTTGAAATAGACCTGCCGCTAGCTATAAATTCCGGGGTAAAACAATGATTGTCCGCTGCGATATACAGATAACCCAATCATCAAAATATCCAGCACAACCCTAACTCGTTCTAACTTATTAAATATAAATATAATAACTCTATAAGATCGATCCTTTTAAAATCCTATCAAAAATAGTAAAAAAACCGCATAAAACCATGAATAAAAGCGCTGAAAATCAGCGAAGTTATTAACAATAAAATGGTGGAAAAACGGGCAATTCATCCGATCAATTGAGCCAGAACCTAATCACCAATTGAACCAGAACCTAATCACGCAAAAAACCGGTCTATTGCATTTACAAATTCACCCAGGCTGTTCATCCTGTTTGCCAATGTACCAGTAAAGAAACGAAAGTCAAGTTGATCCACGATATGATTGAGTCTGGACCGCTTTTTTGTGTAATCCTGCCCCGCCAGCCTGTATACACGTTTCAGATCGTCTGCCGGTCGGTCACGCTCCTCCATATTACCTGTATGTGGATTGAAACCGAGGTGCATTTCAATATACTTTGGTGTCAGTTTCTTTGAGACCCTTCTGAGATGGGTATATTCTCCCAGGAACCAGGCTTCGGTTTCCATAACTGCAAGATATATCTGTGTAAGGGCCCTTTTCTGAGGAACCTGGTAGTTCAGCCCCTTTTTCAGCTTAGGAATTTCATCCTGCGAAAAATTGGGATAAACATCACGCAACCCAAGAATGCAGGTATACCCCTTATCGACCAGACTTTGTCTTTGTGTCATCAGGTATCCCTTCACATTGGTCTCGCCCCCGCAATCATAGATCAGCACGTAGTAACTGGTAGCCCGGTTCACTTTGGCCGCATGCATCACAGTAAATGAAATTCGCGTGTTATGTCCACCTGTAATTTTAACCGTCTGAATGGCGATATTCCTTTTTTTCAGTACAGTCTCCAGCATGCGCCTTACAAGGATTTGCTCAGTAAGCCCTTCAACAAATATGGCGATCCGCTTCATTCCTCTTTGTCCTTGAATCCTGTTTTAAAGAATTCACTGGCATAGAAATCAAAGTTGTTCAGTCCGGTAAATTTGAACTCCTCGAAGATCTCTTTTGAGTTTTCATAATTATAGAGGCTGATCTTGTTTCCATCCCGGTGCATGACAGCCCAGTTCTCAATGGCCACAGAGTTCATAATAAAGGAGTCGTTGGTCGACATAATCAACTGTATACCCGATGTTTCGGCCTTCTTTACCAGTAGGTTGACCAATAATTTCGCTCTTGAAAAATCGAGCCCCTCACCGATATCGTCAATGACTATACAGCCTGATTTTCCATTATGAATGTATACATTCAAACGTGTAAGCACACTGAATGCCCGGAACATCCCCTGGGACATTTCATTCTGCGTTACCTGCTTCTCCAGTCCGGCCTCTGTCGTGTAAACAGCATAGCGATCCTGCTCCGAGCGCCGGTTTTTATCAGAATATTGAACGATACCAGCATCTTCAAGCTGATATCCGATCTCATTCATATCGGCCAACAACCGCTGCCTGAATCCCTTAAATTTCTCAATACCCAGGTATAATTCCGGCACCAGTGATGCCCTTGTATCACTAAAATCGATCTCATCCTCTTCGAAAACTCCTTTCAGTGTGTAGCTGGTCTTCCCCAGGTTCCCACTGAAATTGAACCTGCGCATATTCACTGCCCAACGGTGAATATCCTCGAGAAAAGGGTGCTGCAGCTTGTCGCGCTTTGCATAGCAGGCCATCTGGTTTTCAGCAATACCAAATTCCAGGGCAATCTTTTCATTGCCTCCCATATAGTTGATCCATCCGGAACCATCCTCTCTTCTTTCCAGGACTTTTTCGCCTTTCCACACCAAAGCCTCCTTCTGTATGATCCCCTTATCGTATTCAAATTCCAGCAGCACCTCCTGCTCATCCTTCACATAGGATGCCTTATATTTCCCGTGAAACTTCGGTATGTTCCCGCTTCCCTTCAGCATATCCACCATTTCGGTAACAGCATTCAGTGTACGGGTTTTACCACTGGAGTTCTGTCCAACGATCAGGTTGATCTTTCCAAGTTGAACATCGTCGATGAGCCACTCGACCTTCTTTCCCTCATTCTCCCTGAACGTTAATTTTCGAAGATACATGATTTCAGATGTTGGTCTATCCCAAAGATACACATTTCAACGCTAATCTACATCCCGTATGTAAACCCCAGCATCAGCCTAAAACGGTAAGAGGGATAATTGTTCCACATATAGTAAGGCTGAGCGGAAATATTATTGAACCTGGCCCAGAAGGAGAGCAGCGAGGTATATCGGTATTCAACACCCAGATTCAGATCGATCGTTGTATTCAGCTTTTCCGGATCGCCACCCTCCACCAGTGAAGGATAATAGCGCGGTCCGATCACAAACAGACCGGCATCTGTCAGAATCTTGTCACCCAAATTATACCGTGCCTGCAAACTCGCATCGAAAGCCGGTTTATACCATGCATAATCCTCTCTTGAAGTCTGGTAATCATAAAAATTCCCTTTTAGGAACATCCGGAAGGATTCTGTGGGCGCGATATTCAGCTCCCCATATACATTCATCACGGTCATATCATCGTAACGTACGGTAAACTGGTTGTGAAGATCGTTCGTGGTATCGGTAACAAAAAAGTACTGATCATCCACAGCGGAATAAGATCCCCTGAAGTTCCAGGCCAGGTAATCGGTAACCTTTCCCTTCAATCCAGTATATACAATAATCCTGTGGTTGGTAGGTGTTACAACCAGTCCCGGAACAGCATAGGGGTTCTCCTCCGTAATCTTCATATAGTTATTGGTTTCCTGGTATCCATCCACACCAAAATAGGGGACGAGAACCTCTCTGACAATATTAAATGAGAACTTGCCCTTTACATAAAAATGAGGCAACAGTTCACCATTCCGTATCTCAGTATAAGTATTGATTCCCGCCCTGAACATCCACTCGGCGCTTGATTTAGATATATATGGATTCACTTTAATCATAAACTGGTTGGTTAACAGCGTATCCCAGTCAGCCTGGTGCCCATAGTAGCTCACCCCAACATCACTCCCTATCCTGAAATCACCAAAAAGCTGATCAACCGTACCATCAAGCACCGCACCATGCTCCATCTGGTCAAACGCGTGGGTGAAAAAGTTGTAGTCAAGCGTTCCGTTATACTGCATGTGAAATGAATCCGGACGAGCCGACTGAAACCCCACTGCTGCATGTGCATTAAAAAAGGGGTGTGTCATCTCCTTCCTGTTTACTGTATCGGCAAACGCCGTGTCAACACCATAATGCACATAGGTATCGTAGGATGCTCCTGCGTTATATTCGAAAATGGTTCTTCTACCAAACCGTTTCCCATACAATTCAAGCTGATTCTCATTGAATCCTGCTTCCACGTTCTGATCATTCGCCAATCTGGTCTTCCCGTTCATTGAATGGTGTTTCAGCAACACACCGAATGTACCATCGCTGGACCTGACCTGGTTGATTCTCAATTCGGCCAGGGGGGTCAGGTAATTTCCTCCTCCAAGCTTAAGTTCACTTTTGTAGAGCTTGTTAAGTGCCGGCTTTACCATCCGGGCCGGTTTTATGGGGGTTACCCGGTAGTCTGTTTCAAACCTTTTCGAAAAGATCGAATATTCAAATTCAGGGGGGTCATACCCTACCGAATCGCCGATATCTGGCAACAGCTGTATCTTCTCTGCCCCGGATAGTGTTGGATTATATGGCTTTACAACCCTCACCTCTTCCTGCTGAGCATTCACATGCTGGGTTAGTGTAAACGCAAAGGTGATTAGAATAATTCTATATAGTTTCATACCTATCTTATTTATCGGCATTATTGTAAATCATTGATCGTATCTATCTCATCAATCATTTCACTATCGACATTGGCTGCGAGGTTATCATGTCTCCTCTGAGCCTCCTCCACAATACCATCATCCGGAATGGTGTAGTAGTCGATGATGCTCTTCAGGGTATGGATGGCCTGAAACTCATCTCCCAGCCTCAGGTAAACATCCGACAGAAGCAGGAAAGCCTCGCCCATCCAGTATTGGTGGGGGGTATTCATATCGATAAATTCATAGATCTCATCCTCAACCTCTTTGAGTGCCTCACTGTTATTATCGGCCGACCCCCTGCTTTTCTCGTAGAGTATCTCAGCGATCCTGTATTTCGACTCTGCACCTTCTGCCGAGCTCACATCCACAGCGGTCCTGCGGAAGTATTCCAGCGCCATCTCTGTCCTGTTCAGTGCCATATAAGATTTAGCTGTCTTGTACCATGCCTCCCGCTCAATCTCGGCCGATCTTTTTTCCATTTGAAGAACATCGGCTGCCGCTGCAATTGTGTTGGCGTATTCGTCCAGTTGATAATAGCACCGCATCACACCGATCCGCGCCTCCCTGATGTTCGCGGGATCGCTTGCAATTTCCAGCAGTCGCAGGTACTGATTAACCGCCGTATTGTAGTTCCTGTTATCAAAATGTATCCTCGAAGATGCTACCAGGGCCAGCTCAGAGAACATATTGCGTGGCTGTGAAGCGATATAATCCAGCGAACTGAGCGCCTCATTGGGCTGGTTCAGTTTCAAATGGCAGTCGGCCTTGTAGTAATGTGCGTTCAGCAGGTAATTTCCATTTGGGTGGTTGCCCAGGTATTTCTTAAGCGAAGCGATCGCTTGCTGACAATCGCCACTGCCATAGCTGTTTTCTGCAGCAACATACATCAGCGAATCCTGCTGCTTGTTGGAAATATTTCTGCCCAGTTCATTCACAAAAGCAAGATAGCCTTCAATATTGTTGTTCCTTACATAGATCGTCTCCAGACTCTGTAAGGCATTATCGGCTTCCGGCGATCCCGGATAATCCTTTGCCACCCTGGTGTAGTATCCGATAGCTTCATTGTAATCGCCCTGGTTAAAATAGATCAGTCCCAACTGCGTTAATGCTTTCCCGAGATAACTGCTGTTGGGGAAATCATTCACCAGTCGCTTATATTCAGTAATTGCCGCACCACTATTCCCCAGTGCAACATGCGTTCGTGCCGCCTCAAAAAGCGCATCATCCACATAATGCGAATTTGGCAGATCACTCACAATGCTCTGCATCACCTCCAGCTTCTGCTCCGGCCTGTTCAGGATTCCGTACGTAAACCCCTTCTGGAAATAGGCATAATCCTTGTCGGATCTTCCCAGCCTGATCGCCTCATTGTACTGCTCAATCGCCCTCCAGTAATCCTGCTGCACAAACTTGCAATCTCCCAGTCTGACATACGCATCCGACAGCGTCTTGGAACTGGCATCTTTCTCCGTCCGCGTATAGGTGGCAAACCATTTTTCAGCTTCACTGTACCGCTCCTCATCGAAGGCGATATACCCCATGCTGTAATTGGCCAGCGCATATTCATCCTGTTGGTGCGCAAAAGGTTCGTTGAGAAACTCCTCAAAATAGGTGCGTGCCATGCTGAGTTCTCCTGAACGGTATGCTGCCTCACCTAGCCAGTAGTATGTGCGTGCCCTTATCACGGGATCGTGTTTTCCATAGGCCAGGGACTTTTCAAGGATGTCCACTGCCTCTATGAACCGCAGGTTGTTATAAAGTTCGAGCCCGCGGTAAAAAGCAACCTTCTGGTACGCCTTCTCGATGTTCTCATCCCTGTACTTGATTTTCTCAAGTGAGGCCAGGGCCATGCTGAAGTTCCTGGTCTGAAGGTAAGCCAGCACCAAATAGTTATAGGCCTCGTCGATCCGGTCGGAAGATGGATAATAGGTTATATACTGGTTGAAAGACTGGATCGCCTCATTAAATGGATTATAGGAGAGCTCAAAGGCCAGTTTTGCATAATTAAACAGCGCATCCTCCTGGATATTCTGGTCATAATCCATCTTCGAGGCCTCCCCAAACGCTGTCATCGCCTTGCTCTTGTTCTGCAGATGTAAATAGCAATCCCCCAGGTGATAGAGCGCGCTCTGTGCAATCTCCGATTTTCTGTAGGTAATCTTTTCAAAGATATCCCTGGCCTGCTCATACTTTCCACTTTTATAATAGGCGAAGGCCATCTGGTAGCGGTCCTTCACTGAATATCCCTGTGTATTCTCCTTGTATATCTCCAGGAAAGGCACTGCTTCCCTGTACTGCTCCTGCATAAAATAACTCTCTCCGATAATCTTGGCCATCTCCCCCATCCTGCTATCTGAAATGGAGTCCATCAATCTGGGAGCATACTCTATCACCTCTTCATATTTCCTCTGAAGGTACATGATCTGCGAGATGTAGTAGGGAGCAATCCTGGTAAACATCGGATCGGTGTCGATCCGCCTGAACCCCATCAATGCAGTCTCATAGTTCTCCTCCTCATAATGGATATGTGAATAGTAATAGGTGGCAGGCGGTGTGTAGGGTGAATCCACTTCCAGTATCTCATAAAAATTTACCCGTGCATTTTCAAAATCCTTCCGCATGTAATAGGCATACCCCTTTTTAAAGTAATATTCGGAACGTTCGTTGAGTAACAACTCATGCCGGTCGACCTTGTTGTACCACATCACCGCCCTGGGCCAGTTCATCTTGTAATGAAAATAGTTGGCCAGCTGGAAACAGAGTTCATTCACGTGCGGACTCTCAGGGTTTTCGGCGATAAATCTGAAAACCTGGTACTCGGCATCCTGGTTGTACAGCTGTATTGCGCTCATCGCATAATAGAACATCGCCTCTGCCCGCAATTGCGTTTCAGTGCCTTCTGTTTCTTCGATCACCTTCTCAAGCTTGTTTCGTGCCGCACTGTACTTCTCCCGCTCAAACAGCTCTATTCCATCGTACAGATCGCGGTCAGCATATATATAGGCAGCGTTTTTCTGCGCATTGAGTGCCGACACTCCAGCCAGAAAAATTCCTGCTACTAAACAAAAAAATCTGTGCTTCATAATCCTCGCATTATCCTGTAAAAGTAATGAATCTGAAAGGGCGCTTTTTTGTAATCCTCTCTTTTTAATTAACAGTGGAATGTTAATTGTCAACTTACAGCGCCCAAATCACATATCTCAATAACTACAACGGAATTGCGGGATAATTATTTTTAATGTTGAAAAAGACAGCCCACCTGGTACACAAATCAAATCAATGCCTAATGTGAATTAACTTTAGTAACGGAGAATAATAATATCTTCAGGCAAACCACATCTTTTCTCTGCTTTTTTATCTATTTTAGCAACTGCAAAATCATTGTTGCGAACTCATTCCAAAAACCGCGGATCGTATGTCTATAGACTCCATCATATCGTTCGAGCATGCCAATATCAAGGTAAATGACCACCTGGTTCTTTCCGATGTCAATTTCTCGGTAAAGAAGAACGAATTCGTATATCTCATCGGAAAGGTAGGCAGCGGGAAGACCAGCCTGATCAAGACGATCAATGCCGAACACCCCCTTACAGAAGGGTATGGCACGGTGGCAGGCTTTCAGCTCGAAAAAATTAAAAGACGGGAGATCCCTAAGCTGAGAAGAAAGCTGGGGATCGTCTTCCAGGATTTTCAGATGCTCAACGACCGATCGATCAATAAGAACCTGGAATTTGTGTTACGGGCCACCGGGTGGAAAAGTAAAACAGGTATCGAAGAGCGGATCGCCGAGGTGCTTGAAAAGGTCGGACTTGGTTTCAAGGGATTCAAGATGCCACACCAGCTATCGGGTGGAGAGCAGCAACGGGTTGTGATTGCCCGGGCCCTGCTGAACAGTCCGGAGATCATCCTGGCCGATGAGCCCACCGGTAACCTCGATCCGGCGACCTCTGAGGAGATTATGCATATTCTTTACAATATATCACAAAGCGGACGTGCCGTCGTGATGGCCACACACAATTATAACGTAATCAAGAAATTCCCCGCCAGAACCGTTAAATGTGAAAACGATACCGTTTTGGACACCAACCTCAGTGAAGCTGACCTCGACCGGCTGATACAAAACGATTAGAAGACAATAGTTTTTTTATGACGATAAATATCTATACCATTGCTGAGCTGCATGATTATATCGCGTCGGATTCATACCTTCATTCAGACATTGTGCCTGTTTCACCGGAGCGGGTGTACTCATATACCAACAACCCCAGGGCCGACCAGCAGATGCCGGTGCTTTTTACACTCACCGAAAATGACAGGTTGCTTGCCTACCGGACCGTGCTGCCCGACTGTTTCCTGAATGGATCGGAGAGGACCGCGTTCGCCTGGCTAAGCGGTAATTTTGTTGCTCCCGAACAACGACGAAAAGGGTTGTCAACCAGGCTCTTCAAAGCGGTAGAGGAGGCATGGAACGGGCAGTTGATGTACACCAATTATGCCCCTGCCTCAAAAGCAGTTTACGACAGCTCAGGGGCCTTCACACAGATCAAGGAACGGCCTGGCAAGCGATATTATATGCGGTCAGCCCTCGCTACCTTGCACAAGGAGAGGTTGAGACCAAACGTCATGCTGAAACTGGCCGACAAGGCGGTGAATAGCATCCGTGATTTGGTGTCCGGCAGTGGCATGCAGTTCCCTTTGCCCCCGGATACAAGGGCCGTACAGATCGAAACACTGGACGCAACCACCAAAGCGATCATCGCTCATCACAGCGGGGGATCGCTTTTCGGCAGGGGTGCTGAGGAATTTGAATGGATACGGTCCTTTCCGTGGGTAACTGAGAATGCGGAGCAGAAACTCCGGGGACAGTACCACTTTACCAGGGAGGTCTCTACTTTTAAGAATCTTTGGTACAGGATTGAACACAAAACGGAGAACGCTTTCCTATGGATCACCATTGTCAACGAAAAACTGGCAGTGCCCTATTTCTTCTACACCGACCGAATGCAAGTGGTCGCTGCACGACAGCTTGTACTAAAAGAAATGACCAACAGCAACTGCGCCTATGTAACCATCCGGCACCCCGAACTCGGACCGGTGCTTGGCACCCGGAAAAATCCATTTATCCTCTCCCGCAGCATGCCACAACGATATTTTGCACACAAATCAATTGCCGGCTCTGTTCCTCGTGATCTACTCATCCATGACGGGGACGGGGGCGCTGTTTTTTCGTAAGAAAGAAAAATAATGTACAAGAGGACCGGACTGGTGGATATGACTATCGATTTGTGGTATTTCTGCCGGTAAGACTCCTGATCCTCCTGCGATTGATCTCCCCCCGCAGCGTTGTTCTTGCATCCTTGTCGAGCAGCTCCATCGGAACCCGCTGAAAATACCTTGGCCATTTATCCTCCTTCAATCCGGCAGTACCAAAACCAGCATCGATGATTTTATGCCGAAAAAGGTGCTCGATGGTTCCATCCTGTACCCCGCTGTCGGTAAATGGAAATGCAAAATACCTGTAATCAAGGCTGTACCGTTTCTTCAGGTCCTCCACGCTCGCCCGGATGTGATCAATGGTGGTCTTTGGCTTCAGCAAAGCAAAGAGCGGATGGTCAATGCCGTGCGATCCGAATTCAAACCCCTCCCCGATCATCTTCCTGATATGCATTGAGGTCAGGTACACCGGCTCCTTTCGCATGTAATCCGAAAAGGAGTAGTCCCACACCCCGGCCACCTGGTCAGTGATCTCCCGTTCAACATAGGAGACCCCGAGCAACCGTGACCAGATCTCCCTCACTTCGCAGTGGAGCAGATTCGCTGCCCGCTTCTTCTGTGCATCCGTTGCCTCTTTAAGGTGTTCCACCAGGAGGCTCACCTTGAACCTGAAAAACATCGACCTGTTGTCGATAAAGGCATTGTTGACAAAAAAGGTGGCCGGCACCCCCTTTCTGATAAGGATCGGCATCACTGATTCGTAACACTGCAATAGCCCATCGTCGAAGCTAAGTACCATGGGCGGCCGCTTCTGATCGACCAGCATCTTACCACCCAGGTATTCGCTCATCTTCACCGGCTGAAAAAATTTCAGCATATAATCCAGATCATGCTCGAATTGCTCAGCGGTCCGCAATGCATACAGGTGTTTCAGGTGTGGCAGCTCCCTGTCAGAGACTGCATGATAAAATGGAAAAAAGACCCCGATACCCGATTTTTTGATATATTTTGCCGTATTCACCGGGCCCGGGAACAGTATTGCAATATTTTTGATAAAATCAGACACCCTTAATTTTATTTATGATCACATTGGCCGCACCCTGGAAACGCAACCGCTGGTAAATCTCCGGTTTGGCGCCGAACCCACGGAAAAACCTGGCAATAGAAACAATATTCGAACCTTCAAAATCCAGCTTTCCCAATTTTTCGGCATGCATCTCAATAAACCGGTCCACCACCAGGAACATCGCCCGCCACTCCTTTCCATGTTCGCTGGAGGCCGATAAAAGGAAAATTGCGCGGTCATTGCTGAACGCAAAGATCGCTGCAGCGACCAGGTGATCACCGTAGCGTGCACCGTAGATCCGTATTTTATCCCTGGTTGCAAGACGTGAAAAAAGCGACTTTGCATAGGCATAGTGCTCATCCCCCAGCCTTGACTGGCCACTCATCTGCTTCAGTGCAATCACCTCATCAATGCTAACCTGGTCTGTAAATTCAATGCCCGAACGATGCGCACGTTTTACATTTCTCCTGCAATTCTCGGTGTAATTCTTATGGATCTCGTCATAAGGTGCAGCCAGAGAAAGAATGTAGTTGGTGTTATCGCTTACCTCAAAACCCTTTTCATCGCCCAGTATGTTTCCTTCATTCAATGCATAGTCACCCATTTTAAAATTTCTCCTAAGCTCATGCAGGAACATCCTCGACACCTCTGTATCTACCCGGTGTTCAGAATATACGCCCAGCTGCTGACAATAGACCGGCTGGTAGGTATATTTCAATCCGATCTTCCTTCTGAAGGCCACCGGCATAACACATTCGAAATCATTCATCACGTACCCGGCCCAGTTGTCGGAACAGGCATCCAGGTACCATGTATACGGATAGATGGTCTCAAAACGGGAAGAGGCGACAACCCCGTTCCACCGCTCATCATTGATTTGTCTTCTGCGCAAAAATCTGATCATTCTCACATGAGGTGGCTTTTCAAATACAACCCAAATATACAATGGATGAAAATATTTCCTGAAAAAAGTTATTCAGTCTCAGAAACCCAATCTCACAATGGTAATTCCCGCTCCTCCCCGCTCCACATGTTCATCGCCGTACTCCTCCACCACATCGCTGGTCTGCAGCAGGTCGCGGATCAGCTGACGCAGGATCCCGTCGCCCTTCCCATGCAGTATGCGAACTTCCGGCGAACCTACCATAATCGCCTCATCGATCAGCTCCGTCACCTTCCGCAGTGCCTCATCAGCCCGTTTCCCACGAATATCGATCTCACTTTTAAAGTTGACCCGCCGCTTGCTCACGTTCCAGTCGCCCAGGTTCACCCCCGACCGACCGGTCTTAGCTGTAGCATCAGCTGCCCTGCCAGCTCTCTCCAACTTCTCCAGTTTTACCGTCGATTTCAGATTCCCAAAAATAACAATGGCATTCTTCCCCCTGATCTCCATTACCTCCCCGGTGGTATCGTGACCTTCAATCTTCACCATATCACCGGGCCGAATCGTTGAATCACTCTTTTTCTCCTTGTTTTCTGAACGCTTTTGCGCGGTTTTACGGTGCAGATCGGGCCGCTGCCTGCCCAGTTCCGACTCCCGCTGCTTCAACTTCCGGTACTCTTCAGTCAGCTTGTCCTCCTTCCCCTGCTCCTCTCTCAACTGATCCTCCCTGAACTGTTCAAGCCGCTTTCGTGCCTCACGTGTCTCCTCTTTTTCCGCATTCGACTCCTTGATCTCCCGGATGGTGTTCTCAATCTGACGGTTGGCACCGGAAAGCAGCTCCTCTGCCTGCTGTTTGGCTTCGGTGATCAGCGCCTTCCGCATCTTTTCGCTCATTCCCAGCTCCTCTTCATACTTCCGCATCAGCTCCTCAAGCCTCTTTTCCGATTGCCTGATCTTCTGCCGTTTTCTCTCCCAGTATTTTTTGTCGCGAAGTATGTCGCGCAGGTGCTTGTCAAAATCGATGTGGTCCTGACCCACCTTCTCCGATGCCATTTCCAGCACCTCTTCCGGCAGACCGATTTTCCGGGCTATCTCAAATGCAAAGGAGCTTCCCGGCTTCCCCATCTGCATCTCATAAAGCGGCTGCATACGGTGGTTGTCGAACAGCATCGCTCCGTTGACAATGCCATCTGCTGAAGCAGCAAAATGCTTCAGGTTGGTATAGTGGGTCGTTAGCACACCAAAGGTCCCCGCCGCATTCAGGTATTCCAGAATGGATTCTGCAATGGCCCCTCCCAGCATCGGTTCTGTTCCGGTACCAAATTCATCGATCAGCACCAGTGTATCGGCAGCGGCATTTTTCAAAAAATACTTCATATTTACCAGGTGGGAACTGTAGGTGCTCAGGTCGTTGTCGATCGACTGCTCATCGCCAATATCTATAAAGATTCCGGAGAATACCCCAAACCTGGATTCAGCCTCCACAGGCACAAGCAGTCCACATTGCAGCATATATTGCAGCAGTCCGACCGTCTGCAAACAGACCGATTTACCTCCTGCGTTGGGACCTGATATTAGCAGGATTCGACCCTCTTCGCTTAACTCCACTGACAGTGGAACCACCTCTCTATCTGCCTGTTGCAGGGCGATATAGAGCAATGGGTGTACTGCCCGGATCCACTCCAGGTGAGGATGATCAACAAGGTGTGGTCTGATGGCATTGATGCGAATGGCGAACAATGCCCTGGCCCTGATAGAATCGATCTCAGCCAGGAAATGATGCATCCCCTCCAGTTCCGGAATGTAGGGCCGGATGTCGTTTGTAAATCCAGTAAGTATCCGTATGATCTCCCTTCGTTCGGCATACTCCAGTTCCCTGATCTCATTGGTTAGCTCGACCACCTCTGCCGGTTCAATAAACACTGTTTTTCCGGTGGTGGATTCATCATGAACCAGACCTCCCAGGCTCCTTTTATGTGAAACCGATACCGGTATAACCGGACGACCATTCCGGATGGTAGTGCCGATATCCTCCTCTGTCCACCCTTCCGATTGCGCCTTTTTCAGCAACTTATTCATCTGCCGGGTAACTGCCGATTGCCTGGCAGTGGTCTCACGCCTGATACGAACGAGCTCGGGTGAGGCATTATCGCGAATCTGACCTTGCTTATTCAGTATTTTACCGATTCGTTCCGATACAAATTGATAGAGCTTTACCGCTTTACTGAGCCGATTCAATTGAGGATACTCATCCTTTTCCCTACCCTCGAAAAATTTAACGATCAAACGAACCGACTCCAGGCTCTTTGCCAGTCCGTTCACCTCCTCAATCTCCAAAAACGTTCCTTCAATGGCTGCTTTCTTCAGCGCATTCCTGCTGTCGTGGAACTGGTGAACAGGGAAATCCTCATCACTTTGCTGAATCTGCAGCAGTTCATTGACAAAATCAAGTTGCTCTGCAATAACAATTGCGGAATGCATCATGCTGAGTTCAGCGATCAACTCACGGCCCGGCTCAAACAGGCAGTACTCCTTTATTAACTCACGGATCCTGGAAAACCCGATTTTCTCTTCAAAATTGGATGGATAGATCAATGGGGCATATTTTATCCAAAAATAATAAAAGGTGTGCAGAAATCAAGCGATCATACATAATACAACTCAAAGTTGACTGCTTCCGATGAACCTGCAGCCCTTGTCCTCTAATTCTTTTTTTATTTTCCCGTATCCATCTAAGTCAATAGGGCGTGTTGCATCTTCAATTACTGTTGCCTTAAAACCCTCCTTTAAGGCATCCTCAACCGTAAACCGGACACACACATCAGCAGCCAGTCCGCCAAAATATAGTCCGCCGGCATTGCGTTCACGCAGGTAACCGGCCAGGCCGGTGTTCTTTTTGTGACCGTTGTCATAAAACCCGCTGTAACTGTCAATCTCCCGATCCATTCCCTTTCTGAAAATCGCTTCAATCCTTGCCTTATGAAGGTCCTGATGAAACTCAGCACCGGTTGAATTGATCACACAGTGGTCGGGCCAGAGGATCTGCTCCATCCCTTGCCATTCAATTGTATCGAAGGGGTTGTTCCCCTCGTGTGACGAGGCAAAGCTGCTGTGGTTTTCCGGGTGCCAATCCTGCGTGGCCACCACCAAATCAAATCTATCCTGAATGCGGTTGATCACCGGCAGGATCTGGTCACCGCCCGGGACCTCGAGCGATCCCCCGGGCATAAAATCGTTTTGGGCATCAATAATTACGAGTGTTTTCATTTTATTCAATTTTTATTAATTAAAAAGGTTTTCGAAGCCTGGTGGATGTCGCTGCTTTCAATGATTGTATAAACACAAATCGGATGAATGCAGGTAGACCAGTTCGGCGAACCGAAGCGGGCAACCCCGGAGCTACCGGTTATCCTCTGCGTTCGGTCATATCGTGGATCATCTGATCGCGCAGCTCCTTCAGTGCGGGACTTAATCCGACTTTATAGATGTGCGGGTTTTCAAACCGCTTATACTCATCAGGCAGGAGGCTCAGTCTCTCCCTGCTAAATGCTGCGATCTCCTGAAGGGATTGCTTTTCCGCAGTGCGTTTGCCATTTTCCATCACCCTGACCAGCAGATCCTCCTTGCGGTAACAATCGATCTTCGTGGATTTACCGTATTCAAAAGGATGATGGATAATCCGGAAATCCTCCTCGTTCTCTAATGAAATAGCATCAATGCCTGCCCAGCTACAGTCGTCATAGATCAGGCGGAACACCCTCTTTCGATCGGGCAATGTGATCTTACCGGTATTTTCCGACAGCTTGATGCGGGGGGCTCCGTTTGCATAGGCCAGCTTATACACCCCGTCGAGCGCTCCATCGGGTGAACCTGTTACCAGGCTTGTGCCCACGCCAAAAAGATCGATGGGGGCATCCTGATCATTCAGACTTTTTATCACATATTCATCGAGCTGGTTGGAGGCTGCAATCTTCACATCCTCCAGTCCGGCAGCATCAAGAAGCTTTCTGCCCTCTTTTGCAAAATAAGCCAGGTCACCACTATCAAGGCGGATCCCCTTGAGTTGTTCGCCACGCTTCTTCATCTCCTTCCCCACAGTGATCGCATTGGGAACCCCACTTTTCAGTGTATCGTAGGTATCAACAAGCAGCACGCAATTGTCTGCATGCACAGCGGCAAAATCCCTGAAGGCCTCCAGTTCATTGTCATAACTCTGGATAAAACTATGGGCCATCGTACCGGAAACAGGGACATTAAAATCACGACCTGCAAGCGTATTGCTGGTTGCATCGAAGCCGCCAATAACGGCTGCCCTGCTGGCATAGTATGCACCGGGTCCCTGTGCCCTTCTCATTCCGAAGTCAACCAGTTTCATATCCCCGGCCATCAATCGCATTCTGCTGGCCTTGGTAGCTACGAGTGTCTGAAAATTAAGAATGTTAAGTAAAAGGGTTTCGATAATCTGCGCCTCTATCATATTGGCTTCTATAGTAACTACCGGCCTTGTCGGAAAAACAATGTCCCCCTCGCGGGAGCTGTGGATCGTGCCGTTGAACCTGAATTTTTCCAGGTAATCCAGGAAATCAGATGGGAAATCATTTTTACGGAGGAATTCCAGGTCATTCTCGTCGAATTTCAGGTTTTCGAGGGTGTCGAGCAGAACATCCAGTCCGGCAAAAACGGCATACCCGCCCCCGAAAGGAAGTTTACGAAAGAAATAGTCAAAAATGGCTTTTTGATTTCTCTCTTTTCTGAAATAGGCCAGTGCCATGCTCAGTTGGTACTGATCCGTGTATGTTCCTGAATAATGGATCATATAATGTATTTCTATCGGCCTGTATTCCCTTGGAATATAATCGCTTGGACTATATTATCTTGGACTATATTATCTTGGACTATGTTATCTTGGACTATATTATCTTGGACTATATTACCTCGAACGATTTTCATTTAAACTGTATTCTGTTGGAATATCCTATATCCTGTATCCTGTTGGAATGTATGCTATACCTTGTATCATGTTGGTCTGTATCATGTTGGCCTGTATCATGTTGGCCTGTATCATGTTGGCCTGTATTATGTTGGTCTGTAACCTATTGAAAGGCAACTTCGATTGCTCTCTCATATTTTTCAAGGTCCTGGTTTGAAAACAGAACAATTCTGATTTTTTTGACATGGTGCAGCTCACTCAAACACGCTTTTATTGCAGCAACAGCGACAGCTGCGGCCTCTCTTACCGGGTAACCAAATGCACCCGTAGATATTGAAGGAAATGCGATCGAATCAATTTCATTTTCGTCTGCCAACTGAAGTGCATTCCGGTAACAATCTGCCAGATATTTGTCTTCGGGTCGATCCACGCCATAAACCGGTCCCAAACAGTGGATCACACAAGGATTTGGCAAGTTATGTCCGCCGGATATTACTGCTTCGCCCGGTCGGATTGGCGCCATTGGACGGCACTCTTCAGCAAGTCCGGGTCCGGCTGCGCTGTGAATGGCTCCGGCCACACCGCCGCCGATCTGCAGTTGTGCATTCGCAGCATTCACAATCACAGCCATGTCAGGCTGATCCACAATGTTACCTTTCACGCAGATGAGCGTAATTCCATGAAGTGTTCTTTTCATCTATTAATAGTTTTTTAGGATCAGATGAATCTCGCCATAACGGTCTGTCTAAAATATCTTTAACCCATGTAAAATAATCATGACCTCCGATATCCAGGCAGGCTGTTTATGTCACGATTACTGTCAAAGCTCGGTTCATCATACCTTTCCTTTTTAGTTTAGACTGATTACATCCATAAATGTTCACTTTAGTGTTTGTCTAGAAAGTTCAATAACTGCGTTATGCTTGTTATTTAACTCTTTAGCTCAAACACATGACTTTATTGACAGACTCTATTTATGGTTCTTTAAAGGCGTATTCTCCGCACCAAATAGATTCCGGACCAGATCAAACTTTTTTGATAGTGACCTGTTGACAAAATAGTTGAATTTCAATTATCTTGTGTATCTTCAAATTGTATATTGCGATCAGAAAAGGTTATAAACTAATTAAACCGGGGGTTTTCATATTTCAAACCAGATTGATCATAGTGATCTTCCTGGCTGTATTATCTGTTGCTTGTAATCAGAATAAAAGGACGAATCGTCTTTTGATGACAAAGCAACTGCATGATTATTATGAGGATGAGGATTATTTTCAATTGAAAAGTACATTTGAAGCAAACCAGCGTCTTCTAAAGAAAAAATACCGTATCTATTTCAATGCTTTAACTGAAAATGCATTTTATCAGCATGAAGCCTCAAATGCGAACATCAGCAAGCTTCTCAAAAGGTTTGAAAACAGGCTTTCAGAAACAGAGATGAGAAATGTGTACAAGACCAAGTACATGAACCACCACAATCTATATAACTATAATGGTGCGCTTGCTTCATGCAACCTGCTGATTAACAATTACCAGCATCTCATCGATACCCCAGCCTATGAACACCTGCTGAATGAGCGAAAGATCCTTCAGGCCCTCATAGAAACCCCTGCACAGGAAGTGGTGAAGCCTTCCGACTGCGGGATAAATTTAATCACGGACAAGATGAGATTGGTCAATATTCCGGTAACTGTAAAGGATACGGTTTTGAATATGTTGTTCGATACCGGATCTAGCTTTTCCTTTATCAGGAGAAGCATTGCAGAGAACCTCGGGATCGAAATCCTAAAGGTGGATTTTGAAGTGGAAGGGATCACAGGGAATGTAGTGGTATGTGATCTCGCTGTTGTTAAGGAACTGTTCCTGGGATCGATCATTGTTAAGAATTCGGTCTTCTGGGTATTTGATGATAAGGACCTTACTTTGCCTGATTATGACTATTCCGTGAACGGAGCCATCGCTTTTCCCATCCTGAAATCGCTCGGTGAGTTTCATGTGCTACAGAATGATTCTGTTTTCATTCCTATGGAGGAACATACGTACGGTTATCAGAACCTGGCGATTGATGACCTTGACCCGGTTATTTCGGTAGTCATTGAGAACGACACGATGCCATGGTATTTTGATACCGGAGCTGCTTTCAGCTCTTTTTACAAGCCATACTATACCATGCATTCTGAGAAAATTGACTCAACATGTGAAAAGCATACCTATAATATCGGCGGACTGGGAGGCAGCAAGGAGTTTACTTCATATATCATCGATTCAGTGAATCTGAAAGTGGCTGAAAGCAGTGCGACAATTTCAGGCATCGAGGTGCATACAGCATCGCTTTACAAGGACCCGGAAAAGGTCTACGGCAACCTTGGCCAGGATTATATCTTTCAGTTTGACAAAATGGTGATTAGCACCCATTCTGCATCACTGTTTTTTGAAAACAGTGAGTAAAATCATAAAAAGACATGGCGCTCCTAACCGAGCTGGGGATCCATGTGGGCAGCCCGTTCTACAGACATGGTGCCCCGCTGGGGCTATACATTTCGCTCCTAAAGGAGCTGGGGATCCATGTGGGCAGCCCGTTCTACAGACATTTGGCTCCTAACGGAGCCATTTGAGCTCTGTTAGGAGCGGCATGTCTGTAGCACGAAAGATGCAACGAACCTGTTCAAGCTCCGTTAGAGCGACATGTCTGACGTTAAAAAAATGTTACAAATTGAATTGATGGTATTCATTTTAGCCTCCTTTTTCTAACTTAGCGATCTTAATAACAAACCTGATACAGATGTATCAGAGATTAAATATTTGAAATTCAATTGTTTAGACAAATTACAAACGGATGGATAAACTGATCATTAACAGTCATGCCGACTTTGAAAAGCAAACAGGCGAGGTGCTGGGGTGTTCTCAATGGCAAAAGATCACGCAGGAGCAGATCAATAAATTTGCAGATGCCACACTCGACCATCAGTGGATCCATACAGATCCGGAAAGAGCAAAAAAGGAGAGTCCGTTTGGCGCCACCATTGCCCATGGATACCTGAGCGTTTCGATCCTCGCCTATCACTGGGAGCAGATCGTGGAGGTCAACAACATCAAGATGCTGGTGAACTACGGTATGGAAAAGCTTAAATTCATACAGCCTGTCGTTGTAGACAGTGAGGTGCGGGTAAAGGCAACGTTAAAATCCATCAAGGACCTCAGGGGACTTTCAAAAGCCGAAATTGAAGTAATCATGGAGATCAAAGACAGCAAAAAGCCGGCATTCGAAGCCACAGTGATATTTGTTTACCACTTTAAATAAAATGGCTCTCTCGGGTTCTGTGTATTCATGCAACTTCAGCAATACTCCCTGCTGATGGGCAGTATCGGGATGTTTCTGATCCTCGCCACAATCATGATCATCTCCAGGAACATCAACTGGTACAGGGAAGATTTTCCCAAAGCGCAGTAATTACCTGTTATTACTATTGTAATTGCGGTAACGATTTTTAGGTTTGAAACCTGATTGTCCTCCCCTGTTCTGGCTGCCATGTCCGGAATACCGTCGAGGTGACGTTGATTGCCTGTTGTCAGATTTCTCCTGTACAGGTTCATCATAACCGAAATCAAGAAACGGGTGTTCATCTACGACGCTAATCTGCTGACCGATTAGTTTCTGAATATCCTTCAGATAAGGTTTCTCCTCCTGGTCGCAAAACGACAACGCCATGCCACTGGCATCTGCCCTGCCGGTTCTGCCGATCCGGTGCACATAGGTTTCCGGAATATTCGGAAGATCGTAATTTACAACAAGCGACAGGTCGTCTATATCAATTCCACGGGCAGCAATATCGGTTGCAACCAATACTTTCGATCTGCCGGTCTTGAAATTCCCCAGGGCACGCTGACGCGCATTCTGTGATTTATTCCCGTGGATAGCCTCTGATTTAATAGATGCCTTGCTCAGCATCCTTACTATCTTGTCTGCACCATGCTTGGTCCTTGAGAATACCAGCGTGGAATCGAACTGCTGGTCCTCCAGCAAATGTACGAGAAGTTTTGACTTTCCCTTTTTGCTCACAAAATAGATCGATTGTTCCACCTTCTCAGCGGTGGTCTGCTCAGGCTTAACACTCACCTTCTGCGGATTACCCAGGATCTGCTGCGACAGGCGCACGATCTCCGGTGGCATCGTAGCAGAAAAGAAGAGTGACTGCCTCTTTTTTGGTAACACAGCAATGATCTTCTTGATATCATGGATAAAACCCATATCGAGCATTCTGTCTGCCTCATCAAGTACTGAATACTGAACGTTCTTCAGCGAAATATATCCCTGGTTCATCAAATCCAGCAGTCTGCCGGGCGTTGCAACCAATATATCTACACCCTGATTGAGCGTAGCTGTTTGCGCACCCTGTTTAACGCCGCCAAAAATGACAGTGTTCCTTAATCCGGTATGTTTTCCATACGCAGTAAAACTCTCTCCTATCTGGATCGCCAGTTCCCTGGTCGGTGTTACTATGAGCGCCCTGATCTGCCTTTTACCTTCAGTTCTGCGTTCATTATACAGATGTTGGAGGATCGGTATGGCAAAGGCCGCTGTCTTTCCTGTGCCTGTCTGGGCACAGCCCAACAGGTCTTTTCTTCTAAGCAAGATGGGTATTGATTGTTCCTGAATAGGTGTGGGTTGTGTGTATCCTTCAGCAGATATTGCCTTCAGGATGGGATCGATGATCCCTAATTCTTTAAATGTCATTCAATTGTTTATGTAAAGGCGGCAAAGATAAGGTTATTATTTGGATATATATGCTTTCCTTATCCTTTTGCCTGATTAATTCATTATTTTGTATACCGGAAGGCAGTTATGTGTCTGGTTAGTCATACTAAAACCGGGACAGATGTAATTGGGCAGGCATATACATCTTGTACCGGAATATGCATACCTGTTTTTACCGGTTACCCGGCTTTCCTTTGCGGAAATTTCTCTTCTTCTTATGGTAATAGCCACTGCCACGGTGAGCGCTTCGTCCGGTGGACCATTGCGGTCCCTCGCCAAGTTCTGCAGGCGGCTGTTGCTTGGGGAACTCCTTCTCTATCAGCGTTTCAATTCTTCTGAACCGCTGCATATCACGTGGATTTACCAGGGTGATCGCCTCTCCAATGGCATCTACCCTGGCTGTTCTCCCTACGCGGTGCACATAATCCTCGGCGTCCTGCGGCACATCAAAGTTCACCACCAGGTTGATCTCCTTCACGTCGATCCCCCGGCTCATCAGGTCCGTGGCAACGAGTATCCTGGTCCTTTTCGACCTGAATCCTCGCACTACCTCTTCGCGTTCGCTCTGATCGAGGTTGGAGGAGATCCCTTTTGAAGGATAGCCGCTCTTGTTCAACGAACGCACGATCTCATTGACCTTGCTCTTCGTCGAGGTAAAAACAATGATGCTGTCGTAATGGGGCCGCTCGCTGAGCAGATGGTTCAGCAACTTGTACTTCTGCTCATCAAAGGCGAGGTAGACCTGCTGGTTCACTCCCTCTGCCGGTTTGGCAGCCGATAGTGAGATTTCAGCGGGCTTGTAAAGAATCTGCTTCGCAAACCTTTTTATATTCTCCGGCATGGTTGCGCTAAACATCAGCGTCTGCCGCTTCTTGGGAAGAAAGGTGATGATCTTGTTGATATCGTCAATAAATCCCATATCGAGCATCCTGTCGGCCTCATCGAGGATCAGGTGCTCCACGGTACTAAAATCGACGTACCCAAGCTGCAGGTGTGACAAGAGCTTTCCGGGGGTTGCAATAACAACCTCCGTTCCCTGTTTGAGGGCCACCTTTTGCTGGGTAAAATCCTTTCCCTCTCCCCCACCGTAAATGGCGATCGAACCAATATTCAGGAAATAGGAAAAACCCTGAATCTGCTGTTCAATCTGTATAGCCAGTTCCCGTGTGGGCACAATAATCAAAGTACCCGTTCCTCTGCTCGGCCTGTTTACCAGTTTTTGGAGGACCGGCAGAACAAAGGCAGCGGTCTTGCCTGTACCGGTCTGGGCGCAGGCGATCAGATCGCGGTTCTCAAGGATCAGCGGTATCGCCTGCTCCTGTATGGGTGTAGCCTTCTCAAACCCCATATAGGAAAGGGCATCCAGAAGATCATCATCTAAGTTAAAGTCAAAAAAATTCAATGTTGTTTGTGTTTAATTCTTATTCCAGGCCGGTCATCTTCTCTAACGCACTGATCATGTACCCGGGAACCCTTACCGGTCTGTTGGTCTTTTTGCTTAAGAAAATCAGGGTTACCTCAGCTGTATGCACCAGTTCATCCTTTTCGTTATAGATTGAATGGTGAAAGACCATCCGGGCCTGGGGCATCTTCTTAATACTGGTTTCGATGGTAATCAGCTCATCATAGTAAAGTGGCATCCTGTACTTCGCACTTAATGATGCCACCGGCATAAATACACCACTCTCTTCCAAGCCTTTATAGGTATAGCCCAAATCCCTGATCATCTCTGATCTGCCAATCTCATACAACCTGGGATAATTTCCGTAATATACCACGCCCATCTGATCAGTGTCTGAATATCTAACGCGGTACGTTGTTTTTGTAGTAAACATGAAATCTTACATATAGAAGCTGCAAAATTAGTGAATTATTTTCTCTGTTTATAATTTATTTCTATTGGTCAGACCCGCCTGCCAAAGTTTTACGGAATTGTATTGGTTTTATGGCATTGTCATCGTTGAACGGAATTGTCGTGGCTCGGTTCGCTTTTTCGTAATACAACGATCGTTATGCTCTATTGCCGGCAGACAAAAAGAGATTCAAATAAAGCTTCTACAATAACCGATCGCCGTTACTCCTCAATCCCTTCCAGCATCAGCAGGAACGCATACTCCATGGCAGTTTCCCGGTAGCGCTCGAACCTTCCGCTGGCACCGCCATGACCCGTATCCATATTACAATACATCAGCAAAAGGTTGTCATCAGTCTTCATATCGCGCAATTTCGCAACCCATTTGGCAGGTTCCCAATACTGCACCTGACTATCGTGCAAACCGGTTGTTACCAACATATTCGGATAATCCTTCGCCTGAACCTGATCATAGGGTGAATAGCTGAGCATATAGTCGTAGTACTCCTTTTCATTCGGATTTCCCCACTCATCATATTCACTGGTGGTAAGCGGTATCGTTTCATCAAGCATGGTGGTCACTACATCGACAAATGGAACAGCAGCAATCACACCATTATAGAGTTCCGGACGCAGGTTGATCACCGCTCCCATGAGCAGTCCTCCGGCACTACCTCCCATGGCATATAATTTATCGGGATTTGTATAGCCGTTGTTAATGAGCGCCTCAGAGCAGCTGTTAAAATCGGTGAATGTATTCATCTTATTCAGCAGTTTTCCATCTTCGTACCACTCCCTGCCGTAGATTTGTCCTCCCCTGATATGTGCCAATGCGTAAACAAATCCGCGATCCAGCAGGCTCAACCGTACCGAGCTGAATTTCGGGTCCATGGTTGCCCCATACGATCCATAGCCATATATAAGGGTCGGATTCTCCCCGTTAAGTTCCAGCCCTTTCCTATAGACAATACTCATTGGGATATTCTTACCATCAGAGGCTGTTGCGTAGATTCTTTTCGCTTCATAATTCTCCGGATCGAATTCGCCCAGCACCTCCTGCTGCTTCAGCAATTCCTTCTTCCGCGTCTTCATATTGTAATCGTATGTTGATGAAGGCGTTGTAAGCGATGTATAGTAAAACCGAAGCACTTCAGTATCAAATTCCGGATTTGAGGAGACGCCGGCTGTATAGACCTCCTCCCAGAAATCGAGATAATGTTCTGTTTTGTCCTTCATGTTTATTACGCGCAGACGGGTCAACCCATCTTTTCGCTCGTCTACAACCATGTAGTTGCTAAAAAGATCAATCCCTTCCAACATTACATCCTTCCTGTGAGCAATTACTTCGGTCCAGTTCTCTTTCGTGGTTTTATCCACGGGGGTTTTCATTAGCCGGAAGTTCTTTGCATCAAGGTTGGTGACAATGTAGAAATGGTCACCAAAATGGGAGATGGAGTACTCCAGTCCCCTGACCCTGGGCTGTATCACCTTGAGGTCCCCTTCTGGCTTATCAGCATCGAGTACCCTGTATTCATTGGTCATCGTGCTGCCCGAACCAATAACGATATATTGTTCCGATTTTGTTTTGTAAACGAATGTGCTGAATGTTTCATCGTCCTCATTGTATACCAGCTGATCCTGTGATGCAGGCGTACCCAGGATATGTTTATGGATCGCTTTTGAACGCAGGGTTTGCTCATCTTTCATCGTATAAAAGAGTGTCAAATTGTCGTTGGCCCAGGTAGATCCGCCCGTAGTTAGTGGGATCTGGTCATCCAATATCCGGCCGGTCGTGAGATCTTTTACATAAATTGTATATTTCCTGCGGCTCACCGTATCAACCCCGAAGGAGAGAAAACGGTTATTGGTACTTACACTCAGTCCTGAAACTGCATAATAGGAATAACCTTCGGCCATCTCATTTACGTTCAGCATGACCTCCTCTTCGGCGTCCAGGCTACCGGGCTTTCTGCAGTAAAGGGGGTATTCCTTTCCCTCTTCATAACGTGTGTAATAATAGTAACCGTTTTTAAGGTAGGGCACTGACTGGTCATCCTGTTTGATGCGGCCAACGATCTCTTCATACAAATTTTCCTGCAGCGCTTCCGTCTCCTTCATAACTGCTTCCCTGTAGGCATTCTCTTCATTCAGGTATGCAATTACTTCAGGATTCTCTCTTTCGCGTAACCAAAAGTAGTTGTCAATACGGGTATCTCCGTGGGTGGTCAGTTCTGTGGGTTTCTTCTCCGCAACGGGTTGGTTCATTGTGTCATTGGTTTTGCAAGCTGGTAAAATATTTACCAGGATAAGTAATACAATCGGGATGTTAATTCTCATGGGGATAAGTTTGAAACGTTTTCTATGTGCTTTTGATTTTCAGATATATATCATAACATCGTTAAAAATGAATGGTTCAATTATGAAAGGCATGAAGGTAATAATTATTCGGCAATCAGGCTGGAACTACACAGAGTTTATCAACATAGTCGGACTTTAGGGACAGGACTACTTGATATACTGTACAACATCACCAACAATCTCCAGACCTGTATGTTCGCCGGCTCCCTCAAATATCTTCCCGCCATTCTTTCCGGTGAGCCTGATGTTGATCCTGGCGTCGAGACTTTCAGCTATTTTTCGTTCCATCTGTCCCTTCACTGGCGCTTTAAGCTGTCCGGTGGTATTTCGCTCCACCTCAACTTCAATGCTGTTCCGTCGGTTGGTGAGCTGAAGGCGAACAGTACTGTCGCCGACACGGATGGAGCTTATTTTGGAATTGTTGTAGGTGGCAAAGCGGTAGACCTCCTCTCCCACTTTTACAAACGACAGAAACCCGGGGAAATGACCATTGAGCCAGGGGATCCTGGCAATGGAGATCATCATGGAGGCTTCCGGAGCATCGATAAAATGGTTGCACTGCATCCAGATCCAGTCGGAGGGCATAGAACCGCCCCAGTCTTTTTCAATATAGCCCTTGCCTCCGGTGAAGTCGGTCTGTTTCCCGTTGATCGTCAGGCTCCCATTAAGTGCGTGATTCATTGAAACAACACCATGATAGCACTCCATAAACGGAGCATAGGTGTACCATCCCATAATACCGGGTGCCAGCAGGTGCTGCGGAAAAGGGGATCCCCCGGAATAGCTTAGCGATCCCCCGATAGAAAAAATCTCTCCCTGCAGGTTGAGTTCGATTGAATTTGCGGTAATGGTGTTGTTGCCTATGGTGATGCGGAGCTGGTCGGTATCGTATGAAAACGCCTCTTTGCCGAACCGGATGTAATCCGAGGCACCGGTTTTGCCTTCAATTACCTGGATGAAGCTGTGGGGATCGGCAGAATGGGAAATCCCGAAAATGATTGACCATACCTGGGAACCGGACCGGTCGACATGCTTGTAGTACCAGCCCTCGAAGTAGTTCTTCGGATTGCGTTTTCCCTGGTAAACGGCGGGTCTGAACAGGCGAGGAAAAAAAACTGGAAACTTCATAAATACCAGGTTTAATTACCGAGGCCTTTCATGCTGAGGCTGATCCTGCTTCTGCGTTCATCGACCTCGAGTACCCGCACCTTTACTTTCTGGTTGAGCTTTACCACCTCATTGGGGTCTTTGATAAACCGGTCGGCCATCTGGGAGATGTGTACAAGTCCGTCCTGTTTCACGCCCACATCGACAAATGCACCGAAATTGGTAATGTTGGTTACCAGTCCGGGCAGCTCCATTCCGGACTTCAGGTCGGCGACACTCATCACATCTTTCGAAAATTCAAACACCTCAATATCTTCGCGAGGATCGCGGCCCGGCTTTTTCAGCTCTTCAATAATATCTTTAAGCGTAGGCATTCCCACGTTTGCAGTAACATACTTTTGGATGTCGATGCTTTTAATGAGCGATTCATCTGAGACAAGATCCTTTATGTTGCAGCCAAGATCACGTGCCATGCGCTCCACCACATCGTAGGTCTCGGGATGCACAGCGGTATTATCGAGTGGATTGGCAGCATTTGCTATCCTCAAAAAACCGGCACACTGTTCAAAGGCTTTATCTCCCATGCGTGGCACGGCCCTCAGTGACTCACGGCTGCTGAACGTGCCTTTTTCTGCCCGGTGCTTCACAATGTTCTGCGCCAGGGTAGGTCCGAGTCCGGATACGTAGGTGAGCAAATGCTGACTGGCGGTATTCAGATCCACCCCGACCATGTTCACACAGCTCTCGACCACATCATCCAGGCTTTTTTTGAGGTTTCCCTGGTCCACATCGTGCTGGTACTGTCCCACGCCGATCGATTTCGGTTCGATCTTCACCAGCTCAGCCAGCGGATCCATCAGACGCCGTCCTATGGAAACGGCACCACGCACGGTTACGTCATAATCCGGAAATTCATCGCGTGCCACTTTGGATGCTGAATAGATCGATGCGCCTGCTTCGTTTACTACGTATACCTGTACTCCTTCGGGGAGTCTGACAAGCTTAATGAACCGTTCCGTTTCGCGGCTTGCCGTACCGTTGCCAATTGCGATGGCCTGAATCTTGTATTGCTCCACCAACGCACTTACTTTGCGTGTTGCCCCGGCACGGTCGGACTGTGGGGGGTGGGGATAGATGGTGGCGTTATGCAACAGGTTACCCTGCTCATCGAGGCATACCAGCTTGCAGCCGGTTCTGTAGCCGGGGTCGAGGGCCAGCACCCTTTTTCCACCCAACGGAGATGACAGCAGGAGTTGCCGCAGGTTCTCTGCAAAAACACGGATCGCTTCTGCATCAGCCTTCTCTTTCGCCTCGGCCTTGAATTCATTCTCGATGGATGGGGCCAGCAGACGCTTGTAGGAATCCTGCACAGCGAGTTCCACCTGTTGCGACACATCATAATTTCCTGTAACAAACAGGCGGACCAGGTCGGCAATGGCACGCTCCTCCTCCGGTTCAATAGAAATTTTCAGGAATCCCTCCTTCTCTCCCCTGCGCATGGCAAGTATCCGGTGACTCGGACATTTTTTAAGCGCTTCATGAAAATCAAAATAATCGCGGTATTTGGCTCCATCTTCCTCTTTTCCTTTGGCGAGTTTAGCGTAGATCACAGCACTACGGGTAAAATGCTGGCGGACAATGTTACGGGCACGCTGGTTTTCACTCACCCACTCAGCAATAATATCGCGTGCACCCTGGAGGGCCTCTTCTACAGTGGGCACCTCATCGTTCAGAAAGCTTTCGGCCCGCTTATCCAGCAGCAGTTCCTGTTGTTTCATGATTATCTTCGCCAGGGACTCCAGTCCCTTGTCGCGCGCCACAGTGGCACGCGTCTTACGTTTAACTTTGTACGGAAGGTAAATATCCTCGAGGATCTTCGGATCCAAAGTCTCCTCAATTTTTCTCCTAAGCTCGTCTGTAAGGTTCCCTTGCTCTTCGATGGTCTTCAGAATATATTCCTGTCGTTTCTGAAGCTCCTTCAGTTGTTCATAGGCATCCCGAACACCGGCAACCTGCAGCTCGTCCATACTGCCGGTTCTCTCTTTCCTGTAGCGGCTGATGAACGGGACCGTAGCGCCTTCATTGATTAACTCCAGCGTGTTTTTCACCTGGACCAGTCGAAGGTTTAGTTGTTTTGCGATGACTTCTTCAAAAACTATCATATCCGATCTGCATTAGGAAGATCAAAAATAGTTGATTTCAGGCAAAAACGAGTGAGATTAAAGGGATAATCCCTTTTTTCTGATCTCTAAGTGAATGAATGATTTGACGAATATCATTACATTTCCGAATGCAAGACAAACTCTACCTATGCTAAGTTAATCATCTTCAAACGTTCTTGATAGTGATGTCTGTAAAGGGTTTTTGTTTCTCTGTCTAAAAATGATCTGTCTATTAAACTCATCACCTCAGGTTGTTCTTCCAAAAATGGACCTAATATTTTTTGTACTCTTCGCTCCTCAATTTTAATTGCTTTTCCAAACTCAATAAAGTCTTCCTTACATGGATGGTGATCAGAATTATTAATTCTGCAATTGGACCAGTTCCATTCTTTAAACAGATCATCATTTAATGCAAATGGGCTATCTTCACTGACATGGATTCTTGTATCCAGCAGATCATAAGCAGGACTCAATACATAATCTCCATTAATGGTTTCTACTAATGAAAAATTTTTCAGATGAGCATCACCATTTGAAAAAATAAAATTAAAGATTACTAATTTAAAATATTTCTCCATCTCAATTTTCCAGGCGCCAACATATCTCCGAATAAGTTCAGCAATACCCTCATAGGAATAGTTGTATTTGAAATTATTGCCGGCATTCTCTTCCGACTTGTCTGCCAGCGAAGCAAAATCTTCCTTTCCCAATTTCTGTCCATCAGCACCAATATCAAATCGTTTAGTCAGATAGGCAGGTTCATCATTTCGGAAAAATACGATTCCGTTTTCAGCGGTTTGAATTTTGTAAACCTGAGCAGCTATTTGCATTGTTAAATGCTCATTTGCGGGAACCATGCCCGCCTTCTTTAGTCCATGAGGTTTTGGCTTAAGAATATAAGTACCCTGTTCCTGTTCCTCTGTTAAGCGCAATATGTTTTTTTCCAATAATACAGAGTATTTTTCCTGAACACCAGAAATGGAAATTCGTTTCTGGTTTTCCATGAATTTCTGTTGATCTTCTTCATCGACTGACGGTGAATTATAGAATAATATATGACTGACTCTTTTCCCGCCAAACATTCTGCGAAGAAAAAGCGGACTATATTGAGAAAATCCCTCCGACAGCAAACCAGGACAATACTTTAATTCCATATGATTCTATCTAACTAAATCTCTTTTACTGTAATGGCACCTATTGTATCATATTGAGCTGTTGCCAGCAATAAGCCAAAGAAATCTTTTTCATCGATTTTTAATTGTTTCGACTGTATTACCCTGTTTGTACCTTCCGAAAGCATGTTATAGAAAAAAGGGAATAGATAATCAGAAGTATATGACATTTGTGTTTTGGGCATTGTCATACTGATTGCGGGCTTTGAATTATCATTGTAATATGCCGGGTCGTAGGTAAATGAATATCCATTATCAGTTTTCGATAAGAACCCTGCCAGAATTTCATTTCGATATATCTCTGCACTTCTCATTTATTCGGTTTTTTTATTTCAATATTTATTTCCAGTCCAAGCACATCTATAATTTTACGAAAGTTTGATAAGGTTAAATTTCCTTTGCCGCTTTCAAACCGTTTTAACGTTGCAAGTCCAACTTCAGATAGTTCTGCAAGGGATTCCTGGTTAATCCCAAGTATACTTTTTCTTTCCTTAATTATTTTAATTATCTCTTTATTCGTCATTTTTAGACCCTTTACATGTATCAAATAAGATACTTTTTTATAAAAATAGACTGTTTTATTAAATAAAACAAGCAGATAGTGTCATATTTGATCTTATTCGCTAATAATATGAAGTATTAAACATTAAAATAATGCCTTAGAATCATTTATGATTCCTTCCCCGGTCGGGTACTTTTCAATTGAAATATATAAATACATCAAATCCCGAATGATAACTTTCCTGATTTTGATCTGGTCAGAGATGAAATTAAGGCGCTATTGATAAAATATTTTAGTTGAATACTATTTAAATTAGTCTGCTGGTCCTTAAATATTTATAAACAATGCGTTACAAAATAAAATCTGTCAATAGAGGCGGGTGGATGAATCATAACTGAGCGAGCTCGCAAGCCAATGTCCGGGATCAGGTACTGCATGCCTTACTACATATAATTTCGGTGGCCAGGCTCCACCTTCCTTAGCACCTAAGTACGACGGGCAAGGCACGCGAAGTTTGAAAAAAAAAACGGAGGTACTTCTAAAAGAGTACGAGCAACACAAACACTAGCATCACACCAATCATTAGTCGAATCAGCACAAGCAACACAACCTTCCTTCGTCCAAAGAAAAACAATATGTTTCAAAAATGTCTATACAAGAAAGACAACTATTTATAAAGGTATTCCCTTTCCCAATCCGGAACGACCGGTGCAAGTTTAAAAGATACTTGATCCGATGACATTGCTCCCAGGATTCCTACTCCATTCTGAATGTTGTTATGAACAACCACTGGCACGGCAAAGGGATCGTTCCTGGCATAGTAATGATCCGTTCGCGAATCGATGTACTTGTAATAGTGGCTGTCGATAGTCTGCAAACTCACATCGATCGTTGACGAATCGTTGACACCATAAAGGAACCAGGTGTTGAACCTTCCACGGATGGTATAGGTTTTCCCATCAAACAGCCTGTCGGAAAAGATTACCCTGCTTGAGTAGCTATCCTCCTGTTCGATTGCCAGATTCTCCGATTCGAACCAGATACTCTCATTTCGCACATCCTTGTATACTACCGAATCCCTTACATAACCCACAACAACAGTATCTTTTTCCTGGTCAACATACAAGGTATCCAAATAATACAAATATTCTGTATTGAAGTACTGTAGATGGGACTTAATCGAGATCATATAATAGTTATCAACTCCCGGCGGGTCATCCAGTATAATCTCAAACTCTACCATGGTTTCACCATAGTCATCATACACCCTGGAAGTGTCAAAACTGGCAATGGGCACATTGACAGGGATAACAGTACTGGCCTCCACATCATTATAACCAGGAACAGAAGCCCTTATCGTATATTCCTTTCCGGGTTCAATATTCATCTGATCTGATCTGTACAATTGTCCGTCACCAAGCAACAGCTGCTCAGTATTTCCTTCAGCATCGGATAGTTCCACAGTAGCATTCGTCAGGGAATTAATCTCGTTATTGTCGAGAATGTGCCTGGTTCTTGACAGGTAAATCCGGACAGTCGAATCTGCCATCAGCACGCCGTTCACTACGATCATCGCGTCGGTCTCCCCGATATCGATATCAACGTTTTTTTCGCATGAGCCTGACAGGATGATCAATATGGCAAAAATCGCTGGATATACACCAGAGCGAAATATTCTGTAAGTTTCTGACATGGCAGCAAACTTTATTCTAAATAATAAGGATTTCATAGGTATAAATTCTATATTTAACTACTTGATGTATAATAATATAAATATCGTTCTAACTACAAGTGACCTGTTGCCTCACCCCATAATTATTTTTAAAGGAGGTTCGGCGAGCCCTTCTATGTTGTAATCCAAGTTTTTTTATATAATTATTTAAATAT
>JBBDUV010000047.1:0-137658 GCA_040903745.1 Bacteroidales bacterium | reverse complement strand
AAACAATCTCATTGTTCCAAAGCGACTTTAAGAATTGCATTGCCGGAATTATTATCCGCTGATTTCTATTTACCGGCTGGGATCACACAACGGAAACCGGTATGCTCCAGGCCGGTATCCCAGCTGGTTTTCATCCTAGCGGCATTCCTGAAACCTGAGCAATACTGATCGGAGCAGAGGAACGATCCCCCGCGAACCACCCTCTTTTCTACGTAGGGTTCCATGGGATCGTAGGGCTCATCTGGACCCTGCGGATCTATCGCGGTTCCCTGTTTCGACAGTTCAGCATAATAATCGGGCCGGTACCAATCGCTGCACCACTCCCATATATTACCTGCCATATCATATAAGCCATAACCATTGGGCGGATAGCTCATTACGGGTGCCACCCTGGGAAAATTGTCCTCTCCGGTATTTTCATTTGGAAAGTTCCCCTGCCAGGAATTGGCCTTGAGTGCCCCCTCGTTAATCGGCTGGTTACCCCAACTGTAAACGGACCGTTCCAGTCCGCCGCGTGACGCAAACTCCCACTCCGCTTCTGTGGGCAGCCTTTTCCCGGCCCACGCTGCATAGGCTGCTGCATCTTCCCACGACACATGCACCACCGGTTCATCCGGCGATCCCCCGGTACTGCTACCAGGACCGTGGGGATGCCGCCAGCTGGCGCCGGGAACCCATTTCCACCAGGCAGCGACATTATTGAACGGAACGGGGTGATCGGGTGGCACAAAGACGAGGGAGGCGGCAGTAAGAAACTCCTCATCGGGTCGCGGTGTTCCGGGTGGAAGTTGTTTCCTGATCTCCTCCCAGTCTGGCTTGCGTTCAGCAGTAGTAACATACCCTGTCGCTTCCACAAATTCACCGAACTGTGCATTGGTTACCTCGTGTCGGTCCATATAGAACGGCGAGACCTGCACTTTATGCAGCGGAAATTCGTCGGTTTGTCCCCAGACAGAATCACCCCCCATGACAAATATACCGCCGGGGATGTAGACCATGCCCTCCGGCGTTGCATGCCCGCGGCTGACACCGGTACCGGTTTTATCCGGAATCCCGCTCAGATAGGGCCTGTCGGGGAGAGCTGCGCAACATGCCTGGATTGAATCCATGGCGACACCATGTTCCGTTTTTTTGCTAACAGCATTCTTGCTATCCTGCCTGCACCCTGTGAAATTCAAAACAGAAAACAGGACAAAAAAAACAACTGGTAAAGTTGTTTGTATATTGAATCGATTCATAAGACAACAATTATTAATGCATGTCACAGTCAGAATATGCAGTTTGCTGTCTGTATGTATGTATGTATGTATGTATGTATATACACCCTGACGGGAGAAAAGTTCAAAAAACCGGGAATCGCCCCTGACTGCTGTTATGATAATGTTACTACCCGCATCTAATACAGCATAGTACTCAAGACAGTCTTCAAAATCGTCGATCTTTGGATTGGATATCTAAAATAACAAACAACTGTTGTTGCACAAATCCAAAGTAAATATTGAGATTACCATACACATATCCAAAGTGTTTTAGCTATATATGATACACAAATCCAAACATACTGCTCTTTACAAAGTCTCAACCGTTATCATTATAAAACGACTCCTTCTCGATGGTAAATAAATGTCTGTCGGTAAATAAAGACAGTCTGTCGACGATAAGAAACTGAGCATCAATGGAAAGAGGTCGAGTTGCCGGTTACTCCGGATCCGCCCCTCCTTATATCTCCCCCTCCAACACATACTCATCGGTATTGCAGGAAACCTGACTGTAAAAGAAGTAGTTCATGCGGTTGGT
Organism: Bacteroidales bacterium; assembly: GCA_040903745.1. Lineage (GTDB taxonomy): Bacteria > Bacteroidota > Bacteroidia > Bacteroidales > M55B112. The sequence continues at coordinate 135,861 of JBBDUV010000047.1, read as the reverse complement.
CTCCAGCTTGCGGTTCAGCTGGATGATCGGATGGCGCGGTCCAACGCCAAAATGCTTCTGCAAGTTCTTATCGGGCAACTTCGCCAGCATCTGCTGCTCCCCGCCCGTCACCTCCAGCTGATACTGCTTCCGCAACACATCAAACAGCGAATGGTTCTCCATATTGCGCGACAAAAACCTGGGCAGATTAATGTTCGGTAAAATCGTAATATCATAAAACACCGGCTTCCCGTTCACCAGCCGCAACCGCTCAAAATAGATGCAGCCCGACTCCCGCTCCAGCTCCGACAACTCATAGTTAAACGCCTGCTCAAACCGCCGCAACTCCGGTTTCACAATGATCCGCGTCTGCAGCTTCTCCTCCCCGATCGCCGACGTCGTTCCGGTAATCGACAAGATCCCCACCCCCTTCGGCCTGCCGCGAACAATGCTCCCCTTCCCCTGCTGCTTCTTAATATACCCCTCATTCAGCAACCTGTCCAGCGCCTTCCGCACCGTTGGCCGCGTCACCCCATGCAACACACACAACTCATTCTCCGACGGCAACAGGTCACCCTCGCCGTACACACCATCCCCGATGTGCTTGCGCAACGTCTCATACACCAACCTGTATTGTGGTATCCTGTTCATATCAACCAGCTTCTAACTCGTTTTTTTAAATCCTGTTACATTCAACTCCCAAAAAATCCCATCACCAATGTATCATATCAGCCAACCATCCATTTCTTATAGCACCCGTCCCAAATCCTGGAAGCACCAACTCCCTAAAAAAATTCTTTCAGCCAACCGTTCACCTCTCCATTCGCTCCAAAGTTAAACCAAATATCTGAAAAACAAGAATGTTGTATTAAACAATTGTTATACTTGTATATACATATTATCATTTTTCTTTGTTTTTAATGACTATTTGTTTATCTTTTCATCAACTTGTATTTATATGTTAACAATTAAGCATAAAAAATAAACATACCATGGCAGAACCGGTACTTATGCCGAAACAGGGGCAATCAGTTGAAAGCTGTATCATCACAGAATGGTACAAATCCAAAGGCGACCAGGTTTCCAAAGGCGATCTTTTGTTCGCCTACGAAACCGACAAGGCATCGTTCGAAGAGGAGGCGCAAGCCGACGGCATCCTCCTCGATGTGTTTTACGCAACGGGCGATGAGGTCCCCGTGCTCACCAACGTGGCCGTCATCGGCAACGAGGGCGACGACACATCCGCGTTCCTTCCCGAAGGAGCAACCACAAGCGAATCGTCTGCAAAGTCTTCTAAGGTATCCGGAGGAACGCCCGATGGCACCGCAGCCAACACTGCGCCACAGGCCGCTACACCCACCTCCCCGCAACAGCCGCCCGCGGCAGCAGAGACCGGTCAGGGTGCAGCATCGGAAACTACAACCAATGCAGCGACTGCCGGAACAGCTGCTTCAACGCAGACAACAGGAGCAGCCACTGAAGCTTCGGCAAATGCCGGCCCAGCGGGAACAGGAGCCGCAGCCACAACCCGCGACGGACGAATCATCATCTCCCCAAGGGCGAAGAAACTGGCCGAAGCGAAATCAGTATCCTACGATTCCATCGCAGGTACGGGTCCGCACGGTCGAATCATCGTTCGCGATATCGAACAGGCCATCGAATCTGGAACTGCGCAACCGGCAACTGCAGGATCCTCCGGAACTACAGGAGCAGGAGCAGACGCAACAGCAGCAGCCTCCCCCACAACCGCCGCACCGGCCGATACCGCGATCAGCCGTGAGGCAGCCGCACAAGCGGAACCGGTGAACTACGACGCAATGAAAGCGGCAGGAAGCTCTGCTTACGGCAACGCCTTCGAAGATGCCAAACTGTCCAACATGCGCAAACTCATCGCAAAAGCGATGTACAGCTCGCTGCAGAATACCGCGCAGCTTACCCACCACCTGAGCGCCGATGCAAGAAAAATCCTGCAGCTGCGCAACAAGGTGAAAGCCATGCAGAAAGAGGGGTACACACACAATATCACCCTCAACGATATGATCAGCTTTGCCACCATCAGGGCGCTGGAGAAAAATCCCGATGCCAATGCTCATTTCCTGGGCGACACAGTGCGAAAATTCAGGAACGTGCACCTCGGACTGGCGGTCGATACGGAACGGGGACTGATGGTGCCGGCGCTGCGCAACGCGAGCGACCTGTCGCTGACCGGTCTCTCATCACAGCTGAAAGCGCTGGCCGACAGCTGCCGCAACGGGAATGTCGATCCCGACCTGCTTGCAAGCACCGCGGCTTCGTTCACCATCTCTAACCTCGGAAACTACGGTGTGGAGATGTTCACCCCGATCATCAACGTGCCGCAAGCGGCCATCCTCGGGGTCAACACGATCATCCACCGCCCGGCACCGCTCGACGATGGGACATTCGGATTTGTGCCGTTCATCGGACTGTCACTCACGTACGACCACAGGGCACTCGATGGCGGACCGGCAACAAAGTTCCTGGCCGATATAAAATATGAGATCGAGAATTTCAATATGGAACTCCTTTAAAACAAACAAAATTAAATATTCCAATTATGCCTAAAGCACAGTTTATCAACCCGAAAGATCTCAGAAAAGCCTCCATGCTGAAGATCCCGCCGATCCCCGTCAACCAATACAAAAAATCAATCAAGGAGGAGTCGAAAAACTTCAACAAGACCGACTTCGTGCGCATCTACCACGATATGGCGGTGATCCGCGAATTCGAGACGATGTTCAATCTCATCAAAACCACCGGCGAGTACAACGGTCTGTCCTACAACCATCCCGGCCCCGCACACCTCTCCATCGGTCAGAAAGCCGCCGCCGTCGGAATGGCATACCTCCTCAACGAGCAGGACTACATCTTCGGCTCCCACCGCTCGCATGGCGAGATCCTCGCCAAAGGGCTTTCAGCCATACACTCGATGGATGATAAAGCGCTGATGCACACCATGAAAACATTCTTCGACGGCCGCATCCTGTCGATCGTCGAAAAGGGCCACAAAGGCAATACAAAATCGCTGGCCATCAAATTCCTCCTCTACGGCACCCTCGCCGAGATCTTCAACATCATGAACAATATGTACGGCATGGGCGGACAGACAGCCGGCGAAACGATGGGTTACGATATCGCTGCCCGCGTCGCTGCCGGTGTGAACAGGGAAAACATGCACGCGGAACGGGTCGACGGATACAACCCGCTCGCGGTGATCGACGCTTACCGGCGCAAAATGGAGATCCTGAAAGAGAAAAAGGGTCCGGTACTGCTCGATGTGCTCACATACCGGTTCAGTGGTCACTCACCCTCCGACGCCTCCTCCTACCGCTCGAAAGAGGAGGTTGAGGCGTGGCAGAACCAGGACTCGATCATCAGCTTCGGTGCAGAGCTCACGAAAAACGGCATCGCCACGGAAAACAAGCTGCAAAAGATACAGGCGGAGATCAAATCGCTCGTAACCAGCACGATGAAGCTGTCCATCGACGACAACATCTCCCCTCGGATGGACATGATCAAATACCCCGAACTGATCGGTGAGATGATGTTCTCCAATGAGTCGGTCGACCGCATGGATGACCGCGAACCGGAGGTGAACCACCCGATGGAGGAGAACCCACGCGTACAGCAGATCGCTAAAAAAGAGCGGCCGGATTCTGCTGGTAAGCGACGCCTCGGAAAGGGGCTCCTACCTGAAGGATATCGCACAGAACATCGCCGAACTGGCGTTCGACGACCTCGATGCACCGCCGGTGGTGGTCGGATCGAGGAACTGGATCACCCCCGCCTACGAGTTGGAGGACTACTTCTTCCCGCAGTCGTCATGGATCATCGACGCGATCCATGAAAAGATTCTCCCGCTGGAGAACCATACGGTGACCAATAATGTTAGTAGAGAAGAGAAGATGCGACGGGCTAAATTTGGGGTGTAGGGTTTAGACTGAAAAACAGGAGTTTACTAAAGGTAAATGACTGTTTTGAAATCAAGCGTAACGCAGCTGATGAAGATTAAATAAGCGCACCAGAAATTGAAAAATGTGATTACAAAAGCAGTACGTTTATATGGAGCTGAAGACCTCCGACTCGAAGAGTTTGAACTTCCGCAAATCAAAGAGAATGAGATCCTGGCAAAGGTGGTGTGCGACTCCATCTGCATGTCATCCTACAAAGCCGCCACACAGGGACCGGCCCACAAGCGTATTCCCGACAATGTGGCCGAAGAGCCGATCATGATCGGTCATGAATTCGCCGGCGAGCTGGTGGAGGTGGGTGCCAAATGGACGGGACAATTCAAGCCGGGCGATAAATTCTCTATTCAGCCAGCGCTGAACTACGAGGACGGGCCGGTCGGAATACTGAGCGCCCCGGGATACTCCTATAAATTCATCGGAGGCGATGCCACCTATGTAATCATCCCATCCGAAGTAATGGAGCAGGACTGCCTGCTGCCCTACAATGGCGAAGGATACTACCCCGCCTCACTCGCCGAACCGCTCTCATGTGTCATCGGTGCCATGCATGCCAACTACCATACCAAACAGGGATCCTATATCCACAAGATGGAGATCGTGCAGGGCGGTAACATGGCGATCCTGGCCGGTGTCGGTCCCATGGGACTCGCGGCCATCAATTTCGCGATCAACCGAAAAGACCGGCAACCCGGACTGCTGGTGGTGACGGATATCGACCAGGAGCGGCTCGACCGTGCTGCAAAGCTTTATACCATTGATCAGGCTGCAAAAAACAATATTCAGCTGGTGTATATGAACACGAAAGATTGCGAAGATCCGGAGGCGGAGCTGATGAAGCTTACTGGTGACAAGGGGTACGACGATGTGTTTGTATTTGCACCGGTACCGGCGCTGATCGAACAGGCGGATAATATCCTGGGACAGGACGGTTGCCTGAACTTTTTCGCAGGACCGGCGGATCCGGAGTTTTCGGCCAAAATGAATTTCTACAGGGTGCACTACCAGTTCACCCATATCGTTGGCACTTCGGGAGGGAACAACGATGACATGCAGGAAGCATTGGAGTATTTTAACGAGGGACTCGATCCGGCCGGACTGGTAACCCATATCGGGGGGATCAATGCCGTGATCGATACTACGCTAAGGCTTCCGGAAATTCCTGGTGGAAAGAAGCTGATCTACAACCACATTGAGATGCCGCTCACTCCGTTCTCAGAGTTCGGCGAGCTGGGCAAAACCAACCCGGTATATGCCAAACTGAACGAGATCTGCAACAACCACAAAGGACTATGGAGCGTCGAAGCGGAAGCCTATCTGATGACCAATGCCGATAAACTATAGCCGGTATCTTGATCGTATTTAATATTCCTGTACATATAAAATTTTGTCAGGAACAGATGCGACAAACCGAGATTGAACTATCTATTTACCATGAAATATTAAAATCATTTTTTATTATTTCATGGTTTTTTTCATATATTTACCATGAATATTTAAAATAGATGCTTTTCATTGAAGCTGTATTGATATGATCGACAGAAGAATATTATCCGATCTGAATGACTCGTTAAACCATTTTCCGGTGGTTTCGATTATTGGACCAAGACAGGTAGGAAAGACCACACTGGCCAAACAATTAATGTCTCAAGCGGTAAAACCTACAATCTATCTTGATTTGGAGATGCAATCTGATCTATTCAAGCTAAAAAATGCCGAACTGTTTCTTTCTCAACATGCCGACCATCTCGTTGTAATCGATGAAGTGCAAAACAAAAAAGAACTTTACCCACTTATCAGGGGATTGGTTGACCAACAGCGTGAACCAGCCAGATTTTTATTATTAGGCTCAGCTTCACCGGAATTGATCCGCGACTCCTCAGAATCACTGGCGGGTCGCATTGCTTATCACCAGTTACATCCGTTCGATATGACTGAAATACACGAAAGATTTTCGCAAAACGATTTGTGGATTAAAGGTGGATTCCCAAATATGTTGCTCACTGAACAGCTTAATCTTTCTCACAGGTGGATGAGTAATTTTATCAGCACCTATCTTAATCGTGATCTGTTGCAGCTGGGATTAAATGCCTCTCCAAATGTAATACGTAGTTTATGGACCATGATGGCCCACCTGAACGGACAATTACTTAATGCAACAGCAATAGGGAACTCGTTGGGAGTGACGACCCCAACAGTAAAACGCTATATAGATTTCCTCGAAGATGCGTTTCTGCTAAAAAGCCTGCAGCCATTTCACTGGAATATTTCAAAACGATTGGTCAAAACACCAAAAGTATATCTAACCGATACCGGTATTTTGCACCATTTACTGGGAGTACCAGATTTTGCTGCCCTTTCCGGCAATCCTGCAATTGGAAGCTCATGGGAAACATTCGTGTTGAACCAGGTTTCGGCAATCAAACCGGACGGGGTTGACCTCTATTTCTATCGTACCCACCAGGGAACTGAAGTTGACATGGTATTTACCAGGGGAATAACCGTTTTGGCCACTGCAGAAACAAAATATTCTAATTCGCCACAAATTACAAAAGGTAATTATCAGGCCTTCAACGACCTGAAATCACCTATAAATTATATTATCACACCATCTTCAGACGACTTCCAGATCAATGAAAACGTAAGGGTCTGTTCATTGGATACTTTTTTATTAAACTATTTGCCCTCTCTATAGATATGAGAGAGCTCGTAATGACATTGTATTAAAAAAACCTCATGCCAAAGATGAAATATTTTTATGCCTGTGTGTCAATAATGTTGTTATGGCTCGGTGCATTACATTATCTTTGCAGCTGATGAAACCAGAAAAAAAGATCATTGGTCGGCGCGATAAAGCCGATTTCCCGGAACTCGATCTAAGTAATATTGATGTAAAGATCGACACCGGGGCCTACACTTCGTCCATCCATTGTGAACAGATCGGGGAACAGGGCAGTGGCGACGACCGGAGGATCCATTTCAAGCTGCTCGACAAATCGCACCCCGAATACAACAACAAGGAGTTCGTCTATTCCAAATACAAGCAGAAACGGGTAAAAAACTCCTTTGGTGTCTCCGAGAAAAGATACGTCATCGAAACCCCCATCCTCCTTTTCGGCGAAAAAATTCCCGCCCATTTCACCCTCAGCGAGCGCGGCGAAATGAAATACCCGGTCCTCCTCGGCAGAAAGCTGCTCAACCGCCACTTCATTGTCGACACAACAAAAATTAACCTCTCCTTCAAACAGAAAAAAAAGAACAAAGGAGAATGATCCCGAATTGCGGGACAGGTTTACAAGTGAGTCTGATAATGGCTACTGTATAAATACCTGTATTATAAATAATATATATCTAAATATCAATTAAATACACCACATTCCTTACTGTTCGAACATTTTTTATCGCAATGGTTAATATTCTGAACTATTCAACCTATTTTAGCACCGGAAATTCATTTTCGGTTACCCTTCATCAGTTACTAAAAACCGAACATAAGCAGCTGGTGGCCCGGATTTGCAAATTCCAACTATATTTTATTTATTTACAAACAGTTAAAGATTTTATTTCGTGAAAATTGTTATACTATCCCGCAATGCTGAACTGTACTCCACGCGCAGATTGGTGGAGGCAGCAAAACATAAGGGGCATGAAGCGTTGGTGGTCGACCACCTGAAATGCAACATCGAGATTGAAAAGAAGCGGCCCAGGATTTACTACAACGGTCAGTACCTCGAACATGTCGATGCTGTGATCCCCCGCATCGGGGCATCGGTAACCTTCTACGGTACCGCCGTGGTACGGCAGTTCGAGATGATGAAGGTCTTCACAGCCGTCGAATCACAGGCACTGATCCGTTCGCGCGACAAACTTCGAAGCATGCAGATCCTCGCCCGCGCCGGCGTCGGTCTTCCAAAAACGGTTTTTACCAATTACTCAAAGGATGTGGAGCAGGTCGTACAATCGGTCGGCGGCGCTCCCCTGGTCATCAAACTCCTCGAAGGCACACAGGGTCTCGGGGTGGTCCTTGCCGAAACACCCAACGCCGCCAAATCCATTATTGAAGCTTTTAACGGACTGAAGGCCCGGGTGATCGCCCAGGAGTTCATTGCGGAGGCGGGTGGTGCCGACATCCGTGCCTTCGTCGTGGAGGGAAACGTAGTTGGTGCCATGAAGCGCCAGAGTAAAAAAGGAGAGTTCAGGTCGAACCTCCACCGCGGCGGAACAGCTTCGCTCATCGAACTTAATGAGGAGGAGCGGAACACGGCACTGAAGGCTGCCCGTGTGCTCGGTCTTGGTATCGCCGGCGTCGACATGCTGCAGGCGAAAAGCGGTCCCCTGGTAATTGAGGTAAACTCCTCGCCCGGACTCGAAGGGATCGAAGGGGCCACAGGAAAGGATATCGCCAGGGAGATTATCAGTTACATAGAACGCAATGTCTAGGACACTAAGCATACTCGGCAGGGAGATCCAGCCCGGTGAGAGCGTGCGGATTGAACTGGAGGTGGCCCGCCTTCTTACCCGCAACAGGATCCAGATTCCGATCAATATCGAGCGGGCGGAGGAAGATGGTCCGGTATTATTACTGATCGCCGGTATCCACGGGGATGAGACGAACGGCGTGGCGATTGTCAGGGAGCTGATTAGCAGTGAGAAGAACAGGCCGGCGCAGGGAACGACCATCAGCATCCCTGTGTTTAATGTATTCGGATTCCTGAACCAGACCAGGGAGCTGCCCGACGGCAAGGATCTGAACCGTGTTTTTCCGGGCTCGGCCGACGGATCACTGGCCAGTCAGTTTGCCTACCACTTCCGGACAGAGATCGCACCGATCATCGACTATGCCATCGATTTTCATACCGGCAGTTCCGACCGGCACAACATCACCCAGATACGCTGCAACCTCGACAAGCCGGGTATGCAAGAGCTGGCAATGGCTTTCGGGGCCCCGTTTGTGATACACTCGCCCGGTATCCCCAAATCGATCAGGGAGATGCTGACAAAAATGGGTAAAAAGGCACTGCTCTTTGAAGGGGGTAAAACCAAAAGTCTGGATGCCGATGTTATTAACTACGGAACCGCAGGGGCAGTTAATGTGATGCGGCACCTAAACATGCTTGGTGGCGATCCGGAGATAAGCACACCACCCACGGTGATCCGCAAAACAAAATGGCTCCGCGCACCGTCATCCGGGCTCTTCTTCCCGGAAGATGTGAATGGAAGGTTTGTTGAAAAGAGGACCCTCCTGGGCACAATTAAGGACCCCTATGGGGAATACCAGAAACGGGTGCTTGCCCCCTACCCCGGACATATCATTTGCGCCAATACCACCTCCATCGTCAATCGCGGCGATGCACTTTTTCATATGAGCAGGGATAGTGAGTAGAAACCGGTACTATTTCTCTTTCTCTTTCGCTTTCTCTTCTTCAGCTTTCTCATTCGCTTTCGCTTTCTCTTCTTCAGCTTTCTCATTCGCTTTTGCTATCTCTTCTTCAGCTTTCTTTCGGTTCTGCCGGAGCCACCAGATATAAAAAACGAGCAGTCCCAGCGGGATTATAATAAATACCAGGATATTCACTGGTGTAAACGGCACCGGTTCTGGTTTGCCACCCGGAATGTTGGTAGGTACCTGTGCTATCAGGTTCTGCAATTGAAAGAGAAATGTCCCAATCAAAATAAGGACTGATTTTATTATGCTTGTTCTCATCGTCTGCTCCTTTTATAATATAGCAAATAAAACGAAGATTTGTTTATAAAATCGACGGCAGAACATCCATTCAACAAATACCGCCGTAAACCTGGGTATCCCCCCAATCCCTCGAAAAAAGCTGATACGCTATTGGCAAAGCCGACAATTATCAATTATCTTTGGATAGCTGAAACCAAAAAAATTTCAATATCATGATTGCAACCATTGTCCATGTAAAAGTAAAACCGGAACAGATCGAAGAATTCATCCGCACTACTGTTAAAAACCATGAGGAATCCATTAAGGAGAACGGCAACCTGCGGTTCGACGTGCTCCAAAAGGCCGATGACCCTTCAGAATTTACCCTCTACGAGGCTTATGAGTCTGAGGAATATGCAGCCGCCCACAAGCATACACCCCACTACCTCGAATGGAGGGAAACCGTGGCCGATTGGATGGCTCAACCCAGGGAGGGAATACGTTATAACGCGATTAAACCATAGGTTACAGTAGTTTACAAGCGCCCCATAAATGCATTTCAATTTATAAATATCCATCCGTAATATCCATCCGTAATATCCATCCGTAATATCCATCCGTATTCCAAAATATTTTTTTACCTTTGGTTCATCATTGGTTTCCATTTTCCCATGCATCATAAAAACCTGCATAGGAAAAAGGACTAAGAGGGAATGCCGTGATTCGTGAACCGCACCTGCGTTGAAAGCAACGTTTCGCTGTCCACGAAAATTCGGCAACAGTTCCCGCTGCTGTGATTTCTAATTGGGTTCTGAGATGATCCCACTGTCACCGTCCGCCGTAGCTTTAGCGAAGGCGGGCACTGTTCCGTCATAGCTTTAGCTTCGGCGGACTTTTCGCCACAGCTTAGCTGCGGTGAAAATTAGACCCTCCTTCGCTTAAGCTACGGAGGGCGGTGACGGGAAGGGCTCAGAAAACAGGAATAAGTCAGAAGACCTGCCAGTGAACGATTTTGTAACCTGCGGAGAACAGGATGTCGATCGTTATTGCAACTTCTGACACACATCTTCCCCGCAATCCACAAAATCAGTTTTGTTCGCCTGCACCTTTTCTTAGCAGCTCTTCCGCTGTTACGAAAATGCATGGGGATTGTCCGCCATCGCATTGCGGTAGTAGATCCTTAGCCGTAACCAGGTTATTACCGGTGGATCGCAACTCAGCAACGCAGCAGCGGACAAAGCAGAGCTGGGGGTGTTTGCACGGTGCCTGCAGTTCTGATTACGTTCCGTGTATTAAAAAATATCCAATGAAAAAAATGTACACCACCGTGATGATATCATCACTCCTGGCAGGCGGGTTAACTGCCCAGGAAATCAAAAGCACACAAAACAGTTTAGTCGATCAACCGCCGGAGGTAACTGAACCCCTGCAAAACTACGAGGCTTCCGAAGAATCGCCTAACACAGTGCTCGACCTCTCAAACCACTTCTACGATCCCGACACCCCGGAAGCAGCACTCACATACGCCGTCTCACACACCTCCAAACCAGCCGTGGCTATCGTGATTGTCGATAACCAGACCCTGACCATCGACTACCTCGCTCCCGGACAATCCAACGTGATCATCACAGCAGAATATAACGGTCAGGCCACCGCCGACACTTTTATCATCGGTGTGCGGCCAGTCATCAAAGGCGACTACGATGTGGCCACTTTCGACGATCTCCCACTCGATCCGGAAAGTTTCTGGAACGGCTCCGACAGCAGCGGCGGCTTCACCAGCGGAACAGTCAACTTCTTTAACAGTTACAACCCCGACTGGCAGGCATGGTATAGTTGGTCCTACTCAAACACCACCGACAACACCACACCGGGATGGACCAATCCATACAGTGCCTTCTCCCCCGTGCGACTAGACTCCACAGTGGGAAAGAACTTTGGAGTAACCTATACCAGTCCGCTATCACAGATTACCACCCCATTTGGTACCGACCACCTCTTTCAGGGGTTCTTTGTCACAAACAGCACCTATGCTGCCCTCTCCATGAAGGAGGGCGACGACTACACCAAAAAGTTCGGCGGCGACGAGGGCTCCGATCCCGACTGGTTCAAACTTACGGTCACCGGTACCAGAAGCGACAGTACAAAGGCAACGGTCGATTTTTATCTCGCCGACTACCGCTTCGAAAACCCGGCCAATGACTATATCATCGAAACATGGCAATGGATCGACCTCACCCCACTCGGGAAGGTCAACAAACTCTCCTTCGAACTCTCCTCCACCGACAACGGCGATTGGGGGATGAACACCCCCGCCTACTTCTGCATGGACAACCTCTATAGTGTTCCCGAACCTCCCACTGGTCCTTTCATCACCGAGGTCCTCGAATACCTCCCCGCACCGTCACAGTACATGAACGCTGCACCGTGGGGCACCCCCTCCTCCCCACAATCGCTCATCAACGGTGTCAACGGCAGCGTCTCCCTCGGCGCTTTCGGCGGATATATCGTTTTCCGCTTCGAACAGCCGGTCAGGAACCACCCCGACAACCCCTATGGCGCCGATTTCACCATCTTTGGCAACCCGATGCCCAACTGGTCAGAACCCGGTATTGTCTCTGTAATGAATGACGAAAACGGCAACGACCTGCCCGACGACACCTGGTACGAGCTCGCCGGATCCGACTACCACTTCAGTACCGCTGACCACAACTACAGCGTCACCTATAGCAATCCCTACAGCGATGTCGCCGCCGATGTCCCATGGTCCGATTCACAGGGGAACGAAGGTCTCATCCAGGCAAACAGCTATTTCACGCAGCCATACTACCCCCTGCCCGATTCGTTTCCCTCGATCGACCAGGAGCAATACACACTCAGTGGCAGTATGATCCGGTCGACCATTGATACCGCTTTCGAAACAACCGTCTACTCCCTCCGCCGTGCATTCGGCTATACCGACAACCAGTCACGCGGCAAAGCCCCATATAACCGGCCTGACAACCCCTACACACCGGAGGTGGAAAATGCCGGTGGGGATGCGTTCGATATCAGCTGGGCCGTGGATGCCGATGGCAACCACGTGGAGCTCGATATGATCCATTTCGTAAAGGTTCATACCGGTGTGATGGATGGTGCCGGATGGCTCGGTCAGATCTCCACAGAGATCACAGGGGCCGCGGTCGTGGAGCCCGATCCAACCCTCAAAGGCAACCATGAGCTTGTGGTGATCAGGGAGATTCCACCCGTGCTTACAACCACGGCTTACCAGATGGAGGCATTCGCCTTCAGGAAGGGCAGGTTGCTGCAAAACGAGCCGGTGAACTGGAGTGCCACTCAGCCCGGTGCATACGTGGATGAAACCGGACTCCTCCACCTCGAAGGCTCCTCCGGCGAGCTCACCCTCACCGCTGCGATGGTATCCAACAGTGCAGTCTATGCGTCCGTTACCACCACGGTCGACCTCGCGGTGTCGACAGAGAACCGCATGGCCGGTAACTTTGATTCTGGCGCCGGTGCTGCAAGCGCGATCACCCTCTACCCCAACCCGGCAAGCAGCTTTATCACACTCAAGGATGTGGAGGTATTCACAATGGCGGTATACGATATATCCGGCCGAAGGATCCTGAAAGCAGGAAACAATTCCGGTTTCCAACGGCTGGATATCAGCACACTGCCCAATGGCATCTACATTCTCGAAGCAGACACGAAAGTGGGTTTGATCAAGAAGAAATTCATTAAGCAGTAGGAAAGCGTTCCATGTTTGTGGAACGTTGCATATTTTCCGAACAGAAGATAGGTTGAACAAATAGAATCTGATAAAACAGTAAGTTGAAGAGACGGCCCGATATACAGCCCCTTATCCGCTGGATGAAGTCCATCTCCATGAGGCAGAGGGCAGTCAGGATGGAGGTCCGTCACCCGATCCTGCCTGCCCTCTGCCTCATCATCCTGACGGCCAATATCACCCCCCCGGCAACCGGACAGGGCATAACCGATTCAATCTTCAGCATCAGCGAAGTGGCGGTCACCCGTTCCACCATGCCCCTGAAAGAGGAGGCCGGCATGAAGCGGGTTACGATCGACACCCTCATCCTGCAGCACCAGGTACACAGCGACCTCTCGACGCTGCTTGCTGAGAATACCAACATATACATCCGCGACTACGGCAGGGGTGCGCTCGCCACTGCATCGTTCCGTGGCACCGCCCCATCCCACACGCAGGTGAGTTGGAACGGACTCAGCATCAACTCCCCGATGCTCGGGATGGTCGACTTCTCCCTCGTGCCGGTCTTTCTCATCGATGAGCTGAACATCCACCACGGCGCAGCATCGGTTGAGTCGCGGAGCGGCGGTCTCGGCGGCCACATTGAAATCAGGAACCTGCCCGACTGGTCGAACAGGGCCGGCGGACAGATCCACACCGAGTACGGGAGCTTTATTACAGCCGGTGGCATGGCCCGGTTCAACCTCGGCAACCAGAGGTTTCAGTCAACCACCCGCCTCTACTCCTCCGGCTCGGAGAACAACTACCCGTTCGTCAACAAAAACATCATCGATAAGGATAGCGCCACCGGTGAGCTCTGCCATCCCACCCAACAGAACCGCAACGCCGCCTATAGCAAATCGGGGATCAGTCAGGAGTTCTACTTTCGACCCTCCAAACGGTCCGGTAGCCGCAGATCATCTTCTGTTCGCAGTAACGCCGAGGATAAGGATGACCCTTCAGGCCGTATAACCTATACCGATCACCCCACCGACGTTCGCAGTACCTCATCTCCCGCCGATCCCAATGACCACCCCCCCACCGGGAAGCACAGCTCTCCAGCCTCCTCCACCACCGGATATGGAGCCACCGTTCAGCAACCCCCTTTAGCCACCACCTCCTCCACCACCGGGACAGGAAGCACCGTTCAGCAGATTCCCTTAGCCTCCTCCACCACCGGATATGGAGCCACCGGGACCTCCCCCGATACAAAATCCACGGCCCATCCTCCCCCCGGCAACTCCGTGATCTCCAACCGCACCTGGCTGCAGACAGCCAACCGTTCCGTTCCCACGGTACTGAGCAGCGAATACCAGACCGGTGGATTGCAACGCGACAACCTGCAAGCCGACCAAACAATCAGGAATGTCACGGAGTACAGCTATTACGGGGAGCAGTCGAAGTTGCAGCTGCGAAGCGGGGTCGACTACCAGCGGCTCGGCTACACCATGGAGACAGAGGTGCCCGGACTGCACCGGCAGATAAACGTCGATTCCGAGAGCCGGATGTTCAGCTGGCTCAACAGCGGCGAGCTCAGCCGCAACTTTTCGGACCGCTTATCTGCCAATGCGCGAACCGCGCTCAACAGGTACAGCATCGCCACGTACGACTCGTCCACCCATACCGGTTACGATACTGTCCGTCTCGAGGGATCGCTGTTCGGCGGACTCTACCTCAGTGCGACGGAGCTGCTGATGCTCTCGCTCCAAATGCGGAAGGATTTCGTATCTGATTACCGGTCACCCCTAATCTATACATTCGGACTGAATTTTCGTCCTTTGGAAAAGCATGACCTGGTGCTGCAGGCGAATTTCGCCCGGAACTACCACCACCCCACCCTCAACGACCTATACTGGCAGCCCGGTGGAAACCCCGATCTGCTTCCCGAGGAGGGCTACACGGGTGAATCCTCGGTGCGCTGGGAAAAAGCGGCAGGGGGGCAGACCGTCAATACATCGCTTACAGGGTACTATTCGCGGATCAACGATTGGATCCTCTGGCTGCCGGGATTCAAAGGGTACTGGGAACCGGTAAACCTGGCCGAGGTGCGGTCCTACGGACTAGAATACCAGCTTGCGGTGAAGGTGACGGTGCGGCGAACAATGCTGCAGCTGCACGGGAACTTTGCGCTCACAAATACACGGGATTATAGCGGAACGATAACAGGTGGGGGAGCAGGATCGGCCGGGGAAACGGCAGACGGGGGAACGGCGGATGGAGCCAGCTCCCCAGACAATAATTCCCGGGGAGTGCAGTTGCCGTTTATACCAAAGGTTTCGGGAAATGCATTTGTTTCGGTGACCAACAGGGGGTGGTATCTGCAGTGGCAATACAATGCCATGGGAACGAGACAGTTGATGAGCGGTAATAGCGGCGGACCGGCAGATGATTCGCAAGAACTGCCAGGTCTGAATGGGGTCGAGCGGCTGAACGGCACTTCAGGAAACGAACGGCTTTATAGTCTCTACCCTTATTTCATGAACAACATGCGGATCGGTAAGAGGTTTGAAGTGGGGACCGGTAAAAATGGTGCCGGGCGCTCACCTCAAAAAATCAACCTGGAACTGGAGGTCGACAACCTGTTCAACGAGACTTACAGAAACGAGCTGCAACACTTCATGCCGGGCCGCTCATACATGCTACACCTGAAATTTGAATATTAATCATGACCCTGAAACATCTCATATGGCTCTCTCCCCTTCTGCTGCTGTGCAACGGCTGCATGGACGATGAGGCGTGGTACGGGATGAACGACCTGCAGGTGAGGTACGACACGCTGCTTAACGGGCACATCAACCGGCAGTCTGGACTCTTCATTGTGAACGAGGGAAATTTCATGTACGACAATGCCTCGCTCTCCTACTACATGATCGACTCGATGAAACTGTTGAACGATGTTTTTTACCGCACCAACGGCGTGCCACTGGGCGATGTAGCGCAATCGATGGTAATCCGAGACAGCCTCGGGTATATCGTGGTGAACAACTCTGGTAAGATCTATGTAATCAACATCCACACCTTCGGGTACGAAGGAAAGATCACCGGGCTCTCCTCGCCGCGCCAGATTCTCTTTGTCGATCCGGAAAAGGCCTATGTCACCGACCTCTACGCCCGGGCGATCACCATCGTGAACCCGCAGACATACGCGATCACCGGGTACATCGATGTAAGCAATCCCACATCCCGGTTCAATCAGCATTCCACCGAGCAGATGGTGCAGTTCGGCAACGAGGTGTTTACCAACTGCTGGAGCTACGATAACAAGATTTTGGTGATCGACACAGAGACGGACGAGGTGACCGATTCCATCGAAGTGCCGCTTCAACCCAATTCGATGGTGCTCGACCGGTTTGAACGGCTCTGGGTGTTGTGTGACGGTGGTTTCGAGGGGAACCCCGCAGGCAATGAGAAACCTGCACTGGTGCAGATCGATCCCGGGACACGGAAGATCGAAAAGACGATCCGCTTTCCGCTGAACGACCACCCTTCGGAACTGAAGATCAACGGGACCGGCGATACGCTTTACTTTTTAAACAGACATGCCTACAGACTGATGGTACTGTCCGATGATCCTCCGGACCTGTTTATTGAAGGACCAGCTACGACCGGTCTTTCCGGGGGTTTCTACGGACTGGGTATTGATCCGTACTCCGGCGAGGTATATATCGCCGATGCGATCGACCAGGTGAGCCGGGGTCGTGTCTACCGCTACCGTCCCGACGGCACCCCAGTCGATACCTTTACTACCGGCATCAATCCCGGGTTCTTCTGCTTTCGCCCCGAATAGCTCCGGTAAAAATCTGGATTAATTATGAATGGCCCCGGTCTTCGGAAAAAAGCAATGATGGGGCTTAATAATCTATGTGGTCCCATTTCTGATACAGACATGTCTGTAACAAGTCGTTCATTAACCCCTCTTCTTAATTAAAAAAATCACTGAAGCATGAATGTTTTGTAATTTAAAATGTTTCTATATAAACAATTTTTTATTATATAAACCTCATTTAATGACCTTTACACTCATATTTACACATCATTCGTCACCAAATTATTATAATACATCATTCGATATCATATTACTGTTTGTAAAATAACATCACTATTGATACATTTGTACTAGTTATTCTATAGGATTTATATTTTTTAGATGTGTGAAATTATTTAATCCAACCGAATAACCAGGATTTCAAATAAAAAATTGTTAAATAAAACACGATAGCCATGAAAACAAGATATCTAATCCTAACCCTGTCCATCTTCCTGTTCAGCCAGGCACTCCTGGCACAGACAACATTCAAACTGGACCCGAAAACCAGCAGCATCACCATTGAAGGAACATCTTCTGTGCACGACTGGGAGATGACTGCAACAGAGATGGATGCCAGCATGAAGGTGAATCTGCAGGATCAGAAAATTGATGAGATCCTGAATGTTAACTTTTCAGTTCTTTCTGAAGGACTGAAAAGTAAGAACTCCCTGATGGATAAAAAGACCTACAATGCCCTGAAGTCAGATAAGCATAACAAAATCGCCTTTACTCTGCAATCTGTAAATGATCTGTCAGCTACAGCGAAAAACCTGTCAGGCACTGCCCACGGCACCCTGTCCATCGCCGGAAAAACGTTACCTGTAACCATTCCTTTCTCCGGTGTGATTCAAAAAGACTTTACCATCTCGGTAACCGGAAAAGAGAAGATCAATATGAAAGATTTCAATATCTCCCCTCCAACTGCCATGATGGGCACCATGAAAACAGGAGAAGAGGTAACCGTGCACTTCAATGTCAACTTTCAGCCTGAATCAGTCTATGCAGAAGTGGGACAGTCTTCCCGAAACTGATCTGGATTATTGATAACCAAGCAAAATGTGCAAACCTCGGGATAATCAAAAAACTGTTCAGGGATGTTAAAAAATTGCCAGACATGAATGAACCTCATGACGTTTCTAAAAAACTGATCCGGCTTTTTGAAAACAGAACCTGTATGCGCGAATCTCTGGACAACCCAAAAAATTACTTTGGAATATTGCAAATTGAGCCGACATGCGCAAACCTCAGGTCATCTCTAAAAATCCTTTTTATTCATAATATATTCATTTAAACAAATCAAACCATGAAAAAAGCAATGATAACTCTTGCCGCCCTGCTCATCGGGGCCACTTCCTATGCTCAAACGTTCGAACCGGAACCTCTGAACAACGAGGATTTCGAAAAGGTGAAAGTCACCCTCGGTGCCGACTTCGCCATGCAGTACCAGTCACTTAGTCACTCGGCCGATTCCATGCTGATACTTCTGGGAACGGGACTCAACCTTCCCACCGCTAATTTCGCGATCAACGCTGAACTCGCGCAGGGCATCAAAGTGAACCTCACCACCTACCTATCATCGCGTCACCACGTAGAAGCTTGGGTAAAAGGTGGATACCTCCAGATGGATGAACTGCCGTTCCTTAACTCCGCAGCTGTCGATAACATCATGGACTACCTCACCCTGAAAGCCGGGGTCATGGAACTGAACTACGGAGATGCCCACTTCTTCCGTTCCGATAACGGCAGGGTGATCAACAATCCTTTCACAGGCAACTACATCATGGATGCCTTCACCACCGCCCCAGCCTTCGAAGCGCTCTTCCGCCACAACGGTATCATCGTTTTAGCCGCCATTACCACAGGAACGCTGAAGCCCGCGCTGGCGGGCTATAGCGCCTTCTCCGGGAATTACACCCCCTACAACGCCCACGAGGAACTGGCAGCCTACTGGAAAGCCGGATACGACACCCATCTGAATGATGATCTCAGGATCCGCGCCACCGTTTCAGGATACCACAGCAGCAACAACCACTTCGGATCACTATATAACGGCGACCGAACAGGATCACGGTTCTACCTTGTTATGCAGCGGCAGACCGCTGATGGTTCCGCTGATGTCAATCCTGCAAGTGGACATACAACAGGAAGATGGGGACCTGGATTCTCTGATGAGCTAAACGCATTTATGTTCAACCTCTTCACGAAATTCAAAGGTTTTGAATTCTTCGGTACGTATGAAACAAACGCCGGAACGAGCCCGTTCAACGGATCGGAGTTTAACTTCAACCAGATTGGCGTACAGGGGCTGTACCGCTTCGGAAAGACAGAACAATTCTATGCCGGTGCGAAATACAATACGGTTGCCAACAGCAACGATATGTCGGTGAGCAGGATCGAAGCCGGGGGAGGATGGAACCTCACCGAAAATATCCTGGTTAAACTCGACTATGTGACCCAGGATTATAAGAACTTCATTGCCTCCTATGGGGAGAATGCTGAATTCAACGGTGTGATGTTCGAAGCCGCCATCAGCTTTTAATCCCATTGCTGAGAAAAACCAATGCCCGATATTGCACAATATATCAGTAAAAAGGACCCTCCCTTTCCCTCTGGGTGCGCGAAAGATCACAGAATCGATGCTGCGGCGGGAGCATTTACAACTGAAGGCCCTCCAGGAAATGCAACCGTCCGGGGGATCGAAGGTGTAAGAGGAAGTGCAGCCAGGAGCGGTCCGGGAAATGCAACTGCTCGGGATATCGAAGGTACGACCGGTGGCGTTGCAGAAGAATATTTGATGCACGGTGCAATCCATCATGTAATTCTATTGATGTTTATCTTTAAGTGTGGATTGACTCTTGGTCAATCCACACTTTCTTCAAACCACAGCAGTTGCAACAATTACATCCATATTACCGGTGAGACCAACATTAATGATTTCGCACTTCACCAGGAGGTTCCGGGCGACCTGGTCTGCGGGATCGGCGACTCACGATGGATCCCCGTTCCGGAAGAACATGGCTTTATGATTCTGGTTCCAGTCAGGAACTTCAAAGCAACCAACAAATTTGTATACAGGGACTTCCTCCAGCTCATCAACGTAAAGAAATACCCCTACATTCAGATCTTTATGAATGAATCGGAATTTACAACCCTGTTCAATGGCTATTCTGTCTATTCATTGAAGATCGGCGTCGTCGTAAGCGGCGTCACTCGCTATTACCAGGTCCCTTGCGAGGTTTCAAGTTGTATGGACAGCAGGATATCTGTCAGCGGAAGCAAAACACTTAAGCTGACTGATTTTAATTTGTCACCCCCGGAAAAAACCTTTGGCCTGATTAAAGTACATGACGAACTAATGATTAACTTTGAATTTAGTTTACCTGTTGAACCGGATATCAATCTGACGCAGCTTTGAAATTTAGTACACGTACACGCTATGGCCTTAGGTCCATGATCGAGATCGCAAAGCATTCACCTGATAATGGGGTGTTCCAAAAAGATATAGCCAAATCTCAGGAGCTTTCCAATAAATACCTCGACCATATCATTCACGCACTGAAGGTGGCCGGACTCATCACCAATGTAAAAGGCAAAAAAAGCGGCTATGTCCTAACAAGACCAGCAGAAGATATAACCGTGCTCGACATCCACAGCGCATTCGAACCGGGCATCTGTGTGATCGACTGCATGAATGAGAATTTTAAATGCGACCGCGAAAATGGGTGCGAAGCCAGGGGGTTCTGGGGTATCCTCAACAAACAGGTAACTGAACTTTTTGAATCAACCACCCTGCAGGATTTTCTCGATAAAAATGAGCTGATCTAATCATTATTCCCGTTGGCAACTGGTGTTCATTCATATCCGTTTGTTTATCATTTATTTAGCTTATATTTTCTTGTCATTGTCAATCTGCTCCTACCTATCCACAAAGCACAAACCCGCCTGCCGGACGGGCAGGTTTATTTTGTTTTTTTTTGAGCGTGGGGAATCCTAAAAACCGACCTGAAAGGCGGTTACTTGGGCTGGAGAGGCGGAAGCTCTTCCCGTAAACTTTGATTTTAACGGGGCTTTGAGCGGTTTACGGGATGTGCTTACGCCTGTGTGATGGCAATATAAATAAGTTTTTTCAAACGTACTGTTCAATAATTGTGAGTAATTCGTTTTTGTTAATTGGTTTCGAAATATGATCATTACAACCTGCCTCTATTGCCTTTTCCCTGGCGCCGGAAAGTGCAATAGCGGTTTGTGCGATAATTACTATCTCTTTGTTAAATTCCCTTATCCGGCGGGTTGCTTCGTAGCCATCCAAACCGGGCATTCGGATATCCATAAGTATTAAATCGATGTCTTTATTCTGTCGGCATAATTCAATGGTTCTATTACCTGTTTCTGCTTCTAAAATCTCCGTGCCAAAATCATTAACCAAAAGGGAAAGATATTTTCGTGATGTCTCATCGTCTTCGGCGATTAGAATTTTCAAACCCTTAACTTTGGATTTTTCATTTTCGTTGTGAACGGATATTTTTTTATCAGAAATTAATTTTTCTTCCATATCGCTTTTAGCAGGCAACGAAAAATAAAATGTTGAACCTTTGCCTTCTTCCGATTCAAGCCATATTTTTCCTCCCAGTTTTTCGATATAAGATTTTGCTATGGCCAATCCTAAACCGGAACCCTGAAATGCCCTTGTGTCGGCAATATCAGCCTGTTCAAACCGGTTAAAGACAGCCTCACGGCGATGTGCCGGAATTCCAATACCGGTATCTTTTACGTAAAATTCCAACAATGGCTCCTGAAAGTTACATCCTAATTTAACTGTTCCACTGTCAGTAAATTTAATGGCATTCTTAACAAGGTTTGCCAAAATGGAATCTAGTTTATTTTTATCGGTTCTTATATCAGGATGGTCATTGGGCAATATATTTTCAAGGGTCAGTTGTAACCCTTTTTGTTCAGCTTCAGGAGTAAAAAAATCTTTTATCTCATAAAGGCGTGCATTCACATTGACTGGGGCCAAATTCATGCTTACCAATCCGGCCTCTATCTTCGAAACTTCAATAATGTCATTTATGGTATTCAACATCCGTTCTCCGCATTTTTGTATTATTTCGATAAAATTAAACCTTTTCTCACTGGTTAAATCAGGCTCTAAAAGCAATGAAGTAAAGCCAAGTATCCCGTTCATGGGTGTCCGTATTTCATGGCTCATATTCTGCAAAAAGGCGGTTTTCAGCTTATCAGACTCTTCCGCTTTTTCTTTTGCCTTTATCAGTTCTTCTTCATATTGTTTGCGCTCGGTTATATTGCGAACTATGCCTTGTGTCGCAATTCCTTGATTATACTCAATATAACTTTCATTAACTTCAACTTCTATTTCCCTGCCGGTTTTTGAAACCGCTGTAAATTCATATTTCGACCCGGGCTTTTCGCCCCGGGCAATTTTTTTAGCTCTTTCTTCTATCACAGGCCTGCTTTTCGGTGCTACCAATTCTGTAAAATCGAATCCGGGTTGGTTCACTTCTTCATACGTATAACCAAATAGTTTTTCAAACGCCTTATTAATGAATTCAAATTTCCGGTTATATAACAAGTAAATGGCATCGATTGAGCTATCTATCAATAAACGGTATTTTTCTTCGCTTTTCTTAAGTGATTGCAGGCTCTGATACTTTTCCTTTTCGCTTTTTTTATTTTCCAGTGCATGCAGGGTTGCCGTTCGAAGCCGGATCATGTTTTCCTTCATAACATAATCATCCGCACCAGACTTCATACATTCAACAGCTGCTTCTTCCTTAATAGCACCGGTATAAATAATAAAAGGAATAAATGGTGATTTTTCCCGGGCAATCTTTAAAGCAGACAAAGCGTTAAAACCAGGCAACTGGTAGTCGGAAATAATAAGGTCAGGTTTATAATTATCCATAGCCAGAATAAAATCATTTTTCGTGTCAACTACCTTTACCGTGTATTTATTCAGCGTTTCCTTCAATTCTTCGTTTGCAAGTTCTGCATCTGCCGGATTGTCTTCAAGAATTAATACGCGTAATGTTTCTTCCATAACCTTGTTATTTTGTTTGATGAAATATTGATTATTGATTCATCGGTTCAATATTTTCATTCAACCAATATGATGCTACTACAGTAATTTTCCGTTGAAATTCATCAAAATCAACAGGCTTCACGATATAACTGTTAACACCAAGGTCGTAAGCCGTAGAGATGTCTGAATACTGACTCGAAGATGTGACAACGATAACTGGTATTCTCTTTGTGGTTTTGTTTGATTTAACCTGCTTTAATACTTCCAGACCATTAACCTTCGGCATTTTAAGGTCAAGAAAAATGGCCTTCAGGTTAATTTGATTAATTGCCCCGGCATATTTTCCTTTGCTAAAAATAAAATCCAGCGCCTCTGCACCATTTTCGCATATAAACGCTTTTTTGCCCAGTTTTGCTTCCCCTAATGCAATGGTTATTAATTCAGCATCATTTGGGTTATCTTCAATTATAAGGAGATTGTAGCTCATTTAATTTTTCTTTAAAGTTTTATATTCATATTTATTATTTTGGCATCGAAAAATAAAAAGTTGCACCCTTGCCTACTTCTCCTTCTGCCCAGACTTTGCCTCCATGACGGTGAACAATGCGCTGCACCAAAGCCAAACCCACACCTGTACCTTGAAACTCTTTATCGCTGTGAAGCCGTTGAAACACACCGAATAATTTGTCGGCATATTGCATATCAAAACCTGCACCATTATCCTTGATAAAAAAGGTAGGTTTCTTTTTATTTTCCTGATAACCAATTGATATCTCTGCTTTTTTGAGGTGAGAAGTAAATTTGAATGCATTTGAAACAAGGTTTAACCATACCTGATGCAACAACTGAGAATCAGCGTTTATAGTTGGCAAATCCGCCACGGTAAAAGATATGTTTCTTCCTTTATTTTCTTTTTTCAATTCTGAAATAATGTCATTTGCCATTTTTTTCATATCAATTCGAGAAAAATTCATGGATTTACGACCCAGGCGTGAAAAGCCTAGGAGGTCATCTATTAGCTGGCTCATTTTTAAGGCGTTTTCCATGATTACATTGGCCTGGCGTTTTCCCTCTTCATCCATGGTATCTTCATATTTTTTCAATATGATTCTCGTGAAACCGTTGATTGCCCTCAGCGGGGCCCGAAGGTCGTGAGAGACCGAGTACGCGAAAGCTTCCAGTTCCTCATTGACTGTCTTAAGCTCCAGATTTGTGCGTTCAGCCTCATCCCTGGCCATAATTATCTCTTTCTGGAAGCGGTTGCGTTCGATTACCCGTTCTTTTAAAATCTGAATTGCTTTGCCCATCACACCTATTTCATCGCCCCGCTCCTGTTCAGGTATGTTTACATTAGTATCGTCCTTAGAAAGGTTGCTCATGATATTGCTTAACTTAAGAACAGGATCAGATATAACACGCATTAAAACCCAAGCCAGTAATATTAAAATTATTATTTTAAAAATTTCGGCAAATGCACTTACCAAACGAGCAGTAATAACACTTGTGTTCATCGCCATGTCCTGTATTTTCTCTACTTTTTGGGCTGTTTTCTCTACTTCGCGGGCTTTTGCAATCATTAATTCTGCAGCAGAATGTTGTTTGTTAACAATTTCAATCACATTCCTGAATTCCTCTGTATATTTTTCAGATGCAGCAACGATTGTTTGAGCCATGGTTTGGTTCTGGAGGTCGTTAAAACGTTTTTTGGTGATATAAGCTTGAGCAATAAGACTGTCGACTAACTCGAGTGTCAATTCAGCATCTTCGGTATTTTGTCTTAAAAGAAAGTTTTTTTCCTGCGACCTGGCCTCGTCCATCAGCTTTATCATGCGGTTGGCATCATCGGCTTTCACACGTTTGTCGCGCATCTCAGTAATATCCGGTCTTGAGCTTTCTTCAAGTAGCAGCAATTCCTTTTTCTGATCCGCCCGTATCTGATCGGATAACTCCTCTACATCCCGCCCTTGTCTAACCATTTCATCTAAGGCCAATTGTATCTTTTGGTTCATCAGTATGCTGCCTTCCCGCTGGTTACCCTCCAACTCAATGACATCTTTGAATTCTGCTATATATTTTTCAGATGCAGAAATGATTGCTTTAGCCATGGCCTGGTTCTGGGGATCATCAAAACGATTGTGGGTTATTTTTGCCTGTGCAATAAGATCATTGACCAGCATCAAGGTCAAATTGGCATCATTTTCATTCTTGCGTAAAAGAAAGTTTTTCTCCTCCTGCCTGGCCTCGTCCATCAACTTTATCATGCGGTTGGCATCATCGGCTTTCACACGTTTGTCGCGCATCTGATCAACAGCCGACATGGCAACTTTTTCGAGTTGCTGTAATTCTTTCTTTTGGTCGGCTCGTATTTGGTCAGATAATTCCTCTACATCCCGCCCTTGTTTAATCATTTCCTCAAGGGCAGCTTGTTTTCTAGAGTCCATTTGTATGCTGATCCGCTGCTGTTCTTTTACCAGTTTAATGACATTTACAAACTGGTCTTTATATTGCTGTGCTGCAGTGATTATCGCATCAGCCATGGCTTGGTTCTGACGATCTCCAAAACGATTGCGGGTTGTTTTAGCCTGTTCAATAAGATCACTGACCAGTTTCAAGGTCAAATCGGCATCATCTTCATCATTGCGTAAAAGAAAGTTTTTTTCCTGCGACCTGGCCTCGTCCATCAGCTTTATCATGCGGTTGGCATCATCGGCTTTCACACGTTTGTCGCGCATCTCAGTAATATCCGGTCTTGAGCTTTCTTCAAGTAGCAGCAATTCCTTTTTCTGATCCGCCCGTATCTGATCGGATAACTCCTCTACATCCCGCCCTTGTCTAACCATTTCATCTAAGGCCAATTGTATCTTTTGGTTCATCAGTATGCTGCCTTCCCGCTGGTTACCCTCCAACTCAATGACATCTTTGAATTCTGCTATATATTTTTCAGATGCAGAAATGATTGCTTTAGCCATGGCCTGGTTCTGGGGATCATCAAAACGATTGTGGGTTATTTTTGCCTGTGCAATAAGATCATTGACCAGCATCAAGGTCAAATTGGCATCATTTTCATTCTTGCGTAAAAGAAAGTTTTTCTCCTCCTGCCTGGCCTCGTCCATCAACTTTATCATGCGGTTGGCATCATCGGCTTTCACACGTTTGTCGCGCATCTGATCAACAGCCGACATGGCAACTTTTTCGAGTTGCTGTAATTCTTTCTTTTGGTCGGCTCGTATTTGGTCAGATAATTCCTCTACATCCCGCCCTTGTTTAATCATTTCCTCAAGGGCAGCCCGCTTTCTATTGTTTAGTGTCAGGTAATCGTCAAAATTCTTTTCATAAGCTTTCAGGTCTTCTAAAATGGTTGTAATAGATACCCCCCCCCCCACGTTATATGCCTTATTATCAAGCTGTTCGGCTACTTTATGCAATTGATTCAATGCAGATTTAACCAGTTTTGCATATTTTGGATCATCGCGTAACATGAAGTTTTTTTCATCTTGTCTTAGCAACCTTAAGTCAGCTGTTATTTTTCCGGCATTTTTGGATAACGAATAACTCTTTGATTGCAAATCGAGCATGAACCAGTGAACAGTTGAGGTTATTAATCCTAACACAATAACAAAACCAAATCCATAAATCAGTTTTTTGTTTATTGTCAGATCTATAAATGAACTTGATATTCTATTAATAAGTTCTGACAACCGGGATATTATGCCTGATTTTTTCATAAACATAATTTTCTCATTTTATTTTAGTTTGATTTATTACAAACTGATAACTATTTTTCCAATGCAGTTTTATTAGTTCAGTAATTGATTCCCCTTTTTGAATAAATTCTACTATGTTGTAATGATCTTCGTCCCTTTTAATGTTGGAATCTCTGTTTTTCATGAACTTAAGTTCGTATAAAAATACCAAAGACTTTAAATTCTTAAGTAATGAAACAGAATGGTGATACTTTTTTGTATCAATAAGTAATTTATGAAACTCATTGTCAGCAAATAGTTTTTCTTGCACCGAATTGCTATTTTTAATCTTTTCATCAATTTTCATTAAATTACGTATAGTTTTAGTTGAATAATTAGAAGAAAGAGCATTTTCTTCTATCATACCAATTAAAGTATAAATTTCTTCAGCTTCTGTGTGGGAAATGGATTTCACACAAAATCCAACATTGGGTATTGATTCAAGGACTCCGGCTATTTCTAATTGTATAAAAGCTTCACGGATAGGCGTCACACTTGTGCCAAGAGTTCTGGCATACTCTGCCAATGAAAGTTTTTCTCCAAATGCCAATTGCTCTTTTAAAATTAAATCAATAATGATTTCTCGAATTTGGTCTCTGTAATTTTCTTTTTTAAACTTCATATCGTATACGATATACGATACAAAAGTATGCAAAATTATTCAATGCGCTGAAATTTTTAATTAATTGTATCGTTATCGTATCTGTGCGTTGTCTGTCTTTTTACACTTGTTGCCAACGGGGCAGTGTATGAGGCGTTGCCAATCACTGCTCCATTTAGAATAAAGATAGAGAATTTTTTTCAATCATGTGGCGGCGGAGTGGGATGCGAAGCCCGGGGGTTCTGGGGCACCCTCAACAGGCAGGTCACCCAACACCTTGAATCAACCACCCTGCAGGACTTGCTCGACAAAAAAGACTTTATCTGATCATTTTTCCCCGTTACAGACATGTCGCCTAACGGAGCTTGGGGTTTCATGTGGGCTGCATGTTCTACAGACATGAAACCCCAATTATTTCAGATATTCATCCAGCCAGCCCCTGAATTCCCGCTGCCACAAAATCGCGTTCTGCGGTTTCAGCACGAAGTGGGTCTCATCGGAAAACACCAGCAACCGGCTCGGCACGCCAAGCAACTGCGCTGCATTGAACGCCTGCATGCTCTGCGTGTAGGGGATCCGGAAATCATACTCACCCGTGATGACCAATATAGGAGTATCCCAATTCGCCACCTTCAGGTGCGGCGAAAACAAATAATTCCGCGGCTTCGGTACATCCCAGTAGGCACCTCCGTTATCGTGGTGCACAAAAAACATCTCTTCGGTCTCGGTATACATGCTTTCGGTATTAAATATCCCGCAATGCGAAATAAACGCCTTGAACCGTCCCTCATGAATACCTGCCAGGTAAAAGACCGAGTAACCACCATAGCTGGCACCGATCGCACCCAACCGGTCACTGTCAACATAGGGCTCCTCTGCCATTACATCGATCGCCGTCAGATAATCGCGCATGTTCTGTCCGCCGTAATCACCAGAGATCTGGTCGTTCCACTCCTGACCAAAAGTCGGAAGTCCCCGCCTGTTCGGTGCCACGATCACATACCCGCCGGCAGCCATCATCTGGAAGTTCCAGCGGTAGGAGAAGAACTGGCTCACGGCGCTTTGCGGACCGCCCTGACAATAAAGCACAGCAGGGTACTCCTTCGTTTCATCAAATCCCGGAGGAAGGATCTCCCAAACCAGCATCTCTTTGTCGTCGGTCGTCGGCACCCAGCGCGACCGCACCTCTGCCATCTCAATATGTTCGTAAATATGATTGTTTACAAAGCTAATCTGCAGCTCCTCCCCTGTCTCCGTGTCAACCCTGAACAGCTCCGTGGCCATCCGCATCGACATCTTCGCCCCGGTCATCACACCACCAGCCAGGTCGAATGACGTGTAATTATGCACCCCGTCGGTCACCGTCACGATCTCACGCGACGCTATATCAATCACAGCAATCTGGTATGTCGCATGATGTCCCGTGATGAACCAGATCCTCCTGCTATCGTCCGACCACATAAAATGCGCCGCATTCTGGTTAAAGCCTTCAGTCAGGTAGTTCACCTCGCCCGTCGCCAGCTCCATCAGCATCAGCCGCTCCTTGTCCGCCTCAAAACCAGGCGTCTCCATGCTCTGCCATGCCATATACTTCCCATCGGGTGAAAATGCCGGATACTTGTCATACCCCAAATTCCCCTCCGTAAGGTTCTTCGTGCTCCCCGTCGCCAGGTCATACAGATAGATATCGGCATCGGTGCTCACCGCATACTCATTGCGGCTCATTTTTTTACAGGAATAGGCAACCTTGCTTCCGTCGGCGTTCCACGTGATCTCCTCCTGGTCGAACGATGGCGACAGCGGCGCCTCATAGGGCTCACCCTCCATGATATCGACATGCCCCTTCAGTCCGCCTCCATCCAACTCAGCCACAAAAATATGCGACACATATTCATCCTCCCAGTGGTCCCAGTGCCGGTACATCAGCTCGTCGATGATTCTTATATTGGCCCTTGGCAGATCGGGGTACTTCTCAGCGGACGTCTTTCTATACTTCACCTCCTTCAGGTAGAGTACCTTCGAGCCATCCGGCGAATACTCAAAACCGCCGATCCCCCCTTCCACTTCCGACACCTGCCGTTTCCCAGCGCCGTTGATATCCATCTCCCAGAGCTGCACATCACCCGACGCGGCTGACAAATACCCGATCAGGTTCGACCCGGGCTTCCAGCGCGGATTAAAATGCGATCCATCGCTACCGGTCAGTTTCATCAGGTCGGTCCCGGCCGCGGTCACTGTATAGATATCGGTAACCCGCTCATGCGTCTCCGCATCATACCGTGTCACGGTATACACGACCACTTTTCCATCGGGGGATAGCTTTTGCTCACCGACCCTGCCAAATTTCCAGAGTATTTCCGGGGTCATCACCCCACCTCCGATCTCATCCTCCGTTAACATTCCTGAAAAATCCGGCTGCTGTTCACGCTCCCCGCTACCGCTGTTGCACGCGTTCAGCAAGAGCATTGCCACCAAAATAGCTGAAGCAAATAAAATACGTTTCATTGCAATTGTTTTTAAATTAGAATTGAAAATTACCATTTTTTATTCAGAGCACCGCATACAAGGGAACTGTTTTTCAACTGGAAATTATTCTTCCACCAATATATTCTCTATAGCCTGAATAATCCAGGATAGAATTACTTTACAGTATTCTGCGCGACATATCAGGTAGCTGGGATCACCTTCTTCTTCCGGTTAATGTTAACCCTCGCGGGCAAGGCACCATGGAGCGTTTTGGTTGCCGGGTACGATAATAATTTTGTGGACAACCCAGCATCAGATTCATGCCAAAGCGCAGATTCACCGTTCGTGTATTCAACGGAAAAACAAGTCCGGCGATATTATCCGTTACAGCGTAGAACTGCACTCCCAGTCCGGTATAGGCCAATCCGGCTCCGAGGTTCATAAAGGAGTTGTTTAGCAGCGACCAGCTGACAGAGGCCCGGAACATCTCCGCTATTCGCATATTGGCTGATGCCGTTAACGAGCTGACGCTCCCTCTGTTTGCCGGCACGTTTCGCAAGACAAGCCCAAGATCGACATTCTTCCGCCACCTGTAACTACCGCCGAGGATCAACTGCACCGGCAACAGAGATACATAGGGTTGTTCTGTAATATTATAGAAGACTCGTTCGACAATCGAATCGGAAATATCACGATAATATCCTGCCAGGGAAAAGTCGGCCTCATCGCTCACACCCGAATATGAAAAATCAACCTCCCCCGAAAGGTTATATACAGAATCCCTCCAGAGGATCAATCCGGCATCAAGCAGACTCGCGCTAAAGGAAAGATGATCACTGTATTGATAAACCACCCCGACATCAAACGCCAGACCGACGTTCCGCGGATTCATCAGCATCGCCCGGTAATCGGGTTCCTCAACCACTGCACCAGCGATCAGCCCGGCATCGTTTAATTCCAGCACCATAGGAAAAGAGCTGTTCAGAACAACCTCACCCTGCATCGACAAGTCGAAGGTTTCCATATCGGTATTGAGCGTAACCCGCGATCTGCCGGTATGAAAATTAACCTTCCCAAAGAGCAATTTTGCACGCAGTCCTGCAGTTGCAAATTGGCTCCATTTACGCGACCAGCTGGCACTATACTCCCGGTAGTAGGAAGCAAAACCCCTTGTATTGCTGATGTTAAGAACATTGCCAATGTAATTTCTATTCCCGTACAGCAGCACTCCGGCAAGATCACGCGGAAACGTCAGGCGCACGTCCATCCGGTCGGCAACAGAAAAGTTAAAATAGTTTTGGTCTTTCCTGTAACCGGCCGAGAACAAGGACGCTGCAGCCTCCACCGAGACCATGTTCATCCGGTACAGCCTGTTGAACACTGCATCGAGCGCAAGTGCATTGCCTGCCGTAAGCTCATTATAGGTAAATGAGGAGTTGGAATAATTGAAATACACAGTATTGAGTACCGGCAGACCGATAAATATTCGGCATTCGGGCTGCACTGCAGGGTTTAGCTGGCTCGACTGCGGAACTGAATGCATCAGGAACAACGTATTGCTCTGCTGGGCCTGGGCCGATCCCAGGGGAGATAGTAGCAGGAGCATGGAAAGCAGCCACACGCTGTTCCGCAAAACATATTTCCGGTTTATAAAGGGTGAACGCAATTTGGTCGCGGGCTGAAGAGGGGAAAGCAGTCGCACACAGCGCCGAAGAGCTGCTAAGCTTCGGGAAAACCTTAGCCATCGGGGAATGATTTTACTATTTTTCGGTTTGACTAACGACACGGCGCATTAGCTTCTTTAGGATCCACGGGAGTGAATCTGATTAAAAATCTTTTATGACCCCCAAAACTGCCCCTATCTGAACGCGGAAGGTGTATTGAGGAAAAAATCTAACATTACTGAGTTCTCCCCTGAAGGTGATTTTTTTTGCCTGAATCAACAGGTCGAGTCGCTCCTGGTCAAAAAACACCTCCTCACGGGTGTGGGCCATCTGCTTTATTGTGCCTCCACCTGAATCCCCTCGATCGATGATCATCTTCGGATAAAACAGGGAGTCGAGTACCTCCCCGGAGCCATCCTCAATATAAGCCTGTATCTCCACCTCAATCGGAAACCCATTGTATGCGTTCAGCCGTAAAACAGCAAAATTGATCTCATCACGCTTTCCCAATACCTGCTCAAAATCAAAACCAATGGATCCTTCGAGAGGGATTGTCTCCATGGAAACATATCGGGAATAACCGGTCAAAGTATCGATTTCCAGCAATTGCAAATCAAATCCACTGGGTATCTTCAATCCGAATTCATTTTCACCGATCGGAAATGCAAAGAGGGGTTTCCAAACATACTCCGTTGGGAAACTATCCAGGAAAGTTTCTGCAAAAATCTCCGCAACAGTCTCTACAACAGTCTCTGGAAAATCCTTCAAACACCCTTGCGGAACATGAAAAATAAACAGTACCAGTCCCGCAGCTATTGAACGCAGAACCCGTCTCCAAAAAAGATTTCGAGATTTCCAAATGTTTTTTGCTCCATTCATCGGATATAGTGTCATATTCTACACTGGAATTTTAACAATTTACGATAACTATAACACATTAGAAAATAAATTGTCAAAAGTAAAGGATAATCCTTAGTTAAAATAATTGTGATTACAGACATATCCCTCCTGGCGAGGCTAAGGGATTCTATACCCTACACCATCTCCTTCTTCCGGAACCAATCGATTGCTTCCCTTACCCCATCCTCCAAAGGCGTCTGCGGCATTATCAGCTCTCCGATCGCCTTGGCTGAGGAATAGTAGCATCCCTCACAACCAATACGTGCCATCTGGTAGGTCACGGCCGGTGCACGGCGGGTAATAGCAGCAAGAGCCGACTGCAATGCACCAAAGGAAATGGAAACAAACCGTGGCATCATTAACCGCGGGGGCGGCACACCAAGTGTCTCAGCAATCATCCTGAACGAATCCTTGTAGGTCATATTTTTTCCACCGGTGATGTAACATTCTCCATCCCTGCCCATAAACAAGGCGTTTGCCGCAGCGTGGGCAACGTCCTTCACGTTCACATAGTTTTTTCCACCCGGACTATAGCCTGGAATCTTTCCCCAGTAAATATATAGAATCAACTTGTTGGAGCCGTTTCCATTGTCATACCGGCCAATCATAAAAGTCGGATTAAGAATAATCACCGGAAAACCATCTCTCCTATGCTCTTCCAAAAGGAACTGCTGCGCCCTCTGCTTGCTGTCCTGGTAATCGAGCTTAAAATTGTGGTTGTTGTAGGGAGACTCCTCCGTTCCCGGGGCCTCCATGGGGCCATGACCAAAGGAGGTAGCGGTGCCAATATGGACGAACCTCCTAATGCCGTTCTCGCGTGCAAGATTCACCAGCAGCCTTACCGCCTCATAATTGATCTTCCACGACAACGCTGAACGCGGCGGCCACATGGCGGTCACCCCAGCCGTATGTATCACATAATCATTCTCCCTGAAAAGCGGCATAAGGTGAGTTTCATTACATAAATTGCCACGGGTAATCTTCACAGGCAATGCATTCAACGTATGCCCGTCGTGTCCCTCCTCAATGAAACAGTTCACCTCGTAACCCCTGGATAGCAACTCACGGACAATATTGTTTCCCAACATTCCATCGGCTCCGGTAACAATAATCCGTATTTTTTCGGGGGCGCTCTCATTAGGATCCATAAAATATCCGTTTAAAAAGCTGGTTGAACAAGTGGCCTAAGATAGAAATTTTAAACGATCCTTAATAATTGCTACCCAGTGCGCGGAGGTAGACTAAATAAAAAAAAAGAGTATCTTGGCTGCCACAAAAACCTGAAATTATGTTCGAAGCTCTATCCGGAATCGACGACATCCGCCTGAATTTCAGTGAGGGAGGACTAATCTACATGAATATTACACTCGCTTGCATCATGTTCGGTGTAGCGCTTGAAATAAGGGTAGATAATTTTAAACGGTTGTTAAGAAGTCCCAAACCGGCCCTCCTGGGCATAGTCTCGCAGTTCCTGCTGCTTCCTGCCCTCACCTTCCTTCTGGTCATCCTGCTGAACCCCCCTCCCTCCATCGCCATGGGGATGATCCTTATTTCAGCCTGTCCGGGTGGGAACATCTCAAATTTCATCTCCGCACTGGCCAAAGCAAACATTGAGCTATCAGTTAGTCTGACCGCTTTTGCGACACTGGCTGCCTCTTTCCTGACACCCATCAATTTTGCCTTCTGGGGCGGACGGTATGTCGACTACTACCAACGTGGAGGCGATTTCAATATTCCCATCCAGATCGACTTCCTTGAAATGGCAAAGATTGTTTTTATCCTCCTCGGCCTGCCGCTGCTGCTGGGTATGTTGTTTGCCCACTATTTTCCGGCGATCGCCAAACGTTATCTGAAACAGGTTAAGATTGCATCTATCTTTCTCTACATGACCTTTATTGTCGGCGCACTTTGGGCCAATCTGGAGTATATCCCGGGATATGTTCTTCCCATCGGTGTGGTAGTGCTCTTCCTCAACTCACAAACACTCTTTACAGGGTATCTCGTGGGAACGCTTGCCCGCACTTCCATCCCGGTCCGCAGAACGCTAAGTATCGAAACGGGGATCCAAAACTCGGGGCTTGCGCTTGTGTTGATCTTCAATCCGAAACTTTTCAATGCCAATGGGGGCATGGCCTTCATGGCTGCCTGGTGGGGAATCTGGCAAATGATTAGTGGTATCGGGATCGCAGCAATCCTTGGAAGGATCAAGTTCGTCGACACAGAGAAAGCCCGGTTCTTCAGGTTCAGAAGAACGGGTAGATAAGATATTTTCCTGCTACAGACATTCCGCTCCTAAAGGAGCTAGACATGCCGCTCCTAACGGAGCTGGTGGTTCCATGTGGGCAGACTGTTCTACAGACATTTTGCTCCTCCGGAGCAATGAAAGCTTCGTTAGGAGCGGTATGTCTGTAGCAGATTGACCCAACCGAAGCACCCCAGCTCCGTTAGGAGCGGCATATCTGTAGCAGATGGTTCCAATGGAAACCCCCAGCTCCGTTAGGAGCGGCATGTCTGTGAGCGTTTCTGAATCAAATCGTCAATATTTGATCCCACTACTTAGAATAAATCTAAAGTATAGTTATATTTCATTATGATTTGTATTATAAGGTAATATAATTATATATTTGCTTTCTGGCTTTTATTTTTATTTTTTTTGATATAAGCTTATATTTTTAATCGCTTCATTATGCCCGAATCAAGTTACGCCGTAATTGCTGGTGAGATTGCAGATAGCAGGAGAATGAAACAGGAGCATCTGGGTAAGATTCCTGAAATCATTAGGGCCTCATTCAGAGCGGTGAATCAAAAAATAGAGGGCCCACAAAGGTTGGTATACGAAATTATCCGGATGGATGAATTCCTCTGTCTGACCAGTGTGCCACATTTAGCATTACACTCGATGATGCTGTTAGCCAGTGATTTTCGCTGCCGTTCCTATAGGGAACTGAACATCAGGACTGAGCTTCGCCTTTCTATCGGAATCGGACCTGCTGAGCTATTCAAAAACGAATTGCGCGAATCGGATGGTACGGTATTCCGCTACGCCAGCAGCGGATTACGATCGATGAAGAGAAACCAGCGGTTAACCATCACAACTGGCAACCGGGAGATGGACGATGAGTTTCATGTGGCCTGCGGTTTTATGGATATCCTGATCCATGACTGGTCAGATGAACAGGCCGAAGCACTGTTTCACAGCCTTACCGGAAAAAACCAGATGCAGATCAGTGAAGAACTGCATATCTCCCAACCGGCAGTGAACAGACGCTTAAAAGCAGCGCATATCGAAGCAATAGATAGATTTCTAAACCGTTACGCAGCATTGCTGGGTAACTAAAACCCTCCTTCTGATGAAATCACATCAATCGATTCTACTATTGATTTTGTTCTCGGCCTCTTTCATACTGATATTGCATTCTGGTAAAACAAATATGCAGCCTACTTTAAAAAACAGATTGCACCGACATCTGGTATTGTATAAAGAGCGCCCTACAGCACTGCCAGGGGATCAGCAAAAACAAGATTTATTGCGATCGAATACTGCTGTAATGAGGATCACACGCGGATTGGATCCTGATCAAATAAAAGAAAAGGGTAGCTTTCTGTCAAATGAACAAATAACAGATAGAGAGCCTTTAAAAAAAGGTATCTTTCAAGATCCGCCCCACAGCAGGATCTTACATTTCCCCCTGCAACCGATGGACCTTATAATCAGTCCGGCAGAGGCAGCTCTCCATTCAGCATCAATAGCAGTAAAATAACAGAAATTGTTCTTCTAACTGCGTAAAGATGTATACAGATAAAACAGCCAATATTTTATGATCATGTAAATACCAAATTTTACAACTGAACCCCTCATCATTGAAGAAAGATATTTGGCTTCGCCGAGCTAAAGGTTCAGCGACGCGAAGACAAAAGGAGATGTATAAATATTTCCGTAGCATGTTGTTATTTGATGAGGGCTCGCACGCTGTCGCCGTAGCTTTAGCGTAGGAGCCCGAGCACCATAGAAAATAATAATTCTGCGAGGCAACCAGTCACTTGTAGTTAGAACGATATTTTAATTATTTTTTATCAAGAAGTTAAATAAAGAATTAATACAGATGAACCCCTCATCATTGAAGAAAGATTTTTCAGCGGTGCAAAGACAAAAGGAGATAAATTAAAATTATATTAAGCTATGAAAGTACTAACGATTCAAACTGTGGAAAAACTTTCGCCGGAAAACCAGAGACTGGTAAACAGTATTCTAAGAATGGAATTCCAGTCAGACTACATCTTCAAGGATAAAAACCATTCACAGTACTCTGCCACCATCAGCCTTGAAGATCCGACAAATACCATCGAAACCATCATCAGCAACTCGGTACAGATCCCTGAATACAACCTTATTGTAAATATTCTGGACCCCGATGCTGGTGAGATTAAACAGCTTACCATTCGAAATGGTAATATCGAACAGAGCAAATCGGGCAGTTGGGAGTGGTCCGTATAACCTGAAAAGGAAATGGAATTGAAAAAGAGGTTGCCATCGAAAATCTAAAAGGATGCCTACTCATTTATGCGGTCAGAGGAAGTCGCACTAAAAAGCGGCTGCCCTTGCCGACCTGGCTCTCAACGGTAATGGTTCCGTTATTTAACTCAACCAGCTCCCTGCAGAGTTTTAATCCAAAGCCCGACCCTTTCTCATTGCTGGTACCTGGCGTAGAGGTTACATACTGACTGTTAAAAACATTTTTCTGATCATCCTCCTCCATGCCAATCCCGTTATCCGCCACTTCAATCACTACTTCTCCCGCTTTGTGGTCAGCTGCTGCACTCAGTCTGATCTCACCACCCTCACCTGTATACTTGATCGCGTTGGCGAGCAGATTTCTGATGATCAGTTTAACATGCTCCTGGTCTGCATATACTTTCAGATCGTCCGGCACATCCGAAAACAATTCAATCCCCTTATCTGACAGGGGTAACTGATAAAGCTCTGTTGCCTCCTGCATAATTGTCGCCGGGCGAAAGAGGATAGCCATGCTCTTCAACTCACCGGTCTGACACCGGCCCCAGTACAATAAATTCTCAAGGAGATTTAACAGCGTTCGGGAATTTTCTGCTGTAAGCTTAAGCATCTCCCGCTCATCCTCCTTGCTCAGGGCACCTTTAAGGATTAAATCCAATACCTGGTTCGTATAACCAAGCGGTCCGCGTATATCGTGACCCATTATCGCTATAAAACGGTTACGGATATATACTTCCCGCTGCAACTCCTCATTGCTCTTTCTCAATTCCTCTCTATGTATAGCCAACTGTTCCGATTTTTTGCTCAGCTCATTTGTCCGCTTGTCGACAAGTAGCTCCAGGTTCTCATTCATCTGCAATATCTCATCCGACAATCGCTCGTTGCGTAGAAGACCCCGGTTTATCTTGCGAGAAAAAATAATTGCATAGATCAGCAGAAACACAATCATGGAATAATGTGAAACCAATCCGGTTTCAAGCACATCAGTAACGAAGAGCATATCATTCACCGCACCCACCAAAACAATGATGATCCCGGCTGCAAAACCTTGTGCATAATAACGACCCCGCTTCCATGCCATCAAAATCGTAAACAGGATCACTGCCCCGGCAAACATTACAAAATACATATAGTAAGAAAATGCTGCCGTAAAAATACGCACTGGTGATAATATCACTATGAGAATCATCAGTCCACAAATCCCCAGGATGATCCTGAACAACAATTTCGAAAAATCATGTGGGAACACAAACCGTACCATCAGCACAAACAGTGGTACAAGCAGGGCAAAACTTAAGTATTCAAGTCTTAGCCGGCTGATTTCGGTGATCCAGTGAAATGGCTGAAGATCCGTATCGCTCAATATATAAATCCTGAAAACCATCACCAGGCATATCAGGGAGAAAAAGAGTTTATACATATCAGAGCGCGCCTGAAACATAGCCATAAAATAGATTCCCATAATGAAAAATGCCCCCAACAGAAAATAGTCCCGATGCTTCTGTTCAGAACGGTCTGATATTATCTGCATCGGGGTGCCCACCTCAATAATCCCGCGCATGCCACCCGAGCGATGTTCAAAATTTGAGACATGCACCAGCAGGTCGAGCAATGTATCATTTACAGGAACGACAAACATTGATGGGGTGTAGCCAAACACTGACTGGTACCTGTTACTTCCAGGTAATCCTTTGAATCCGACACTCCTCCCATTCACATAATATCCCGATGCCGAAAAAACCTCCTTAAAACGAAGCACAATGGTCTCAATCTTTTCGGGAAGCAGGATCTTCAGGGCATAGGTCCCGAATCCTATCGGCTCTATTCCGGGGATGATATCCGTGAGCTGACCCCATGCAGCCGGAACAGGCACGCACACAGCAGTCGAATCGTCATGTGAAATCGGATCAATCAATCTGTTCCAGTAAAAAATCCACTCACCTTGAATTTCAAGTATTCCCTCTTCCGAAAAATTATAATTTCGCAGATCAAGAACACCTTTTTCGGCAATGGGCTGACCCGCAGCGGTCAGACAAAGCGATCCGGCAAAAACAGCCAGCAAAAACCGTATATTAAATTTTCGGTACATGTAACCAAAGGGATCTCTTTCATTCTACAACAATCATTCCTAACACGAAACTAACAAATTTATCCGTGCCATACTACTAATTTACTATATACCATTCATCTACCTTTACTTCAGCCTCTCAGCCATCAATCACAAAGACAACGTTCTTTTACCCCTTCCATTCTGCTTCATTTTCCCGTTCCTTCTCTTAATTTCCCTCTCCTTTTCTCACTTCCCTCCCTCCCTTCTCTCGTTGCTCCAACTCCCGCTGCACTGTTCATCGCAACAATATGATTGTGTCTGCTAATGATAATCAATGCGATCCCGGTAATCACCATCCCCGTTACCGAGAGCGGGTCAGGCGATTCCTCCGGCAGTATCGTCCATGCCAGCAGGGCCCCGGAAACAGGGATCAGGAATTTCCACAGGTTCAGATCCGACACCACCACACCGGGCCTTTTCAACAGGATGATCCAGATGGAAATAGCTACAGCAGAAAGCATACTCAACCAGCCCAGCGAGAGGTAATAGGGCAACGGCTTGATAGACAGATCGAGGCCCTCAATGGGGATTGAAAAAAGAAACAATACCAACCCGCCAAAGATCATTGAAACGGAGCTGAGCACCAGTGGCGGAATCTTCTTTTTCTCCATAGCGATGATCACATTTGTGAAACCCGATACGATGTTATTGCCTAACAGGATCAGAATACCGACCATCCGAACGGTCCCGTCAAGGCCCTCACCTCTGCCGATACTCACCAACACGATACCCGAAAAACCAAAAAGAATGATCCCTGTCTTTTTGAGTCCGAGCCGGTCGCCCGGCATGAAAAAGTGAGCCACGATAGCGATGAAGAGCGGTCCGGAACCGATCACGATCGCCCCCACCGAGCCGGGCACCTTGTCAATCCCGGTATAAAACAGTGCATATTGAAGAAAAGTCTGCAACATCCCGAGGATTAGGATGAACCGTAGATTCTCCCGAAGCACCCGCATGAAAGCGGGGCTATAGTAAACCGCCACCGGTAGCACCAGCAATCCGGAGATAAAAAACCGGATCCCTGCAAACTGCAACGGCGTAGTATAAGGGAGCCCCAGCTTGATCCCGACAAAAGCCGATGACCAAAGCAGGCAGGCCAGTATGGCCTGCAGTGTAACCTTCAGTTTCGATGCCGGTTCACCCATGACGCAACCACTGACCATTTACAGCCGAATGTTCCATAATTTTCACTGTTCCAGGTTTACCAATTCCTACCGATGAATTCAGCTTTTTCACCTCTTCAAGTCCGGGTTGCACCGTGCGATCGGGAAACACCAGTCCGTTCATGCAGAAGTTGGAATCCGACGGCACATCCTCCGGTCCATAGTCACCCCCGAAGGCCCAGTAAAACCTGCCATCTTCCGTCTCCGCTGCCATCCCCTGGTCTACCCAGTCCCAGATAAATCCGCCCTGCAGCTGGTCATGCGCCTCGATCAGGTCCCAGTAATCCTTCAGATTCCCTGTGCTGTTCCCCATGGAATGTGCGTATTCACACTGGATCAGCGGTTTGTTCTGTAGCGACAGTGCATACCGCAGCATATTTGGCATCAGCAAGTACATCGGACAGAAGATATCGGTGTTGCCGTCACGCTCCGCCCGCTCATACTGCACGGGGCGCGTTGGGTCCTTCGACTTGATCCACTCGTAAGTGGCGTCAAAACAGACCCCATCGCCCGCCTCGTTGCCCAGCGACCAGATGATCACTGACGGATGGTTCTTATCGCGCTCCACCATTCGAATGGTACGGTCGAGGTGTGACTTCATAAAAATCGGGTTGTTCCCAAGCGTCTTATCCGGCTTATACCCCATCCCGTGCGACTCAATATTGGCCTCATCGACCACATAGAGACCGTACTCATCGCACAGCTCGTACCAATATGGATCGTTCGGGTAATGCGAAGTACGTACCGCGTTGATATTATATTGCTTCATCAGCGTAATATCCTCCAACATCGACTCCCGGCTCACATATTGGCCCGTCACCGGATCGTGCTCATGCCTGTTCACCCCTTTCAGGAGTATTGGCTTGCCGTTGACCAGCAGCTGACCGTTCTTAATTTCTGAAGTCCTGAAGCCGATCCGTGAGGTGACCACCTCGATCAGGCGGTCGTCCTCATCGTACAACTCCAGCAGCATCCTGTAGAGGTTGGGCGTCTCCGCGCTCCACGGGCGTATATCACCGATCGTGGAGGATGTTTGCAATGTGGAGGTACTCCCCGGTCGCACACGCGCCGGCAGGCGGTCCTCCCATATACTCTCTCCACCCTCCTGTCCGAAAAGCTTCACCAATACCGCTACCGTTCGTTCGCGCTCCCCGGCATTCTCCACCTTCATATCCAGGTCGAACAGTCCGTCGCGGTAGTCGAATACCAGCTGCGACCGGGCGAAGAAATCGGCGATACGCAGCTCCGGCCGCGCCTCGAGGTAAACATCGCGCTGGATGCCACTCACCCTCCAGAAGTCCTGGCACTCGAGCCATGATCCGTCCGACCAGCGGTACACCTCCACGGCGACAATATTTTTTCCAGGCACGACAAACGGTGTAATATCGAACTCGGCGGGTGTTTTACTGCCCTGGCTGTACCCCACCTTTTCGCCGTTGATCCAGAGATAGAAGGCCGATTTCACCGCACCGAAATGAATAAAAACCTGCTTGTTGCTCCAGGCGGCCGGCAGCGTGAACTCCCTCCTGTAGCTGCCAACCGGGTTATGGTCGACCGGCACGGCGGGCGGTTGCGGATCGGTGGTCCACTCGTAGGGAATATTCACATAGATCGGCACCCCGAACCCCTGGAACTCCCAGTTCCCCGGCACTGTGATATCGTGCCAGCGGCGGTCGCGGTATTTCACCTTGTAAAAATCAACCGGCCGGTTAACTGGATTATCCGAATAATTGAATTTCCATACACCGTTCAATGATAGGAAATTATCAGATTTCTCCATTTCACCGTTCATGGCCATTTCGCTGTTCTCAAAAGAGAACATGTTGGTACGCGGTAGTTCACGGTTGATCTGTACGATCTCAGGATTCTGCCATGCAGGTAATTCCTGGGCTTTCAGACCAAAGAAGATAACCAATAAGGAAACGAAGCCAATTATTTTTGCAGATTTCATGGGCTGTATTTTTGTTATTACCAGATCTTATTATTTACATTTAATGGGATATTGCAAAGACGCATAGAATCATTTACCAGCATACCTTACAGTATTATTTAACATATAGTTTAGTAACTAACGATACAATTAGTGGTCGATATTATACTCTAGTCATTTTTCCATTAATCCCTGCGTAAAGGAAACCTCCGCGGGGGAAGCTGTGTAATTCGACAATTTCCCGTTCAGAAAGAAATAAATAATTCCTCTGCATAGATGTTGAACATGCATTGGGGCCAGATCTCTGGTTCGCAGATGTTCTGAATATTTTTCAAAAGCCGATCCATTCAATTATTGCCAAAGTGGTGCCGGGTACAGGCCTTTCTTTACAAGTCTGTTTATCATGTTCTGAACGTGTGGACGGTCCTCCTGATAAGTTACTCCAAACCAAGACTCAGGTGTACTCAACACCCTGAAAGAGGCCGCTCCGCTATTGATCAGGTTATCGGCTACATAGGGGATAAAAAACTCCGCTTTTGTGCTATTAATGTTGTCAGCAATATAATCCCGGAATTGTAGATCAAGGTGGTCAAACACATCCGGTGTAAATCCGAAGAGGTTCATTGAAACCAACTCGTCGGGGGCAAGATCATGACGACTTCCATCTTTATCCTCATAGAATATTTTTCCCTTTTCGCTAAAGATCTTTGTACGCTCAACAATCGTTGTCAGGTATCCCTCATCATCGGTTGCACAGACTCCCCTGGCCACAGATCCATGCTCTGAGACTGTCCTTGAAAGGGTATATCCAAGCACGCAATATTCACCCGGTTCACTCTTTGTCAGGAAATCACACATGATCCGATAGGATTCCCTCCCGTAAAAGTCGTCGGCATTGATCACAGCAAAAGGCTCGCGGATCACGTCCCTTGCCATAAGGACAGCATGGGCAGTTCCCCAGGGCTTTTTTCGATCGGGCGGAACGGTATAACCTTCCGGTACATTCTTTACATCCTGCAGTACATATTGTACATTCATATCGGAAGGAAACCGCTTTAAATAGCTGCTATTGAACTCCTCCTCCATTTGTGGGGATATAACGAAAACCACCTTTTCAAATCCAGCTTTTAATGCATCGTAAATGGAATAATCGGTAATCGTCTCTCCGTGCGGTCCAAATTCATCGGTCTGTTTTTGTCCGCCATACCGGCTTCCCATTCCGGCTGCAAGGATCAATAGTGTAGGTTTCATCAAATTATTTTTTCGTTGTTAAATATACGCATACAAATGTAAAGATTAATGGAATGGTATGCCAATGAAAGTTGGTTCAATTTTTATAAACATTGATCGAATGGAAGAAATCAGGACAGATAATGAAAGGAACCAGGCATATATAAAAAAGCCCGGACCTCCTGGTATCCGGACTCATCACCTGTCAGTTTTGCAGCAAATTCTAACCCTTAAGTCAGGAGTAAAAGACAGGTGTTGCATTACTGAGAATGTTCTATCAAATCGAATTTCTTTATCTCTTTCATTGCCAATTCCTGTTTCATGAGTTTGATGCGATGATCGCTCGTTACACCGGTAAACGAGGCTATGACATCCGCAGGGATTTCCAGTCTGAGCGCATGCATGATAAAAGTCTGGACCCCGGCTCCGGCCGTTAGCACCTCCCAAAGCATCGCCCTTCGTCTGCTTCCGATACCCACGGCAACCGTCCGCTCAAGTTTCAATTCCTTCGCCATGACCCTCAGGTACTTGTTCACCGTCATCGCGCTCACGGGTGGCAGCGCCGCATTGTCACGGTAGTAACGGTGCTTATATTTTTCGAGGATCACCGCAGCATATTTGCTTACCGGAACATATCTCACCTTACTGTCACCTTTTCTCACAATAACAGAGGATGCCATTACATCCTCCTTAGTCAGGTTCCGCAACTCTCCGAATCTTAGTCCGGTGAAACAACTCAAACAAAAGAGGTCCCTGACACGTTCTTTCACAGTTGTGCATGGCGAATGCTTCAGGAACCGCAACAGCTCATCCCATTCCAGGTAAACAGGTTCGCACTTTGCCGGGATTTTTTCCGTTGCACTTCCTTTATCAAGCATTTTA
Organism: Bacteroidales bacterium; assembly: GCA_040903745.1. Lineage (GTDB taxonomy): Bacteria > Bacteroidota > Bacteroidia > Bacteroidales > M55B112. The sequence goes on along the minus strand of JBBDUV010000047.1, from coordinate 91,415 downwards.
TAAAAACCCCGGTAATCGTAATACACATTGTACCCATTTTTTGTAGCCCAGTTCAGGTACCAAACGAGCAGGTTTACCATCTTTCTGATGGTGGATTCCGACCTGCTTTTTTTCTCAAGATAATCGCGAAACCGATAAAGAAACGATTCATTCATGGTGTTAAAATGAAGAGGATACATCTCTGACTTTTCGAACTCTTTCAGCTGGTTATAGAAGGTTCGAACTTTTTGGTATGTACTTATACTCCAACGCCTGGAACCCTCTTCCATGAACAGAAACATGATGTCAAAGAACCCTCCTGAAAACCGGGGTCTCAACCGCTCAAATTCATCGCGAAACTCCCCTACCCCGGGATTCTCAGACAGGCTTGCCAGCGACTTCCAGACAGTGCCGGCGGTATACGCTAATGTTTCGAGCCATCTATTGATAACGGATGCATCCGGATGCATCTCTCTCACCTGCTGCTTCGTATGATCCCACCATTTCAGATCAACATTTTTTCCGGTGGAGATCAATACCCTTTTACCATGAAAAGCGACCGTCATGAATATCGGCCTTCTGCTGGTCAATAATCTTCCATCCTTTCCTCGCCGCTTCTCAATGTAAAATCTAACTTTCATTTTTATTTACATACAAATGTACACTATAAATATATATTTAATATTTTAATTATTAACTATTTTTATGGAGTTATTTATTTCCTATTTAATATTGAAAGAACTGAATATATCGGCCGAAGGGGTTCCGCATGATTCCCCTGTGAAAGTACCGGCTACTGCTGCATAATCTGCGTTCAACAGTTGCTAAAAATTCCCCTTTTTAAACTGATTCCCGGCCTTACAATTTTTGCTCAGGCAAAGTATTCGGAATGACGAAAATATCATAACTTTGAAAAATGGAGCGCAGGCTTACAAAAACTGGGGACGGATCGCATACGATCTACATTCCGGAACTGGATGAGCATTACCATTCTGTGAACGGAGCGGTTGCGGAGTCTGAGCATATCTATATCAGGGCAGCATTCGGCTATTCTGACAAAAATCCTGTGCGGGTTCTGGAATATGGAATGGGAACGGGGCTAAATGTTTTACTAACTTTTATGCAGGCAGGGGAGTGTAACCGGGAGGTATATTACCATGCCATAGAAAAATATCCGTTGTCAAAAACCGAGTTTGAAATGCTAAACCTTTCGGAATACAATATGGAGATCTTTGGAAAGATTCATGAGGCTGACTGGGGTACAGATGTACAGATTTCAGAATCGTTTGCGCTTTACAAGGAGTGTGCCGATTTCAGGGAGGCTGCGCCATTGGGTTTGTTTGATGTGATCTATTTTGATGCATTTGCACCTGTAGTTCAGCCTGCCTTATGGACCGTTGAAATATTCACCAGGGTTAATGAGTTGGCGGCGCCTGGGGCAGTGCTAACGACTTACTCATCGAGTGGACAGGTAAGGCGAAATATGAAGCAGGCTGGTTTTACTGTGCAAAAACTTCCTGGTCCGCCAGGTAAAAGGGAGATTGTGCGGGCAACTAAACCGGTTATTTAAGTCTTTTTGTTCTTAATCTTACCTTTTTGATATAGCAACCCGACTGTTCTTGTTAAATCCGACCAAATTTTCTTAACTTCGCATTTTCATTAAAACATTTTAAATCATTGTCATGAACAACAAAACACTTACAACACTGATCCTGGTGATCGTTGCATTTGCAGGAGGTTATTTCGTGAATAACTTCATCGGGGGTGAAAAAATCCGATCGGAAGCCCAGGTAAATCTTCAGAATGACTGGGATTCACTGAGTTATTTTCTCGGACTTTCCATTGGATATCAGACAGCTGATCTATTTGATCAGATTAATCCGGTGCTGGTGGGATCCGGGATAAATACCGTACTGCACGACTCATCCTCTTTCGATCGCCAGACTGTTGAGATGTTGCAGATGCAGCTCATTCAGGGTGTTATGAACCGCAAATCGCAGGAAGGCGTTGAATTTTTGGATAAGAACAAGTTGCGTGAAGGTGTCTTCACCACTGAATCGGGTCTTCAGTACGAACCACTGGAGGAGGGCGACGGAAAGATGCCGACTGAGTCATCGACAGTTACGGTTCATTACCACGGTACATTAATTAACGGCACTGTTTTTGATAGCAGTGTTGACCGTGGTGAACCTGCAACATTCGCGTTGAACCAGGTGATTCCTGGTTGGACAGAAGGTTTACAGTTGATGAGTGAGGGGTCCAAATACAAATTTTATGTTCCCTCCAACCTGGCTTATGGAGAGCGTCCGCCATCACCGGCAATCCCGCCAAATTCGGTTCTCATCTTTGAAGTTGAACTAATATCTGTAGCCGAAGGGGCAGAAGAATAAGATATCCCCGGTTCCCGGGCAAAAAACATCAAAGCCAGGAAAGTATAGTGCTTTCCTGGCTTTTCTATCAGAATAAATTGGCTTTTCTTCTGTAATGTTTTTTACTGCACAAAAAATGCAGTGGTTTTTACTAGTTTTGTCATGATATATAAAACAACAATTAACTATGAGCTTTGAAATTTCAGGCAGGATCTTTGAGATCTTTCCGACCCAGCAAGTAACTGACAAGTTTAAGAAACGAGAGTTTATCCTTGAGGTGAAGGAAACCAGCAGCAGCGGGTTTGAGTTTATTGAATACATCAAATTCCAGGCTGTGCAGGACAAGTGCAGTTTACTTGACGGATTGAATGTGAACGACCAGGCGAAGGTGAGTTTCAACCTTCGTGGAAGAAAGTGGGAGAAAGATGGTCAGACTTCGTATTTTACTAACCTTGATGCCTGGAAGATTGAAAACGAACAATCAACAAGTATTAACCCCAATACACCGGGCGTACAAGATCAGAATACGGTTACGTCAGACAACCAGGCTCCTTTTCCGGAAGATCCGCCTGTTGATGATTCGGGATTTGATGACCTCCCCTTTTAATGTTTTGAACGATCAATCCCTAATTATTGGGAGCTACATCAATTCCCGTTCAATTCAACAGTGCTGTAACGTTTTCAGGCGACTCTTTTTTTTTTAATATAGCCGATACGCTTTATTGGCAGATCGACTGATATTCCCATTCTCTTTTCACTCACCTTTTTCAGACTGACAGAGCCTCCCATGGCATGAGCCAAATCACGTGCCAATTTATAAGAAAGGCCCGTGGAGTCTAGCTGGTTATGCCAGTCATCCGTACTACCATTATTTTCAAAGATCATTTTTGCCCGTTCTTCGAGCAACTCATTTTTACTACTTATCACGGTAAAGACGATTCTATTCTCATCTTTTACATCCATCCTCATTTCAATCACACCCTTGATCTGATGATTGAACGCGCTGCTAATCAAGTTTTCAATAATTCGTTTTAACCTGTATCCATCGGCCTCCAATGTGATCCTTCCATACTGTGTTGGGATTGTCATTAACAATGCTATCCGATAGTGCATCGTTCGAGCCACCCTTGAATTAAAAAACTCATAGATCTCTTTAAACAGGTCCTCTGCATAGATCTCCTCCCGCCTCATTTTAAGACCTTTGGTCTCCAGTAAGGTCAGATCGATCATATTATCCAATACTTTTAAGAGCGTCCGGCTACTGTGTGTGATATAATATAAGTATTCATCCCTCTCATTCTCTGTTAGCTGGTTATCGTTCAGGAGATTTGCAAATCCCAGAATTGAATTCATTGGTGTCCTGATCTCGTGAGACATATTGGACAGGAATTTCTCCTTCACTTGTTCTCCGGCATCTCTGTGACTATGATAAACACCTTCCAGCCACTCCAGCTTCTGCTTCAGTTTCCTGTTGTCAGATAGCAACTCCTCATATGTCGGATCCATTTCCATTCCAGAATAAAATCTCTCTCTGATCATTTCACAATAAAAAGCGTGTATTGTTCCGCTGAACTGTTGTCTCTGCTATCTACGGATCTTTCTCAGCAACTTTCTGGCATCAGTTGCCTTATCACTGTTGCCTGAAGCGATCCTGGCAAATTGTCTTATTGCCCGATCATTCTCTTCGAGAGCGAGGAAGCAGAGTCCCAGGTACCACTCAGCCTGTTCAATGTAGAGGTTATCGTTGTGTTCGATCACCCTGTTCAATGAATTTTTGGCATCGTAATATCGTTCAAGTTCATAATACGATATACCTGTATAGAGGTTGGTTCCTGCCAGATCAGGTTGCTCTTCCAGCACCTTTTCAAAATATATGGCAGCTTGCTTAAACTCTCCCCTCTGATAGAGGATCTCTGCATTTTTCAGGATCAGGTCGACCGTTGAATTGTCTGACCTGTTGATCAATGCCACCTCATAAGGTTTGTAGTACTTTTTAAGCAGGTCCTTGTTATCCAAGGGCCTGTCAAGTATAGATGCCAGGCCAATGGCCAGGAACAGTGCAATTGCTGCCGTTGCAGCATAATGCCATGGTTTTGTAAAGCGGATCGGTCCCTTTCCGGTCCCTCCACCTTTTTGTTTTTCTCGTCGCAAATCTGTAAGCTGTTCTCTGAATCCCAATACTTCCGTATCGGTTAGCGCTTCATCAATTTCCCGGTATAATGCCAGGTCGTTTTGAAGTTGAGAACTGACTTCGAGATCTGCTTCAAACCTCTTCATGTCCTTGTCTGAAAGGTCATTATCGAGGTATTTCTGGATAAAATGTCTGTCTCGTTTCATATCAGTATATAAATTAATATTTCATGTATAACAATCCGGAGTGCTCCAGCTTTTCAGTAGATTTTAATTACTGCGGGCCGATGAAACCCGATGGTTCACTGGTCATCTGTCTGGTTTGTTCCGGCCTCAGTGCCACTTTATGTTTCACTGAAGGGTGGACATAGCACATTCAGTTTTTATGCATTCAGTCAGCCAAAAGCTATCCAACCGCTTTTCCCTGCTCAAGAATATAATTACCTCCTGTTGGTCTGTTAAAGTCATCCGTGTCGCTTAAAGCAGCATGAACTACTTCGGCTCAATGGAAGAATCTAACTTTCCTTCTTGATATATCTTCCATTTGGCGACTCAATGCAATGATACATTGAAGCTCTATGAAAGAAACACAAGGGTGCTTGTCCTATATCTTCCGGTACCGCATGTCGTTGCATACTCCCCGGCTATATATTTTTCTACACATGACAGTTCGAACGTTTTCGCAACTGTTGAAGGTCCCACTCTGACAAAAAATGTCAGGAGTGCAAAAATTCTTTGTTGAGTTTAACTATTTCGGCTCTTCATCATCATCATCAGGAGGAATAATCATATCTATTGGTTCACCTCCTCCAAAAAGATAATTCATTTCATTTCTTGTAATTGCATCCGTTACAAAAGAATCGATTGTTGTTTTTAATGTTTTCATGACGTTTTTGTTAATTAGGGTTCATACATGTTTTGTTGATCGTTCAACCCTTTATTCCAAAAACACCCCAAACGTTACCCAAATAAAAACAGAAAAATAAAAAAATAATTGATCGAAGTCTTAACTATTTGCTTTTATGTACTTTACGAAATATAAATAAATACCATTCTATTTGTAATCATGAAATTATTTTACTTTTTTTAAACATCGTGAAAACAATAATCTACATATTATCTCTTGGATTAGGATTTATCAATACTATAATTGGACAAGAGTATATTGATACAAAGAAACTTATTGACTCATATAACAAACCCGGATTTAATTACTTAAAACAAGGCAATTACGATAGTGCTGAATATTATCTTCTTAAGACACTGGAATTACAGGAAGCATCTCTAGGTAAATTCCATTCAAAAACAGCTTCAACACATGTGAATTTAAGTGTTATTTACAGAAATCTAAATAATTTTCAAAAAGCACTTAAGCACTTAAATATTGCGGAGAATTACTTTTCAGAGCATGATCCTAACTCAGAGTTTTTAGGTTATATATATAACAATAAGGGTAATGTTTACTACAGTTTTTCAGATTTTAGTGAAGCAGAATTGTATTATAATTATTGTCTTGACTTCTTTAGTACTCACATGCCATTAAATACGGATGTATTTGTAAAACCATATATTAATCTTTTTAATATTTTAATTACTCAGGATAGAATTGAAGAAGCAATTTCATTTCTAAATGAGCTAGGATTTGTAGCTAATAATCCAAGATTAGATTACTATAAGCACTTATTTCTAGCAGAAGCATATAGTAGAATGTCTAAACTTGAATTAGCATTAATTGAGACTAACACTGCTAAAGATATATACGATAAGTGTTTATATCCAAATAGCCCATTGCATATGTTGTACAACTTTAGGGTAGCCTCTATAAATGTTAAATTGGGGAATTATGATATTGCACTGCAATATTTATTAAATAATTTAGAAATTACGAATAATACTGAATCGACTTCATTTGAAAAGCTATATCAAACATATTTATTAATTGGTAATATACATTACTTAAAAGGGAATTATAATAATTGCATTGCTTGGTTATCAACGACTATTAATAAATTATCAGATATAAATAATAACTCTGATGCTGCTTATAACATTTTGAATGAACGCGCTTATAATAGAGATATTATTGATTTCTTCAAATTGTACGCAGATGCAGCTCGAAAGTTATACAATGAAACTAATAATATTAATGATTTAAAACTTTCATTAGAAAACTACTCTAGAAGTATAGAATATTTAAAAGTTTTCAGGCTACATATGAGAAATCCTGAGAGTATTCACTTAGAATCTCAAAAAAGAATTACTATTATTCATGAAGCAGTTGATGTAGCCTCAAAATTATTTAATATCACTGCTAATCATGAATACTTAGAAAAAGCATTTCAATATGCAGAAAACATGAAAGCCTTTTCTTTATATTCTGAAATTAAAGGTGGTGAAGCAATGCATTTTTCTGGGCTACCCCCTGAAGTAAAAAATAATGAAATAAACTTAACAAGAAAAATAGAAGCATATACTGAACTAATATATGAAGAAAAGTCTAAGATTAAACCAAACGAAGAAGTGTTGAGAAATTATAATAATTCTTTTTTTAAGCTAAAAGATAATTACAATTCTCTTATTGATTCCATAGAAAGAAACTACCCCCGATATTTTGAATTAAAATATAAACCGAATTTCATTACACTGAAGGAGGCACAGGAAAAACTCAAAAAAAATGAATGTATTGTAGAATATGTTTTGTCTGATTCTATATTGACCACTTTTATAATCGATAAGAAACAGATCAAGGTGCTTACACAGAAAATTGAACCTGAATTCCATGAAAACTGCTTTGCATACTATAAACTGCTTCAAAACCAGGATTTCAGTAAAAATGTTCGGGAAACCTACAGGGAATATGTAACGCTCGGACAAATGTTTTATGAGGTCCTTGTAAAGCCCGTGCTTGATGTAACCGACAGTCGCGAGATTACTTTTGTGCCCGACGGAGCCATCATGTACCTCCCCTTCGATTCGTTTATCACAGCCGATGTCGATAAAGAGTATATCAATTACCGCGATCTGCCCTACCTTATTCATGACTTGTCAGTCGGTTATTCCCATTCCTCCACCCTGCTTTTCAGTGAAAGGATCAGGACAAAATCACCGCATGCAAAAGTGCTGGCCTTTGCGCCAGAATATGAGAACCTTCTGGATGACGATGTTCCACTGGTCTGGAACCGCCAGTCAAATCCCGATTTCCTGATGCCGCTGCCAGGTGCAAAAAGAGAGGTCGAATACATTTCCAAAACCATGCCCTCTGAAGTGTTTATGGACTACGAAGCTACGGAGAGCAACTTTAAACAATACGCTTCCGATTACAAAGTTCTGCACCTTGCCATGCATACGATCATGGATGACGAAAACCCGATGTTCTCGAAACTGGCTTTTGCCAGAGATTTTAGCGATACCACCCAGGACCATAACCTCTTTACCTATGAGATCTATAACATGAAGCTGAACGCAGAAATGGTGGTGCTGAGCTCCTGCTCCAGTGGATACGGTAAAATGCAAAAGGGTGAGGGAATGATGAGCATGGCCCGTGGTTTTATCTACGCGGGTTGCCCCAGTATTGTCATGACCCTCTGGCAGGTATCGGACCAGTCCAGCGCCGAACTGATGAGTGGATTCTATAACTACCTCAAAAAAGGTAGAAACAAAAAGAGAGCGCTCCGGGAAGCCAAAATAGACTATATAACCTCCTCCGACAAACTGAAAGCCAACCCCTACTTCTGGTCAGCTTTCATGATAGTGGGTAACAACAGTCCGCTACACAGCAGATCTGCAGGTTTCTATCTGGCAGTTATTATAACAGGATTAACACTACTCATTCTGCTATTTACTTATAAAAAGCAGATAAGAAAAATCTTTAAGAGCAATAAACAGATTGTTAGTTAGATAATTAGGCAGATAGGCAGATAGGTAGATAGGTAGATAGGTAGATAGGTATGCAAGCAAGCAAACATGTAATTGGAAAGATAGACCGGGAGAAAGATAAGTGTGTTGAAAGTTCAAGCTTAGTCATCCAGCAACGCCTGGTACGCTTTGTCCTCCTTAATGCGGTTCGCCAGAAATTCCTTGCAAAAATGCCTTCGCTTCCTAACATAGGTATCACTCCTGAAACCCAACTTCTCAGCGATCTCCTTCGCTGAGATATTCTGCCCGGTAAGAACAAGTATCTTCTGACAATCTTCCGGAATAAGAATTAGATTGCGCTGGTATACAGCCATCCTCAAATCCTTATCCTGCACCGGGGGCGGCTCTTCGAACTCAATAAACTCCTCCATCTCCCTCTTCAACTCCGTAACTTCCATTTTCTTGTCCTCCCTGATCTTCTTCAGCCAGATCAGCCTGGCAACAGAATAAAGAAAGGTGGAAAATGTGCTGGTCAACTCAAAATCGGGCTCCTCCCGCAACCGCTTGAAAACGATGATCAGGGCTTCCTGGAACACATCTTCAGAATCATCATCGGACCCACTGTTTTTCAGAACCATAGAGCTGACCATCCCGAAATTCTCCGTGTATATGAATTGTATTACATCGTTGTCCCGTTTCCTGAGACCACGTATGATATCTTCATCTGAGAATTTCTTCATGAAATCTTAAAGTAAATCAGTTGGTTCCATTTCAGCCGAATGACAAATATAATTAATCTCATTAATGTTATACCCACACAAAGAAAACTTATCTAAATTCCTATAAAATACCTGAATTTAATTTTAAATTTGATCTTTGAATAATAAAGTCCCCACATAATGGAGAATCTTTTATCTAAATACCGTCTATTTCTTGAAAATACAGGATTGTCAGAGCAGTGGTCAAATTTGCTGGAAAACTTTACTGTGCTTTTGCTGATCGCCCTATTGGCCTTCCTGGCCGACCGGATTGTCAAATTTATCCTCATCCGTCTGGTAGGAAACATGATAAAAACATCAAAAAACAGATATGATGATATCCTTCTGAAAAAGAGACTATTTTCCCGCATTGCCCATATCGCTCCCGCCCTGGTGGTCAATGCAACGGTAGTATTCTTTGTCGATGTCCCCGGACTGGTGGGGTTTATCAAGGTGATTACTGAATTATATATTATCCTGATCATTGCTCTGGTACTCGATTCACTCATCAGTGCACTTCATGAAATCTATATGAATCTTCCGGTTTCTAGAGGAAGAAATATTAAAGGATACGTGCAGCTTGTCAAGATCCTGATCTATATTGTAGCTGCCCTGGTAGCTATTTCTATCCTGACCGATAAATCGGTAGGAGGACTTTTAACCGGACTTGGTGCATTCGCGGCAGTACTGATGCTGGTATTCAAGGACACTATTCTGGGACTCGTTGCCAGCATCCAGATTGCCGGAAATAAAATGGTAAATGTGGGTGACTGGATCTCTATGCCGAAATACAACGCCGATGGCGATGTGATCGATATTGGGCTGAATGTTGTAAAAGTCCAGAACTGGGACAAGACCATCGCAACAATTCCTACCTATGCCCTTGTGTCCGAATCATTCAATAACTGGAGAGGGATGGAGGAGTCCGGTGGGCGCCGCATCAAGCGATCAATTAATATTGACATGCAAAGTGTACGGTTCGTCGATAATGAAACAATCGAAAAATACAAGGAGATCAGGATTCTCCGGAAATACCTGGAGCAGAAGGAGAAAGAGATAGAAGATTTCAATAAAAAAGTAGGAGCAGATACATCCAACCGGATCAATGGCCGCAGACTGACAAATATCGGAACATTCAGAAAATACCTTGAACTCTACCTGAAGAACCACCCCATGATCCATTCAGACATGACATTCCTCGTCAGACACCTCCAACCCACGGAAAAAGGCATCCCCATCGAAATATATGTTTTTAGCAAAGACCAGGCCTGGGCCAATTATGAAGCGATTCAGGCCGATATATTCGACCATATCATGGCTGTGGTTCCTGAATTCGGACTCAGGGTATTCCAAAACCCAACAGGCGAAGACTGGAGAAGCCTTATGTCAGCAAAGAACCGGGAAAGCGATTTCGCTTCTGAAGAAGATTCGAATTAAATCACAATCAGAGAAAACTTGAATTATACCCCTCCATCGTATTGTCAACTTAATAGACGGCTATAAATAATGTTAATAGAATGCTAAATCCTGTTTTTTTCTTTAGTTTATTTTTTTGAGATACACGTACTTTTCCATACAGAATTCTATATTTGCAGGATGCGTGTTATGTTTATGCAAATTAGTGACACGATTTTGTGTAATTTACCAAAGCAGTAACACGCTTAAAGTCCGGGGGCCCCAACAATGGAGAAATTTGATTTGAAAATATAAATTGATATGCATATTTCAGATGGTATTATAAGCACGGAACTTTCTGTAGTGGCTCTGGCAGTAAGCGGTGGGTTGATCTATATGTCCACCAGGAATACCTCGCAGGAGGAAATCCCCAGGATGGGAATAATTGCAGCAGCCCTGTTTGCTGTATCCACCATACACATACCCCTGGCCGGAACCTCTGTACATCCCGGATTATACGGATTAGCAGGCATTATCCTCGGACGAAGGTCCGTTCCCGTGATATTTACTGCCCTGATCTTCCAGTCACTCATTTTTCAGCACGGGGGTCTTCTTTCCCTGGGTGTTAACACATTGAATATGTCGGCCGGTGCGTTCGCTGCATGGAAGATCTGGGAATTAAAAAAAATTTCTGTCCTGGCCCGGGCAGGGTTAGCAGGATTTTTGGGAGTCACCCTCCCCGCGGTCCTCATGGCAGGTGAATTTATGCTTTCCGGATACGGTACGGAAATCGCATATTTTTTCTCGGTTTACCTGCTCACCGGACTCATGGAAGCGGTATTGACCCTTTCATCAGTAAAATTTCTACTCAAAGTAAAACCTGAAGTAATTGCTTAAACTACAATCCAATGAATACTTCTGATTTGAAAATGCTCCTGGTTATCTTCCTGTTGCTATTGGTAAGCGTGCAGGTTTTTTCTCACGGTGTTGAGTTGAAAGCAGAAGAAAAACCCCCGTTTATGGTTGTCCGGGCCGCCTATTCCGGTCATCATGAGATACCCGGTATGAAAATGATGATTTATTCCCCTGATTCCGAAAAACTTTTCCAGGAAGGAAAAACTGACATCCATGGAAAATTCAGTTTTACCCCCGACCAGACGGGAACCTGGAAGATCATTGCAGATGATGGGATGGGTCATAAAAAAAGCATGGAGATCTCTCTCAGCGAACGTTTTTTCTCTCCTGAAGAAGAGATTGCCATTGAGGCTCCCCTTGCCGAGCCCCCAACTGCTGAGGGCATCCAGGAGTTCACCTTCGCTGGAATACCCTCTCTTTACAGGATTATTTTCGGTTTAGCGATAATTATGGGTCTGACCGGGATCTTTTTTGCGATTATGTCAAAAAAGAAAACACAATAAACAGGAAAACATTGAAGCACGGTTATATTGACAAATACAGCAATCTTGAGAGCCCGGTTCACAGGATGGATCCCCGGCTGAAACTCATTGCCTGTTTTGCTGCTGTTTTCATCATCATTTCAGCACCACGGTACCGCTTCATCGATTATGGTCTTTTCCTTCCTGCTGTCCTGGTTGTGATCCCGTTGTCCAGGGTGCCACTGGCCTTCATTCTAAAGAAGTGTCTTTTTGTCCTCCCGCTTATCCTGGCCGCAGCGGTGCTTTTACCCCTGTCATCCGGTTACACTTCCATGGAGGAGCTTCGGGATTATAACTTCAACTTGCCCCTGAGTCTCATCATGAAAGCCCTGTCTGCCCTGATACTTCTGATATTGTTAACCTCTACCGAGCGCTTCGACAACCTTCTCCACGCCTTGAGAAGATTGAAAATGCCCGCGGTGATTGTTCAAATCTCCGCCCTCTTGTACCGGTACTCCTTCATATTCCTGGATGAGGTTCTGAAAACATCCAGGGCCAGGATCAGCAGAACACCCGGAAGGATCCGCGGAAACCCTCTCCGGGTTTACGGTAACCAGGCGGCCATCATTTTTATCCGTAGCTGGGACCGCGCCCATATCATTCACCAGTCTATGCTTTCCCGTGGATTTACTGGTGAAATGCCGTCTCTTCCCTCCCGGAAATTAAGTTTTCAGCAGTTCCTGTCACCCGCCCTGTTTTTACTTTTTCTCCTATTTTTTCGTTTTACCCCTTATATTTTTCGTTAGATGGCTGCTGGTGTTGAAATAAAGGATCTTTCATTCTCCTACGGTAAGGGACAAACCGTTCTGGACAGGATCAACCTGTCTGCCAAACCGGGAGAGAAAATCGGGATCATAGGCCCATCCGGGGCGGGGAAATCAACGCTTCTTCTTCACCTCAATGGCATCCTCGCGGGAGAGGGTGAGGTCCGGATCGGCGACCTAAAGGTTCATAAAAAAAATCTGCCGGAGATTCGCAGGCAGGTCGGTCTCCTTTTTCAGAATCCCGATGATCAGCTTTTCAATCCCACTGTGGAGGAAGATGTTGTTTTCGGACCCAGGAATTTCGGGATCCCGGCTAAAGAGATTGAAAAAAGACTTTACGAAACCCTCTCGAAACTTAGACTGACAGGATTTGAAAAACGGGTTTCCCACCATTTATCCCTGGGTGAAAAGAAACGGGTGGCCCTCTCCACGGTCCTGGTCATGAACCCGGAGGTGATTGCGCTCGATGAGCCTTTCTCCAGCCTGGATCCCTCCATGATCGAACAGTTAATAAAGATCATAAACTCTTTGGAAGCCACCCTTTTCATTGTATCTCAATCCATTATTCCCCTGGTTGCCTGTTGTGACCGGATCGCCATACTTTCCGGAGGTAAAATACTGAAGACCGGCGTGCCTCTGGAGATCGTGCGCGATGGGGAATTGCTCAGAGCCTGCGGACTGGATATGGAATACTATTTTGGAATTTGTAAAAAAATTCTTGATTATCAATAATATAAAACCGTTAAAACCAGAAACATTAACTCAAAAAAGCAGTTTAACCAAGAGAGAAATAAAGAAAGAGTGAACCTGAATAATCATTTTTAAGTCTGGATTGTTAAAGAGTAAGAAAGGAAACTGATTATGTATGAAAACTTATCATTATACCCAAAAAGTGTAGCAGAGAGAAATTTAAGCGCACTTAAAAAAGAATTCCTCAGGTATGACAGGCTGATCATTGCATTCAGCGGCGGTCTCGACAGTGCCCTGTTGCTTGCGGTTGCCAGCGATGTTCTGGGCAGGAATGTGCTGGCCGTAATATCCGATTCGCCTTCCGTACCGCGCAGTGAGATCAATTCAGCCATCGATTTCGCCAAAAAAACCGGGGCAAGGCTGAAGGTGGTCAATACCAGGGAGACTGAGAATGAGGACTACATCCTGAATCCAGTAAACCGCTGCTATTTCTGTAAAACGGAACTTTACGACCATATTGAAGAGGTTGCCTCCGAAGAAGGGATCCGCTTTATCGCTAACGGGACCAATATGGATGATCTGGGTGACCACCGTCCCGGACTTGTAGCTGCAGACGAACACCAGGTGGTGAGTCCGCTCAGAGATGCAGGCCTTAAAAAAGATGATATCCGGGTGATCGCTAAGATGCTTGGCCTGGAAGTCTGGGACAAACCTCCCAGCCCCTGCCTGGCGTCGCGTATTCCCTATGGAAGGAAAGTGACCCCGGAAAAGCTTTCCCAGGTGGAGGAAGCCGAGGAGTTCGTCAAAGGACTTGGAGTAAAAGAGTTGAGAGTCAGACATTTTGATGACAAAGCCGTATTGGAGGTTAATCCACTATTCCTTCAGCTGGTCAAGGATCATTATGAAGTCATCGTAACAAAATTCAACAGTATTGGTTTCCAGGATATTGAGATAAAAAAATTCAAAAGCGGATCACTGAATAAATTGGCAAACATCGATGCAAAAAGAGAAGCTTAGACAATTACTGACCGACATTCGCGAGGGTAAGGTGAAGGTGGAAAATGCCCTTGAAAAAATTCAGAACCTGCCTTTCGAAGACCTGGGATTCGCAAACCTGGACCATCACAGGTCCTTAAGAAAGGGCCATCCCGAGATCGTGTTCTGCGAGAACAAAACCCCGGAACAGGTGGGAGAGATCTTTAAAAGGCTCTCGGAATACAACAACGTACTCGGCACCCGGGCCAGCACTGAGATGTATGAACAGGTGCTGGAGAGGCTTCCGGGTGCAGTGTATCATCCGGTGGGCAGGACCATCACCTATGAGAATGAGAAGATAGTCCTTCCAGCGGACGAAAGTAAGCATATACTGGTGATCACCGCCGGTACCACCGACATTCCTGTTGCCGAGGAAGCCATTGAAACCGCGCGCTTCATGGGCAATCATGTTCGCTCCCTCTTCGATGTAGGTGTTGCCGGGATTCACCGGCTCTTCAACAATAAACACCATATTGATAATGCCAATGTGATTATTGTAGTCGCAGGAATGGACGGGGCGCTCCCTTCCGTAGTTGGCGGACTGGTAGATAAACCCGTGATTGCCGTTCCCACCTCGGTGGGTTATGGCGCAAGCTTCAACGGAATAGGCCCCCTTCTTACCATGCTCAATGCATGTGCACCGGGGGTTTGCGTAATGAATATTGACAATGGCTTTGGTGCAGGTTACTTTGCATCCATGGTCAACAAATAAAAGACAGAATGAAAATTGCCTATTTTGATTGCTTTTCCGGCATCGCCGGCGACATGTTGATTGCCTCTCTCCTGGATGCGGGGCTTGATTTCGCATATCTTGAAAATGAAGTTGCAAAACTGGGACTGGGAAAAGTGAACCTAAAAAACCGGAAGCTGGTGAAACAGAACATATCCTCAACCTATTTCGAGGTTGAATATGAGGACCAGCACCATCACCGGCACCTGAAGGACCTCAACAATCTTGTCGAAAACCGGGGATTACCGGAGGATATCGTGGAGAAAGCCAAAAAAGTCTTTCTCTCCATTGCCGAAGCCGAAGCCAGGATCCATGATATGCCTCTTGAAAAAGTCCATTTCCACGAAGTGGGTGCTATTGATACCATAGTGGATGTGGTGTGTGCCCTCCTTGGATTCAAGAAGCTCGGAATCGAAAAGGTTGTTTGCTCTCCACTGAATGTGGGATCGGGCTTTGTTACCTTTTCCCACGGGAAGTTCCCCGTACCGGCTCCGGCAACCGCAGAGATTCTGAGAAACATACCTACCTATTCTACCAATTCTCAGGGTGAACTGGTAACCCCCACCGGTGCTGCGGTGATCACAACCCTTGCCGACAGCTTTGGAGATATGCCATCCATGATGGTGGAATCCATTGGATATGGTGCCGGCACAAAAGATTTCGAGCACCCCAATGTGCTCAGGGTCTACATTGGCAAAGCCTTGGGGAGCCAGGAAATGGAGGAGATTATCGTAATAGAGACCAATATCGATGATATGAATCCCCAGTTCTATGAACCGGTAATGGAAAAACTTTTCCGGGAAGGCGCACTCGACGTTTTCTTTACACCTATTCAAATGAAGAAAAATCGTCCGGCGACCAAACTTACTGTTCTGTCGAAAACCGGGGATGAGAAAAAACTGACCTCCATTCTGCTGAAGGAAACCACCTCGCTGGGAGTAAGGATGCGGAAGGAATCAAGAATGATCCTGGAGCGGGAAAGTATAAAAATACAAACTCCTTACGGGGAGGTAAATATGAAAATATCGGGACTGAAAGGTGAGGTCTACCACAGGAACATTGAATACGAAGACCTGAGGCGAATTTCATCTGAAACCGGAGAGAGCCTCCAGGTCATTTCAGAGAAACTCAGGAAATACACCGTAGATTGAAAAACCGGGAGGCATGCTTCTTTACTCAGGGTATTCTTCAAAGTCAGCTCCTTCCGTGCCAGGTTAAAAACATTTAGGGTAAAAGATAATTTTCCGGCAGACTTTCTTCGATATCCTGTACAAACCCATCCTCTGCAAATCAACACTATTATATAACATATTTCTATCTATTGCAAATACGATTCGGTTGAGTAAATTTAAACTTTCTAAGTATATTGAACAAATTTCTTTAAAATCTTAAACGAATACGGAAAATTCCGTTGAAACAGCAACTGATCAGCATCTCAATCCACAATATCTGTTTTTTCCGGAACCGTAGCATTGAACATTAATCTTTTACAATGGAAGAAGCATTGCACATTGACAAACTCGACAGAAAGATTCTGTCGCTCATTACAAAAAACGCCAGGATACCCTACCTTGAAGTGGCCCGCGAATGTAACGTTTCGGGTGCAGCCATTCACCAACGCATCCAGCGGCTGATGAAACTGGGGATCGTATCCGGCTCGGAGTTTACCCTCAATCCGAAGAAGATCGGATTTCATACCTGCGCCTATGTCGGGATCTACCTAGACAACGCCGGACTCTACCCCGAGGTGGTGGAGCAATTAAAGAAAATACCCGAGATCACCCAGTGCCACTACATCACCGGCGGATACTCCATCTTCATAAAAATCTACACAAGAAACAATGAGGACCTCAAACATGTGCTTGTAGAAAAGCTGCAGTCGATCGCAGGGGTATCCCGCACAGAGACCTTCATCTCCCTGGAGGAGAGCTTCAGCCGCCAGCTCCCACTCGATTAAGCATTCTGAAGACGCTGTCGCACTGCCTCATAGATAATAATTCCGGCAGCCACCGATACATTCAGCGATCCGATCGTACCGTACTGGGGGATCGCAATGGCATGGTCAACATACGGTAGCAACGCCGGTGAAATACCTATATCTTCCGCCCCCATCAATACTGCTGCAGGCACGGTAAAATCGGCTTCGTAAAGCGACCCCTCCGCCTTCTCCGTAGCAGCAAATACCTGCAATCCGCTCTCCTTCAGATACTCCAGCAACTGCCGCAGATCGGGGTGCCGGCATACCGGAATGCTGTGCAACGCCCCGGCAGAGGTCTTCACCGCCTCGGCAGTGATCCGTGCGCTCCCGCGGTAAGGCACCACGATCGCATCCACACCGGCACACTCGGCCGTGCGCGCAATGGCTCCAAAGTTTCGCACATCGGAAACCTGATCAAGCACCAGAACCAATGGTGTCCTGCCGCTTTCAAAAAGCTGCGGTAATATAAACTCAATCTCTCCATAGGCGATTTCCGGCAGGTAGGCAATTACCCCCTGGTGGTTCTTCATGGTAATGGCATTGAGCTTCTCTACCGGCACATGCTGAAAAGGCACCTTCTCCGCGATAAGCCTGCTGCGCAACTCGCTCAGCAGCCCGCTGGTACCGCGCGATCCCCTGATAAGAACTTTTTCCAGCTCCCTGCCTGCCTCGAGGGCCTCCGTTACCGCATGGATCCCGAAGATGATCTGATCCTTCTGTTTTTTTGTCATTTGTTGAATGAATATACCTTTCCCGACCGCCACGAACTTACCGCGGCCGACCACTGCTGTAATGCTTCGTTGCTCTTCATCCATACCAGGTCGTGGTTGGAATGGGCGCCTGGCTTCCGCTCAAACACAAACTCTACTACCCTCCCCTGGCGGCGTGAGATATAGTACCACCGCTGCTCCGTACCTGTGTCGCGCATCCTGTCGGGTGGACCAAGCAGGATAAAGATCATCCCGCGATCGCTCTTCCACCCCTCTCTGGATTCAGTGAAATAGAGGTTCGAGTAGAGCACACGGTTGTAGTAAACACGAATCAATTCCTTTGAGCGCTCCATCGACGAGGCGCGCTGCAGCCAGAAATCGTCCACTGCCCGCTTCCTGTTCTCCTGGTTGCGCATGCGGTTGTATTCGGTCATCGTAGAAATATAAAAAAGCGGCTCCATCAGGGCCGTCTCGGTCTCTACCTTTGGAAAGCCCTGACCAAAATTATGAACTGTAACCCCCTCATTACTCAGCGTGTCGACTCTGAAGTGATACGTCCCCCGATCGGGAACAGTTAAAACAGTGTTTTCTGAATATGCCAATGCAATGGTAGTATCGGTTTCAAAAGGGAAGGATGAAGGCGAATCGACCGTTACCGGCGGCCTGGGAATGTGGTCGGGTGTGCTGAGGTAATCGATGTATATGGTATCATATCCGGGAAGACGGTATTTGATTTTGAAGACCTCTCCAGGAGTAATGTAGCTCTGGAACCGGGGGTAGCCAGTAGTTGCGGAGACGATGCTGTAGTTCTGCGCCGACAATGGACCTTTTTTATCAACAAACTTGTACATCAGACCCAGGGTGCCACGCTGCAGATCGCGTGCCTCCAGCCTTATCAGGTAATGTTTTCCCGCAGGAAGGTTCAGTACCTTCGATGAGAAGAAGCCTGACCTTTCCTCAGCCTCGCGTCCAAGCTTCACCTCGAACTGCGTTGAGTCACTCTGAGCGGCGATCATTCCTTTCTCATCCAGCTCATAAATGATGTAGGTGATCCCTACCATCGCCCGGTATTCCGCCTGCTCATTTGCCTGATTGAAAAGCAGTTCACCGGGGAAAAGACGAATATACATGGAGGTCATGTTTTCGCTGATATGAAAGAAACGGTAATCGGCATTCAGGGAGAACTCGCTCGGGTTATAGAGGGCAGCGTACTGTTTCGATGTAGTGGGACCCTCCTTTATCGAGGCACATCCGGCAACCAATGCTCCCAGAAAAACCACCCTTATGATATGTCGTATTGCACTCATTTTAATACTCTGCAAAATACGCTATTTCAGCCACCTTTCAAATTTTCCAGATCCGACAACGCCTGTTCCCAATCAGCCATCAAACGATCCAGCTCTTTCCGCCTCCTCTCATAGGAGAAAAAGAGCGATTGATCGTCTATATTACCCGGACCGGCCATTTTATCATCCATCGATTCGATATCAGTTTCCGCCTTACTAATCTCCGCCTCCAGCCCCTGAACAAGACGCTCCGCCTTCCGTACTTTTTTATCGTACTCCTTCTTCTCTCCGTACGACATGGATTTGCCGGCACCACCCTTCTTCACGTCCTTCGTTTCGCTGTTCCTCTTACCCTTCGCTTTGCCGTTTCCTGCACTGCTCCGGTCCGGCACCGCCTTGCGCTCAATCTCCCGGATCGAGGAGATCTTCCGCTTTTCCAGAAAATCAAAGATCCCTCCGGCGTACTCCCTGATCCCCTTGTGCCTGAACTCATACACCTTATCGACCAATCCGTCGAGAAACTCCCGGTCGTGCGATACCACAATCAACGTTCCGTCATACTGCAACAGCGCATTTTTCAAAATATCTTTCGACCGCATATCCAGGTGGTTGGTGGGCTCATCAAGAATCAGCAAATTGAACGGCTGCAGGATCATCACTGCCATAGCGAGGCGCGACCGCTCACCGCCCGACAAGACCTTCACCCTCTTGTCGATATCCTCTCCCCTGAACAAAAAAGCACCCAGAATATCCCTCATTTTTGTACGTATATCTCCCACTGCAATCGCATCGACCGTCTCAAAGACAGTTTTCTCTTCGTTCATCAACTCGTCCTGGTTTTGCGCAAAATAGCCCAGCTCCACGTTATGACCCAGCTTCAGCTTGCCATTATAATCCAGTTCTCCAACGATCATGCGTGAAAGCGTGGTCTTCCCCTCGCCGTTGCGGCCTACAAAGGCTACCTTCTCTCCCCTTTCGATCACCAGGTCGACACCGCGAAGCACTTCATTGTTACCATACGACTTACCGAGCCGCTCAGCCTCCACAACCACCTTGCCCGATCGCTTCGACGGTGGGAACTTCAGGTTCATATCGAGCCGGTCCTCCTGCTCCACCTCGATCCGGTCGATCTTATTGAGCTGCTTCACGCGCGACTGCACCTGAACCGCCTTGGTGGCCTTGTACCTGAAACGGTCAATAAACTTCTCGGTATCCTTGATCATCTTCTGCTGGTTTTGGTAGGAGGCCATCTGGTGCTCGATCCGCTCCTCCTTCAGTTCGACATACTTCGAGTAACCCACCTTGTAGTCGTAAATCTTACCGATCGACAAATCGAGTGTTCTGTTCGTTACCTTATCCAGGAAAAGGCGGTCGTGCGAGATCACCAACACTCCACCGGAATAATCCGACAGGTAATTTTCGAGCCACTGTATGGAGTCAATATCCAGGTGGTTCGTCGGCTCATCGAGGAGGATATAATCAGGCTTGCGGAGCAGGATCTTCGCCAGCTCGATCCGCATCCTCCACCCTCCGGAAAACTCCTTCACCGATCGCCCCATGTCCTCCGGTTGAAAACCTAACCCGATCAGCGTCTGCTCAATGTCGGCATGGATGGCATGTCCACCCTCCATGTTGAACCGGTCGTTCAGCGTTCCAAGCTTATCAATCAACTTCATGTATTCGTCCGACTCGTAATCGGTCCGCTCGGTCAGCTTCCGGTTAAGCTCCTCAATCTTCGCCTCCATCTTTAAAATGTTACTGAACGCCTGGAGTGTCTCGTCGTACAGGCTCCGTGTTCCCGAATGCCGCATCTGCTGGGGCAGGTAGCCGATGTCGGGATTGTCCGACCGGACAACAGCGCCCTCATCAGGCTGCTGCCGACCGTCGATCAGGTTCAGGATGGTTGTCTTCCCGGCCCCGTTGCGGCCGACCAGCCCGACCCTGTCGCCCTTGTTGAGCTGGAACGAGATATTGTCGAACAGCGTAAATGCCCCGAAACGAATGGTAATATTGTCTATTGAAATCATAATCCCTCCATGTAATCAGCCGCCGAACCGATGGCATATTCGTAGCCCCACATCAAACCGTGTAGCGGCTGTTTTGTTGCTGACATTTCGAACAAATTTGTTTCGTAATTGTATCTATATATGTATTTTAAACCCTTAACAATGAAAAACATGATAACAGGATTGATCATCGGGATTATCTCCGGCGCCGTTATTGCGCTGCTGATCGCTTTTTACAGTTCACCCTCCATGATGCTTAAAGAGAACAAAAGTAAGCATGATTTTCAAACTACGATGGAAGAACTCGAAAAATCGGTCGAATCGCACGGCTGGAAGATTCTCTAAAATACTAGGCCTCGTGGAACATGCGTCCACACATGAAGGATTTTTTCTGCTGAAGAATGAAAAAGAAAACAGGAACCTGCTTTCTTGTATTGCAGTTAAAATTCATTCTTGAGAATAATCTTTTTCCGGATTCGGATCAGACACATGCAATTCCTTTCTAATGGCTTCATTAATATATTGATTCAATGAAATGCCTTTTAATGCTGCATTATAGACTGCCTTTTTGTGTAGATCCGGAGCTAACCGAATATTGAGATTTCCTTTATAGGTTTTTTCCAGTGGTAGATGGTTTTGTTTGCAATCTTTAATATGTTCATCCACCATGTACTTAAAACCCTCTTCAAGTTCATCTACGGTTTTTCCTTCAAAGCTTATTAAATCATTTATTCCCTCGACCTTCCCATAAAACACTCGGTCTTCGGAAGAAAAGTGCACAGATCCTATAAAACCCCTATATGTGATAATGTCTTTCATATTAAATCCTTTGATTTCAATTCATTAAGCACTAAATCAACTTGGTAAGTTTTCAATATATTCTCAGGATGTGGCCTGTGAAGCTTAATATTATGTTTTATCTTATCGTTGAAAAACACTACCCGAGAGCCTGAACCCTGTAATTCAACGTAACCAAATCCACTCAGCATCCTCTTTAATTCACTGTATTTAAAATTCTTTGGTCTTGACTGAAATCTTAAAATCAGTTTTTCAAGTTTTGTCATCTAATCGAAATATGTAATACAAAAATAAAAATTATAATTTTAAAATGCAACTAAATTATAGTGGCTGGGAAACTTCTGATCAATTGAGGTGATGCATCTACAGTACTATTGCATCAAACCTGAATGGCTGAGCCCACCGTAGCTGTATTACCCGTTTTGAACATCGGTGCTGTAGAGGAGAAAAAATACTTCAGCGATGGGATCACCGAGAAAATCATCAATGCGCTGTCACAGATTGAGAGCCTGACGGGTCATCACGCGAAATTCAGATGCCTCGCTTATGGATTGTCTTCCCGGAATGTTATCTTTGTGCGGATAAAATCAGATCATGGGGAGAAAGAAATTACCTGCTTACCAGGGTGTTACAATTGAAGATATTGCTGCTGAAGGAAAAGCCATTGTCCGCATCGACGACATGGTGGTGTTTGTTCCCGGGGCGATCCCCGGCGATGTGGTCGACCTGCAGGTAACACGGAAACGGAAAAAATACCGGGAGGCGAGAATTACGAAATTTGTCAGCTACTCTGATCTGCGGATCGATCCCTTCTGCTCCCATTTCGGTACTTGCGGCGGTTGCAAGTGGCAGCACCTTCCCTACCGCGATCAGCTGCAATACAAAGAGAAACAGGTGACTGATGCGTTGCAGCGGATCGGGAAAATCGATATCGCAGAGCCCTTACCGATTATCGGGGCAGAGGAGACCAGGTTCTACCGCAACAAACTGGAATACACCTTCTCCAACCACCGGTGGCTCACGGGCGATGAGACGGCCACAGACAATATCATCGAGAACAGGAATGCCCTGGGTTTTCATGTGGCGGGAAGGTTCGATCGCATTGTGGATGTGGAAAAATGTTACCTGCAGACCGATCCCAGTAACCTGATTCGAAATACCGTGAAGGCGTTTGCCCACGAGAAAGGACTCAGCTTTTACGACCACATTACCAACGGGGGATTGCTCCGGAACCTGATCATACGAACCGCATCAACGGGTGAGCTGATGGTGGTGCTCTCTGTACAACACGATGAGCCGGTGGTATATGAAATGCTCGATGACCTCAACAGCAAGGTGGAGGGAATCACCAGTCTGATGGTTGTGGTGAACCCCAAACTGAACGAGACACTTTACGACCAGGATATAAAAGTGTTTAAAGGGAGGGACCATATTATTGAGGAGCTCGACGGACTGAAGTTTAAAATCGGACCAAAATCCTTTTTTCAGACCAACACCATGCAGGCGCTGCAGCTTTACGGAAAGACGAAGGAGTTTGCCGGACTCACCGGCAGTGAGAACGTCTACGACCTCTATACCGGTACCGGTACCATCGCCAACTATGTCGCCAGCGGGGCGAAAAAAGTAGTTGGCATTGAGTCGGTACCCGAGGCGATCGAAGATGCGGAGATCAACGCTGCGCTGAACGGCATCACCAATACCGTTTTCCGCGCCGGCGATATGAAAGATCTTTTTACCGAAGGATTTATCGCGGAGCACGGCCGGCCCGATGTGATCATCACCGATCCTCCCCGTGCCGGGATGCACCCCGATGTGGTGGCCCAACTGCTCAAAGCAGCTCCTGAAAGGATCGTCTATGTAAGCTGCAATCCCGCGACCCAGGCGAGGGATGTTCAGCTACTATCAGAGGGCTACAATGTATTGAAGAGTCAGCCCGTGGATATGTTCCCCCACACCCACCACATTGAGAATATTCTGCTTCTAGAGCGCAAAGGCTGAACCATGCACCACTGAGTTCCTGTGGAGCCCAGGACAGGTTGCTTGTTAAATGACTATGTGAGAAATTGCAGAATAACCGCGACCTGCTAATAATTTACAGTTGTCCCATTAAGCACCTGCAATGATCTGAAAATCAATTGCAATAGTTCCTCAATCAACTGCAATGGCCCTAATGAGCTGCAATTCACTTTATGAGAGAATTCTGCTACGACTTAGTACCCCTGGGTAGTTTTGCGTCGGGCCAGTCTTTACTAAAATCCTTCCAGTAGTCGGAGATCGTCGTCTTAATATCCCGCCGCAAAATAAGTATTCCCAACAGGTTGGGAACGGTCATCAGCGCAATGGTGATATACGACAGGTTCCACACAATGGTGGTATCGGTAAAAGAAGCGATGAAGAACGCGAACACATAGAACAACCGGTAAATGATCACATACTTTGTCCCCCATAAATAGGTCACCGCCCTGTCCCCGTAGTACGACCAGGAGATCGCCGTCGAGAAAGCAAAGAGCAGCAGTCCGATCGCTACGATATACTGTCCCGAATCGCCCATAACACTACGCTTGAAAGCCTCCGTTGTGAGTGCCGCACTGTGGATCAGCGATTTTCCATGAAGGTAGAAATTGTCGTCCGACAGATCGGGTCTTCCCCCGTTCACTTTCAGCAAGCCTGTATACAGCTCATCGCCCACATGGACCCGCACATCCTCAGCAAAGGATTCGGCATGCAGGATGGTGATTCCGCCGGTGTTAATCACCCCATCCGAAACCTCAAGCGATCCCTCGAAACGCTGGAGTGTCGTGTCGTTGCTGAAGTAGCGACTCAGCAGCCGGATGTTTTTCGCATCGTGCTCGTCGTATGTTCCGGCGAGAATCTCCAGGTCGGCCTGCTCAAAACGGTTATCGATCTTCTCGTTCCACACCCCCGAGGAGAGCAGTACCAGTCCGGTGAGGGTGCAGATCAGGATCGTATCGATAAACGGCTCGAGAATCGCCACCATCCCCTCCGACACCGGCTCATGTGCCCGGGCAGCAGAGTGGGCAATAGGCGCAGAACCCTGTCCCGCCTCGTTGGAGAAAAGTCCCCTGTTCACCCCTTTGTTAAAGGTAAACGCAAAAGACGCACCCAGAAAACCACCAATGGCTGAGGTGCCGGTAAATGCATCGGTGAAGATGGAGAAGAATGAAGGGATAATATTTTCGTAGTTGGTACCGATCACCAGGACTGCGCCAACCACGTAGATCAGTGCCATCGTTGGAACAAGCCGGGAGGTCACCCTGGCAATCCGCTTGATCCCACCGATGATAACCAGTCCAAGTAAAACGGCCAGTACGGCACCAGTGATGATATGCTCTATGCCGAACGATGAGTAAAGGGCCGCCGAAATACTATTGATCTGCGGTAGACTTCCGGTGCCGAACGACGAGAGGATCGTTGCAAAAGCGAAAAAAGCGCCCAGCACCGCGCCGGTCCTGATCAGCTTTCCCGAGGGGGTTTTGATATTCAGCCGCTTTTTCATGTAGTACATCGGTCCGCCCGATACTGTTCCATCGGGCAGTATATCCCTGTACTTGTGTGAGATGGTTACCTCAACGAATTTTGTACACATCCCAAAAACAGCCGTGATAAGCATCCAAAAGAGCGCTGCCGGTCCGCCCAGGTGGATCGCCAGGGCCACCCCGGCGATGTTGCCCGTTCCGACCGTGCCCGAGAGCGCCGTGGTGAGCGCCTGGAAATGGGAGGTGTCGCCGATATCACCTTTGCGGTCGAACCGGCCACGAACAATCTTCAGGGCATGTCCAAAATAACGGATTTGGGGAAAACCGAGGTAGATCGTAAAGAAAACCCCGGTAAGCAGAAGCAGGTATACAAACCACCAATGTCCGCCCAGATAATCGTTGATCGCAAGCAGAAAACTATTTACCTTTTGCATAAAAGAACTATTTTTGGTTGCAGCTGTTAAAAATAGTAAAAAATGTCTGCTTCGGATAGCGGCAGGCAACAGAAGGCAGTTGCAAATTACATAACTGGTTTAATATCTATATGTTAAATATTCAATATGAGTAAAATAAAATACATTCTCGATTTTCTAAGCGATCTGCAGCTGAACAACAACAGGGAGTGGTACCATGCCAACAAGGCCCGGTACAAAGAGGCTCAGGAGTTGTTCCTCATTGAGGTACAGGCAATCATCGACCGGCTGCAGCCGCACGATCCTTCGCTACTGGAACTCACCGCCGGGGAAGCGGCGTTCAGGATTTACAGGGATGTAAGGTTTTCGAAAGACAAGACCCCCTACAAGACCCATTTCGGTGCATTTATGGCACAAGGGGGAAGGAAAAGCAGCCGGGGAGGCTACTATATCCACGTGAGCAACGAAGATCCTTTTCTAGCGGCAGGCGTCTATAGTCCGCCGAAAGAGGCGCTCCAGGCAATCAGGCAAGAGATCGTGTTCCGGCCGGCAGAGCTCAGTGCGATCATCGTTGAAAAAGAGAAGCTGGGCTATTCCATGTATGAGAAGGACAAGCTGAAAAGGGGTCCGAAAGGATTTCCCGATGAAGGTCCATTCGTCGAGCTGCTTAAATACAAGCACATTTTACTGTCGCGCAACCTCGATACAAAGGAGTTGCTCACAGAGAACTTTGCCGATAATATCTCCGAACACTTTATTCAGCTGGTACCGCTGAACAACTACCTGAATACAGCGCTTGATTTTATTGGCAATGAGTAAGTTGTTTGGAGTGTGACATTTGTTACATACCAGAAGTTTTATTCTCTATACTTTTGCAGAGTCAGTTTAAGTAGAAACAAACGACTAAACAGTAACAAATAAGAATGTAAAATTTTTTATGCTTGAAAAGAACCGGGAGTAAGAGCCCACTAAAGTTCTAAAGAGTTTGTCAATAAAGTAATTAA
The DNA here is from genome assembly GCA_040903745.1 of Bacteroidales bacterium. Taxonomy (GTDB): domain Bacteria; phylum Bacteroidota; class Bacteroidia; order Bacteroidales; genus M55B112. Next base: position 64,582 of record JBBDUV010000047.1, on the reverse strand, counting down.
TCATTAAAATAATAAAAATTATGAATCTGGAACATTTAACAATAGATACTTTCAAGGAAAAAGTATTTGATTTCGAAGCCAGCAAAGACTGGAAATTTGAGGGTGACAAACCCGCTATTATTGATTTTTATGCCGACTGGTGCGGACCGTGCAAGATTGTTGCTCCGATTCTGGAGGAATTGCAGGAGGAGTACGGCGACAAGCTGACCATTTACAAGGTCAATACCGAAGATCAGAAAGAGTTAAGCTCTGTATTCGGTATACAAAGCATTCCGTCGCTGCTGTTCATCCCAACCGAAGGTCAGCCACAAATGGCCATGGGCGCTCTGCCAAAAGAGACCTTCAAGCAGGCGATCAAGGAGGTTTTAAGTGTCAACTAAAATCCCCTGGTCCCTGGCAGAAAAGCGTTGAATAAATGATTCTCATATCTAAAAAAGAAATAATATGAAAACCAACATTAAAAAGTATATACTGGCTCTCATGCTTGGCTCCTTTGCAGTAACGGGCTGTGGCAACAGCAGTGCCGAAAGTGCAAACAGCACTTCGGACCAGGGAGCCTCTGTATCGGAGAACAAAGCTGCAGAGAATAAAGCTTCAGCAAATGAGAAAAAAAGTGGCAATGATTCGGTAAAGGGTACCATTATGCTTACAAAGGCCGATTTCCTGGAGAAGGTGATGGACTATGAATCCAATCCTGAGGAGTGGGTCTATAAGGGCGACCGTCCGGCTATGATCGACTTCTATGCCGACTGGTGTGGACCATGCAGGACAGCTGCACCGATCCTTGAAGAATTAGCAAAGGAATATGCCGATGAGATCTATATCTATAAAATCGATACCGAGGTTGAACGAGAGCTGGCAGCCGTTTTCGGCATCAGCAGCCTACCCTCTTTTCTCTTTGTGCCACAGAAGGGTCGACCGACCATGAGCAATGGCATCGCCCGGACACCTGAAGAGACCAAAGAGATGTTCTCACAGATGATCGATGAGATCCTGCTTGGCAAAGGCAATCCCGAAGCTCTCTAGCAGACATTATTTAGAATCTGTCCAATGCGTCAAATGGTTGGATCATTATCTTATTGTTAAAGGCCGGCACTGTCCGGCCTTTTTGTTTCTATATAAACATATCTGTGTATCTTTACGCGATATTTTGAGCAACGATAGTATGAACATCTTATCACTGAAGAAATAATTTATTATTTATGAAATATATCGGACCACATGTTAGCGCAGCCGGGGGAGTGGAAAACGCCCCCCTGAACGCAATATCTTACGGGGCTACTGCATTCGGACTGTTTACCAGGAACCAGCGGCAATGGTATCCCAAGCCTTTGGAAGAATCAAGCATCACAGCATTTATTGAGAATTGCGGGAAACATGGTTTCGGACCGGGACAGATCCTGCCCCACGACAGCTACCTGATCAACCTCGGTCATCCGGAAAAAGAGGCACTTAAAAAATCCCGGGACGCCTTCCTCGACGAGATGCAACGTTGTGAACAACTGCATATCGACCGGCTGAACTTCCACCCGGGGAGCCACCTGAAGCTCGTCTCTGAAGAGGAGAGCCTGAAGATCGTTGCCGAAAGCATTAATATCGCGCTCGACAAAACACAGGGTGTAACCGCTGTTATAGAAAATACTGCCGGACAGGGGACCAACCTCGGATACCGATTTGAACACCTGGCCTTTATCATTGAACATGTAGAAGATAAAGAACGTGTGGGCGTTTGCATCGACACGTGTCATGCCTACACAGCAGGCTACGAGATTAAAAGTGAGGAAGGATTCAACAAGGTGTTTGCCGATTTCGACACGATCGTTGGTTTCAACTACCTAAAAGGAATGCATCTGAACGATTCTAAAAAAGAGCTGGGTACACGGGTCGACCGGCACGACAGCCTGGGAGAGGGTTATCTCGGGCTCGATATCTTCCGGAGGATCATGGCGGATGGTCGATTCGACAATATCCCATTGATCATGGAGACACCTGACGATTCAAAATGGAAAGAGGAAATTGTACTCCTTAAAAGCATGCTATAGTGATGAATGCAGATGCAGTCAGTACCGCCGTATACAATACAAAAAACAGCACAGCAGATCATCAAATTAATACTCAATAATTAATTCACCCTAAGATGAGACACGAACGATCACACGCAAAGATAATAGCCACGGTAGGTCCGGCCAGTGATGATATTAAAATTCTTGAAAAGATGTTTCACGAAGGGATCGATGTTATTCGCCTGAACTTCTCCCACGGCGGACACGAGGAGCAGCTTGCCCGTATAAAAAAGGTTCTGCAACTTAATGAAGAGATGAACTGCAATGTTGCCCTGCTGGCCGATTTACAGGGGCCAAAATTACGTGTTGGCGTCATGGAAAATGATTTGGTTCTGCTTGAGGCGGGACAGGATTTTGAACTCACTACCGAAGCGTGTATTGGCACCAGGAAAAAAGCATACATCAGCTATGAGCTTCTTCCTCAAGATGTGAAGAGAGGAGATATTATCCTGATTGACGACGGAAAACTGCAGTTGAAAGTCACAGGTACGGATAACATAACAACCGTCAGAACAGAGGTTATTATCGGGGGACCGCTCTCCTCGAAGAAGGGAGTGAACCTGCCCGGCACGAAAATATCAAAACCGAGTCTTACAGAGAAGGATATTAAAGATGCCAGATTTGCACTCGAAAAGGATGTCGACTGGATCGCGCTATCTTTCGTAAGAAAGGCTCAAGATATTCTCGATCTGAAAAAGCTCATCGCCGAATCGGATAAGGACACAGGGGTCATTGCCAAGATAGAGAAACCACAGGCCCTGGAAGAACTCGATGAGATCATCGCGGTTTCAGATGCCGTGATGGTGGCACGGGGCGACCTGGGGGTGGAGGTTGACTTTGACAAGGTTCCTTTGATCCAGAAGAGTATTGTCGAAAAATGTATGGCCATGTCCAAGCCGGTGATCATCGCCACACAGATGATGGAAAGTATGATTACCAATGCCACGCCCACACGCGCGGAGGCCAATGATGTTGCCAACGCAGTGCTCGACGGAGCAGATACAGTGATGCTCAGCGGAGAGACCTCAGTAGGAAAGTATCCGGTGGAGACCATCAAAAACATGCAGCGGATTATTGACTCGACAGAATTCAGGGGTTTTCAGTACTTCAGGAAGAACCCGCCAAAAACACATAACTACACATTCCTGCAGGACTCTGTCTGTTTTAATGCGGTGGAGATGGCAGAACAGGCAGAAGCCGCTGCGATCATCTGCCTCACGCATTCAGGCTATACCCCCTACCGCATCAGCTCGCACAGGCCAAGGGCCAACATCTTCACCTTCACAATGAATCCGAAGCTTCTTAGAAGAATGTCGCTCGTCTGGGGAGTCCGCGCCTTCTATTTTGCCGATTGCCACAACATTAACGATTATGTCGATTATTCAATAAACTTCCTGCTGAGTCAGAACCTGGTCAAAAAAAACGACATGGTGGTACACGTCGGAAGCATCCCAATCATCGAAAGAGGAAAAACAAATATGGTCAAACTAAGTATCGTTGAATAGCATGGAACAATCTGCCACTGGCACCCTGTCTACTGCTACAATGGCAACCTGTCCCGGGAGCTGGTTAAATTCTGGAAATAGCGTCGGAGTGGCTTTATGGACAGACGCTAGTTGTTGATCTCCTCAATGACTGAATACCCAGTGATTTTCCCCTTCTTGTTAAAAGACTCGGACCTGATCACACCGTGCTTCTTGTTGTAGTATTCAGCCGCACTCGACCGAACTTTAACAAAACCCACCTGCGTAAGCATATCATAGGTAATTTTCAGACACTCAAAAGAGCCGGCAGGGGTAACAACGGTCTCCTTGCTCTCAACCATTCTGTTGGATAAAGTTACCGTAATCGAAACCTTGATGGGTGTTCCGGTATCTACTGTAACAGTAACCGACCCGTCGTTCAATGCGTCCCCGGGAGATGCATTTTTCGGAATGGACATGTCATCAGCCACCACATCAATCTCCATGTCTTCATAAGCAGTCATCATGGTGGGATCAATCAGCTTGCTCATATCGACCTTTACATCTCCATCTACACATTTTACCTCAAACTCGGTCTCAAAAGTATAATCTTCATTGTTGTCATACTTCTGATGAAATAGCAGGGATGTACCGCCCGGTATACTCTTTTTCTCCTTTACCGTAGTAACCGTAAATCCGGTAGGCTTATCCTTTTTATCATAATGCACCATCTTAGTGGAGGTTCCCTCTTTGTAATCACTGTAGATCGTACAATCCTGTCCGGAAGCAGGTGAAAAAGTGAATGCCAGCACCGAAACAACTAACACCGATAAATATTTCTTCATAGCTCAATTTTTTTTTGATTTAGAATAAAAGTAATAAATATTGGTAATATATAAACCTAACCACCATACATCGCCAAAAAAAGTTGTGAAATTTTTGAAAAGAGCAGCTTTAACACCGGGGCTATTATTCTGGTCGATGGTGGTATGACTGCCTGGTAACAGGTATATTCTAGAATTGGATACCGTACCTTTTCCGAACCGCCGGCAGTTCCCTGATCAATGTCTCAATCTTTACCCGTCCACCATGGGCAGGCAACAAGGTGTTCACACCGCTATTGATATAGGTTTCCCAGCTCTTCAACACCCCTTCCCTGTCATTCGCAAAAGGCGGATAATGGTTTTTAGATGATATACCCAGTACATTGTCACCCACAATCGCCTCGCCCGATTCAAGCAACACGGAAAGAGAGCCTGCAGTATGACCAGGTGTATGCACCACCCTGCCTGGAATTCCGTAATCAGCCAGGCTGAGCTCTTCATCCACCAGCAGATCGGGCTCAACCGCCGGGTAACGGGTCAGCCGCCTTCCAAGTGTTTTACTAAGGGCTGCAAGCACCTTTCCCTTCCACCTGGTTCCATCCGGAACCGGTGTTCTGCCCTTGCGGAGAAAGGTGGCTTCCGAATGATGAACTACTAATGGTGCCTTTGTGAGTTCCTTGATCCTACTTGCTCCTCCGGCATGATCGAAATGGGTGTGGGTAAGAACAATCAAGCTAATATCCTCCGGACTCCTTTGCAATTCACCGATCGCCTCAGTAAACTTTCCTGTTGTCTTGGAAAGTCCCGTATCCACAAGGATAACGGCATCAGTATTATAAACCAAAAAGCCGGAAACATTCACAAAATTTATCCTTTTAATCTTTGTAAATGCCATATGATTATTTAACAAAGAAATCCATCATCTTTCTATCCCCCAAATAACAGACGAGGTGATCGCCGATGTGAACCGGACCAACACCTGCCGGTGTGCCGGTAAAGATCAAATCACCCGTTTTGAGGATCATGAACCGGGAGACATACGCAATGATCCGATCGAAACTGAAGACCATCTCCCTGCTACTGCCTTGCTGCACCTTCTTTCCGTTTAGCTCAAGATGAAAGCCAATATTATCCGGATCGCCCAGCTCTGAAAGAGGAATAAACTCACTCACCGGGGCAGAATAGTCGAACCCCTTGGCGATCTCCCAGGGCAGCCCTTTGTCTTTCATTTCATTCTGCAAATCGCGTGCAGTAAAATCCACGCCAAGTCCAATTTCGCTGTAGTAGCGGCTGGCAAACTTCTCGGGTATGCTCCTGCCCAGACGCTGGATCTTTATTACCAGCTCCAGTTCGTGGTGCACATTCTTTGAAAAATCCGGATAAAAAAACGGCTTATTTCGCAATACCAGCGCGGAATCGGGCTTCAGAAAAAACACCGGCTTCTCGGGCAAATCATTGTTCAACTCTTTGGCGTGATCGAGATAATTCCTGCCTATGCAAATAATTTTCATTCTACCTGGTATTATGAGTTGTTCAGTGTCCTCAGTTTGATCGATGTGAGTACCTTTTTGGTGTACAGTGGGAAATCACCCTGCATCATCCATCCATAGTAACCCGGATCCTTATCCAGCACTTCAGCCACGAGTTTTCCCTTGTATTTCCCGAAATTAAATACCTCCGCATCATTCTCATCATAGATAATCCTTCCTGCAAAATCAGCATTCCTGTTATAGGCAGAAAATTCTGACAGCTTTGCAATATCGTTTTCAAGATTGCTGTAGTGATCAAGCTGCGCCTGTAGAATCTCGTAAGTGGCACGGGTATCGGCTTCAGCACTGTGAGCGTTTTCGAGATTCTTGTTGCAGTAAAAATTCAGTGCAGCGGCCAGTGTGCGTGGTTCCATCTTCATAAAGATCACCTGCACATCAACAAACTTCCTCTTCTTCAGATCAATGTCCACACCTGCCCGCAAAAATTCCTCTGCCAGCAAGGGAATATCGAACCTGACAGCGTTGTAGCCTGCAAGGTCACACCCCTCAAACTCTTTTGCTACCGTTTTGGCAATCTCATTGAAGGTTTGTGCATCCTTCACATCCTCATCGGTGATGCCGTGAATCTCTGTAGACTTTGCCGGTATGGGAATGCCCGGGTTGATTTTAATTGTTCTGGATAATTCGTTGCCGTTCAAATCAATCCGGAGATAGGAGAGTTCGACAATACGGTCACTGGCAATATTGATACCGGTGGTTTCAAGATCAAAAAAAATGATCGGGTTCTTAAGGTTTAGTTTCATTCTATATGTATTGTAGCCTGAAGGTAATCAACAATCAGAAAATAGTCAGCCTGCAGGGCACCCATTCGACGAGCCTTTATTACCTGTGAATCCCGGATCTCCGGCAATTCTTTAACCTAAGCATTGATCATCATCGGCATCAGCAGCATCAGGATGTCTTCGCTCTCATTCTCTGATGTAGCAGGAAGAAGAATGCCTGCGCGTGTGGGATCCGACATTTCAACCACAACATCGGCTGTAGACAGATTTGCAAGAATCTCAATCAGGAAGACAGACTTAAACCCGATCTCCATATCATCACCTTCATACTGACAATTCAACCGTTCAGTACCCGAGATGGAAAAATCAATATCCTGCGCCGAAACTGTAAGCTGATTGCCCGTCAATGCCAGTTTTACCAGGTTGCTTGCCTGGTTCGAGAAGACAGATACCCGGCGCAATGCATTATAAAACTCTACCCTGTCAATGATCATCTTAAAAGGATTACCGGTTGGGATCACACTGTTGTAGCTGGGATAATTACCTTCAGCCAGCCTGCACACCATCTTGTAATTAGTCAGCGTGAAAGCAGCGTTCCGCTCGTCGAACTCCAGCTTCACCATATTTTGCTCCCTGGGTAGAATGTTTTTCAGCAATCCGGCGGGCTTCTTCGGAAGGATAAATGAGGCATTGGTCTCCGCGGTTACATCCGTTCGTTTGTAACGGACCAGCTTATGGGCATCTGACGCGACAAAGGTGGTATCATCCGTCGACAGCTCCATATAGATTCCGTTCATAACTGGTCTCATCTCATCCTCGGCTGTTGCAAATATCGTTTTATTGATCCCTGACAACAGAATCTCTGCATCAATTTCCATCTCCTGCTTCTGATCATCCTTGATCTGCGGAACCTGGGGAAATTCGGATGCATTCTGTCCCATGACTGTAAATTTTCCACTTTCCGACTGGATCACAACCATCATGGAGGTGGTATCGATTTCAAATGTCAAGGGAATCTCCGAGAACTCCTTCAAGGTATCGGTAAGTATCTTCGCCGGTATGGCGATCTCACCCGATCCATCAGCATTTTCCAATTTCATGGAGGTGATCAGCGTTGATTCTAGATCGGAGGCAGTGATCTCCAGGATACCTGCATCAAGAGAAAACAGGAAATTATCAAGGATCGGAAGGGTGTTTTTGTTGCTTATAACCCGGCTGACCGCCTGCAGGTGGCTCAACAGTTCCATACTGGATACGACAAATTTCATAGAATATCTGGTTTTTATGAGCTGTTAAATAGTAATGCGCTTTATCAATTATTTTGGACTACCAATTATACAAAAAAAAGTTGAAAAAGACTGTGTTCTACGCTATAAAACAACCAACTAATAATAACTCTCCATTCCGCGCATCAGCAGATCAAGATAATAGTAGTTCACAGAACGGTAAGGCAGGCTGTTATTAACGATCACAAGCGACTCAAATATATCCGGTTCTTCACTGCCTGTTTTGATCCACTGATAGACCTCAAATTTCCACTTCCTGTCATCAAAAGAGGCAACCTCAACAGTCGCATAAGGCTTCTCAGGGATGGTTCCCGGCTCAACATCCTCGTCCGTTACTACTTTATCATAGCGGATCGCGTTGAAGTAGGAGAACAGCATCCGTACCTTACGCTCATCAACATGATCCGTTACATTTCGCATCCCGGACAGATCAACCACCTCCAAATCATACAACGAATCCTGCACTGCAAGAAAAGATGTTCCGCTACGTGGTATAACCGTAACCGACCTTACCTCGGAAGGGAGCAGACTCACCAGTAGGTGCTTTCTATAATGGTCCCTGTTTGAAGAAAAGACCTTCTCCAGGGGAAGATCCTCAAAACCCGGCAGCTCCACACCATATCCGGTTTCGGCTCCCGGTTGAAATACCGCATCTCCCTGACCGGTTGTTCCAAAATAAAAATTGGCCAACATCTTCCTTTTTCCCTGAAAAATAAATTCCGTCAGCTCACCCCCTTCAATTATCGCAGAAACGGGTATTACACCAGTCATCTGCAACCGGGCTGCAGCATACAGCAGGTTTTCTACAGCCTTACTATTCAGCACCTCCCCCTCCAGGTACCAGACTGAGTCTTTCTGCACAAACCGAATGGTGTCATATCCACTGATCACCACAATACTACTTACATCTGCACCTTTTGGGAGCAACATATTATTCAATTCCCTGCCTGTTGTCGTCCATGGATCTGTAAGCAACAGGTACCCCCCGGCGACTGCCAGCAATAAAATGATGATTAAGATGGTGGTCCGCTGTCTCATCTTCCGGCAAATTTTCTTTTCCGATATAGATTAAAGAGTATCCCGAACAGAACAATAATCAGCACCGGAACGAAGCTGTTGATGATCTTCCACTTCATAACCGCCTTCTTATCTTTGGTCACGGACCTGTCGAGCAGCCGCAGCTTAAACTCCCTTGAGCGCAGCTCCATCAAACCTGTCTCATCGGTCATGTAATTCACGGCGTTCAAAATAAATTCCAAATTACCAAAAGTCTGGGAGGTATATTTATCATAACCGAGCTTTTCAGCCATATACCTCCCGCCCTCAACCCTTACTTCATTGCGGATCATATCGCCATCAGTCACCACCAGCATCGATGTTGGTTCACTCTCACTGATGATCTCAGCATCGGGCGGGTAGACCCCCCTGGGTACCGAGTAATTACTGTAGAAGGAGGGGAAAACTCCTTCAGACAGAACGGCCACCGGGAGGTTGCTCTCAGTAAACATCCGCGGGTCCGGATCTCTCGAGACCTCATCCATCGTGATCCGGAGGGGAACCCTTCTGCTCTGGGAACGTTCGGAAGTGGAGAGCAATACGGTCCGGGCCACATCTCCCCTATTCAAAGGTATGGTGTCGAAGGCTGAGATAAACTGACCATGTATATAGTTTAGTCCACGGGTTACCGGATGGGTTGAAGGTGCCGAGAGAAGTGGACTGTAAACCCAGGGACGCATCTCGGTATCTTCAGAAGTGGCATTAACTGAAATATTAACAGGAACATAGTTGCATTGCAAATCTGTTACAATATTGTAATCGATCCGTATACCATATTTAAAAAGCAAATCCTCAATGTTGAGCTGATTCACCAGAGAGATGGTCATCCCACTTGCCAGGCTGTCGGGTAGTGTAATCACAGGATCAATAAACCAAAACACCTTGCCGCCGCGCATCATATACTGGTCGATTGCGAACTTATCCGCCTCGTCAAAGGGACGCATCGGCTGTGCAATGACAATGGCCTCATAATCGAGCAGCGCCTCCATGTTTCCGTTGATCACCCCACGGTCGACCTGAAAGAAATTCTTTAGTTCATTCATGATGCTAAAAGTCTGTAGCGAATCAAGCTCACCGTGGCCCTCAATAAAAGCAATCCTTGGAACATCTTCTTTCGACAAGCTGTGCAGGGCCTTGGAGAATTCATACTCCAGCGACTGAATGGAGTTGCTCAAATTCACCTGATGGGGAAGCGAAGGATTATTCTTCAGCAGGTTCACTGGAAATTCAAACCCGCGGTAATTCAGTACCGCACCGGGAAAAATTATCTTATCGCTTGTTCCTCCCTCAGCATCCTTCATCTTGATATTGGTAACCCTGAGCCCCTTGTTATACAGGTTCATCATCGTCCGGTTGCGCACCGCTTCATCCTTCTCATCATATATATTAATAAAGTCGTATTGGATATTCTCACGCCCATAGGCCCGAAACTCCTCCAGTAATTCACGGATCGATACCTGGAATTTTACAAAGTCAGGAGGAAGATCTCCCTCCAGGTAAATCCTGAAATATACCGGTGAATCGAGGTTGCGCAAAACACTTTTCGTCGATTCTGACAGGGTATAACGTTTCTCTGATGTAAGATCGATCCGGAAGAAATTCTTCGACGACACCAACGCAACAATCAGCAGCACCACAATCAGCGTGATGTACCTGAAAATATCCTCCCTGAATATGTTCTTTTTATTCCCCATTTCTTACCAGTTATTTCTCTGTAAAACAAGCCTGGTCGATACAATAAACAGTACGATCACACCTATAAAGTAGAGCAGGTCGCGCGAATCCAGCACCCCCCTGCTGATGGAATTATAATGGTGATCGATTCCGAAGCTGGAGATCAACAGGCTGGTCTTTCCCGCATCTGCCAAACCCGATAGAAGATCGAAACCGAGGTACATCAGTAGAGACATCAGCACTGCCAGAATAAATGCAACAATCTGATTATCTGTGACAGAAGATGCGAATATACCAATCGATGCGTAGATCCCACCGAGAAAAAACAGTCCGATATAAGAGCCCCAGGAGCCACCGATATCAATGTTGCCCGGAGGCGATCCGAGTTTGTATACCGACCAGAAAAATACCAGGGTCGGAACCAGCGATAACAGAACCAGACTCCAGGAAGCTAAAAATTTTGCGCCCACAATCTGGAGCTCTGTCACTGGCCTGGAGTAGAGCAACTCGAGCGTACCCGCTCTCTTCTCCTCGGCGATCATTCGCATCGTAATGGCCGGTACAAGAAATAGAAAAGCCCACGGTGCGATTGCAAAGAGGCTTTCAAGTGTAGCATAGCCCGTTTCAAGCACGTTCATCTGACCAGGAAACACCCACATAAAAAGACTGTTCATGATAAGGAACACAATTATAACAACATATCCTGTCAGGGAGCTGAAAAATCCCTTAATCTCTTTTCCAAATATTACCCACATCGCTTCATGGTTTTGTATCTTGAAAATCCCCTAATCATAGCCCAAATCCGGCAGGCTCGACCTGGGAAGATCCTCATAGTGCATGATCCGTATATTAAAAAAATAGAATCTCAGTATATCCTTATAGTTAAATCCCTGCTTTGCCATGTACATCGCTCCTTCCTGACTCAACCCTACACCATGGCCATATCCCTTTCCCCAAATCACGATCCTGTCACCCACCTCCGGAAACATATTGAAAAATGTAGATCGCAAGCCCCAGTCATCCCGGATAGTAGTCATCAGAAGTGAATCCTCATCGAGCACAAAATACTTTCTTCTGTGGCGCTGCTGAACGTACAAAAGTTCATCCGGGATCTTTTCCACCGACCCCATGCCTTTGTCAAGCAGGTAGGCTTTCCATTCGTCAAAGTAGATTGTGTCATACCACTTCGCATTCGGCTGATGAAGTGAATAGGGATCGATCACTGCCTGCAGGTAGTCCACATCCCTGAGCCAAACATCGGAGGCCCGTTGCGTCTCACCACCGCTGTTGGAGTGGTAAACCGCTGAGATCAGCCTGTAGTGAAAATCGGTCACCACTTCGCCGCTGGTTTCGAAAACAGACCTGGGTATTTCGGGATTAAAAGCTACCCGGCCATGATAGGCCTGGCAATGCACACCGTCGCACAAGGAATAACCCTCCGCCTTGTGCCTTTCAAAATGATTCAGTAGATAGGTCCGTGTTAACAGGGCATGTGCCTTGTAAAGTTCATCTTCAGCATTCGGTCCCACTTCCGATTCCAACACCCCGGCAATATATTTATCAAAATCTACCTGGTTAATGATGTTCAGATAGTCCTCCCCCGAAAAGAGCAGCAGATCATCGTCGTACGACCGGGAATCGAGCGCCGGGATTACCGGACGTATTCTGAATGTGCTGGTCAGGTTGATGCTTCTTAGCTCCACTTCAACAAAACTTCCGATAACACGGCTCGCGGTGTAGAGTCTGACACGATCGTTTTCAAGTGTAGCAAAAAGAATATCGCCCTCTTTAAACTCACCTATCCGTTCGTCACCAACCATGATGATGTACGCTCCCCCAGTACAGGAAACAGCTACAGACCGTACCACTTCATTATGGTACAGACCGATCCTTATTGCCTGGGCATTCAGCCCCATGACAGCCATGATCAACATCAGCAAGAGCATCACGCCCCGCTTTCTGTTTTTGTTCCTTCCAAGCAATTCTCTCATCAATCCCAAATATTTTCTCACCGATCCCAAAGATTTCTTAACTAGTCTTTGCAAGAACCGATCCTGCGAGCTCGGCGAAGCCAAAACGCCAACTACTGCGTTATTATTCGCTGCGCTCATGAGCTAAAGGTTCTCGTTTTTGAAGCAGCTCTGTCATTTTACCTGCAATCCTCCGGGAGGTTCCGGCTGCTCCCATAAGGTGCCTGATCCGTGCATATCCTGCTCTTATTTTTAAACTGTATTCCGGCTCATTTATTATTCTGTTTAATTCATCTCGGATCCCCTCTTCAACCCCATGCTGGAGTAACTCCTTCACAAGTTCATCCCCAAAAATGAGGTTGACCAGACTAAAAAATCTGAAATTAACAAATATTTTTCCAATATTGTATGTCAATTTACCGGTCTTATAGATAACCACCTGGGGGACATCCAGAAGTGCGGTTTCCAGGGTGGCGGTGCCGGAGGTCACAACAGCTGCCAGCGCATGGGAAAGAAGATGGTAGGTTTTGTCATAAACGATGCTGATCCCGGTGCCTTCAAGCAATGATTCATAAATGTATTTGTCAACTGATGGCGCACCCGCAACAACAAAGTTGTGGTCTGGAAAACTTTGTGAGGCCCTGATCATTTCAGGCAGGCAATTTGTGATCTCCTGCTTGCGACTACCTGCAAGCAGGGCGATAACCGGCCGGTCGGGAAGATTGTTTGATGCAAGAAACTGCTCCCGGCTGACCCTCTTCTGTTTAAACGCTTGCATTACATCCAACAGCGGATTCCCCTGGTAATCAACCTCCATTCCGTTCTGCCGGAAGAATTCAACTTCAAAGGGAAAGATCACAAACAGCCGGTCAACATATTTTTTCAAGAGCCTGATCCTCGATTTTCTCCAGGCCCACACTTTCGGTGAGATATAATAGAATATCCTGATTCCCTTCCCTGCAACAGCCCGGGCGATCCGCAGGTTAAACCCGGCATAATCTACGAGGATCAATGCATCGGGAGCATAATCTATAATTGCTTTTTTCGTGTTTAAAAGGATTCTCCGTAGTGACCTCATATGGGCTATTACGGCAAAGAGACCCATGAAATTTATCTCCCTGTAATGCTGAAAAGGTTTCTGACAGGCAACTTCAGCCATCAGGTCACCCCCCACAAACATGAACTCCGCTTCCGGGTCCACATCTTTTAATCCAACCATCAGATTGGATGCATGAAGATCACCGGAGGCTTCGCCTGCAATAAGAAAATACCTCATGATAAACTAAAAAAACTTAACAATCAGCATCAAAAAAGCGAGAATCAATGTTGCAAATATTACCCCCCTGGCTGCCCGGTACATGTTCAGCCAGATAAAAACGAAAAACAGCAACAGGTTGGGCAGGGCACTCAGGCTGATCAGGCTGGATAGCCTGTTCAATTGCTCAAATTGCCGGAAATACTCCCCGAGGGTAACGTCGGAAATAATACCCCATCCAATGATAAAAGAGAGTACAGGCAGCAGGATCCCCAAAAATAGTCCTGCTCCCAGTTTGTCGTATTTAACGGCTGCTTTCATTATATGTATCTGATTTCTCCCAGGCTTTCAACTTACCAATCTGCTCATGGGCAGTGAAATCTGACTGTATGGGAACGACTGAAAGATAATTGTTCTGCAGGGCCCATTCGTCTGTATCTGTCGCCTCAGGCTCCCTGTTAACGAAATTACCTGTAAGCCATGAATACTTGGCTCCCCGTGGATCATCCCTGATCTCGAATGACTCTTTCCAATATCCGTTGGTCTGCCGGCAAATCATAATACCCCTTATCTCTTCCCTTGGTACAGCAGGGATGTTAACATTCAGACATATACCCTCTGCAAGTCCGTTACTGATCGTCTGCTGTATGATCTGCTTTACAAAAGGCTCGGCAGCGTCGAAGTCAGCATCCGGACTATAATCGAGTAAAGAAAAACCGATGGACGGGATCTTATGAATGGCCCCTTCAAGTGCAGCTGCCATCGTACCTGAGTATACCACGCTTATTGAAGAATTGGTGCCATGATTGATCCCGGAAAGCAGGAGGTCGGGCTTCCTGTTAAGAATACTGTTGAGAGCCATCTTAACACCGTCGGCCGGCGTGCCCTTTAGTATGTACCTGGTCAGCTCGGCGGATTCCTCCATCTTTTTGTACATGATGGGATCCTTAATTGTTATGGAATGTGATTTGGCTGACTGTGATTCTGAAGCAGCCATGACCACAACATCTCCAAACTCTTTTGCTATCAAGGTTAATTTGGAGACACCCTTCGCTTTGTAACCATCATCATTGGTAACCAGTATCAGCGGTCTGTTGTTGCTCTTCCCCATGTTCTCTCTGTTTTAGAATTACAAAAGTATTGAAATTGCCGAAGTTAGCGAATACTTTGAAAGAAAACCGGATGTTTTTACCAGTGGCTTGCTCTTGACGCCTTCTTGTAGTCATTTATGATCGAAATCGACAAATAAAATGAACAACCATTGATCCCGGATGTCGATATTATGATGAGTGACGACATTCAGATAACCCTTCTTAAGGAAGGAACCATCCCTCCTGCTGATCTCACCTATGTAGTGATCGGGGCCCGTGAAAATGACAAATGGATTTTCGTGCGTCACAGGGAACGACAGAGCTGGGAACTGCCTGCGGGACATATTGAAAAATATGAGGGGGCCGGGGAGGCTGCAATAAGAGAGCTGTACGAGGAGACCGGGACAACCGAATCAGAAATGTTTGTACTCACCGACTATAGGGTATCCATCCAGGGAAAACTTCTTTTTGGCCGGCTGTTCTTTGCACAAGTAAAGGAGCGCGGACCACTTCCTGAATCGGAAATTGGCGAAATAATGATTACCGGGGATAGTCCTGCACCCGCAACCTATCCCGAGGCCCACAAAGTGTTTGTCGGTCTGCTCGAAACACATATTCGTCAAACGTAAACCCCCTGTTAACAAAATTGCCTTGTAAATTACGTAAATATTCATACATTTATCGCAGCCATGTTTCAACCACTTGAACTGTTCAAGTACATAAATATAACTCTGTGAGCCGTCTGATTACTACTTTCGATAACAGCCTGGGGATTTTGATTCTGACCGTAGAGAATCAGCTTGCCAAACAATTCGTTATAGATTATTATAATGGTCTCGCCAAAAACAATGAATACCCCAGGGACCTCAGGGTGATCTGTTTTGTTACGACAACGAACTACCAGATAAGGCCCGAAGATATCGATGAGATGGTCGACTCACTTAAACAGGCATCCGGCAATTATGAGAGACTCACAGAGGCTTTTGTAGCAGAAGACCCCTACTCAACAGTTATCACCACCCTGTTCTCCGAAAAGGCACAGATCAGGAATTACCGTTCCAAAGTATTCAGCACAAAAGAGGCGGCCCTGAAATGGCTGCTTGATTAGCACCGATTCTCTCTTAAATTTCCTATTTTTGAGCTTCGTATGAAAAGTCCTCAATATTCAGGAGGATACACATGCGAATGGCAATCTTTTAAATAAACAAATATGATAGTTTCATTCAACTGGCTGAAACAATATCTGGACTTCTCAATTGAGCCAGCTGAGCTAGCCAGAATACTAACCGATACCGGCCTGGAGGTAGAAGGAATTAAGGAATATGAAACAGTAAAAGGGGGACTGGAAGGTGTTGTCATTGGCAAGGTACGCACCTGCTCGAAGCATCCCAATGCAGATAAACTCACTGTTGCCATGGTCGATATTGGAAATGAGGAGCCGGTACAGATTGTGTGTGGAGCCCCGAATGTAGCTGTCGGACAAACCGTTCCGGTGGCTACAGTGGGTGCCACACTGTATCCTTCCGGCAGCAAGGAGGGGTTCGTTATTAAAAAAGCAAAAATCAGGGGAGAAGCATCTTCGGGCATGATCTGTGCAGAGGATGAACTCGGACTGGGGCATGGTCATGAAGGAATCATGGTGCTGGACGACAACGCTAAGGAAGGAAGTCAGGCAAGCGATTACTTCCAACTGGAGAAGGATGTGGCATTGGAAATCGGACTTACACCCAACCGGATCGACGGGGCATCACATATTGGTGTTGCGCGTGATATCGCTGCATACCTGAAGCAGCAGGGTCAGCCGGTCGAACTAAAAAAACCGTCAGTCGATGCATACACCCAGGACAACAATGAACTTCCGATCGGTGTTACCGTAGAGAACCCGGAGGCCTGTATCCGGTACTCGGGTGTAACCCTTACCGGACTAACCGTGAAAGAGAGTCCCGACTGGCTGAAGAACAGGCTCAGGGCGATCGGACAGGAACCGATCAATAACATTGTGGATATCACCAACTATGTATTGCATGAAACCGGTCAGCCACTGCACGCCTTCGACGCTGCAAAAATCAGTGGCAGCAAGGTGATTGTTCGCACCCTTCCGGAAAATACGACGTTCACCACACTTGATGAAAAAGAGCGGAAGCTTACCGGGAACGACCTGATGATCTGTGATGAGCAGGGAGGAATGTGTATTGGGGGCGTTTTCGGCGGCGCAGGATCGGGCGTGACGAAACAGACCACAGATATTTTTCTTGAATCGGCCTGCTTTGACCCTGTATTTATCAGGAAAACGGCAAAGCATCACCAACTGAATACCGATGCCTCTTTCAGGTTTGAAAGGGGAACGGATCCCAATGGCACGGTTTACGCACTAAAAAGGGCTGCTATGTTGATAAAGGAGATTGGTGGAGGGAAGATCTCTTCGGAGATTATAGATATCTATCCTGATCCTGTCGAGGATTTCAGGGTGGAGGTAACGTTTGCCAATATGGCCAGGCTGATCGGCAAAACGATCGATCCGGATACGATTGTCAGCATTCTCGACTCGCTGGATATCCGCGTTGAGAAAAGGGATTCGGAAGGGATGGTACTCAGGGTGCCACCTTACCGCGTGGATGTGAAAAAGGAGCCGGATATCGTTGAAGAGATATTGCGGATTTACGGATACAACAACGTGGAGTTCGATGAGCATGTAAACTCCACCCTCACCTACATTGAAAAGCCCGACCGGGAAAAGGTGATAAACACAATCTCAGATATGCTGAGCAGTATCGGATTCCTGGAGATCAAGTCCAATTCGCTCACCAGGGAGAGCTATTTCGATAACGATGATCCCACGGCAGTTCGGATCCAAAACGCGCTCAGCCAGGACCTTTCATGTATGAGGCAGAGTTTATTGCCCGGCGGACTGGAGGCTGTGATATATAATATCAACCGGCGGCGGCCTGATCTGAAGTTGTATGAGTTCGGCTATTGCTATTTCAGGCACCCGGAGAAAAAGGCAGAGAACCCGCAGGAGAATTATGCAGAAGAGCTACGCCTTGGTATTTTTATTACAGGGGATTTTACCGGGGAGAACTGGACCACCGCGGCCGATCCGGCCTCCTATTACCACATTAAATCGCTGGTGATGATGGTGCTCGACAAGCTGGGAATCGATACAGGAAAGCTGGATGTGATTGAGGTGAAAAATGATGCCTACGACCAGGCACTTGAGTATCATACCGGCAAAGGAAAGGTGATCACTTTCGGAAAGGTCTCGGACGCGCACCTGAAGTCATCTGATATCCGCCAGGAGGTGTATGCCGCAGAGTTCAATTGGGACCTGATCATCAGGCTGCATAAAAAAAGCAAGGTAACCTTTCGGCCACTGCCCCGGTTTCCTGAGGTAAAAAGGGACCTTTCCCTGATGCTGAATAAAGATGTGCGGTTTGAACAACTGAGGGATCTGGCCTTCAGGACAGAGAGGAAACTCCTGAAGCAGGTGGAGCTCTTTGATGTGTATGAGGGCGAGAAGATCGAGAGCGGTAAAAAATCGTATGCCCTCAGTTTCACCCTACGTGATGAAGATAAAACACTCGCCGACAAGCAGATCGATAAAACGATGGGGAGGATCTCTGCAGCTTTTGAACAGGAGCTTGGAGCGGTCGTAAGAGGAGCTTAAGAAAGCGAATAAGCAATATTGTTAATTGTTAATTGGATTATGCAAAGCAGCTGATTTTTTCTATTTTTATAGTTCTCTTTTGAATGTAAAAACCATTAACCCGGGATATTAACATTGAGTTTACTACTATTATGAACCCTCATCATTGAGGAGAGATATTTTCGGTATGAGGCAACCAGTTAATTGAAGTTAAAACGTTAGTTATAGTATAATATAACAATTATTGAAATAAAGAATATAAATGAAACTAACAGGCAGAACAATCGTAATTTTTATGCTACTTAACCTTGTTGCTGGATGCGCAGAGCAGCCAGAAAAATTACAACCCAATATCATTTTAATTATGACAGATGATCAGGGTTGGGGGCAGACCGGTTATTATAATCACCCGGTGCTAGAAACCCCCAATCTGGATTCCATGTCAGCAAATGGATTAAGACTCGACAGGTTTTATGCAGGTGCACCTGTTTGCTCCCCCACCCGTGCCAGCGTGTTAACTGGCAGGGCAAATAACCGGACCGGAGTAGCTGCACATGGATATGCACTGCGGTTACAGGAGATAACCATTGCCCAGGCGCTGAGAGCAGAAGGTTATGCAACCGGTCATTTCGGTAAATGGCACCTGGATGCACTGCGCGGACCCGGTGTTCCGATCCTCGCTGATGACCCACACGGTCCCGCAGCATTTGGATTTGAACGCTGGCTGACAGTAACCAACTATTTTGACCTCGATCCGCTGATGAGCGACCAGGGTGAGTTCAAAGAGTTTAAAGGCACCTCTTCAGAGGTAATTGTAAAAGAAGCGTTACAGTTTATCAGGGAAAGCAGCAATGCAGGCAACCCGTTTTTTGCAGTGATATGGGATGGATCACCGCACCGTCCGTTTCTTGCCCTTCAGGAGGACAGTGCAAAATTCAGTGATCTGGACCCGAAAAGCAGCGCACACTACGGAGAGTTGGTTGCATTCGACAGAAGCGTCGGTATGCTGAGAAGTAGTCTCCGGGAACTTAATCTGTCAGAAAACACATTGATTTGGTTTAGCAGTGATAACGGCGGATTGAACGATGTGGAGCCCAGCTCTGTAGGGCATTTAAGAGGATTTAAAGGATCAGTTTGGGAAGGAGGACTAAGGGTTCCTGCAATTATTGAGTGGCCCGGAAAAATAGATCCCAAAATCTCTCTCTATCCTGCTTCAACGATGGATATTTTTCCAACAATCGCTGACATATTGGACCTCCCTTCAGATGTTATGATTGAACCGGTAGACGGAGAAAGCATCCTGCCACTCTTCTATGAAGATATTCCCACGAGGGAGAATAGTATTAAGTTCAGCTTTAACAAAACTGGTGCTCTAATTGACAACAACCTGAAATTGGTAGCAACCAATTGGAGAGAGCAAGAATTTGAAATGTATGATCTGAAGCTCGATCCCTCGGAGACGCAGAACATATCAGATCTCAGCCCCAGGTTATTTGAGAAAATGAAAGATGAATTCAACGAATGGAATGCTTCTGTTGAATCCAGTATCTTGGGAAAAGATTATCCTGAGGGAGAAGTATTGAAAGATCATCCGGAACCGGAACACTGGCCTGCGGATCCCCGATATGAAGCATACCTTGAAGAGTGGATCGATCGTTCCGAATACAGGAACCACATCAAAAATCACCGTCGTTAACAGGATTTATACGGATAGATGAAAAACTTAGCAATTATAATTGCTGTAGTCATGCTCGGAGGAATCTCCCAGGCGCAGGACACCGGAAAGCTCAGTCCCCGGGAGCAGCGAAAGTTGCTGAAAGAGGAGAAGCAGCGGATTGAGAAGGAAGAGTCGGCGCGATATGCCCTGCTGGTTGAGGAGATGGTGACCGCACCTGCTTTTGTGTTGGAAGCCGACATGCTTTACGACCGCTACGGACAGAGTCTTCAGGTACAATCAACCATCAATTTCCTCCTGGTCGATTCCACCTACGGAGTGATCCAGGTGGGCAGTCCGCTCTACCTCGGACAAAACGGTGTAGGGGGTGTTACACTCGAAGGACCGGTATCTCGGTATGAAGTGGATAAAAATGAGAAGCGGGGCACCTATAACATCAGCTACGGCCTGCGAAGCACCATGGGCAACTACGATGTCACGATCAGTGTCTCCTCCAGTGGTCGAGCCGATGCCCGGGTAAGCGGCAATTTTTCAGGATCGCTGCGCTATTCCGGTCGGCTGGTCCACCCTACCAGGAGCCGGGTGTATAAAGGGACCTCGTTTTAATTTGTGGCTTCAGGGGGTGGCCGAATAGGTCATTTTCCAGCCATTGCCGGTATGCGTGGCAGTTAGGCTCTCTAATCTCAGATTATCTTATGGATGGCTCCAGGGACGACCGGGTGCTGATCAACCTCTACTTCTCCAGTTTATACAAAAACCGTTTGATGCTCCGCTTGGGGGTTTTTACAAACTCCTCTTCGTGGATGTGCATTTTGAAAATTCCCTCATACGACTTCAGCTGCTTGTTGATCGCCTTCCGGTTCTCCTCCATCTTCTCTGCCAGGACATCCTCAACCCCATCGGCTTTTGCCGCTTCATAATCAGGATACACCAATGCCTCCAGCTTGTGATCAGCGTTCATCAATACAACGGTCTCTGCAACATAAGGCAGGTTATTCAGCAGCGCCTCAATCTCCTCGGGATAGATATTCTGACCCGAAGGTCCGAGCAACATGCTCTTGCTCCTACCCCTGATGTATATGTATCCATCCTTGTCGGTTACCCCAAGATCGCCCGTATGCAGCCACCCCTCTTCATCAATCGTCGCTTTCGTTGCCTCTTCATTCTTGTAGTAACCGTCCATCAGCACCTCGCCCCGTACCAGAATCTCACCAACCTCATTATACGGATCAGCTGAGTCAATTTTCAGCTCAGCCACATCCAGGATTTTCCCAGATGACGCAGGCCTCGAGGTTCTCCATCCGTCATAAGAGATCAACGGTCCGCACTCTGTCATCCCATACCCGATCGTAAAAGGAAATTTGATCTTCCTGAAAAAAGCCTCTACCTCGGCACTTAATGGTGCTCCTCCAAGAACCACCTCCCTGAAACGTCCTCCGAACGTCTGCATCAGCTTCTTCCGCAACACACCATAGAGAATATTATTTATCCCGGGTATCTTTAGTAAGACACTCATGGGCGGCTTCGAAATCTTCGGCAACAACCGCTTCTTGTAAAGTTTCTCAAAGAATAGTGGAATGAACAGGATCAGGTGCGGACGTATCTCTGCATAAGCCTTTAGCAGCAGAGGGGTCGCTGGGATCTTCCCCAGGATTGTCACATGCACCCCTTTTGTCAGCGGAAACAAACAGTCGAACGCACACCCGTAGCAATGCGCCATCGGCAGTACCGCCAGCATCTTATCCCCCGAATTCAACTCAATGGAGCGCTGTGCATAGGTCACATTGGCTGCCAGGCTGTTCGCCGAAAGCATCACCCCTTTACTAAAACCGGTGGTACCCGATGTGTAATTGATCTCAACAACCTCCTTGTTGTCCACCTCCGCAAATTTCAGCTGGTCAGCTGTGAACCCATCCGGATACTTTGCAGCGAAAGACTCCTCCAGCTTGCCATTAATATCCCGTATCTTTTTCGCGGTGGAACTGCCTGTAATCTTGAAATCATCCAGGGAATAGATCGAAAACAGCTTGTCCATCCTCTTCTCATCCAACCCGTCGAACAATTGCTTGTCAACATACAGGAAAACAGAATCCGAATGGTTGATAATATTCATCGCCTCCTCCGGTTTAAAGTCGGCCAGGATCGGCACCGCCACGGCCCCGTAAGAAAGCACAGCCATAAAACCAACGGCCCAGTTGGCCGAATTCTTCCCGAACAGCGCGATCTTATCCCCCTTTTTAATACCGATCTGCTCAAAAAAGAGGTGCTGCTGTGCGATCATTTTCGACATCTCGCCGTAACTATACTCCGGTCCCTGGTAATCTGAAATGGCCGGTAAATCCCAGTTTTTCTTAAAACTGTCTTCGTAAAGCTTGATAAAATTTTCCTGGATCATGGTTGGTTGGTTTTAGTTTAGGTTAAACATACAAAATTCTGCGGATCTGAAATGATGGAAAATAAAAATCTTAGCAAGTTTTTATAATTGTACAGGCGTAAAATATTAAAGAACAGAATTTTACAAAAATGTAGACAATCCTTCCAAATCTGTAAATTTTTATCATACCGCATCTGCAGTCATTATTGGACAGCACCTTTCCGAAGCGAAGAACACTACAATAAACGCTCCTCAACAACTTTCCAGTCCAACACTTTCCAAAAATTCCCCAAATACTCCGGCCTTTTATTCTGGTAATCCAGGTAGTAGGCATGCTCCCACACATCGGCCGTCATCAGCGGTTTCAGCCCGTCACGCATCGGGTTACCGGCATTGGAGGTCTGTACGATCGACAGCTTCCCGTCATCGTCCATCACCAGCCAGGCCCATCCCGAACCAAACAGCGTCGCCGCTGCCTTCTCAAAATCCTCCCTGAAGTGATCCATCGATCCAAAGTCGCGCTCGAGCCTTCCCCCGAGCTCCTTGCCGGGCGACCTCAATGTTTTGGACGAGAGGGCTTCAAAATAGAAAGTATGGTTCCACACCTGCGCCCCGTTGTTGAAGATTCCTCCTGAAGCCTTCATTATGATCTCTTCCAGGCTCGAATCTTCAAATTCTGTTCCAGGCACGAGGTTGTTCAGCTTGTCAACATACGTCTGGTGGTGTTTGCCATAGTGAAATTCAAGCGTCTTTTTGCTGATCACTGGCTCCAATGCGTCCATTGCATACGGTAAATCGGGTAGTGTAAATGACATAATTATTGGGTTTTGGTTAAAAAACAAAATATACGAAAAATACCGGAGAAATGCAAGCAGTTACCGGGGGATCACCGGAGCAGAGGCAGGAACGATCATGGTCCGCCGGGATCCTTCCATACCCGTGATAGCAGCATCGGTATAGCGGCGTAGGGCCATTTGCTGTTAATAACCTCCCTGCTTCTGTTGGAAACAATTCCGAGGTTTTTCCTCTCCGAAACATTATCTTTGCACCGTCACATACTGAACCGGTCAGTGAAACCTCCCAACCAATGTGCCGGTCAACCATGACAGTTTCTTTTTCATCTAATAGACCGAGCCCTATGATAACCTTTTTCTCCCTGCCCGAAAACAAGATCATTGCCGTTGAACACCCTGCTGCACTTTCAACCGGCGATCAGCAAAAACTGGAATGGGTCTTTGGCGGGGCAACAGCTTCCGGACAAAAAACGGTCGACGGCTATTTCGTCGGTCCGCGCAAGGAGATGATCACCCCCTGGAGCACCAACGCTGTGGAGATCGCCCAGAACATGGGGATCGCTGGGATCTCCCGCATCGAGGAGTATTTCGCCGTACCCGGGAGGGAAAGCAACTTCGACCCGATGCTGCAACGGCTCTACGAAGGGCTCAACCAGGAGATCTTCAAAACCAGCAAACAGCCCGAACCGGTGCTGCACATCGACGATATCGCGGCGTACAACACACAGGAGGGACTGGCACTCAATACCGACGAGATCGAATACCTCGAATCAGTGAGCCGGCGCATCGGTAGAAAACTCACCGACAGCGAACTGTATGGCTTTGCCCAGGTGAACTCCGAGCACTGCCGCCACAAGATCTTCAACGGCACGTTCGTGATCGACGGCGAAGAGAAGCAGTCGACCCTCTTCGAACTGATCAAGCGAACAACCAAAACCAATCCCAACAGCGTCGTTTCAGCTTACAAGGACAACTGCTCATTTGTAAGCGGACCCCGGGTTGAGCAGTTCGCCCCGGCGAATCAGGACCGGGCCGGCTTCTTCAATATCAAAGAGATCGAAACGGTGCTTTCACTCAAAGCAGAAACACACAATTTCCCCACCACTGTTGAGCCATTCAATGGTGCTGCCACTGGTACCGGCGGGGAGATACGCGACCGGATCGCCGGGGGAAAGGCATCGATCCCCATGGCCGGGACAGCAGTGTATATGACCTCCTACCCCAGGCTTGACGAAAAACGGAAATGGGAAAACAGGTTGCCGGAGCGCCCGTGGCTCTATCAGACCCCGGAGGAGATCCTGATCAAGGCCTCCAACGGTGCAAGCGACTTCGGGAATAAATTCGGTCAGCCGCTCATCTGCGGCAGCCTCCTCACCTTCGAACACCAGGAGAACCTGAAGAAACAAGGATTCGACAAGGTGATCATGCTGGCGGGTGGTATCGGTTTTGGCAAGCTGAAGGATTCACAGAAAGATACCCCGGAGAAGGGTGACCTTGTGGTGCTGATGGGGGGCGACAACTACAGGATCGGCATGGGCGGCGGCGCGGTATCGTCGGTCGATACGGGACAGTTCGAGAATGCCATTGAGCTGAATGCCGTGCAACGCGCCAATCCCGAGATGCAGAAGCGGGTGTTCAATGCGATCAGGGCACTGGCAGAGTCGGAAAATAATACCATCGTGAGTATCCACGACCATGGCGCCGGCGGTCACCTCAACTGCCTCTCCGAGCTGGTGGAGGAGACCGGCGGTAAAATAGCGCTCAACAAGCTGCCGGTGGGCGATCCCACGTTATCGGCCAAGGAAATTATCGGGAACGAATCGCAGGAGCGGATGGGACTCGTGCTCAGGGTGAATGATATCGATGAGCTAAGGCGCATTGCTGAACGCGAAAGGGCACCGCTGTATGTGATCGGGGAGATCACGGGCGACCATAAGTTTGTGTTTGAGGACGAGGCGACGGGGGAAAAACCGATGGACCTTGAGCTGACAGATATGTTTGGGAAGCCGCCCAAGACGGTGATGACAGATGAAACCGTGCGGGTGGAATACAGCTACTATGAACCGGATCCAATGAAGCTGGATGCCTATATTGAGAACCTGCTGCAGATTGAGAGTGTGGCATGCAAGGACTGGCTCACGAACAAGGTCGACCGCTCAGTAACGGGCAAGGTGGCCAGGCAGCAGTGTGCCGGGGAGATGCAGCTGCCGCTCAACAACCTGGGGGCGGTGGCGCTCGACTACCGGGGCGAGAAGGGATATGCCACAGCGATCGGTCATGCGCCGGTGGCCGGACTGGTCGATCCGGAGGCAGGGAGTGTGCTTTCGATCGCCGAGGCGCTCACCAATATCATCTGGGCGCCAATGCCGGAAAAGATAAAGAGCATCTCGCTGTCGGCCAACTGGATGTGGCCCTGCAGAAACAAGGGTGAGGATGCCAGGCTATACAAGGCAGCCGAGGCAGCGAGCGATTTTGCTGTGGCGCTGGGGATCAATATCCCAACCGGGAAAGACAGTCTGTCGATGACACAGAAATACAAGAATGATGTGGTGGTGGCACCTGGAACGGTGATCATCTCAGCAGCGGGTGAGGTAACCGATATCAGGAAGATCGTGGAGCCGGTGGTGAAGAACGATCCGGATACCGTGCTGATCCATATCGATCTTTCAGGCATGCCGTTCAGGCTCGGGGGAAGCGCTTTCGGACAAACCATTGGTCACCTTTTTAACGAGGCCCCCACGGTAAAGGACCCGGCATACTTTGTTAAAACATTCAACCTCGTACAGTCGCTTATCGAAGAGGGGCAAATTCTCTCCGGGCATGATATCTCTGCCGGCGGAATGATAACCGCACTGCTGGAGATGTGCTTTGGCAATGGGACCGGCGGACTGGAGGTCGATGTTACCGGTTTTGATGCAGCTGCCACGGAGGTGCTGTTCAGCGAAAATCCGGGGATCATTGTCCAGGTGAGGAACGGTGCACGGGTAACCGGTCTTTTGGAAAAAGAGGGTGTAAGGCATACGGTTGTCGGTCGACCGGCTGAAGGAAGGGAGATTCTGCTGTATACCCGGGAGAGGGCCTGGACCCTGGATATCGATGCATTGCGCGACAGATGGTTCCGCACATCCTACCTGCTCGACCGGAAGCAGTCGGGCGATAAGCTGGCAAAAGAGCGGTTTGAATCGTACAAAAAGCATGTGCTAAAGTTCGATTTGGGGAATTTCCTGGGAACGTTTGAGTCGCTCGGTATCGATCCCGGTCGCCGGACCCAAACTGGTGTGAAGGCCGCAATTATCAGGGAAAAGGGTGTGAACGGCGACCGTGAGATGGCCTACCTGATGTACCTCGCCGGGTTTGATGTGAAAGATGTGCATATGACCGACCTGATCGCCGGCAGGGAGACACTTGAAGATGTGAACTTCATCGTCTTCGTGGGCGGGTTCTCCAACTCCGATGTACTCGGATCGGCAAAAGGCTGGGCAGGGGCCTTCAGGTACAATGAGAAGGCACAGATCGCACTCGAGAATTTCTATGCACGGTCCGATACCCTCAGCCTGGGAATTTGTAATGGTTGTCAGCTGATGGTCGAGTTGAAGCTGGTTACCGGAGAGACAGATCACGCACCAAAAATGCTGCACAACGAATCGGGGAAATTCGAATCGGGCTTCCTTTCTGTAGTTGTTCCAAATAACGACTCCGTGATGTTCAGGACCCTTTCGGGTATGCGGCTCGGCGCCTGGGTGGCACATGGGGAAGGGAAGTTCAGTCTGCCATCTGACAAAGGTTATGCAGTGGTCGGTAAATATGCACACTCCTCCTACCCTGCCAATCCGAACGGCTCCGACGGTGATGTGGCAGCGATCTGCTCGGAAGATGGTCGCCACCTCGCCATGATGCCCCACCTCGAACGGGCGTTCTTCCCGTGGCAGTGCGGATACTATCCTGCCGACAGGAAGAACGATGAGATAACCCCATGGGTGGGGGCCTTTGTCAGTGCCCGCAGATGGGTGGAAAAAGGCCCACGATGGAGCAATCGGCTCCCATAAATGGGAAGGTTATTTCATCTGTTTCCCGACTTTTGGATCCACCGACCTGATATGTAGGTCGCGCTGCGGGAATGGGATCTCAATTCCAGCCTCTTTCAGCTCCCGGTTGATGGCCACTTTGATCTCACTCTCCATATCCAGCCGGTTGTCCATCTCTGCCCACGCCAGCAGCCTGAAATCAAGCGAACTGTCACCAAATCCCAAAAATAAGGCCCTTGGGGCAGGCTCCTGAATTACCTTTGTATTTTCCCGGGCAACCCTGAGCAGAATTTCAAGGACGCTGTCGGGATCGGTCCCGTAGGCCACCCCAACGCGTATATCAGCCCGGCGTTGTGCATCGGAGAGGGTCCAGTTGATGAGTTCATTGGAGATCAGCGTTCCGTTCGGCACAATCACTTCAGCCCCGTCGTAGGTACGCACAACACTCGAGCGAATTCCGATTCTCTTCACAACACCCAGAAGTGAGTTTACCTCAACAGTATCTCCCTCCTTGATCGGACGTTCAAACGCCAGGATCAATCCGGATACCAGGTTGTTAAAGATATTTTGCAGACCGAAACCGATCCCGACAGAAAAGGCTCCGATGATAATGGTCAGACTCGATAATTCCATTCCGGCGGCAGCGGCAGCAATCAGAAAACCGACGGTAACCAGGGCGATCCTAACCAACATAATGACCGTTCCGGGAATACCGCGCTCAACCGTTACCCTTGTAAAAACCTCTTCCTTCAGAATGTGACTTACAAAACGGGAGATCGTGAGCGCCAGCCAGATCACGAAGAAAAACAGGATGATGCTCATAAGCGTGAAGGTGGCCTTACCGATGGCAAGCTCTGCCGACAAAAAACCTGAGGACCAGTTAAAAAACAGATCCCTGATGTGAAATTGCTCCAGCGCTATGTAGATCCATGCCAGGATGAAAAACCACCTGAGAAGATGGTAGAGCTTGGTGAAGATATATTCAAGTTGCTGCTGTATAATGAACGATCGATTAAATACGGAACTTGATAGAAACATATATAAAAGGGCCACCGACATATGAAACCCAACGTAAGTTGCAATTATCAGGAAACCGGAGTTTATTACCGCAGAAGAGATAAAACCGGAAAATGAAACTGCGCCTGCCACATTTGCGATAGAGGCCACGATGAGCAGCACCAGGTAGAATACGCTGAACAGCGAAAGTGTGTAATTGAAAACATTGCGCTTTGCGGAAAGCATCATTCGCCTGCCATTGACAAATATCACCAGGTAACCCATCGCGATCAGCTGTGCTGCCAATAAGATAAACCGGCTGATTATTTGCTGGTCGGAAAACAGGCTGTAAAAACGCAGGATTATATATGCTGCTGCAAATCCAATCAGAAACTTCCTGAACCCCCGGGGTAAAATATCAATAGCGAGTCTGATTACCGCATAGACAAACAAAAGAGCGACCACCAGGGCGTAAAAGTCAGGCAACACGCCTATCATCAGACGCAGCAGGTAGATTCCGATCAACAGAGCCACCTCCAGTGGTTTATGGAATATCTCATTAATATAGAGGCTCAAAAACACCTTGTGCTGTTGAATATTCAGCACTTTCAGTGTAATTTTCAGATAATAGACCAATGCAACCAGGACCCCGAACAGAAAGATTAATAGCAGGATATATCCGGAGTGCTTCCTGACCATCACCTGGCTGTCATCTGAAATACCAGATTGAATATCTGTCCACTGAACCGGGGTTTTTGCACTATCTGGCTGTCCGAATAACGCCCATATAGGGGGCATATCCCGAATGAGTAACTCTGATGCAGAGAACCTTACAGAATCTTCCGGCTCAATTCCGTATTGATCCTGAGGGGCCTGAGGGGCCTGAGGGGCCTTTTCCTGCAATGTATCCGACCGGCTTGATGAAACCAGGAACTGTGGCAAAAATGATTGTGCACTTGTCTCATTACCGATGTAAAAAAAACAGAACAGAACAACCAGCCACTTCATTGGTAATCTGATCATGGTTCAATTTTTATTCATTCTCCAAAGATATGAAACCAACCTGAATACCATTGTTTTAAAATGATAAAACAATTAAAAAATAATTATAACCGCACCCTATCCGCACAGAACTCCAGTATCTATAACCTGTAGTTCCATTCAACCACCAGCACATGGGCCCTTAGGGGGCTGGACCTGTTTACCTCATCATTTAACATATAACCGAACTCAATATCGCTCCTAATAGAAAATTTGTATGATGTCCCGGCCTGGATCCGGTATCCCCTGACCCGGATACCCTCTGAGGTATTCAGTCCCAGGAAAAGCTCATAGCTTGCAAAAAGAGTTAAGGGCGATCCGCTAATATTATATTTCGCCCCTGCCCTGCTTCTACTGGTCAATTTATTTGAGCTGTTATCCTCCACAGTACCGAAATCCTGGAAACCATACTGGATGCGTTCCCTGAGCTGAAAAGAGAATGAAGAAATCGAATATTGATAACCAATATCACCGTGAACACGGTACTTTGAGTTAAAAAATCCTTTGTCCATTTGTAGATTAACCGAGGAAGTAAATAGTGCCGCTTGTGGTTTACTTGGATTCCGCTGATAGTTTTAATTCCGCACAATATTTCCTGCCCTTTCGTATAGGAACAGTAAAACCCCCTCCTAATTCTCATTCAAATTTTTAAACAAAACCCTCATGAACGGTGTTTTTTTTTGTAAATTGTGAAAAACAATCAAAATCGATCCAAAATGAAAAAATTAGTACCTGTCATCGTCATTGTAGTTTTCCTGCTCTCCTGTCAGTCGAGACCATCCGCCAACGACCAGTCTGACACCGGATCTATCACATTCAGCCTCTCTGAAATATGGTCTACCGGTCCCATCATGAGAACGCCAGAATCTGTATTGTATGATCCTTCCAGAAATGTACTGTATGTAGCAAACATGAATCGTGGTGAGGAGGGCGACGATACCGGATTCATCTCAAAGCTCAGTACTAACGGAAAGGTGCTCGACCTCCACTGGATCACCGGACTGAATGAGCCGCGAGGTATGGGACTCTATGATGGCTTTCTTTTTGCCACGGACATGAACCGGCTGCTTATCATCGATGTTGATAAAGGCGAGGTGAAAAAAATGGTGCCTGTGGAAGGTGCCGTATTTCTGAACGACCTGGCCATCAGCGAAGATGGTATGGTATATTTCTCCGATAGCAGGGCCAACAAGGTTCAGATATACCACAACGATGAAATAACCGATTGGTTGCCTGCAGTGGAAGCGCCGAACGGATTGTACAATGAGGACGATCATATGATCGTAGGCGCCCAGGGACCGGGTGAGATCAGAAGGGTCAGCAAGGAGACAGGCGAATATGATGTAATGGCCACCGGCATAAGAACTGACGGGATCGAATATACGGGCATAGATAATTACTACATCGTCTCGGAATGGAGCGGCCGGATCCACATCATTGGGAATGATACGGTTCAGTCGCTCCTCGACACCGAAAAGCAGAAGATCAACACGGCCGACCTCGGCTACGACATAAAAAACAAGGTGGTCTATGTACCCACCTTTTTTGACAACCGGATCGTGGCGTATAAGCTAGTATGGATTGCCTTACATGATCGCTAACGCACAATTTTCGTATAAATTTGAAAAATTTGAAATCTACACAGGGAGCGAGAATATTTTTGACTTCAGGCAGGAGAGGCCTGTTTTAAGCTGGCAAAATCCGTTTGGTCCCTACTTTGACACATCCTTTGTATGGAGTCCAACACGGGGGAGGGAATTCTATGTTGGTGTGAGATATATCTTACCCTCTTAAGCTTTTTCAGGTATAATTATTTGATGGCAAATCATATGAAAGTATCGGATTAGCCACTGCCCGATATGTTAAAAATACAGTATAGGACATTTCCACAACTGTTAACAGTCCACAGCTGTTAACAGGGTATTGGAACCATCGGGCAAATGATTGACGTGTTTGCCTTCAGTGTGTATTTGAAACGAACTATAAAAGATAAAATGATATAAAGGTCAATATATAATTTATATTTGTATTTTTACAAATCGAATCTATTGAAACAAGGATTGGAGAAATCGATAGTGCTAACTATAAAACGGCACCATACGTATGTAAGCGGGAACATGCTGTTTAATAAAGCACTGGTTTGGAGCATGAACTAATAATTAAATAATAGCTATGAACATTACAAAAGTTTTATCAGACGAGCATCAAATTATTCTGAAAGTTATTGATGCTATGCTAAAAGAATGCACTGAAATTGAAAACGGAAAAACTTTAGAGTTGGATTTCTTTAAGAAGGTGATTGATTTTATTAAAAATTATGCAGACAAGTTCCATCATGCCAAAGAAGAAGACATTCTATTTAAAGCTATGTTAGAAAATATGGAGGGGCTACATTGCAACCCTATTCCTGTTATGCTGTATGAACATGATGAAGGACGAGGATTTGTAAAAGCCATGGAACAAGGTATTTCAGAGAATAATACAACAACAATCATTGAAAATGCCCGAGGTTACGGCATGCTCCTGCGGGACCATATTTATAAAGAGGATAATGTGCTTTACCCAATGGCTGAAGAGGCTTTGAGTGAACAAAAGAAAGCTGAAGTAGAGGTTTCTTATTCTAAAATAAACCTAAGTCAATTTTTGGAAAGTGATATCGATTCCTTTCTTGATAAGTTGTTCGAGAAAGTTAGTTGAACAAAAATTCTTTACACTGGCTCTCTAAACAATAAAAACAGCTGATTTAATGAAATTAAGAGGTACCCCGGGGAGTGCTTTAACCGCTACAACACTCGGTTTCTTTTTCGGATTTGCTGCAGTTGCACTGTATGGGCCTACTGCCATACATTTCAGGGATGCAATGGAATTAACTCCTGTTATGGTCGGATTTTTGATCGCAATACCCTCTTTGTCAGGCTCCCTGTTAAGAATTCCTTTCGGTGCCTGGGTTGAGACTACCGGAGGAAAGATGCCTTTTCTGATACTGATGTCTGTTAGTGTGCTTGGATTGGGAGGGATCACATTGCTGCTTTTTACCTCCTATCCGGACGACATGAGTGGGTTATACTGGCTGGTATTGCTTTTTGGTTTCATGAGCGGCTGTGGCATCGCCACATTTTCGGTGGGTATTGGCCAAACATCCTATTGGTTTCCGCGGAAAAAGCAGGGAATTGCCCTCGGGGCTTTTGGTGGATTGGGGAATCTTGCTCCGGGTATATTTTCAATGGTACTTCCTCTGTTTTTGGTGCATTACGGTTTTATATCCGCCTATTTGGCATGGTTTATTTTTCTTTTGTCAGGCACCATTCTTTATGCAATTACAGGCGTCAATGCCTATTATTTCCAGTACCGAAGGAGGGGTTTGCCGGTTGGCGAAGCTGTTAACCTGGCCCGGGAAAAGGGGCAGGAGATATTTCCTTCCGGTAATTTGAAGGATAGCCTGGTCAATTCTGCACGGGTCAAGAATACCTGGGCATTGGTCATCCTGTATTTTACGACTTTCGGGGGGTTCATTGCACTTACGGCATGGTTCCCAATCTATTGGAGTGAATTTCAGCACCTTACGATCGTCAGTGCAGGATTATTAACGGCACTATTTTCCATATTGGCTTCACTGGTCCGTGTTATCGGAGGAAGGGTGGCGGATAAATTTGGTGGAGAACGGGTTGCTATGGTATCTATGCTTACCATTCTCATTGCCGCCGGGGGACTCTCCATTTCGGACAACATCATTTCAGGAATTATTTTGGCAATTTTGTTGGCGACAGGTATGGGAAATGCCAATGCGGCCATTTTCAAACTCGTTCCCATGTACGTTCCAAATGCGGTTGGTGGTGCTGCTGGCTGGGTTGGGGGACTCGGTGCGTTTGGAGGATTTGTCATTCCGCCATTGATGGGGGCTATCGCCGAGCAATCCGGCACCATCGGCTATGCTCTTGGTTTTTTAGTTTTTGTGGCCCTGGCTGCAATGAACATACTTATTATCCACATGTTAATGAAAAGCAGGATCAGGCAATAGATGCACTCCAAAAATATAATTACTCTGCAATCGCCGGATCTGTCTGTACAATTCTTTAATTCCATGGTCCGGAACAGATGGACGCCTTTTGCGTCTAATGAATGGATCGACTGGCAACCGGAAGATGCAGGCAAGGATTCACTACACTGCTACCCATAGCAACCGGTATTATGTATAATGATTATGAATAATGGATAAAATGATAATTTTATCACTTTATTTTTTAATTTTAATCCTGTTAATGTATGTGAGTCAAATGTAACCCGTTATGAAAAAGTGTTGTTTTTTGGCTGTCGTGTTTATCCTGTTTATCCATAGTTATTCTGCATATGCACAGAGCGATGGTGAAAGTCTGTATAAGGCAACATGTGCAGCCTGCCATACCATTAACGGCGGCAGGTTGGTCGGACCGGATCTTGCCGGTATTCATGAAATCCGCGAACAGGAGTGGCTGCTCCGTTTCATTCGGTCCTCGCAGAAAATGATCAAGGAGGGTGATTCTCTTGCAGTATCACTTTATGAAGCTTACAACAGGATTCCGATGCCTGATAATAATTTCTCTGATCGTGAAATTTTAAGTATCATTGATTACATCAGGGAGATTGATTCCGGAATTGACAAAAAAACCGGTCAGGCAATTACCGGTCAGGCAATTACCCCCGACAGTTCCGTTTCGCGTTCAGCAGCGAGTTATCCCTCAGATCTTTTACGCGATGGGAAGTCTCTGTTCTATGGACATACCCAATTTAAAAATGGTCCATCACCCTGTAGCGCTTGCCACGGTTTGCAGGACGGATCGACGATTTCCGGGGGAAGGCTTGGTATTGACCTGACTGATTCATGGGAGCGCTTGGGTCGGGCCGGTATCCAGGCGATCATTTCGAATCCGCCCTTTCCCACGATGAAGGCTGCTTACAGCGATATTGAGATCACTGCTGATGAAAAAGAAGCAGTCACCGCGTTCCTTCATTTTTTGAATGACAGGCATACCGGGGCACCAAAGAATTTGAGCGATGGTCCTGTTTTTCTGATGTTGGGCTTTGTGCTCGCGATTGTAATTGTTGTACATATATATATTCTCTACGATAACAGGAAGATTCCGTTTAAGAAGAGAATCGTCGATAAATAAGATAAGCTTATGAGTTGGATCAAAGACATGGTTTCTCCCAAATTCCGTAAATGGGAAGAATTCTACCGCAATCGCTGGCAGCATGACAAGACGGTGCGAAGCACACATGGGGTAAACTGTACGGGTGGCTGTAGCTGGAACATTCATGTAAAAAACGGCATCGTGGTTTGGGAATCACAGGCACTTGATTACCCTCTGCTTGAAAAGTCCCTGCCACATTATGAACCCCGTGGTTGTCAGCGCGGGATCTCCTTTTCGTGGTATTTGTACAGCCCGGTCAGGGTAAAATACCCGATGATAAGGGGAGCGCTTATCGACCTGTTCAGAGCAGAAAAGGAGAAGACAGGGGATGCTTTTCTGGCCTGGAAGGGTTTGCAGGAAAACCCGGAGAAGAGAATGCGTTATCAAAAGGCCCGGGGCAAGGGTGGGTTTCGCCGGATCGGATGGGAAGAGGCGCTGGAAATAATCGGGGCGGCCAATATTTATACTGCAAAAAAGTATGGCCCGGACCGGGTGGTGGGATTTTCCCCCATACCAGCGATGTCGATGATGAGTTTTGCAGCCGGATCAAGGTTTCTGCAGCTTTTTGGTGGTGTTAACCTGAGCTTTTACGACTGGTATTGTGACCTGCCAAATTCCTTTCCGGAAATATGGGGCGAACAGACGGATGTTGGTGAGAGTGCCGATTGGTACAATGCGAAGTTTGTGGCAGTAATGGGAGCCAATCTGGGCATGACCCGTACACCTGATGTGCACTTCTTTTCCGAATCGCGTCATAATGGAACCAAGACCGTGGTGTTCTCGCCCGACTTCAGTATGGTTGCCAAATATGCCGATCAGTGGGTCCCGGTTCATGCCGGTCAGGACGGGGCTTTCTGGATGGCAGTAACACATGTCATCCTGAAGGAAGCGCATGTAGAGCAGCAGGTTCCCTATTTCATTGAGTACGTGAAAAAATACACCGATTCTCCTTTTCTTGTCGAATTGTACATGGAGGAGGGGGAGTATGTAGCTGGAAAACTGCTCAGGGCCAATATATTGGACCAATACAGGGATATTGAAAATAGTGATTGGAAATTCCTCAATATTGATGAAAAGTCGGGCAGGATGGTCTGTCCGCGCGGCAGTTCCGGTCACCGTTGGCAGGAACAAAAGGGAAACTGGAACCTGCAGTACAGGGATGGGGAGACAGGCGAAGAATATACCCCCTTACTGAGTCTGATCGATGAAAATGATGAAATCCTTCAGGTGGAATTCACGAGGTTTGACCAGCAGCAGAAGTTTAAAAGGGGTGTGCCTGTCAGGTATCTTCAGACAAATGGTAAAAAGGTAGTTTATACTACTGTATATGATCTGATCATGGCACAATTTGGCATTGATCGCGGACAAGCGGGTGGGTACCCTGGTGGTTACGATGATGCATCTGCGGTGTATACCCCGGCCTGGCAGGAGATCCATACCGGTATCAGTTCAGAGACGGTCCTTCGGTTTGCCCGCGAATGGTACAATACCGCGAAAGCAACGGACGGAAAGTGCATGGTTATCATCGGCGCAGGGGTCAACCACTGGTACCACAGCAACCTTATTTACCGTGCGGCAACCATGTCGCTTATGCTTACCGGTTGCATTGGAGTAAACGGTGGTGGGATGAATCACTATGTGGGACAGGAGAAGCTTGCACCGCAGGATTCATGGGGTACCATCATGTCGGCAAAGGATTGGAAGATACCCGCGAGGTTTCAGCAAACACCCATCTGGCATTATATCCATTCGGACCAGTGGCGCTATGACGGAAACCAGGCCGATTACAATACGGTGCCAAAAAATGATTTTTCCTCCCAGCATTCCGCGGATCTTATTGCCAAATCTGTGCGCAATGGATGGATGCCCTTCTATCCGCAGTACGACAGAAACAGCTTTGAAATAGCGGAAGAAGCAAAAAAGGCTGGTGCAAAGGATCTAAAACAGATGCAGGATCATATTATCGGACAATTAAAGGAGGGAAAGCTAAAGTATTCGGTAAGCGATCCTGACAATGAGAGCAATTTTCCACGGGTATGGTTTATCTGGAGAGGAAACGCTCTGATGTCCAGTGCAAAGGGGCATGAATACTTTTTGAAGCATTACCTGGGCACACATCACAATGAGATCGCCGATGAGGTGGCAAAAGAGTTTGTGAAGGAGATCGAATGGAAGGAGCAGGCGCCGGAAGGAAAGATGGATCTGGTAGTGGATCTGAACTTCCGGATGGATACATCTGCACTCTATTCTGACATCGTTCTGCCAGCAGCCTCCTGGTATGAGAAGGCCGATCTGAACAGTACCGATATGCACTCGTTCATTCATCCCCTGTCTGCAGCTATTCCGCCGGTCTGGGAGTCAAAAACCGATTGGGAGATCTTCAGGGAAATTGCCAGGGTTACCAGTAAAACTGCCAAAAAGCATATGCCGGAACCAAAACTTGATATTGTTAACCAACCGATCAGTCATGATTCACCTGGAGAGATATCCCAACCTGAAATAAAAGATTGGTTTACAGGGGAGTGTGATCCCATCCCTGGAAAAACCATGCATCACATTGTTACCGTTGAACGGGATTACACAAAGTTATATGACCGTTTTATCAGCCTGGGCGATCAGGTTAGAGACGGTGTAGGTGCGCATGGGGTTTCATTTAAATGCGAAGATTTCTACGACCAGTTGCTTGAGGAAGAAAAGCCGGTCAACACCATTGATGGAAAAGTCTATCCCTCC
Organism: Bacteroidales bacterium; assembly: GCA_040903745.1. Classification (GTDB taxonomy): domain Bacteria; phylum Bacteroidota; class Bacteroidia; order Bacteroidales; genus M55B112. Next base: position 27,179 of record JBBDUV010000047.1, on the reverse strand, counting down.
ATCAAAGAGGATGTTGATGCGATTGATGCGGTATTACTTTTGTCATCGCTCACCAATGGCAAGCTAAGTGAGAGGGCATACCAAACTGCCGAAAGAAACACCGGACTTGATCTTAGCAGTCTGCGGCCCACGAACAATGAATTTACGCTCAATTACAAAGACCTGCTGTCACAGCCACGAAGGCTTCTGAATTCACCATTGTGGTCCGGACTCATGCAGAACGGAAGGGCATATTCTGCCTTTTCATTTAATATAGAGCATTTGGTACCCTGGAGAACACTGACAGGAAGACAGCATTTTTATCTGGATCATCAGGGATATATTTTGTTTGGAGAAAGTCTTCCCACATACAAACCCTCTCCTAAGCCGGAACTCTATGGCGAATTGCGTAAAACGATTCAGGAGGGCAATGCCAAACTATTGAATGTACTCACGCCGCACGGCAAATGGCATATACATTCCACCTATGGAGACACCCTCCGTATGCTTACCCTTTCCCGTGGAATGGAACCCTGCTGGCTCAGTGAGAAGGATGCTGAAGATTTGGGAATTAAAGATAACGATTGGGTAGAGGTACTGAATGACAATGGCGTTTATTGTACCCGAGCCTGTGTAAGTGTGCGCATACCCAGGGGAATTTGCATTATTTATCATTCACCCGAGCGCACCTATTCCATTCCGAAATCGCCCAGCCGTGGGAACAGGCGTGCCGGCGGGCACAACAGTCTTACCAGGGTGCATCTGAAACCCAATCTCTTAATTGGGGGTTACGGTCAGTTTACGTACCACATCAATTACTGGGGACCTGTTGGAGTAAACCGGGATACGTTTGTGTATGTGAAAAAGATGGATCAGGTAAATTTTTAAAAACCCGCAGTTTGTTATGAATATACGATCGCAAATTTCAATGGTATTTCACCTCGACAAGTGTATCGGGTGTCATACCTGTTCCATTGCCTGTAAGAATACCTGGACAGACAGGAAGGGTGCCGAATACATGTGGTGGAACAATGTGGAGACGAAGCCGGGCACCGGATATCCTGATAATTGGGAGGATCAGGAGATCTACAAGGGCGGATGGGTAAAGAACAATAAATCTGTCGAATTAAAGGGTGCGGGAAAAATCAGGGGACTTGCAAAATTGTTTCACAACACCCATATGCCTACGATGGACGATTACTACGAACCGTGGAACTATCAGTATGAGAAACTGATGGATTCACCTGAAGGGGAGGACCAGCCTACCGCCGAACCTGTATCCATGGTCACGGGAGAAAAGATGACTCCCCGGTCGGGTCCCAACTGGGATGATGATCTCGGGGGATCGCCTGAGTACGCCCGGAAGGATGTGAACATGAAGGATCTTTCCCCGGCTGTAAGAGATGCCATGTTCCAATTAGAAAGGATGGTGATGTTTTATCTTCCCAGGATCTGTAACCACTGCCTGAATCCAGCCTGTGTGGGTGCTTGTCCTTCCGGAGCTTTATACAAGAGAGGGGAGGACGGTATCGTATTGGTCAACCAGGAGCGATGTCGTGGCTGGAGAATGTGTGTCTCTGCCTGTCCGTATAAAAAGGTATATTACAACTGGCAGACCGGTAAATCGGAGAAGTGTATTCTTTGTTACCCCCGGGTCGAGACCGGTCAGGCCCCTAATTGCATGCATTCCTGTGTGGGTCGGATCCGTTACCTGGGTGTGATGTTGTATGATGCCGATAAGATTGAGCAGATAGCCTCCTGCGATGAGAAGGAACTGATTGAAAAACAGCTTGATATTTACCTGGATCCCAATGATCCGGAGATTATTGCTGCTGCCAGAAAGGCAGGGATTGCCGATTCCACGATTCAGGCTGCACAAAAATCGCCTGTCTGGAAATATGTAAAGGAGTGGGGTCTTGCTTTACCGCTGCATCCGGAGTTTCGTACATTACCCAATCTGTTCTATGTAATGCCGCTTTTGCCAGCCATGGCGCAGATGACAGAGCAGGACAAATATGATTCAACCGGATTGTCGATCTGGGATGATATGGATCAATCCCGCCTTCCACTGGAATACCTTGCCAGTTTATTTAGTGTGGGCGATGTAACCACCATCAGTAGGATTCTCAAAAAAATGATGGGCGTACGCCTTCATCGCCGGTCCGTAACGGTTGGAGATATGGATGTTTCTGAAGTGAAAAGACGGCTGCAGGAGTCGGATTTGACCACCGAAATCGCTGATAATATTTACAGCTTGACCTCACTAGCCAAACTGGAGGACAGGTTTGTGATACCTCCGGCTCATAGGGAGGAGGCAATCGAAATGATGGAAGATACGCATGTCCACCGGGGAAACACAGGATTTGGTTTTTTAAAGAAACCCAAAAGGGGATTGTAAGATGAGGGATTTAACGCATTATACTATTTTGGCTGAGGTGTTCAGATATCCAGCACCCTTAAAGCCGGATTACCCCGGAGAATTAAGAAGGATTACCGGGGAGATTATATCCGATCCTGATCCGGCCGTGGAGGAGTATATTTCCCATACTACCAGAAAAACTATTGAGGAACAGCAGGAGTATTATATCAGCACGTTTGATGTTCAGGCGCTTTGTTATCTCGATATAGGTTATGTATTGTATGGGGAGGATTACAACCGCGGAGTCTTTTTGTCACATATAAAGCAGGAGCAGGAAAATGCCGGCAACGACTGTGGCAATGAACTGCCCGATCATCTGCCCAATATACTAACATTGCTCCCTATGCTGAGCGAGACAAGCCTGGCAGAAGAGATGATTGTCTCCCTGATGATCCCTGCCATAAGAAAAATGATTGAGTCATTTCATTCTGATGGTAATGTATATAAAGGTATGCTTCGCGTCTTACTAAAAATTATGGAGTTGGAATTTCCGGATTCACAGTTTGAGGAGTTCGATTTCAGTACACAGCAAAAGGCGGAGCAGTTTACCTGTTTGCCACAATGGAGAGATATCAGATAACATGAGGAACTAAAAAAAAGATGCTATGAGCGGTTCATTTTTATTTGCAGTATTACCCTACCTGGCGATTCTCTCCTTGTTGCTGGGCAGTATTCGCAGATACCTGTTCTCGGGTTTTCAGGTTTCATCTCTTTCAAGCCAGTTTCTTGAGACCAGGGAACTCTATTTTGGCAACAGACCTTTTCACTGGGGGTTGATCTTTCTGTTTTTTGGTCATCTCACAGCATTTCTTACACCGCGGTCAGTGCTGGCCTGGAACCGGGTTCCCCTGCGGCTGTTTATTCTGGAGATCACCGCTTTTGCCTTTGGGTTACTTTTGCTGGCCGGACTGCTTTTGCTCATCAGGAGGCGTATCAGGAACAAGAGACTCCATGTGGTAACCACCAACATGGATATATTTGTATATGTTCTCCTCATGGTTCAGGTGATCTCTGGTCTGTGGATTGCATTCTTTTTCAGATGGGGTTCTTCCTGGTTCGCTACAGTTTTAACACCCTATCTCTGGTCGGTTTTCAAATTGAACCCTGATCCTGCAGGAGTTGTTGCGATGCCTTTTATGGTGCAGCTTCACATCGTATCTGCTTTTATTCTGATAGGTATGATACCTTTTACCCGTTTTATGCACTTTCTTGTATATCCATTCAAATACCTTTTCTGGCCCTACCAGATTGTGGTTTGGAACAATAAGAATAAACCGGACTGATTCTTTACTGGGAGGGGCCAGTAATTTATTTAACAGCAGGCAGGTTTGACGCCCCCAGGGTGATAATTTTTTTAAGAAGAAGTTGATCAAAAGTCTTTATTCAGATCTTCCTCCGGCAGACAATAACCTGATGATAAACCTGGATGGACCTGTGTAATCAGGTGGCCGTTTTCCGGTAATTGGTGATGGCGAGTGTCAGAATCAACACAGCATAAATACTGATGCCCGCAAGATCGCGGCCGATATCGGCGATTCCCGACCCCTTCAGCAACACCATGCGGATCACACGCATGAAATAGGCCACCGGATTGATCACGTTGAGCTTCTGCGCCCACACTGGCATGCTCTCCTGGGGTGTAAACACCCCGCTCATCAGGATAAAGGTGATCATAAAGAAAAATGCAACGAACATCAGCTGTTGCTGGGTGGATGAAAATGTGGAAAAGAACAGTCCGATTGACAGGACCACAATGACATATACCGAAGCAAATCCGAACAACAACAGCAGGCTTCCTTCCACTGGCAGGTTAAACAACAGGTGTCCTAGAACCAGTCCGAATGACAATTCAAACATGGCAATGATCCAGAAGGGAAGTAGCTTTGCCACGATGAACTGGTATTTTTTCATCGGGGTGACATTCATCTGTTCAGCGGTACCAAGCTCTTTTTCCCTTACAAGATTCAAGGCAGTTAGCAGCATCCCGATCATGGTCACCACGATCACCAGGATCCCGGAAAACATATAGATCTTGTAATCCATCAGCGGATTGAACCAGTATGCAGTGGAAATATCGATTTTCAACATCATTCCGTCGCGGTTTATTCCAAACCATTCGGTGCGGATCGCCAGGTTGAAATCACTGATGATCCGTCCGGAATAGGCATTGATCAACCCGGCCTCGGTTGCATTGATCGCATTGATAATCAACTGGCATTCGGTCTGACTCTCTGAATACAAATCAGCTTCAAATCCTTTCTCAATCCGCAGTACGACATCGGCCTGGTCACGGATGATCATCCGTTCTGCCTCCTTGTATTCAAAGGTGGTTCCTTTCAGGGTAAAGAACGGCGAACCCGCGAACTTGGATATGAGTCTGCGCGAGGCCATGGATCGGTCGTGGTCCACCACCACCATATCAATGTTTTTCATATCGAGGCTGGCTGCGTACACCAGGATTACCATTTGAACAATGGGAATGACAAAGATCACAGGCAGCATGAACTTGTTCCTGAAAATCTGTCTGAACTCCTTACGCAATAATGTGAAGAGTGTATTCATAACTATTCCAACCGTGTTTTAAACCTCCTTACGGCGGCCAAAATAAAGAAAACTGTCATTAGAAGAAGGATCAATGTCTCTTTCCAGACGAACAAAAGACCGGTACCCTTCAGCATAATATTCTTGATGATCACTATAAACCACCGGGCGGGCATGATGCTGGAGAACCACTGCAGAACTGCAGGCATATTCTCGATCGGGAAGATGAATCCCGATAACAGGATGGTGGGAAGCATCAGACCCACCATCGAAAACACCATGGCGATCTGCTGGGTTTTTGCCACAGAGGAGATAAACACACCCAGGGAGAGTGCCAGGGTGATATAGAGCAGACTCTCGGCGAGCAGCAGGGGTATGCTCCCTGTCACCGGAACCTTGAATACCAGCACACCCAGGATCAGAATGGTAAGAGCGTTCACGAAAGAGAGTAGGACATAGGGAGTGACCTTTCCGAGAATAATTTCCCGGGGCCTCAGTGGTGACGCCAGCAGTGGTTCCATAGTGCCGAACTCCTTTTCACGTGTAATCGTGATGGAGGTCATCAGTGCAGAAATCAGCATCAGGATCAGCGCCATGAGTCCGGGCACAAACATATACACTCCCTTCATCGACTCATTGTACATCATCCTGGATCTTGTTTCCACGCGCCAGGGAACGGAAACATTATTCTGAAGATCAGTGAAATAGGAAGCGATGATACCCTGGGCATAATTCACTGCAAGCTGCGCCGAATTGGCATCTGCAGCATCTACAACCAGGCGGAGTGCGGCCCTCTTATCATTCACAACACGGGATTCAAAATCTGGTCCGAAAATAAGCACGACCTTGGCACGGCCCGACTGAAACGCTCTTTCTATCTCCTTTTCGCTGGTAAGATTTCCTGCCTGGACAAAATATCCCGAAGCAAGAACCTTGTTGGTGATGTCGTGGGTCATCCGGTCGCCTGACAGATCCAGGATGGCGATCCGGATATCTTTCAGGTCATTGCTTACTACGTATCCAAAAAGGATAATCATCATCACTGGCAATCCAAAAAGGATCACAAGCGTGCGCACATCCCGAAAGATATGCCTGAACTCCTTCTTTACGAATCCCAGAAAGCGTTTCATGCTCCAGCCTCCTTCCCGTTAACGGCTCCTCTGGCAAGTTTCAGAAAGACCTCGTTCATATTTTTCGCCTGGTATTGCTGCCGGAGATTTTCAGGGGTATCCAGCGCATCAATTCGGCCATCAACCATGACCGACACCCTGTCGCAGTACTCTGCTTCGTCCATATAGTGCGTGGTAACAAAGACGGTAATGCCTTCGTTGGTCGCTTCATGAATCATTTCCCAAAACTGCCGCCTGGTTACAGGATCTACCCCACCGGTGGGTTCGTCCAGGAAGACAATCTTCGGATAGTGGAAAATGGCCACCGAAAAGGCCAGTTTTTGTTTCCATCCGGTAGGGATTTCACTGATCAACCTGTTGTGGATATCGGTAATCCCGAGTCTGCCAAGCAACTGCGCCTCCCTCTCGGCCACCTGTCGCTTTTTCACACCGTAGATCCCTGCATAGAGTCGTATATTCTCCGACACGGTGAGGTCATCGTAGAGGGAGAATTTTTGTGACATATACCCGATGTTCTTTTTGATTTTTTCACGCTCACTGTATACATCGTATCCGGCAACATTGATCTCCCCCGATGTTGGAAAGGAGAGTCCGCAGAGGATACGCATCGCGGTTGTTTTTCCGGCGCCATTTGCCCCCAGGAATCCAAATATTTCCCCCTCCTCCACATGAAAGGTCAGGTGGTCATTGGCCACAAAGGCACCGAATTTCTTCACCAGGTCATGTACCTCAATGATATGATTATCCTTCATCATGCTTCTTTGGATTTCATGAGTTCCATAAAAATATCCTCTACCCCTGGCTTGATCTCTTTCAGGATCATGCCCGGAATGTTCCATGTGCTCAGTATCCTCTGCAGCCCTTGGGCATCGCTATCCCCCGTTACCACCAGATGTATTTCGTTGCCGAACAGGTAGGCCGAATGACAGCTGTCCAGTTCGCGCAAGCGATGCAGATAAGCGTGTATTTTTCCTGAAGCGCGGAAGGAGAATGCTTTCATTCCATCTGGAAGCTGCAGGTCTGCAGGTTCTGTTACGGAGAGTATCCTGCCTTTCTGTATCAGCGCCACCCTGTCGCACAGTGTTGCTTCATCCATATAGGGTGTGGAAACTAGTATGGTGATTCCCTGCGCTTTGATCCCCCTGAGCATCTCCCAGAACTCGCTGCGGGACAGTGCGTCAACTCCTGTAGTGGGTTCGTCGAGCACCAGGACCTCCGGACGGTGGATCAGTGCACAGGAGAGGGCGAGCTTCTGTTTCATTCCGCCCGACAGTCTACCAGCCAGCCTGTCTTCAAAAGGTTCAATATGGGAGTAGATGGGTTTCACAAATTCGTACTGTTCTGAAACGGTCGTTCCAAAAACCGTAGCGTAAAACTCCAGATTTTCCTTTACTGAAAGGTCAGGGTAAAGCGAAAAGCGTCCGGGCATATACCCCATGATCCTGCGGATTTGCCGGGGCGATCCAGCTACATCCATTCCTTTGACAAGACCCTGTCCGGAATCCGGCAATAAAAGGGTTACGAGGATGCGAAAGAGGGTGGTCTTTCCTGCGCCATCCGGACCAATCAGTCCGAACAGCTCCCCATCGCCTGTCTTAAATGAGACTTGATCGAGCGCACGGACATCACCGAACGATTTGCTGATATTGTCCACAGTGAATGACATGCTATCTGAATTTCACCTCACCGGGCATGCCTATCTTGAGGCTGCCGTCGTTTACGACAATCACCTTCATCGCGTAAACCAGGTTGACCCGCTCTTCCCTGGTCTGAATAATTTTCGGGGTGAACTCGGCCTGGGATGCGATCCATGAAACGGTACCTTTGGTTTCTGCTATCCCGCTGGGCCCGTCATACCTCACAATCACCTGGTCACCCACTTTTACACCGCTGAGCTGGTCCCCGCTGATATAGGCCCTGAGGATAAGCTGATCAGTATCGGCAATTTTATAGAGAGCCTGTCCCGGGGCAACGATCTCCCCGGACTGTCTGTATTTTTCGAGCACCAATCCGTCGATCGGATTGATAGTCATTGACTTTTGTATCTGGTTTTCGATCTGTCTTACCTGCACAAGCAGGGTATGCTCTTCCGCCGATATGGTGGCCTTCTGCGCCTGCAATGCTGAACGCTGGGATTTGACCAGGGCCATATTGCCAAGGATATCGTCGCGCTGCTTGCCTGTCGCAGCACCATCTGTAAGCAGGTTCTCTATCCGCTTCAATTCACGGTCCAGGTTATCGAGCTGCACCCTGTATGAAGCCGATTGGGCCTCGACGGTCACATAGTTGCTTCGTACAACGTTCAGTGAGGCCCTGATCTGTTCCTTTTGAAGGTGCAGTTGGATGGTATCAATCACAGCAACTGTTTTTCCAACGGAGAGCCTTTCGCCTTCTTCAATATCGAAAGAGAGAAGCTTGCCCTGGCCTTCGGCGGATACAAGCACATCTACAGCCTCAAAATTTCCGTAAGCATCAGCTGCCTGCTCGTTGTTGCCGCAACCAGACAGTAAAATACCGATGATACAAGAGATGGTTGTTCGGTTCATAACTGTAAATTATTTATTTAAATACTTGATGTATAATACTATAATTGTCGTTTTAACTACAAGTGAGTTATTCGTCCTCATTCGTCTGCCTCATGAACTCCACTTCGTTCCGGTTGTTTCATTATTTCATAATAATTTCAAAGCGTTCCCTGGTAGAATTTGTATTTCGCCATCGATTGGAGCAGCAGAATCCTGTGCATCGATTCGCGGATTCGTGCTGCTGATTCCTTGTTGAGTTCAAGCATGTATTCGGTAGCAGTTATTATACCATTCTCCAGTTGAGATGCTGCATCATTGGTAATCTCCATTTGCATTTCAAGGATTTTCATGTCCAGTTCGAGATTGCTTTTAAGCTGCTTCATCGTTTCAATTTCTTTCACCGTGGCCGCATCCATTTGCATGTTGAAAGCTTCCCTGGATGTGCCGATCATTTGGCTGTTCAGATCGAGAATTTGCTTTTCCCTGTCTGTACTGTTCCAGTCCCAAATGTTCCATTTCAGACCCGCTCCCACCAAATAATAGGTATCAAACCCGGTGTTGAGCAAGTTATACCCTGGACGGCCGTATCCGGCCTGTCCATATGCAAAAATCTTAGGCATTCGCTTTGCTGATGCAAGATCCTTTCCGGATTTGATCGTCTCTTTCTGCAGTGTATACATTTTTAGTTCAGGCCGTTGCCTTTCCGACTCCTCCTCTATTTCAAAATAAGGGGGTTTCAACCTTGCATCCTCCTTAAAATTGATTCCGGTATATACCGCCAACATCTTCATCGCACTGTTCCTTGCCGCATCTGTGTCTGACAGGCTCTGGAGTACCTTCAATATCTCAACCCTGATTACCCTGAGGTCCTTTTCAGATGCAACACCGTTCGCCAATGCAGATAGCAGTGCTTTCTCCTGCTCTTTCAGGTTTGATAACATCAGTTCCATGTTGTTCCTGTTTTCCTCCGCGGCAAGGACCGACAGGTAGAGCCCTGCAACCTGCTCCTTAATACGATAGGTCTCCACCTCGATCTGCTGTATGGCCGCCTCGGTTTTTCGCTGTTCATAGAGGCGCGCATGTTTTGACTGTCCCCCGTCATAGATGGTCTGTCTAACATCAATATTCAGGGAGTACTGGTCGTGTGGCATTTCAGGAAATGTGATTGGGATAGATGCATTATCGATTTCGATGGTCACCACGTCTGACTGATAGCTGGCTTTGCCATTGAGGTCAAACGCAGGCAGCCAGCTGATCCTGATATTCTCCTCCAAAAGAATTTGTTGCTGCTTCAGAATTTCCATGCTGCGAATTCCCGGAGTATGTTGCGTAGCTGCATTGAGGCATTGTCCGAGGGTAAACGTCGGATCTGAATTTTCCGGTTGCTGGTCCGTTGCAACATCCTGTGCGTTGATCCTTGCAACCATAATAACCAGCAGCGACAACAACATTGTACCCCTCATTTGAGATATTTGTCCTATTCTTTTCATGATTTCATTGCGTTCATGTACATTAATACTTTATGAGCAACCCTCATCACCGAACATTTTGCTAACGAACCATTTATATATGTCCTTATGTCTTATCACCGCTGATATAATCTGAACTCAATGATGAGGGGTTCATAAATTTCAAAATCATTTCTGGCAGGATTTTCTTTCGATCCTTCATGCCCTGCAGGTACGCCTCTTCATCTCCCCCAAAAATTACTTCCTGTACCACCGGACGTGAGGCAAAGGGGAAAATGCAAAGACTGATGACATTCATTATGGCATGCCTGGGATCGAAAGGAAGATTTACAAAATCAGCATTGCTGATCAGCTTCTCCATGGCAACTTCGCTGTTGATACCCATCTCCTTAATGATCTGCGCCATCCTTCCGGGGTTGGATGATAATTCCTGGAGAACGAATACCGGGATATGTGGATTTTCGATCAATGTGTCAATCATCGTTTCAATCATCCCCGGAAGATATTCACTAAAGGGCATGTTAGAATGGAGCATTTCGGCCAGCGCTGGAACAAAACGTTCCATCGCCGTTCTGAAAACCGCTTCGAACAGTTTATCTTTGCTCCGAAAATAGTAGTTCAGAAGCGTACGGGTGATTCCTGCTTCATCGGCAATATCCTGCATGGAAGTTCCGGCTTTTCCTTTCTGGTAGAATAGCAGCTCTGCGGCTTTAACAATTTTTGTCTCCGTTAATTTGCTCAGCTCCATAGTTAACACAATTACTTTACGAATATGTTTGACTATAATGTCAAACCACTGTGTAAAAATAAGAGTTTGAACTATATCCTCCAAATATTTTTATCCGGGTGATCAAAAAATGTATGAGAGTGTTAAAAGCGAAGTGTAGGTATGGGGGCAAATTATCTAAACATCTATTAGAATTTGCGCGTATACTCTTTAGAATCAGTCTATATTTCGAAAAAAATGTCCCCCGGCAAAGGCATGAAAACAATTGTTTCCTAACTTAGAAATTGCATTATGTAAATTATTTATAAGGATATGCTTAAAGAATCCAAACGCCGTACCATCTGGATACTGATACCGGCCACCGCTATCTTCCTCATGGCTTCCACCGCGATTCTGGAAGGGATTATGGAGGATCTAAAAGGAAAATATTCCTACAAGGACTTTGAATCGGCAAAAAAATGCCGAACCTGCCATCCTGCCCTCTATGAGCAGTGGTCACAATCCATGATGTCGCAGGCCTACACCCACCATTGGGACGAGATCGAGTACTTCGACCTGGCCGTGGCCCATGCAGAAAAGGTGCCCGAACTGAAGGATGCAGTGGATGGCTGTAACGGGTGCCATACCCCCCTGGCTTTCATGGCTGGTGAACTGCCACCGGCACGACCGGAGGAAAACACCATGGCCAACGAATCGGTATCATGCGAAGTTTGTCATCTGATACAGGGATCTTCCACTGATCCTCCCTATAACTTCAGCCATATCACGGGACCAAGTATTACCAAACAGAGCGCGCGCGGAGAGGGGAACGGCTCCCCGGCCCACCGCATAGCAAAAAATGAATTTTTCAAAACCACCGAACTCTGTGGCACCTGTCACAACGAAAAGAGTCCATACGGAGTATGGGTCAAAAGCACCCAATTGGAATGGAAAGAGGGACCATATGCGGAGGAAGGGGTCCGGTGTCAGGATTGCCACATGCCCGCTGCTCCATTTCAAACCGCCATGATGGGAAAAACCTATCCCGATGCCCGTCTGCACCTCTTTCACGGGGCCCACGACCCGGGAAAGGTAAGAGGAACCGTGGAACTCAGGATCCAGCCAGACCTCCGCGATGCTGAACCCGGCGAAACCGTAGTGTTCACTGTCGCACTGTTTAACCAGAAAACAGGCCATAAATTTCCTACCGGATCAGTAGAGGACCGCATCCTGTGGCTACAGGTGGAGGCCACCGACGCGAAAGGGGACACCTATATAATTCCGGTTGACAAAAAAGGATTTGAAGGGGAGGAATACACCATCGCGGGCGATTACCTGGCATACCAGGATATGGGCGTTCCCCTCGATATTGAAGATTTCGAAGGAGTGCAACGTGATGGTATCCCACATGGGAACCGGATTTTCCGCATGCCCTATTTTGACCCGGAAGGCAGGATGACCATCATGCAGTGGAACACTGCGTCATTAGGAACGGATTACCGGATCGGTCCACGGGAGACCAAAATCGAAACCTACACGTTTAACCTTCCCTTTGAGACTGCCCCCGGTGAAATGAAAGTAAAGGCGGTGCTCAATTACCAGCTGCTGGTAAAACCTGTGGCCGATTTCCTGAATGTCCCTGAAGAGGAGTCAGAAATCATGGTGGTCAATGAGCATTTTACCGGTCTGAATATATTACCGTAAGATAAAGCGGCCTGAGTAATTATAAATGACCCTGAAAGAAGAACGCTCTCCGAATACCATTAAAAATAGTATTTAGTGAGTCGACAATCGGAAAGAAGTGGAGCTCATGAGTCCGCCGAAGGCGGACGAATAACTCACCGGCAGTCCAAATATTACTCTAAAATATTATTTATCAATTGTTTAAATAAAGAATATACAGATATGAAAAACAAAACAGTTACCCTCCGTCTTCTACTTATCCTTGCCATCATAGCAGGACCCCTGGTGGAAGAGCTGAATGCCATTCCGGCGTTCGCACGAAAATACCAGATCAGCTGTCAGGTCTGCCACTCCCCTGCCAGTCCAAGACTAAAAGCTTTCGGTGATGATTTTGCCGGTGCAGGGTTCCGGATGACAGAGTACGAAGCGCCCAGGTACTTTGCTCCAGCCGGGGATGACAAGCTGTCGTTGATTCGTGATTTTCCGCTGGCGGTGCGTCTCGACGGACACATCACCTACAACAATGAAAACAGGGGAGCACCGGATTTTGGTATGCCATACGCGCTCAAACTGATGTCGGGCGGCGAACTTTCAGAAAAACTCTCTTACTACTTCTACTTCTACATGAATGAGCGAGGAAAAGTGGCAGGAGTGGAAGACGCCTTTTTGATGTTCTCAGATCTATTGGGAACAGGGGTCAACCTATACCTCGGGCAGTTCCAGGTATCCGATCCGCTGTTCAAACGGGAACTGCGTCTCACACTCGAGGATTATGTAATTTATACCGTGGCCCCGGGAAATTCATCCATCGGACTGAAATATGACCGGGGGATTTTGCTTGAATATGGGCTACCCACCGGTACCGATATTATTGCGGAGGTTGTGAACGGAAACGGACTGCCACAAGCTGGTGAAGGTCACATTTTCGACCGCGACAAGCACAAAAGCTATCTGTTGAAGCTCAACCAGGGTATTGGCGATTTCCTGAGCATCGGATTCTTTGGCTACCAGGGAAAGGAGGAACTGGCGGATGCAATCGGTCCGCCGGAAAATACTGTCACGATGTACGGTCCCGACCTGGCCCTGAACCTAGGAGAAAAGTTCATTATGAATATACAGTATCTCCGAAGAACCGATTCGCAGACGCTGCTTTTCACCGATCCCCAGGTGAACGATGTACTTACACACGGGGGATTCGCAGAGATCATTTATGCCCCCATGGGCGACCGGAGCAACTGGTACCTCACCGCCCTCGGGAACTGGGTGGAATCGGATATCGATGAGCTGGATTATAAGTCGGCCACCCTGCATGCCGGGTACCTGCTACGACGCAACGTCAGGCTGGTGACAGAATATACCCGCATCTTCGGCAATGAGGATTACGGCAGGGCAAGCGTTGGGTTTGTCTCTGCGTTTTAGAGGGGGGCCAATCCGCCACTGCGTGTCGGAAGGGGAATTATTACATGATCCCCAATAGGGAGGTCCTTGCAACATGGAAATCCCCAATCCTCCACTGCGTGTCGGATTTCGGGCTTTACATGTTGCGGAGAGGGGGGGATTCGAACCCCCGGTACCCTAATCGGGTACGCCAGTTTAGCAAACTGGTGGATTAAGCCACTCTCCCACCTCTCCGGAGATTTGCTTAATGAAGCAGCACAAAAGTATAAAAATTCATCTAAAAAAACACCATCAAAAAACAAATCTGTTTTTTTACATGTTATCTTTACAAACCCTTAATACAAAACAGGAATTACAATGATCCTCCCAGCATTGAAAATAGTTATTTGAACTGTGTGAAGACGCAATAATATATTTAAAAAAATATGAAAGTAATCTCGCTGAACAACGTGGAAAAGATGGAGGTGCACATGGAGGGAGCTTCCGGTGCCTGGAAACAACTTCCCCTGGGAAAGGACGATGGCGTCCCGGTATACTCTTACAGGGTGTTTACCGTTGATCCGGGCGGACATACCCCCTATCACCAACATCCTTACGAACATATGAATTATGTGATCGAGGGTCGGGGTGCACTGGTCAACGAAAAAGGCGAAGAAACCCAGATGAAAGCGGGCGACTTTGCCTTGGTCAACCCCGGCGAAAAACACCAGTACCGCAACAAGGGCGATCACCCCTTCAAAATCATCTGCGGGGTGCCGAAAGAGTTCGAATAAACACCTCTCCTCCGCTCTTAATGGCATTCAGAATCTTAAGAAAATCTTCTGAGTGCTGAAGAAATTCGAATAAGCGAATTTCTTATTTGTCTCCGTAGTGCCCGATGGCTGACACTACCAGTATAAGTATTTTATCTTCAATTACTTTGTAGACGATGCGGTCTTTTTTGTTTATTCGTCTTGACCAATACCCGGACAATTTATATTTAAGCGGTTCAGGATTTCCTGTTCCCTCATAGGGTGTATCTGACAATTCCCGGAAAATCTGTTCGATTCTCCTGATATCAGATTTTTTACCTGATTTATGATGCAGCTGTAATTCCTTTCTGGCTTTCGAGGCGACCTCTATAATATACTTTCCCATATATTACCAGAATCATTAATACTGATAGTTTTGCGCATTGAGTATTCTGCCTCAGCTTCCCGAACAGTTTGAATCAAGGTATCGTTGACAGACAATCGGTCAGCATCGTTCAGAGAGATAATCACATAGGCCTTATCCTTGCCCCTCTGAACAATGATCTGTTCATTCTGGTCAACCAGATCAAAATACTTCTTTTGATGGTCCCTGAATTCTCTGCTATTAACTATCTTCATATTCGATAAAATATGTACCTATATGGTACAAATATATCAAATTTTCGGATGTAAATCAACCATGCTATTTAAACTCATGTAGGAATTCTATTCTTTATCTTTCATGACAGCCGCATTCAACGCCGGAACCTGCTCGTTATAAGGTATAAACAAAAATTCGAAGAAGTCAATCAACCAAACAGAGTCTTTTTTCATCCTTGTCATTTTGCTATTCTTATAATGTTTGTATATCTTTACAATATACGATTATGAGTGATATTTTTACAAATTGTATTGGTTTTGATTGGGATGAAGGAAACTCAGAAAAGAACTGGATACTTCATCACGTGAGCAGAAATGAATGTGAGCAGGTATACTTTAATGCTCCCGTCATAGTTGGTGATGATCTATTTCATTCACAATCTGAGAAAAGATGGTTTCTCTTAGGCAAGACTGACAACCAGCGCCAGTTATTCATCGTCTTTACTATCAGAGACAGACTGATTCGTATCATTTCTGCCAGAGATATGAGTAAAAAAGAGAGGAGGATATATTATGAAAAAAGCAAATAAAATACCTGTTTTTAAAAATGAGGAGGAAGAGCGCACTTTCTGGAGCAAAAATGATTCCTCTGAATATATTGACTGGGATGTCTCGGAAAAAGTAGCTTTCAGTAATCTGAAACCTACAACGAAAACCATCTCACTGCGTCTACCCGAATATATTATTGATGAACTGAAAGTGCTCGCGCATAAGAAAGATGTGCCTTATCAATCGTTGATAAAGATCTTTTTAACAGACAGAATTGATCAAGAACTGCGACAAGCGCTCTAGATTTGTTCCAGAGTCCAGAAAATAAGGGAACTCCTTATTTCTCCAGTACAAAACTCCAGTACTCAAAAATACCGTTGGCGAAGTTGTTGTAGCGAGAGGTTCCAATCGTACCGGCAAAGGTCTTGAACGACTTCCGAAGTATCTTAGGAGCCTTTGTGTCAATCAGGTGCTCCCTACGGGCAGAATCCTTATCGAGTGCTGCTACCACATTCTTCGATATATTGGTCTCATGCACCGTCTTGAATTTGCTTTTCTCTATCCTGGCCCTGAATTCTTTCAGCTCTTTCGGATAGATCATGTCGGCAATGAGCAGCTTGCCATCATCCTTGAGAACCCGGAAAACCTCATTAAAAAAGGCCTGCATATCGCTATAACAACGTGCTGATTCTACATTCACGACAAAATCAAATGTCTTGTCTGGAAAAGGAAGCTTCTCCGCTACCCCATACTTAAATGACAAACCCGGAACATCAAAATGATTGTTGCAGAATGCAATACTGCTCTCTGAAATATCCAGTCCAACATAGCTCTTCGGGTTGAAATAACGGGTAATGTATGAAGCTCCACCACCACGTCCGGAACCTACCTCAAGAACATCCTTGCCTTTGATATCGGCCCGGTTCACTACATGATCGTACAGCTGAATGCAATACCTGTCGATCTCATCCTCATCCTTCAATTCCAATCGTGGATCGCCATTCAACAACTCATAGCCATAGTTCATGAAATTAGCAGCATTCTCCCTGTCATACTTATTCATGGTTCTGTGCCACCACTGCCACAATGGTTTTCTGAGTGGCTTGGGAAGTTCTGCGTACTTTTCGACAATTCGTGACATTTTTCTTTAAATTTGGTTAATAATTGATCTAACCAGCTTGTGCTGATATATTTTCAGATACCAAACTTATACTATTTCGTTTTTTTTTTGGCAGTTTAAGGCATAAAAGTGACCGATAATACAAATTAGGGGTGAGTGGCATTCACCCCTAATCTAAATCGAGCACCTCTTTAATGCCTAGTATATACTGCCGGGAGACAGGAATCTCTTCGTCGAGATCGAGTAGCTTTAAACGGTGTCCCTTGTAGCTGTTGGTCATATTTACAATATAGGAGGAATTTACTATACAGGTGCGGTGACAACGCAGAAACTCCGCATGCTTCCTGAGTACTTTCTGAATATTTTTTAGTGTGTTCCGCAATAACTTGTGTCCGATCTTGTCTTCATTTTTAAAGAATATATCCACGTAATTGTCTGCTGATTTAATCATTAAGATATCGTCTGGAAACAATTCGATCTTTTCCGATTGGGATTCTGAATGAAATACAACAGATTCAACCCGCTGCTCCTTAGCATTTGCAAGGTCGTGCTCCAGTTTCAGATTGCGCCTCACAAATTGTCTTAACTGAACACGTAGCATCATGTTTACATCTGCCAGCTTTAGGATAATTGACGGAAATGCAGAAAAGAGAGCGATCTGTACCCCCTCTGCCAGTGAAAGATCAATTTTTCCAACGTAATAGAGATAAAAGATATTCGCTGTTGTAATGAAAACCCAGATCAATAAAATCAACCCCACCTCGTTCGTGATCTTCAACGACTCTGCATGGATCCTGCTGGTTAGCGAAACAGGCATAATAATCCTGAACAGACCCAATATCAAAAAAGTAATGACGGCAATACCTAAAAGAAATACGAGGCGGTTGTTGAAATCCACCTGACGAACTTCAAAAGGCTGAAAAAACAATACGAAAAGAAACATGCCCAGACTTATCAACGAGATAAGCTTTATCTGGTAACGCGTATCCTCAGTTATGTCTGTATCTCTTTCCAATGGAACAATTTCTGCAAATCTACGAATTTATCAGCAACATCAAATTTTTATGCAAAATCAGCAGCTATATCTCAATCAATATCGGAAAGGTCAACTTTCTTTCCATGAATTCTCTTACCGGAACAACCGTTGTCCCGGAGGATCGCCTATTCAGCCTTAAAATCGGAGGTGGTATGAAAGACCAGGGCAGGATACATCTCCTGCAACGTTTTCAATCCCCATTCACTCTCCGCGAAGAATATCGGCGTATCCTCCTTATCATAGGCGATCACATTCGCCTTGCGCTGCATAAATTCATCCAACTGCTTCTGATCATCCGTGGTGATCCAGTATGCCCCCTGGAACGAAAGCGGTGAGAAATTGCATTTGGCCCCGTACTCATGCTCGAGCCGGTACCTGATCACCTCATACTGCAGCTCCCCAACCGTACCGATAATCTTCCGGTTCCCCGGCTGCTGGATGAACAGCTGCGCCACCCCCTCATCGGTAAGCTGCCGCACCCCTTTGTCGAGCTGCTTCGATTTAAAATTATCCAGGTTGATCACCTCGCGCAGAATCTCCGGTGAAAAACTGGGGATTCCCTTGAAATGCAGGCTCTCCCCTTCCGTGAGCGTATCGCCGATCTTAAAGTTTCCACTGTCGTACAGTCCAACCACATCCCCAGGGAACGCCTCATCAACCACCGTTTTGCTGTTGGCCATAAAGCTGGTGGGTGACGGAAACCGGAGCTTTTTCTTCAGCCGGGTATGGTAGTAAAACTTATTTCTTTCAAACCTGCCCGAGCAGATCCGCATAAAGGCGATCCGGTCGCGGTGGTTCGGATCGAGGTTGGCATGGATCTTAAAAACAAAGCCGGTAAGCTTCTCTTCTGTTGGTTCAATCGTCCTCTCGGTTGTCTCCACTGTACCGGGGGAAGGCGCGATCTCCAGGAAGGTCTCCAGCAGCTCCAGTACGCCGTCGTTGTTCAGTGCACTGCCAAAAAATACCGGCGCCAGGTACCCATCCAGGTACAACGAACGGTTGAAAGGCTCGAACACCCCACTTACCAGCTCCTCATCGTCCCTGAAGGCCTCCATGGTCTCTTCACGGATCTTTCCCTGCAAGGTCGGGTCATTGATATCGCCAAATCGACTCACTCCTGTGGTCCTGGTGGCAGTGCCTTCCTGCACGACCGATACAGATTTTGTATACAGGTTATATACCGCCTGGAATTTTCTTCCCGATCCAATGGGCCAGGTGTAGGGGCACACGGCAATCTTCAGCTCCCGCTCAAACTCTTCCAACAGATCAAAATGGAGGATCCCCTCCCTGTCCATCTTGTTAACAAAGATCATCACCGGGGTATGTCGCATGCGGCACACCTGCATCAGCTTGCGAGTCTGCTCTTCCACCCCTTTGGCCGTGTCGACCACCAGGATCACACTGTCGACCGCCGAAAGGGTCCGGTAGGTATCCTCCGCAAAATCCTTGTGACCGGGTGTATCGAGGATGTTTACCTGGTTGCCGTCGTATTCGAAAGCCATAACAGATGTGGATACGGAGATACCCCGCTGCTTCTCAATCTCCATGAAATCGGACTGCGAGGTCTTCCTGATCTTGTTGCTCTTCACCGCCCCGGCCGTCTGGATCGCGTTTCCAAAAAGCAGCAGCTTCTCGGTAAGCGTGGTTTTCCCGGCGTCGGGGTGACTGATAATTGCAAAGGTTCGTCTTCTTTTTATTTCGTTTTTTAAATCCATATTTTCTATTTTATTCCATTTACAGAAATGGCGCCTGCTACAGACATGGCGCCCCGCTGGGGCTATACATGTCGCTCCTCCGGAGCTGAAATGGCTCCGTTAGGAGCCTAATGTCTGTAGAACAATCTGCCCACCTGGAACCATGAGCCCTGCTAAGGGCGACATGTCTGGCCCCGCTAGGGGCGGCATGTCTATACAGGCTGCCAACATGAAACCCCAGCTCCGTTAGCGCCATGTCTGTAGAACGATCTGCCAACATGAAACCCCCAGCCCCGCTAGGGGCGGCATGTCTGTACAGGCTGCCGTTAGAGATACTGTCCGAGCTCCATCCACCGGTTCATTTTACTTTCCATCAGACCAATAATCTCCGCCACCCGCTGCGACTTACTATGCAACGCCTCATAATCGTCCCCGCCGGCGTTCAGCTCCTGCTCAAGCACCTCCTTCTCCGCCTCCAGCGACTCGATTTCCTTCTCCAACGCTGTATATTCCTGCTTCTCTTTAAACGTTAATTTTGTTTTCTGCTGATCGCCACCCTTCACCGCAGCCTTCCCTTTGGCACCGTCGCTTCCCTGCACATCTTTCCCTGCCCGGCCGCCCGATTGCCTTCTAAGCTGCTGTCCATTTTCCACCGCACCCTTTGTACCCCCCGGTTGCTGCTTCCTCTCATCTGACTCTTCCGGCCGTTTCGCATTCTGCTCCATCCTGTATTGGGAATACTTCCCGTAATGGTCCAAGATCTTTCCGTTGCCTTTAAAAATAAAAAGATGATCAGTCAGCTTATCGAGAAAATACCGGTCATGCGACACAATCATCAGGCACCCCTCATAGGCCAGAAGAAATTCCTCCAATTTATTCAATGCAAACAAGTCAAGGTCATTCGTGGGCTCATCCAAAATAAGAAAGTTCGGATTCTTAATCAGCACAGTCAGCAAATGCAACCGCCTCAACTCTCCCCCGCTCAGCTTGGCAATCTGCTTATACTGCGACTCGGGAGTGAACATGAAATGCTCCAGGAACTGCGATGCCGAGATGGTCCTTCCGTTTTTCAGCTCCACCACTTCAGCGATCTCCTTCACCGCATCGATCACCCGTTGATTCTCTTTCCATGAAATTCCCATCTGGCGGTAATACGCTGTCACCAATGTCTCCCCGGTGTCGATCGTTCCTGAATCGGGCTGATCCGCACCACTGATCACATTCAGGAAGGTCGATTTTCCTGTTCCGTTCCGGCCGATGATCCCCAGCCGTTCCCCCTTGGCGAACTTATAGCTGAAATCATCGATGATAGTGAGCGAGTCATATTTTTTATGAATGTGCTCCAGCTCTTTGATCTTCCCGCCCAGGCGCGGGATCTTCACCTGGAGCCTCCATTCGCCTTCATCAGAGTTTGCCGTTGCTTTCGTCTTGATAGCGTCAAAAGCATCGATCCGCGCTTTCGATTTTCCTGTCCGCGCCTTCGGCATCCGCCTGAGCCACTCCAGCTCTTTTTTCATTAGCTGACCCGACTTGTCGGTCTCAGTTTGAAACTGCACCTCCCTTTCAACTCTTTTTTCAAGAAAATACTCATAATTCCCCTGGTACTGAAAAAGCACTCCCCGGTCCATCTCCAGGATCCTGTTACACACCCTGTCAAGAAAATACCGGTCGTGGGTCACCATAAGCAGTGTCAGGTTGCTCTGCGCCAGGTAACGCTCCAACCATTCAATCATATCGATATCGAGGTGGTTGGTCGGCTCATCAAGGATCAGCAACTCCGGCTCATCAAGCAAGACCAGCGCCAGTGCGAGCCGTTTCTTCTCGCCACCGGAAAGGCTTGCTACACTTTGCGAAGTATCGGTGATCCTGAAGAGGTCCAGCAGTTGCTTCAGTCGCCTGTCATAATCCCACCCCTGCACATGGTCCATCTCATTGGTAGCCGCCTCGAGCAGCTTCATCCCTTCTGTTGAATGGTCCGCCGAATGCTCGCTGATCACCTGTTCGTAATGCCTGATCACACTCAGCACCGGTGTATTCGCAGAGACGATCAGCTCATCAATGGTTAGGGAGTTATCGAGCTCGGGCGACTGCTCCAGAAAAGCGGTTCGGATACCATTGCGGATCTTGAACTCACCTGTATCGGTACTCTCTTTCCCACTCAGTATCCGCAGCAGCGTAGTCTTCCCGGCCCCGTTCCGTGCAATAAGCGCTGTTTTATCGCCCCGTTCCAATCCAAAGGTGATTCCTTCAAAAAGAACCTGTACTCCGTACGCCTTGGAAATATTTTCTACTGAGAGATAATTCATTAAGCCTGATTTCAGTCCGCGAAGATAGGAAAAAAAAGCGCCACAGGGAAGCCTCACCAAGACCTGTTTTTAAAGGTTCTGCAAACAATTCCAAACCTGAAAGAATAATCTGCAACAGAAGCACTATACTGGTCACTATCCCCATAATATCATTTATATATCTATATCTTTGTAATGCCGGAATGTAAAGGGTCGGAGGAAGGTGTTTTTTTGCCATATTGCGTCCCGAAACAGGCAGAAATAATCAATAATAATTATTTGGACCTGCCCGGATTGGACAGGGAAGCTTTAAATAAGAAATAAAAAACATGAAACGACTTATGAAACGGCTTATCAATTACATGTTGCAGGGTATGCTATTCATTGCACCCCTGGCCATCACAATTTATATTATTTATCAACTGTTCACTGTTATCGACGGAATACTGAAAGAATTGCTTATCAAGTGGTTCGACATCTATATTCCGGGATTGGGTATCCTGATTATCATCCTGTTATTGATGCTGATCGGGTTCCTGGGAAAAACATTTCTTGGCCGGCCTTTAAAGGCCTTCTTCAATAAGCTACTGAAAAAGGTACCACTGCTAAAGGTGGTTTACTCTGCATTTAACGACCTTTTTTCGGCTTTTGTAGGAAAGGAGAGAAAATTCAACCGGCCGGTATTGGTACTTGTTAACCATATTTCGAACCTGGAAAAACTGGGGTTTCTTACAGAAGAGGATCTGTCCAGACTGGGTGAAAAGGATAAGGTAGCAGTCTATTTTCCCCATTCCTATAATTTTTCAGGCGAACTATTTATCGTTCCTAGAGAAAATGTGCGACCGATCGATATCTCACCTGCGGATGTTATGAAATTCATAGTATCTGCCGGTGTCGCAGGATGGGATGAAATAGAAAACACATCAGAGGAACAAAACAAAACTGAGTAACCTCATGCTTCTCAACCTGCTTCTCCTGCTAACGGGCTTTACTGCCCTGATCCTGGGCGCCAACTTTCTGGTCAGCGGTGCCTCCTCATTCGCCCGGCGATTTCATGTGTCGGAACTGGCTGTCGGATTAACCATCGTTGCCTTTGGAACCTCAACTCCCGAACTGGTAGTGAATATTGTTGCCTCCCGGAACGGCTTGAGCGAGGTACTGTTGGGTAATGTGATTGGAAGTAATATTTTCAACCTTTTATTCATCCTCGGTATATCTGGCACAATTTTGCCCCTGTTCGTTCAGCAAAAAACAGTTTGGCTGGAGATCCCGATCTCCATGATCGCTGTGCTGGTTCTGTATGTTTTGGCGAACACCACGTCCAATGGATCCGTTTCCGTGATAGGTTTACCTGGAGGAATTATTCTCTTGTCCCTCTTTGCCGGGTTCCTTATCTACGTATTCTTCAATCTTCGATCTGCTGTCCCAGCAACTACAACGACCGTCAATAAGCCTGTTATCTTGAGTATTGCCTTAATCATTGCCGGGCTCACGGGGCTTATTCTAGGCGGTAAACTGGTGGTAAATGAAAGTTCAAAACTGGCAGCTCAATTCGGTATGAGCGAGAAATTAATTGGTTTAACGATCATCTCTATCGGCACATCATTGCCGGAGCTGGCTACATCAGTAGTTGCTGCACTTAAGAAAAACAGCGATATGGCCATTGGGAACATTATCGGTTCCAATATTTTCAATATTTTTCTTGTGCTCGGAGTTTGTGCGGTAATCAACCCGATAGAGTATCCTCGTGCCCTGAATACCGACCTGATAATACTGGGTATCTCAACGCTGCTCCTCTTTACGGCCATGTTCACCGGAAAAACAAAGAAGCTCGACCGGTGGGAAAGCATGCTCCTTGTACTACTTTTTATCGGATATTTGATCAATATTATTACCAGGAACTAAAGGCTGTAAAACGCTCACTCCAATCGATCGACTGCTTCTTTCCAGGGCTTCACAAAACTATGTTTACTATAGCAATGTGGTATAACCGGATCGGTGTTCTGGTTGATAGTGGAAGGGGCCACCGCCTTTAAATATTCAACGGCAGCGTAAGTTCAAATTCAGTGCCTTCTCCGGGTTCCGATCTCACATCGATGGTACCCTGGTGGATGCTGATGATCTGTTCCACCAGCGACAATCCGATCCCATGCCCGCCACTGTCCTGCACATTGCTGCCCCTGTAAAAGGGCTGAAAGATCAGGTTCATCTCCTCTTCTGGTATTCCAATTCCACTGTCACTGAATATCACCTCCAGTGCGTTTTCTCTTACAAGAAGCCTGATTTCTGTCTCATGGGTTTCAGAATACTTGCACCCGTTTTCGATCAGATTGATAAAAGCGGTTTTAAGCAGCTGACTATTTCCTGAAACGCTGAAATGATGCTCGCCCGAGATCGATTCATCAAACGAAATATTTACCACATAGTCTACATCTCTTTTTATCACCTCGGCACGTGCCTTCCACAGAATCTCATCAATACGGATCTCCTGAAATTGCTCTACATGAAAATCAGTTCCTGCCCGTGATAGAACCAAAAGTTTATTGGTTAAACTATTGAGCCTCCGGATCTCCTCCAATACCGATACCAGGGCAGCCTTGTATTCCTCTTTCGAGCGTTCTTTTAAAAGTGTTACGTCCAGCTGACCGGTGATAACGGTTAAGGGTATCCGCTTTTTGCGGATCGCCAAGTACTACCGTCACATTCTTTGCCTCCAGGTTT
The DNA here is from genome assembly GCA_040903745.1 of Bacteroidales bacterium. Classification (GTDB taxonomy): domain Bacteria; phylum Bacteroidota; class Bacteroidia; order Bacteroidales; genus M55B112. Next base: position 2,593 of record JBBDUV010000047.1, on the reverse strand, counting down.
TTACGCTTTGGGACGGCCCATGCTTTGATCGCTTCTGAGGAGACAATGATCCGGCGCTCCATCATTCCCAGATCCTGGTTCTTCATAGAATCTGTCTTGTAATCAGTATGCACCTTTACGCTCTTAAAGCCGGCTGCTGTTAAAATCTCCTTCAGCTTGTCCTTGTCGTACAACCGTTCAGCATAAAACTGATCGACAATCACCCCCTTTTTGGTATTGGAGACCACCTCCCGCGAGATAAGCCTTTCACCATCGCCAGCCAGTGACCGCTCCCGGCACACAAAATGATTCTTATCGATCCACTCCCAGCTGCGGGGATTGAAGTTATCGCGCAGGAAATTACCATCTGCCACATCCAGCAAAAATTTTCCATTGGGCTGAAGCACCCTCATTACCTCTGTTAGAATTTTAACATCATCGTCCATACTCTCAAAATAGCCAAAGCTGTTCCCAAGGATCATCACTACATTGAAGGTATCGTCATTGTAGGGCAATTTCCTGGCATCTCCCTCCTTAAAATTGACACCCAGTCTCTCCTGGTTATTAATTTGCCTTGCCTTGCCTTGTTGATCAGAAAATGTGAGCGGTCGAGTCCGTATACACTTTTAAACCCACGTCTGCCAAGCTCCAAAGAGTGCCTGCCCTGACCACAGGCAAGATCCAGAATTACATCTTCAGTTGTCAGCTTCAGGATATTTGACAAAAGGTCAAGTTCAAATGTGGTGATACTCCTGTCTTCAACCACATCCGCATCGGTTTTCAGATACATGGAATTGAAGATTCTTTTCCACCAGTCGGGCTGCAAAAACGCCTCAAGGTTGTTCACCGGACCGAGGGAAGGATGTGCTGTCTTCCCGTTCTTTTTAATACCGGAGTTGCCTCCGCCATCTTTTTTCATTGTCAATTGTAATAATTTTTATTTTATGGGTAATTTTAAAACATGATTAGAATCCCCGGATTCCTGAACCAAATTCATAACATCTGAATTTCAGGTAATCTGAATTTTCACTGCCAAAGATGAGACAGAGGAATTAAGCCGTCATGAAACTGGAATTAAAAAGAGATTAAATTCAGAACTATTTTGTAATTTTAATCATATTTTAATCCTGGTTTCATACCTAATTAAGAAATTACCATTTTCTTTGAGAAGTATAAACCACGAGGTTGAATTGGTAAACGAACTATAATTTAAAATGACTAATGAAGCAAATATCAATGTTTACGGTCAGTGGAGCCGTACTACGGAAACTGACGGATATGAAAAAAGATATGGGATAAAACCGATGTATAAGCAGCGAACCTATCCTCTCCATGAAAGATTATATAAATAACTGTCACTAATTTTACAATGTCAAAATCAAGAACCAAAGACGGACCCACCGATAATAGCAGGAATCCGAAAAAAATGGCTAAACAGGAGAGCAAGAAAGCCCACAAAACTTACCTGAACAGAATAAAAACACTTGGCCCTGAAGATGACGAATCAGATTTTTACTTTGAAGAGGAATAGTTTTTAAGGCCGGGGGCTTGCTGAGGCCTGAGAAGGAATGTCAGAACCCTCTGGCAAAAATTTTTTAAATGGAAATGTGGCTGAATGAATCGGACGCATCTGGTTGCCTTAACCGGCGTGATTGGTTTATTTAAACAGGCGTATCCTCCGCTGGATTGATTCACCGTAATAGATCTCCTTGCTTACGTTCCTGATATCTTCAACCGTATAGAGCGCACGGGGATTATACTTCTGGATAATTTCCAGTACCTCGTCGAGGTATTTCCGCCGGATAATAACATACAAGACAGCCACCTCACCATTGCTTCCCATCGCTTCAACTGATGTGACCCCGAACCCTTTGTTCCTCAATTCACCAATCAGATCATGTGCTTCCCGTTTTGTAATGACCCGGATAAGTTCGTGACCAATGGCGAGCCGCTCCTCCAGCTTCATTCCAACAAAATTGCCAGTTGCAAATCCTCCTGCATAGGCTACATAACCGATCCAGTTGTCCAGATTGTCAATAACCTTACTTACCACGATGATCCATATCAGAATCTCAAAAAATCCAATAACAGGAGCAAGTACCTTAAATCCTTTCGAAACAAATATAATCCTGATGGTTCCGAGGGATACATCTATGATCCGCATAATAAAGACCAATAACGGTAGTACGATATAGGTAAATTCATCACTCTGAAAGAAATTCATCTCCGGCTATTTGTAAGTTTAAAATTCGCCGCAAGTTAATAAAACAAAGAGTGAACTTGACAATATATTTTATGTCATTTAACTCATTACTTTTTGAGTAGAATGAGGCAATAATGTTTGTGAATGCATTGTAGTTACACAACAGCTTGAAGCTATATATTGTCCTTCAATAGAGATGGAGAGGCTGATCATAAAGTTCGAGAGCATTACTTGTCCCGCACCTAAGCGGGAGCCCGCCTGCCTTAGTAAGTACGGCAGCCAAGGCACATAAAAATCTTAAGCAGCAGTACACTAAAGTATTCGAGGATTTAATATTTTTACAGCAATGCAGCAACCGAGCAATAAGATAATAGTTGTTTCTTCTCTGATATCATAATATTGCGAGCTCGC
>JBBDUV010000046.1:0-40691 GCA_040903745.1 Bacteroidales bacterium | reverse complement strand
ATTTGTAAGCTTATCAATTGTGATCTGCTTCACCAGGTCGTTGAATGTCATACTACGCAGCAGCAAGTCATAATCTCCCTGAGGAGCTTTAAGTTCAAAGGTTTGATTTACCAGGTCCGGTTGCCCGATTTGTATGGTATCTTTGGTTGTTCTGTCGACAAGATAGATCAACAGGCTGTCACCTGAACTGACACCTTTTGTATCGGAGTCAATAACACCAGTGATCAGGTAAAGCCTGGGGTTGTTTTCTGAGAAGACATCGAGATAGTATATATCGTGGCGTCCATATCCATCATCCAAGAATTTGGAGAAATAGGCATTGTCTCCGTTATTTACAGGATAAAAGAAGAGATCATCATCAGTGGTATTGATAGGGAATCCGAGATTGATCGGTTCTCCCCATGCTCCGTTTTCATCGGCAGCGGAGTAGAATACATCATATCCTCCCATATTATAATGCCCGTAACTACTGAAATAGAGTATCCTTCCGTTTTCTGTGATAAAAGGGGCATCTTCATTGTAGCGGCTGTTGATCGTCGGACCGAGATTGATTGGGGTACCCCACACACCGGTCTCCTGTTTTTTCGATTTGTAAATATCCAGTCCACCGAATCCACCTTTTCTGTTACTGGTGAAATAGAGTGTCTTACCATCTTTCGAGAGGGATCCGTGCGATTCCCAATATTTGGTATTGATATTGTCACCCAGCTTCTCTAAAGCGGTCCATCTTCCATTTTCATAGGAGCTCACATAGAGGTTCCCGACGAAGTCGTCATTGCGGTAGATTATCATTGTGTTTCCGTCCCATGATAAAGTGGTTGGATATACATCTCCGTCGACGCCTAACTCCGGTATGATGTTTCGGGGAGGCTGCCATTCGCCATCAATTTTTTCAGAAAAGAATGTAGCATCATAAAACTGCATTTTTGAAACATAAACAAGCCTGTCTCCTTTACCGGAGACAATAGGGTTTATATCTGCAAAACGGGTATTGATTCTTTCCCCGAGATTATGATAGTCGTAGTCAACCGGCATGTTTTTCAGGTGGCGGGCTCTATCACAGATCCTGATCTGCTCCTCCACCAGTTCAACATCGTAAATCTTTTCGTCGAGTATGTCAAGGAAATGAAGATAATTCTCTTTTGCCTTTTCAATGCTGTCGTTTACAAGATATGCATTTCCGAGGTAAAAGAAAGCTTCGGGAGGTGCGGTTCGTTCCTTGTACCTATTTTCTTTGTACTTTGGATTTATATTCTTTGATGCTTGTTCCAGGTAGCGAATTGACCTGTCTTTCTGATAGGGGTCGTTGAGCAGGCAGACCCCTATTTTGTAATTGATGTTGTCATTGTCAGGATCAGCCCTGTGTATCCGGAGATAAAGTGGTAACGCTTCATTGTACTCTTCAAAGAGGAAGTAGGATTCAGCCTCAAGAAAGGTTTCTTTAAGATCGGGCGACTGGGCATAAATGCAACTAAGAGGTAATAGTAAGGATGCAAGAATCGCATTTAAAAATCTTCGCCTCATAATTGCAAAATTTAGTTGTGTCTTATTAATCGCTGTGATTTGGCATAACCGAATCAGTTTATTTGCTTAACAAATGTAACAATTATCTTAAAAGTATAAACCTGAATATTTCACAAATTTTCTACTTCGATGTCCAACTATCCGCCTGTTACTCATGTCCTCGATTTTTTAGTTCGGAGATGGTTCACCATTCCCCGAAAAAAAATGCGGTTGGCCGTGTTAGAATAACTCGCGACGAAATTATATGAATAAATCAGGTTAAATGGAATTTTTTACCCTACATCTATTTCCCCAATGATCTGAACCCTTTTCGTAAAAGAGCAATATCGTTCGATGGCTTGTAATCTCTGGCATAAATCACATTTATTTTTTCCAGCATTTCACTATTACTATCTTTGTTTTTATAGGAAATGGCTGGGGTTAGGACTCCTTTTCGGAGTTTCGGAAGGGATGATACATCCACATTCGTTCCGGTCTTGTAACCAACCATGGTTTTTATTCCTGTTAATACCTGAATCATGTTGATCAATGCATGAAATGGTCTTTTTATGAATCCGATCCATAAGGGGAATGTAAGAATAAGTATGAACGATGCGATAATATCAAAGAGGCGTTTTGATCTGAGATTGGATTCTTTCTTGATGGAATTAAAATGAATCGTATAAAGTTCCCCGGATGTATTAATTGAATTGCTCCCTATGATTGAAAGACTTTCCGGAGGAGCAATTTTATAGTTCACTGCCACCCCGGTAAGCCTTGTCATGATCCTGATAATATGTTGTGATGAGATATTCGCGGCGCAAAACAGAATCTCATCAAGTTTATGAATTCTTGATATCTCTGCGATCTGATCAACGCTTCCGATAAACGGGTCATCATAATCTGTTTCGGGACTTACATACCCGATGATCTCTGGTTTTATCTGGGTCTGACCAAGCACCCGGGCCACCCTGTCAGCTTCATTTTTCTCACCCACGATTACGATGCGTTTTTTTCTGTTTAGGTCAAGCCGGTATTCGGATGAGCCAGCAAGATGCAATAGGAGACGCCAGGTCAGGGTACCTGGAATGGCCCATGCTGTCCCCAACAGTATCAGTGCCCTGGAAAATCTCAGGCTTTCGGGAAGCAGGGCATAGATCACGAGTATGACAAATGTTCCGATCAGGATTCCACGCAGGTATTTCCATATCTTTAGAGGCTTGTCATATCCTCCTGAATAGTAAGCTGATGTGATCCAAACGAGAATATATCCGGGTACAACCCAGAGAAGAAATTCGTCGGGATAGTATTCCGGTTCATTAAACCTGTATTTTTCCCAGAATGGCAATCCGAGAAGAAACCCCGTGTATATTATCAGGGCATCCATTATCTGGCGGTATACGCGTTTTATGAACCTGCGGAATACAGCCATTGCTGCTCTTAGATATATTGCCAAATTGATAATAATGGAGTAGTATTTGGCGTTTTTTGAACTGAAGTGTTTTCTGGCAAAGATGATCATGGCATTGTAAAAAACGAGTACGTAGTTCAGGCTGCCTTTTTTCGTGCTTTCTCCCTTATAGTGAATAATGGTGGATGCAGGCAGGTAATAATTCCTGTATCCTCCTTTGATTATTCTGTAGGAAAGGTCAATATCCTCTCCATACATAAAATAGTCTTCATCAAGCAGTCCTACTTCATCGAGGGACTTCTTTCTCAGAAACATAAAGGCTCCTGCCAGTACCTCCACTTCATTTGTCTCATCTTTGGGAAGATGTCCGAGATGATATCTTCCGAATTTTTTCGATTTTGGGAAAAGAGCAGATAGTCCGAATATTTTGTAAAACGCAACCCGGGGGATGGGCAGGGACCTCTTCGATTCTGGTAGGAAATGCCCCTTACCGTCAATCATCTTTACACCCACAGCTCCTGCATTGGAATGTTGTTCCATAAAGTCGAAACACTTTATGAAGGTATCCTCTTCAACAACCGTATCGGGGTTTAGTAACAGTATATATTTACCGGATGCTTCGCGGATAGCCTGGTTATTTGCTTTGCTGAAGCCAACATTATCCCTGTTCTCAATGAGTCTGACCCAGGGGAATTTTTCACGGATATGACTGCAGGAGCCGTCAACAGAATTATTATCAACCACAAATACCTCAACCTCCAGTCCTCCCATCGCTCTATCGACAGAGTGGAGGCATTGCTCCAGGAAGTATTTTACATTGTAGTTTACAATGACAACTGACAGATCCATTGATGAAGGATTTAACTGTATAGATTCTTTATTTGTGCCCTTATGTCTTTGAAACCTTGAAAATTATATCCTCAATGATGAGGATTTCAGCAAAAGTAAATAAAAAGATCAGACCTGTATATGAAGTCTAAAAGTCAATTTCAACCACATTTCGTGTCAGGTCCTCAAACTCCTCCCTTTTCCGTATCATATAATCTTTTCCGTTATGGATGAGCACTTCAGCCGGACGGCATCTTGAATTGTAGTTTGACGACATGGCAAAACAGTATGCTCCTGCATTTTTGAACATCAGGTAATCGCCCTCAGTAATCTCGGTAATCTTTCTGTTCCATCCGAATGTATCTGTTTCGCATATGTATCCAACAACAGTGTATATCCTTGTTTTTCCGCCAGGCTTACTGATGTTGACCACTTCGTGATATGCATCATAGAACATGGGTCTGATAAAGTGGTTCATTCCTGTATCCAAACCGGCAAATACGGTTGATGTGGTCTGCTTGATCACATTGGTACGTGCAACAAAAAAACCAGCTTCGCTAACCAGATATTTTCCCGGTTCAAAAACCAATGACAGTTTCTTACCGTAATCATTGCAAAATTCATTGAATCGCCTGGAGAGTTGCTGACCCAAAGCTTCTATATCAGTTTCAATATCATCCGGTTTGTAAGCAACTTTGAATCCACTTCCAAAGTCAATGTATTCCAATCCGCTAAATTCCCGGGCAGTGTTGAGTAGGATTTCAGCTCCCCGGAGGAAGACATCCACATCCAGGATATCGGAGCCGGTATGCATATGCAATCCCTCAATTTGCATGTTGTTGGCCTCCACGATCCGTTTAACGAGGGGTGTCTGGTAGATGGAAATCCCGAACTTCGAGTCGATATGTCCGGTTGATATCTTTTGGTTTCCTCCAGCCATGATATGGGGATTGATACGGACACAAACCGGTATGTTGCTGCCATATTTGTCGCCGAATTGTTCCAGGATGGAGATATTATCGATATTGATCTTTACCCCCATGCCGGCCACCTCATCGATCTCTTCAATAGATACACAATTGGGTGTATAAATGATGTCCTGAGGATCAAAACCGGCTTTTAGTCCGAGCCTCACCTCCTGAATGGAAACGGCATCCAGGCCTGATCCGAGTTCTCTGAATAATTTAAGGATGTTGAGGTTTGAAAGCGCTTTTGCGGCGTAGTTGATTTTTACTCTTGCGTCTTTAAACGCCTCCATCATCCGTTTATACTGAGAAACCATCTTTGCTGATTCATATATATATAGCGGCGAGCCATATTTTTCAACAATCTTTGTAACGGGAACCCCGTCAATGACATACTGGTTTCTTTTTAGTTCCATGATGGTGATTATTAAATGGTAAGGTGCAAAAGTAAGAAAAAAACATTTTTTACAAACCAAAGGTATCCTCAAATTTTGTGCGATTAATGATGGACCGTCCAAGGGTGATTTCATCGGTGTACTCCAGATCGTCGCCGATTGAAACCCCCCTTGCGAGGGTAGATACAGTGACCGGAGTATTTTTGAGCTTTTTATAAATATAGAAGTTGGTTGTATCCCCCTCCATGGTGGTGCTGAGGGCAAGGATCACCTCTTTGATACTATTGTTTGAGGCTTTCTCAATCAGGGTATCGATTTTCAGATCGGCCGGACCGATTCCGTCGATGGGAGAGATGATCCCGCCGAGCACATGGTAGATCCCGGAGTATTGCTGGGTATTCTCGATGGACATCACATCCCTGATGTTTTCAACCACGCATACGGTCTCATGATCACGGTAGCTGTTGCTGCAGATATGGCACACTTCCGTATCGGATATATTGTGGCAGATTTTACAGTGCATGATCGTCTTTTTCATTCGCAGGATGGTGTTACCGAACCGCTCAACGGTCGTGTCATCCTGTTTCAGCAGATACAGTACCAGCCTCAGCGCTGTTTTTCTTCCGATCCCGGGGAGGGAAGCAAACTCCTCCACCGCCTCCTCCAGTAATTTTGATGAATAGTTCTGATGCATCTCCGTGTCGTGTATGGCACAAAATTACAATGATATGTCAATTGCAGCAATATTTTTGTTCTTTAATTGAAATTAACCAATTTTGTTCCCGAACCAAGAATCATCCGATGAGTCCACAACTGATCATTACCATTATCCTCATCTATTTCATGGCCCTGTTGGTGATCTCCTGGTTCACCGGCCGCCGGGCCGATAATGCGGCCTTTTTCCTGGGCAACAGGCGTTCACCCTGGTATATCGTTGCTTTCGGGATGATCGGCGCCTCGCTTTCGGGCGTTACCTTTATCTCTGTTCCGGGGTGGGTGCTTACGAGTCAGATGACCTACATGCAGATGGTGCTGGGGTACCTGGCAGGGTATGCGGTGATCGCCGAGGTGCTGCTGCCATTGTATTACAGGCTCGAGCTTACCAGCATATACAGTTACCTGGAGGAGAGGTTCGGACGGGCCAGTTACAAGACGGGTGCCTCCTTTTTTCTGCTCTCCCGGGTGATCGGTGCCTCGTTCAGGCTGTTCCTGGTGGCGCGTGTACTCCAAATATCCGTGTTCGACCACTGGAACGTGCCGTTCCATTTCACCGTTATCATCACCATCCTTCTTATCTGGCTGTATACCAGAAGGGGAGGGATCAGAACGATTATCTGGACCGACACACTACAAACCTTTAGCATGCTGGCCGCGGTGGTTCTGACGGTGGTCTACCTCAGCAGGTCGATGGGACTCGATTTTTCAGGCATGGTCTCTGCGGTTGCCCAGAGCGAGTTTGGGAAGATCTTTGAGTTCAGCAGTTGGAGTTCGGGCAATCACTTTATACAGCACTTTTTCGCCGGGATGTTTATCACCATCACGATGACGGGGCTTGATCAGGATATGATGCAGAAGAATCTGAGCTGCAGGAACATCAGGGATGCAAAGAAGAATGTTTACTGGATGAGCGCAGCGCTGGTGCCGGTAAATCTGCTTTTCCTTTCGTTGGGAGTGCTCCTGGCGGTGTTTGCAGTTAATTCGGGCATTGCCTTGCCAGATAAATCGGACGATCTGTTCCCTATGCTGGCGACAGGAGGAGCGCTTCCGCAGGTGGTGGGAATCACCTTTGTGGTGGGGTTGATCGCTGCGGCCTATTCAAGTGCCGATTCGGCGCTTACAGCGCTTACTACCTCTTTTACGGTCGATATTTTGGATAGCCGGGGCAAGAGTGAAACCGAGATCATGCGGTCGCGAAAGATCGTGCATGTTTTTATATCGGTTTTGCTGGCTGTGGTGATCTTTATTTTCGAGGCGATCAACAACGACAGTGTGATCGCGGCAATCTTCACGGTGGCCGGGTTCACCTATGGTCCGCTGTTGGGATTGTACGCCTTCGGACTCTTTACGAAACTGAAAGTGATGGACCGTTGGGTGCCATTGGTGGCGGTGCTTGCGCCAGTGGCGGCCTATATCGACAGGCTCATTATAGAATGGATCTTCAAGAACTATGAGATGGGGTTTGAGTTTTTGATCATGAACGGACTCTATACCTTCCTCGGACTGTGGATCATCTCCCACCGGTCAGGCAGGCGAACTCCTGCAGGCATTGAATCATCTGCCTACAAAAGTTAAGCAAGCGCTGCTGCTGGGGTTTCGGGCGGTAAATACTTATTTTCCGTTGCTGCTATATTAGCTGGCAGCTGCGGTTCCGGGTTGCGTTCCCCTTTTACTCTTTTTCGGAATCCACGGCAAAGATAGCATTGATCAGTGACGCGTACTTTTCGCTGATTACCCTGCGTTTCAGCTTGAGGGTGGGGGATACCTCGCCGGTTTGGGGGGTCCAGGCGTCGGGCACCAGCTTGAAGCGCTTGATCCGCTCGACCTGTCCGAGTTGCTCGTTGAATCTATTCACCTCTTGCTGTATGGCTCCGAGCACGCGCTTGTCGGCAATTATTTCGTCGTTGCTGCTGAATTTGAAGCCCTGCTCTTCGGCCCAGCCGTTGATGTAGGCAAAATTGGGCGAAATAATCGCACTGGCAAACTTCTGGTTTTCGCCGATTACCATGAGCATTTCGATGAAGAACGACTCCTTGAACTTGTTTTCAATGGACTGGGGTGCAATGTATTTGCCGCTGGAGAGCTTGAAGATCTCCTTTTTTCGGTCGGTGATTTTCAGCCATTTGCCGTCGATGAGTTCCCCGATATCGCCTGTGTGGAAATAGTTGTCCCCATTGATCACTTCTTTGGTCATCTCAGGCTCTTTGTAATAGCCGAGCATGACATTCGGACCTTTGACAAGAATCTCCCCGTCGTCGGCTATTTTCACGTGGACGTCCCTGATGACCATCCCCGCGCTTCCGATCTTCATCTCTTTGGTGGCCTGGTTAGCGACGGAGACAACGGGTGAGGTCTCCGTGAGACCGTATCCTTCATACACCTCAATTCCGGCGGCCCAGAATATCCGTACCAGCCGGGGTTGTATGGCTGCACCCCCTGTGATGATGGTGGTGCATCCGCCCAGGCTGTTTCGCCACTTGGAGAAGATCAGCTTGTTGGCGATCTTCAGTTTCATGTTGTAGAGGAGGCCGTTTCCTTTTTCCGGATCGTATGCATTCCCCAGTTTTACTGCCCAGAAGAAGAGGCTCTTCTTGATGCCCGTGAGTTCCCGTCCCTTCGCGATGATCTTGTCGTACACGCTTTCCAGCAGGCGGGGCACGGCGCTGAATATCTGGGGGTGGATCTCCTGGGAGTCGCGCGCTATGGTGCCGATGTTCTCCGCGTAATAGATGCTGACGCCTTTATACTGGAAGAGGTAGTTGACCATCCGTTCGTAGACATGGCTGATCGGCAGGAAGGAGAGTGCCTTGTCGGCCGGTCCGTATGAAACATGGTAGCTGCAGCTTATTGCGTTGGAAACCAGGTTTTTATGTGAGAGCATGACCCCTTTGGGCATTCCGGTTGTGCCGGATGTGTAAAGGATTGTTACCATTTCTGAAGGCTGGACAGAGGCCTTGATCTTTTCCAGTTCATCTTTCAGTTTTTCTTTGCTCTGTTGTCCCAGGATTGTGATCTCACTCCAGTTGGGAACCCCTTCCAATTCATTGAAAGTGTATACTTTTTTAACGCTCTCCACCTTGCCGGCGAGCGGACTGAGGCGGTCGTACAGGGTTTTGTCGGAGACAACAACGAGGTTTGGGGCGGCATGATTGAGGATGTACCCGTACTCCTCGTCGCTGATAGTGGGGTAGACCGGCACATTGATCACACCGGCCAGTGCCATACCCATGTCCATGAAATTCCATTCGGGCCTGTTGTTGCTGATGGTGACGATCCTGTCACCTTTTTTGAGTCCGAGGGTCAGCAGTCCGTAGGCAACGGCATAGGCTGTGTCGACATACTCCCGTGCACTGTATTTCTTCCATTCGCCGTTGATTCTGGCGGCGAGCATGTCCTCTTTTTGTCCGTACTTCTGACCGATCTGGTCGAGGATTTCAAATGTTCTTGTTAGTTCCATCGTATGGTTATTTTGTCGTCTAAAATAGGGTTTCTTTGTTAATTTTTCGACCAAATCTATATAGAAAAGAACACAATTTTATAAACAATTTTATAAATGATATAAAATCAGCGATTTAAGTCGAGATTTCGAAGTTTTATTTTTCGACTAACCAGAATTTAAATGTTATAAATAGTCCTTGTCAATAGAGTTGGACATTATGAAAAGGCACCAATTATTTTTCTGGCCTGTTCGATGGCGGCATGAATTCCGTCGGGGTTCTTTCCTCCCGCGGTTGCGAAGAAGGGTTGTCCGCCGCCACCTCCCCGTATCTCCGCGGAGATTTTTTTTATAATATCAGAGGCATTGAGTGCTTTATCTTTCACCAGGTTATCGGAGATCATGACCACGAGCAGGGCTTTATTGTTCTGGTTGCTTCCAAGCACGAGAAAAAGGTTTTCTACTTCGTTTTTTATTCTGAAGGCAGCATCGCGCAGCATTTCCGCATCGGCCAGGGGAAGGGTCCCTGCAATGAAGTTCACCTCGTTGATTTTTTCAGCATTGTTTTTCAATTTTTCCAGAGAAGCGGAAACAGCATCTTTTTTAAATCTGTCGACCTCTTTCTTCAGTTCGCCATGTTCGGCAATGAGCTTTTTTACCGCATCAACCAGATCGGTGTGTTTTTCCAGTTGGTCGGATATTTGTGATAGCTTGTCGAATTGGTTGTAGATCTGTTTTTCTGCCCCGGCACCTGTCACTGCCTCGATCCTTCTGATTCCTGCCGCGATGGACGACTCTTTCAGGATTTTGAAGAAACCAAGTTGACCGGTTGCGCCGGCATGTATCCCGCCGCAAAGCTCAATAGAGTTCCCAAACCTGATTACCCTTACGGATTCTCCGTATTTTTCGCCGAACAGGGAGATGGCCCCCATCTTCTGCGCCTCTTGCATTGGCACAGTCCTTTGCTCGTCGACCGCGATATTCTGGCGGATCAGGTTGTTAACGATCTTTTCCACTTCGCGGATCTCTTCGTCGGTAACCTTTTGAAAATGTGCAAAATCGAAGCGAAGCATTTCCGGGTTTACCAGGGATCCTTTCTGTTCCACATGGTTGCCCAGCACCTTTCGAAGGGCATAATGCACCAGGTGTGTTGCGGTATGGTTTCCGGCGGTTCGTGAACGTTCCGATTCATTCACCCGGGCAGTGAACTGTGCTGTGGGATTTTCGGGAAGTTGATCTGCAATATGGATGATCAGGTCGTTTTCTTTTTTTGTATCTGTGATCTTTATTTTTTCATGGTTATTTTCGATCACTCCCTTATCACCAACCTGTCCGCCCCCCTCCGCGTAGAACGGGGTAACGTCGAATACCAGGTGCCAGGCGCTCTTGCCTTTTGTTTTCACCTCACGGTACCGGGTGATCCTCATACCGCTTGAGCTGGTTTCATATCCTGTAAACTTTTGATTCTCGTCGTCCGACAGGATGGTCCAGTCGGATGTATCGGTTGCAGCTGCATTTTTGGATCGCTTTTTTTGCTGTCCCATCTCCCGCGCAAACCCTTCCTGATCGACGTTGTATCCCTGTTCGCGCATAATAAGCTCAGTGAGATCGACAGGAAAACCATAGGTATCATACAGTTCAAACGCCTGTTTCCCATCCAGGCGTTTTATCCCTTCCTGCTCCATGGATTCTCTCATCTGGCCCAGTCTTCTGATCCCGTTCTCCAGGGTATTCAGGAAGGACTGTTCCTCTTCACGGATCACCTTACTGATGAGCTCTTGTTGTGTTTTCAGCTCATTGAAGGTGTCGCCAAGCACCTCGATCAGTGCAGGTACGATCCTGTAGATAAAAGGTTGTTCCTGTCCGAGGTACGTATAGGCATACCGGATTGCGCGGCGAAGGATTCTTCTGATCACATAACCGGCCTTGTTGTTCGAAGGTAGTTGTCCCTCGGCAATGGAAAATGAGATTGCCCTGAGGTGGTCGGCGATGACCCGCATGGCGGTATCGGTTTTTTCGTTGTCGCCATATCCGATCTTCGCAAGCTCGCCGATCCTGGCGATCACCGGACTAAAAACATCGGTATCGTAGTTCGATTGGTTTGCTTGCAGGGCCATGCATAGCCTTTCGAACCCCATGCCTGTATCAACGTGTTTTTCAGGAAGATTTTTCAGTGATCCGTCCGATTTCCTGTTGTATTGGATAAAAACCAGGTTCCAGATCTCGATGACCAGCGGATGGTCCCTGTTTACCAGGGTTGCTCCCGGGTTATTCTTCCGTTCCTTTTCGCTCCGCAGGTCGACATGTATCTCTGAGCATGGTCCGCAAGGCCCGGTGGCACCCATCTCCCAGAAGTTATCTTTTTTCGAACCGTTCAGGATGCGTTCAGCCGGGAGAAACTTCTGCCATAGTTCAGCCGACTCAATGTCCCTTTGAAGCTGATCGTCGCTGTCGCCTTCAAATACCGTGGCATAGATCCTGTCACTATCGAGCTTCACCACCTCTGTCAGAAATTCCCATGCCCAACTGATGGCCTCTTTTTTGAAATAATCGCCGAACGACCAGTTGCCGAGCATCTCAAACATGGTATGGTGGTACGTGTCATGGCCCACCTCCTCGAGATCGTTGTGTTTGCCGGTAACCCGCAGGCATTTTTGTGTGTCTGCAATCCGTTTGGATTCAGGAACGGCGTTACCAAGAAAAAAGTCCTTGAACTGGTTCATGCCTGCATTGGTGAACATCAGGGTGGGATCGTCCTTGATCACCATCGGGGCGGAGGGCACGATCTTATGGTCTTTCTCTTTAAAAAAGTCGAGGAAAGCGTTGCGTATCTCTTTTGAATTCATTTGTGAAAAATCTGAGCTGTTTGAATGAAAAAAACCTTTTGCGGCAAGTTACGTATAATTGTTACGTGGAATTTTAGACAAGCGGAATATGTGCAGCAAAAATAATTTTTTTCATTTATTATTGGGAAATTTAAAAGCATTTTCTACTTTTAGCCTTTGAATGTTGAATATGTTCGGTCGAAAATATAGAATTAATCCTGAAACCCTTCGTTTTGAAGAGGTGGAAATTGCCCCGAAAAAACGACTTTTTTTGGTTATTTCTTTAGGGGTCGTTTTGCTGGGATTAGCTGTAAGTCTGCGGGTTTTATACGATGGTTATGCCAAATCACCCAGGCTTGTATACTATGAGAAAATTAACAACGAGCTTCGGCAGGAGTACAAGGCGCTTCACCAGGAGCTGGTCGGGGATGAGGAAATTTTATCTTATTTCAGAAGGAAGGATGACAGGCTTTACCGGTCATATTTTGGCATGGACCCGATTCCCACTTCCATCCGGGAGGCAGGTACTGGTGGTGCTGTGATGTATTCGGCACTGCAGTCGATCTCCAATCCAGATATGGTCATTGGTGTTTTTGAACGAATTGATAAGGTGCTGATGAAGGCGCAGATCCAGTCAGGCTCATTTGACGACCTGAAGGAGGCGGCAGTGAGCAACCAGCAGATACTGGCATGCAAACCTTTGATTCAGCCCATCTCTCCAGCCAACAGATATTGGCTCACCTCAACATTCGGTTACCGCACTGATCCGTTTACCAGGCAGAGAAGAATTCACAGGGGGGTCGACATGGCCGGACCCTATGGACTGGAGATTCATGCGACGGGCGACGGAGTTGTAAAAATGGCTGGTTACGACCCGGGTTATGGAAAAGAGGTGGTGATAGATCATGGGTTCGGCTATACGAGCCGGTATGCACACCTGCAGAATATACATGTTAAGCGTGGTGAAAGGGTGAGGCGCGGACAGGTCATCGGAACCCTCGGTAGTAGCGGAAGGTCAACAGGTCCCCACCTTCACTATGAGATCAGTTTGAACAACAGGGCGGTTAACCCCATGTACCATTATTTCGAGAATATCACGCCTGAAGAGTACGAAATTATCAGGCGCAGGGCATCATCTGAATAACTTCTTTTACACTTAAACCATTTTTTTCTTATTTTCACCGAAAATTATTCGTCGGTGGCATCACAATATAAATACAATCCTGAAGATCTAAATTTTAACAAACTCGATAACAGGTTTCGGGTTCGTTTTTGGCGGATCATCTCCTATATTTTTGCTGCCCTGTTTACCGCCTTGTTTCTGAATATTCTATTTCTGATCTTTTTTGACAGCCCCAGGGAGCGTATGGTGCGCAGTGAGAATGAGGAGCTTAAGCAGCAGTACCAGGTGCTGCAGGAGAGGAAGGCAATGGTCGATACAGTCTTTAATGAGATTAAACAGGCAGATGAGAATATCTTCAGGATGGTCTTTGAAACCGAACCGGCACACCCGACAATTGATGATGCGTACACCCCCATCTCATATGACCTGTTGAAGGGGTTCACCGACAGACAGGTAGTGATGGGTAATGCCAGCAAGCTTGACTCGCTGCTTAAGAAGACAGAATATGAGCGGCTTGATTATGATCTGTTAAGGATCCGGAGTGAAGACAAAGCTGAGATGCTGAAATATGTACCTGCCATACAGCCCCTTGAGAATGAAGATCTAACGCGGACAGCCTCAGGCTACGGTTACCGCTTGCATCCCATATATAAAATAATGAAGTTTCATCAGGGAATGGATTATACAGCGCCAATAGGAACACCTGTTTATGCAACAGCTGCCGGGATCATTGAGCGGATCACCCGTTCGGGAAGAGGCTCAGGTAACAGGATCGTGATCGACCATGGGTACGGGTTCAAAACGGTGTATGCCCATCTCGATGAAATCAGGATCAGGCAGGGCAGGTCTGTTGCGCGGGGTGAAGTGATTGGCACCGTAGGTAATACGGGACTCTCTGCAGGTCCGCACCTTCATTACGAGGTGCTGTTTAATGGTGAGGCGGTGAACCCGGTTAATTTTTTCTTTCTTGAGCTCACCCCGGTGGCATACGACCAGATGATCATGATATCAAAAAATTCCGGTCAGTCTTTCGATTGACTGTGTTTTTTAGTATATTGCATAGCGATGGCAAAATTTTACTTTAACCCACAAACGCTTCAGTACGAAAAGATCGAAAGCTCACGCCGGGAGCTATTTCTCGGTTTTTTGAAATTTAGCTTTCTGGTTTTGGCCACAGGAATGATTATTTTCAGAATCAGTGAAGATGTTGTACAGAGTCCCAAGCTAAAAAAGCTTATTGCCGAAAGGGAGCAACTCTCCTATGAACTGGAGTTGCTCAACAGGAGTACGATCAGCTACAACAGCATTCTTGACCGGATCGCTTACAACGACGATCATCTTTACAGGGTGTTTTTTGAAGTTGAACCAGTACCATCCACCAAGAGAGAGGCCGGGGCCGGGGGATCGCAAAAGTATAGGGAACTTATGAACAAGCCTGAATCGAATCTGCTGATCGCCGCTTATTCAAACCTGGACAAGCTCTCCCGTCAGCTGGTTGTCCAGTCCAAATCATTTGATGATGTGATCGAGTTTGCTCGTACCAAGGAGCAGCGAATGGCGGCCAAACCTTCTATACAACCGGTGAGCCTGAGCGATCTTGTGCGGTTCGGATCGGCTTATGGCATGCGCATGCACCCGATCCTGAAAACCATCCGTCCACACAATGGTATTGATCTGACCGCTCCCGCGGGAACCAATATCTATGCAACGGCCGATGGTGTTGTACTACAGGCACGTTACACCACAGGAGGATATGGTAAGAAAATACTGATTGATCATGGCTTTGGTTATAAGACACTCTACGGCCATTGCGAAAAAATTCTTGTGGAACCGGGACAGAAGGTGAAGCGCGGTGAAGTGATCGGACTGGTTGGGAATACAGGGCTTTCCGTTAGACCACATTTGCATTATGAGGTATGGATCAACAACAAAGCTGTCAACCCGATTAATTATTATGCCAATGATCTTTCACCGCAGGAGTATGATAAGATGATCAGTCTGCTCTCCACGATCGATCCTTCTTTCGATATTAACTGATTATGCTGAAGCTCTCCAGGTTAATTATCCCTTCCATTGTTCTTCTTCTTGGTTCATGTTTTTCCGGTCGTCAGACTACAACCGACCCTCGGGCTGTATCCAGCCCACGAACTGTAACCGATGATGCCATTTCCATTGTTTCACTTGCCAAAGACTCTCTTGTTATTGACTCCTCTGGCTGCAATTCCCTGACCATTGATTCCATTCTAACCGATAAATTGCAATCAGTTTATCTGGATACGGTTGCTGTTCGTGATCCTGAAGTAACAGATGAACGCCCCGACACGCTGGTAATTATCGGAACAGGAGATATCATGCCAGGAACCGACTACCCCGACAAAAGTTATCTTCCCCCGGGAAATGACTGCCAGGGTCTGTTTGAGCCAGTTTCAGTGTTGCTTCAATCATCCGATGTTACCTTTGGCAACCTCGAAGGGGTGTTCTCTTCTGAAGGGGGGACTGCCAAAAAATGCAACAATCCACAATTCTGCTACGTATTCAGAATGCCCGATCAATACCTCGGTTGTATTCTCGATGCAGGTTATAACCTGCTCAGCGTGGCCAACAACCATGTGAACGATTTTGGTTACGGTGGAAGGCGCAATACAGCCAGGTTGCTGGATGAATCGGGAGTTGCCTGGGCCGGCTTTATCGACAAACCGTGGACCACTTTCGAGATCGACAGTGTAAAGTACGGTTTTGCAGCGTTTGCTCCTCATATCGGAACAGCCGACTTTAAGGATTACGAGGAGGCAGCAAGGATTGTTGAGGGACTCGACTCCATCTGTGATGTTGTTATTGTATCGTTTCATAGTGGCGCCGAGGGGCGAGACTATCAGCATGTGCCCTGCACCGATGAGGTCTACCTGGGATATAACCGGGGCAATGTGTGCAAATTTTCACACACTGTGGTGGATGCCGGGGCCGATCTGGTTTTTGGTCACGGTCCGCATGTTACACGAGCCATGGAACTTTACAAAAACAGGCTGATATGCTATAGTCTCGGAAATTTTTGCACCTACGCCCGGTTCAACCTGAGCGGTCCGAACGGGTTCGCACCGATAGTGAAGGTGTATACAGACCGAACAGGAGAATTTCTCGGCGGACAGGTTATTTCGATCTACCAGCCCGCACCGGGCGGTCCGCTACCGGATGCCGGGAACCGTGCA
This sequence comes from Bacteroidales bacterium, assembly GCA_040903745.1. GTDB lineage: Bacteria > Bacteroidota > Bacteroidia > Bacteroidales > M55B112. The sequence continues at coordinate 24,282 of JBBDUV010000046.1, read as the reverse complement.
GTGAAGTTATTGCAGGAGCTTACATCTGCAGATTTTCCTGACAATGACCTGATCATTGATGACGATGGGACACTCAGGAGAGGCGGATCTGGTAGAACAGGCAGGTAAGCTGTAATGAATGAGTGAATCATTTGACTCGATCGACAAGCATAACGCAGTAATTTGAGTTATAGCTTCGTTGTTCTTGTATTTCCGGTTCTTTAAGGCACAAAAAAAAATTGCGATTTTTGGCTTAACGGATCTCACAAGCTTGGTTCTTTCTGTCACTTTTTATTATTCATACCGGATATATATTACCTGCAGATAATTATTATTTTGCCCTTTCGGAGTTTAATTTTTGATTTCGGCGCGATTTTTTATAATTTGGGTTGAATTATAAATCATACCCGGAACATCATGCCGTATAAAGAACGTAAAATAGAAAAGTTGTACTACTCGATTGGCGAGGTTGCCGATATCTTTCATGTTAATACTTCACTTATCCGGTACTGGGAAAAGGAGTTTGACATTATCAAGCCCAGGAAGAACAAAAAAGGGAACCGACTGTTCACCAAGAACGACATCGATAATTTCCATATTATCTATCACCTGGTCAAGGAGCGGGGCATGACACTCAAAGGGGCACAAAAGAAGATGAAGGATAACAGGGATGAGGAGGAACACAACTTCGAGATCGTTAAATCGCTTGAACAGATCAAACTGATGCTGCTGGAAGTGAGGGAGACGATATAGGGAACGGTAAATCACACATATATGATAATCAAGGAGATTACAGCATTCCTGGAAAGGCTGGCACCACTTATGTACCAGGAGTCATATGACAATTCCGGTCTGCAGGTTGGGAAGTATTCCATGGAGGTTACCGGTGCGCTGGTTACACTGGATGTTACCGAAGAGGTGATCGATGAGGCGATTGATAAGGGGCTCAATCTGGTGATCGCACACCATCCGCTGATCTTCGGCGGACTTAGATCCATCACCGGGAAAAGCATGGTTGAAAGGGTGGTTTTGAAGGCTGTTAAGCATGATATCGCGGTGTATGCTGCCCATACTAACCTGGATTCGGTAAGACAAGGCGTTAGCGGGAAGATATGTGAGGTGATCGGACTGAAAAAGTGCAGGATACTGGACCCTGTTGCCGGAAGATTGAAGAAACTGGTTGTATTTGTTCCTTCCGCAAATGCAGAAAAGGTTCGCCAGGCGATCTTTGAGGGCGGAGCGGGGGTGATCGGTAACTACGACAGCTGTAGCTATAACATTGAAGGGCAGGGCAGTTTTAGGGGTGGAGAAAGGACCGATCCGTTTGTGGGCGAGAAGGGAGAGCTGCATTTTGAACCGGAGATCCGCATCGAGACGGTCTTTCCCGAACATGAGAAGGGCAGGGTGATCACCGCGATGCTGCAGGCCCATCCTTATGAGGAGGTTGCCTATGATATTTATCCACTCGACAATAAATACCATGAGATTGGTTTGGGGATGATTGGGGAGTTGGAAGAGCCGGTCGCGGAGATGGAGTTTCTGGAAAGATTGAAAAAGAGGTTTAAAACAGGTGTGATCAGGCACTCCGCCTTGCTCGGCAGAGATATCAGAAGGGTGGCGGTGTGCGGTGGAGCAGGCAGTTCGCTGTTGAGAAAAGCGATCTCGGAAAAGGCTGATCTGTTTGTTAGCAGTGACTTTAAATACCACCAGTTTTTTGAGGCTGAAAAGAGAATCGTAGTCGCCGATATCGGACATTTTGAGAGTGAACAATATACAAGGGAGGTAATTTATGATTCAGTTAATAAAAAATTCCCTAAATTTGCACTCCATTTGTCGGACGTAAATACAAATCCAATCAAATACCTTTAGTTAATGGCTAACAAGAAAACTGATGCCGGGACGGCAGAAATGACAGTTGCTGAAAAATTACGTGCACTATACGAACTGCAGCAAGTAGCAACATTGATTGATAAGATCAGGATACTCCGGGGCGAATTGCCTTTGGAGGTGCAGGATCTCGAGGATGAGATCGCGGGTCTGGAGACCAGGGTTGCGAAATACCAGGAAGATATTGATTCGCTGGAGAAGTCTATCTCAGACAAGAAGCAGGAGATTGTAAATGCGCAGGCGCTGATTAAGAAGTATGAGGAGCAGCAGAACAATGTCAGGAACAACAGGGAGTATGATTCACTTTCCAAGGAGATTGAATTTCAAACGCTTGAGATTGAGTTGTGCGAGAAACGGATCGCTGAATTTGATGCGCAGATCAAGGATAAAACCGAAGTGATTACTGAGTCAACCACCTTGTTGAATGAGCGTAAAGGTGACCTTGAAACCAAGAAGAAGGAGCTGGAAGGTATCGTTTCTGAGACGAAGAAAGAGGAGGAACAGTTGGAGAAGAAGGCGGATAATATTAAATCCATTCTTGACGAAAGACTGCAATTGGCTTATAATAGAATCAGAAGCAATGCCCGTAACGGATTAGCTGTTGTGCAGGTAGAGCGTGATTCATGTGGTGGTTGTTATAACAAGATTCCCCCGCAGCGTCAGCTTGACGTTGCTTCGCGCAAGAAGATCATCGTTTGTGAATATTGTGGAAGGATTTTGGTCGACCACCAGATTGAAGAGGTAGAGGTTCCGAAATAAATGGTTCGAGTTCAATGACCCCTTTCAGGTTGTTGCGGGTATCTTCCAGAAACAGAAGCATGCTTTCGGCATCGCCGGCGCTGATATTCATCTTATTCCAATAAACAGAATCGATCGCTGCCGGGACAAGGTTGAAAGCAGCCCCCTGGTCAGTTATCGGCTTGTGTACCCATACCGGCAGGTAGTGGTAACCGGCCACTCTCGTAGCTGCCACCTTATTACCTGCCACCTTAGTACCTGCCACCTTTGTGCTATCCACTTTCGTACCGGTCTCGCTGGCATCGCCCGCCCTTATGCGGACTGCTCTTGAATCCTCCACCCTGGCTGAATCGCTTTTCTCCAGGGTCATCCCGAACAGGATTCCCCCATCGGTATATCTTTTACGTTGGTTGCTGATCATGTTCCCCAGCGAATAGACCACCAGCTTGCCATCTGTCTCCCTAATCGGCTGGACAACATGCGGGTGGGAGCCAATGATCGCGTCAGTACCATTCCTGAAGAGGAAGCGCGCCAGTTTCTGCTGCTCACTGTTTTCGGTGAGCTGATATTCGCTTCCCCAGTGCATCAGTGCGATGGTAAAATCGGGATCAGCCGTTGCTGCTTTCTGTAGGTCCTCCCGTATGGCAGCGGTGTCGATGCTGTTAACGATATTGGGAGGCGTTACCCTGATTCCGTTCGTGCTGTAGGTATAGTTCAGCAGTGCGAGCCTGATTCCATTTTTCTCGATGATCAGCGGATACCGTACTAACCGCTCATGGCTGTCTTTGAATACCCCGCTCCGCACCAGTCCGATGGAATCCAGCACCTTCAGCGTCCGTTCCAGCCCTGCTTTCCCGCGATCAACCGCATGGTTATTGGCCTGAACAAGAATATCGAAGCCGGCATTTTTCAGCGCATCAGCCAGCGCATCCGGACTGGAAAATTGAGGGTATCCTTTGTAAGGAGGACCGGCAAGGGTTACCTCCAGGTTGCCGATGGCAATATCTGCTGCTGCGATGTAGGGCTCCACATACCGAAAACAGGAGCTGTAATCGTATTCGCCGCCGCCCATCATCCGGGCAGCCTCGATCTGGGTGTCGTGTCCCATAATATCGCCGGCGAATAGCAGGGTAAGCTGTTTTGGAGGTTGTCCAAAAGCTACCCCCGGACTAAAAAAAAGCATACTAAAAAAAAGCACCCAGGCACAATGCCTGCCCGGGGTAAGCAACAAGAAGCGGGCAAACTTACCGGGGGAACGCCTGATATTGGTGAGCTTATCGGGGGAATGTCTGATATTGGCAAGCATACCGGGGGAACACCTGATATTGGCAAGCTGCAGGATGGTTTTGAGGCATCTCCCGCCTCCGGTCATCCGTTGGACAATCTGAATTTTTTGATTTTTCAATCTCAACGATTTAACTTCCTGGTCCAAATTCCTACCAACTGCCTCCGGCACCGCCGCCACCAAAGGAGCCGCCGCCTCCGCCTGTGAATCCTCCGAATCCGCCTCCGAAACTACCGCTTCCGGATGAAAAATTCCCGAAGCTGCCTCCGCTGCGCGATCCGCCCAGCATGCCGAGTGCGATCAAAAATGGCAGACCACTGCTTCTTCTTGTTCTCCCCCCGGCACCATAAGATCTTCGTCGCGATCCTACGACAAAGAAGAGCACCATCATGAGCAGGAAAATGATCCCGCCGATGGCCGATCCGGCTTCCGATCCGGCCGACTGCTCGCGGTACTGGTCGGGGGTGAACTTGCCCTCAAGTAAAGAGATCATCACATCGGTGCCCCTGTCGATCCCCCGGTAGAAATCGCCCGCCCTGAATGCGGGCAGGATCTCTTTTTCCACGATCCGTTTCGCAATGGCATCCGGGATGTATTCCTCGAGTCCGTATCCGGTGGAGATAAACACATCGCGCGCCTCCATGTCCATCAGGAGGATCAGTCCGTTGTCTTTTCCCTGCTGACCGACACCCCATACTTCGCCGATCATGGGTGTGAGCATGGATGCGGAGTAGCCGTCGTTTTTACTTATGGTAACGATGAAGATCTGGGTGGAGTGGTTGTACTGGAACCGGTTGAGCTTATTGCTGATCTGCTGCGCTTCGGCCTTGCTGAACACACCGGCATAGTCGTTCACCCAGCCGGAGGGCTTTGAAGGTACCGGCAGATCCTGTGCCTGCAGGCTGACTGCCTTGAAGAGCAGCAGTAGAATAATTCCGGTGCTATTAACTCTTTTTATCAAAACAATAGATTTTTTTGGTCCATGAATACTTATTCTAAAACAATTGCGCCCGTTGCCCGTCACTTTTCGGGAACCAGCTTTCAAAGATTTCTACCCCATGCTACGGGGATTACTTTCAGGCATATTGACTGTTCCACCAAAGCAGGGCATTATTTCCCAAAAGAGATCTCGTCAGACAACTCGTTAATGTCGTCCGACTGGTAAGGAAAGTGCTCTTTCAGCTTTTTCCCAGCCATATCGATTCCTTTGATTAACCCTTCTGTGAAATTGTTCTCCCTGAAATGCACCAGCATCTCCTCTTTGATATTCTCCCAGAAGTCGTCAGGCGTAACTGCATTGATGCCGGCATCGCCTATGATGGCGAATTGATGGTCCTTCACAGCAATATAGAACAGCACCCCATTTCGTTTTTCTGTCTTCTGCATTTTCAGCCTGTCGAACCAGGCTGCTGCACAGTCGAGCACCTCGCCCCTGCAGTGGTTATCCACATGCAGCCTGATCTCCCCTGAGGTATTCATCTCTGCTCTTGCGATGGCCTCTTTCAGAAGGGCCTTCTCCTCCTTGTTAAAAAAATTTGCAGCGATCATTGTTATTGATTTTCATGGTACTGCCGGCAGCACCGGCTTTTAAAAAGCGACTTGCGGAGTCACATCCGCACCCTCGGCGGCTTCGAAATATCCACGCTGCTCCATTCCTGCCATCCCTGCGAAAAATTTTGTCGGGATGCGCCGTATGGTCGCATTGAAATCCTTTACGATCTCATTGTACTTTCTGCGTTCCACGGAGATGCGGTTTTCCGTACCCTCGAGTTGTGCCTGCAGCTCCAGGAAATTTTGGTTCGCCTTCAGTTCAGGGTAGCGTTCAACCGTTACCAGCAATCGCGATAGGGCAGAACTTAGCTCCCCCTGTGCAGCCTGGAACTGGGCCAGATTTTCGGGTGTAAGGTTGGACGGATCGATGTTGACGCTGGTGGCATTGGCGCGGGCCTCGATAACCTGCGTGAGGGTCTCCTGTTCAAAATCGGCATACCCCTTTACCGTGGAAACCAGGTTCGGGATCAGATCGGCCCTGCGCTGGTAGACCGTTTCGACGTTTCCCCACTGCGCGTTAACACCCTCTTCTTTGCTTACAAGTCCATTGTAGAGTCTTACGCTCCATATTATCAGGATCGCCACAACGGCAATCACAATCCATAATGTTTTCTTATTTTTCATCTGTATTAAATCTATATTTAAATAATTCACATATTAAACTACTAATATCTATTCCCAATGCTGAGAGGTTCATCTGTATATAATTTTGTATTAACTTTCATGAGCAACCCTCATCATGCTGCTTGATTTCTCTGGTCAGCAAAATTAATAAACTTTTTGCCGAATGTCACCTTTAGTGCGATCATCCGGTGAAAAATCGGTGAATTGTCTGCCCGGATAAACCAAAACAGCTGCATTTTGTTTATAGGGTATGGAGCAGCAGATCGTTTTTTTCGATGACAGATGCGTGTTGTGCAGCAGATCGGTCCGGTTTATTTACCGGCACGACCGGAAGAAACGGTTCCTGTTTGCCTCATTCGATTCGGAGGTGTTCAGGATGATCTCCCATCTGTTGCCTGATCAGGATCGCCTGTTGCCTGGCCGGGAACGTCCGGCCGATCGGAATGTTGTTCCTCACCTTAACAGTTCCGGCGATGGTGCAGATCAGGTCCGGGGGCACCCATCTGCTCAGTCAGCCAATCGGAATAGCAGTCCAAATCGACCCGACAATTCCTCCCGCTCTTTGCCCGATTCTGTTGTTCTCTACCGCAATGGCAGGTTCTACCTCCGTTCAGATGCGGCACTGCGGATCGCCATGTTGTTGCGTTTTCCGCTTCCTTTGCTGACTGCGCTTCTTGCTGTTCCGGCATTTATCAGGAATGCGGTCTACGACTGGATCGCGCGAAACAGGTACAGGTGGTTTGGTAAGCGGGAAACCTGTTTTTTGCCCGATGATGATTTGAGGAAAAGGTTTCTGGAGTAGCGCCTGCTATCCTAACAGTTATTCCAGCCCATTTGTCAATGGCCGGACCTGCCTGCCACATTTGTATGGCGGTTTACAGGTGCTCGCGATGACTCGCTATCTAACCTAACTTTAAACAGAGTGAAATAGTCATGCTCCTTGATATCCCGAATCAGGCTGTGTTCGTTAATAATATTATCATGGTCCGGTTCAATTATATTGTCTAATTTTATAGGATAAAATCTGTAGTACAATGCAATCAATGAGCTTTCGTGAATCAATTTTGGAAGGAATTCCTTCTTATTTGCCCGACGCACACGTTTTTGACGATTCAGCCGGTCGTGCCCCCATTCGTAAACAGGTGTTGGGCAATGCAGAGAAGAGGCTGGCCTTGAAGAATGCGCTACGCTATTTCCGGAAGGATCTGCATCCCCGGCTTGCGCCGGAATTTGCGTCGGAGCTGAACAGGTACGGGCGAATCTACATGTACCGGTACCGTCCCTCTTACAGGATCCATGCACGGACCATCGACGATTACCCGCACCGCTCCAGGCAGGCAGCGGCGATCATGCTGATGCTTTCGAACAACCTCGATGAGGCGGTGGCGCAGCATCCCCGGGAGCTTATTACCTACGGTGGAAATGGGGCGGTCTTCCAGAACTGGGCGCAATACAGGCTCACGATGAAGTACCTGGCCACGATGACCGATGAACAGACACTGGTCCTGAATTCGGGTCACCCGCTCGGACTTTTCCCCTCCCATCCCGAAGCGCCGAGGGTGGTGGTTACCAATGGGATGGTGATCCCCAACTACTCCTCTCCCGCCGATTATGAGCGGATGAACGCGTTGGGGGTAACGCAGTACGGTCAGATGACCGCCGGGTCGTTCATGTATATCGGTCCGCAGGGGATCGTTCACGGGACCACGATTACTGTGCTGAATGCTGCGCGGATGATCGTAGGGGCTGCCGGGGCAGGTTCGGGTGGATCGGGTGAAGAAAGGGATACAGCAGGTTTGGGCAGACCGGGAGAAGATCAGGAACACGAGGGAATGCAAATCGGAGGAGAGACTTTGAATCAGGATAGTTCGGTGAGGACCAGTGAAGAAGGAATATCGGCAGATAAGCGCAGAAGGGAGGATGGGAAGGAGAGCGGTGCTACGAAGAATATGAGGGGAAAGGTTTTTGTTACTTCCGGACTGGGTGGGATGTCGGGAGCGCAGCCCAAAGCGACGGTGATAGCAGGTGGCATCTGCATCGTGGCAGAGGTGAACCCACTTGCCATAGAGAAACGCCGCAGTCAGGGCTGGGTCGACGAGGTATATGAGGAGATCGGGGAGGTGATAAAGCGGATGGAGGCGGCCCGTCGTAAGGACGAGGCAGTTTCGATCGCCTACCACGGCAACATTGTTGACCTGTGGGAGGCCTTTGCGGAACAGGGAGTGCAGGTCGAACTTGGGTCAGACCAGACCTCCCTGCACAACCCCTTCTCCGGCGGTTATTATCCTGCCGGATTGAGCTTTGAAGAGTCGAACCGTATGATGCATGAGGAGCCAGAAAATTTTAAAGATGCGGTGCACGCATCACTGCGCAGACATGTGGCGGCTGTGAACCGTATGTCCGAACGGGGTATGTTTTTTTGGGACTACGGGAACGCCTTTTTGTTGGAGGCAGGCAGGGCAGGGGCAGCTGTTTTTAATAGCCGGGGCGATGAATTTCGTTACAGGTCATACATACAAGCGATCATGGGACCGAAATTCTTCGATTATGGATTTGGTCCGTTCAGGTGGGTCTGTACGTCGTCCGACCCGGAGGAGCTGGCGCTGACCGACAGGATTGCGGAGGAGGTGCTTAAGAAGATCGCGGTTGATTCACCTGCAGATATCCGGCAGCAGATGGAGGATAATATCCACTGGATCCGCGAGGCCGGCAGGAACAATCTGGTGGTGGGATCGCAGGCGCGGATCCTCTATGCCGAGAACAACGGACGGATTGGTATTGCACTGGCGTTTAACCAGGCAATCAGGGAGGGAAAGATCAGGGCACCGGTGGTGCTGGGACGCGATCACCACGACGTCTCGGGTACTGATTCGCCCTACCGGGAGACGTCCAATATATACGACGGATCGCAGTACACGGCCGATATGGCGGTGCAGAATGTGATCGGCGATGCCTTTCGCGGCGCCACCTGGGTATCGATTCATAATGGCGGCGGTGTGGGCTGGGGAGAGGTGATCAACGGTGGATTCGGGATGGTGCTCGATGGTAGTGTGGAGGCCGACAGGCGGATCAGGCAGATGCTGCACTGGGATGTGAACAACGGAATTGCACGACGGAGCTGGGCCAGGAACAGGGAGGCGATGACAGCCATCGAAAGGGAGATGGAGCAGACCCCGGAATTGGTGGTGACGCTGCCGGAGGTGGCCGATGATGCGTTGATTGATGGATTGTTTGCCGGGTTATAGGTTTAAAAATCACCATCATCCAGCATTACCAGGGTGCATCCTTCAATCACCTCAATCCCCTTTTCTTTCAGCTCCTCTATAAAGGGTTCATTGACCGTGCCGGGGTTGAAGATCACCCTGTGCGGCTGGAGTGAAATGATGTAGTCGTGATACTCTTTTTGCCGTTCCTGACCGATATAGAGCGCGATGGTATGAACACCCTCGATTTCAGGCATGCCGCGCTGGATGAACTTGTCGAAGATCACACCGGGACGGAAACCTACAGCAATCGCTTCATGGCCGTAGCGAAGCAGGCTCTTCATTGCTTTGAAAGAGTACCTGGCGGGATTGGGACTGGCCCCGAGAACGACTGTTTTTTTTGGTTCCTGCATGATCTCTCCTGATGAATATATTTTTTCCTGTCGACGCTAAGCTAAGTTATTTAGCTCAGAATTCTATCCTGAATGATTCATAAATTTTGACAAAAATATTGTAATATTCAGAATAATCCAGGCTATATCTGTTTTACCCTTTTTGGTATCAGTTGGTTCATTTCCTAATCAATACCACGGCATGGGCCGATACCCCCTCTTCCAGCCCGGTAAAGCCCAGTCCCTCCTCGGATGTTGCCTTCACCGATACCCTGTCGCGATCAATCCCCATGGCAAGGGAAAGTGCCGATCGCATATCTTCAATGTAGGGCTGTATCTTTGGTTTCTGGAGGCAGACGGTAGAATCTATATTGCAGATGGAATAGCCTTTGTCCGAAAGCAGCCGAATTACCTTTTCGAGAAGCAGCAGGCTATTGATCCCCCTGAAGCTGTCATCATTATCCGGAAAGTGTTTTCCGATATCGCCAAGGGCAGCTGCGCCCAGCAGTGCATCACAGATCGCATGGATCAATACATCAGCATCAGAATGCCCTTCAGCACCTTTTGTGTGAGAAACAATTACTCCCCCAAGTCGAAGAGGGATTCCTTCTTTGAGCCTGTGTACGTCATATCCAAATCCGATCCGATGTTCCATCAACATTCACCCTGTTATTTGACATTTTTCTTACCCCGCTGAAAACTTTGTATCCGTTCAGTGATCGCTTTCAAGCTGCAAGTTACAGCTTCAGACTTTCAAAATCAAAGCCGAGGGTAAACCTTACTGTATTGGCGAGCGGACTGTCCACCCCGTTGGTGGGAACCAGGTAGGCAAAGTCGAGGGAAAAGACATTGAGCTTAAGTCCCACGCCCAGCGTTGCATATTTCCTGTTGCCCTTCACGGCGGCTTCGTGGAAGTAACCCACCCTGATGGCAAATTGCTCACGGTACCAATACTCCACACCAAGGCTCAGCATAATCTCTGCCAGCTCCTCAAGGAATACCGAGCTGTGGTTGCCGTCGGGGTAATTGATTCCGGGTGCATCATAGATGGATTGAATCATCCCCAGCACGATTGACTCCGGCTCGGGATAGCCGCGTATCACGGAGTCAGTTACCGGATCTCTTACAGGCCGCGTCGGAACAAGCAACTTGTTCAGGTCCAGCATGAAGCTCATGGTGTTGTAATCGTCCAGGCCATAATCGAACCGTCCGCCCAGTCCCAGGTTCGAGGGGATCGGTATTCTATCGTTATCTGTTGTGTAGGCAACGGGTGTACCCAGGTTCGATAGATTGATTCCCCATGCATAGCCGGCATCATTGCCACTGAGCCTGAGATCATTTTGATAGTAAAATCCCAGATCGGCTCCTACGGCGATTCCCGGTTTTGACTCCTGGCCGTTTACGATCTGACCGCTGGTGAGGTCTGAGTGGATGTAGCGGAAGACCACACCACCAGAAAAGTTGTCGGTAAAAAGCCTTGAATACCCTGCGTCCAAAGCCATCTCAAAAGGGGTGAACTGTCCTTCATTTCCACCGTGTATATTGGTGAAGGTAATCTCTCCTAAAGAGAAATAGCGCAGAGAACCGCTGATCACCTGGTTGGGTGTGGGTTTGTAGTAGGTTGCGAGGTAGGCCAGGTTGATGTCGGCTATGAGATTTCTTAACCAGGGAGTATATGAGATGGATAGTCCACCGTCCTCCCTCATAAAGGCATATTTGGCCACATTATAGTGCTGGGAGCTGAGGTCTGGTTTGGAGGCAATGCCGAGATCGCCCATGGCACCTGACCGCGAATCGGGTGCGATGGTAATGAATGGTACCGCGGTGCTGATCGTGTTCAGGTCGCCCCCTTTTAATTCCAAGGTGGATATCTGTCCGAATGCTTCCGCTCCCAGTATAAATACCACCATAAATAGTCCTGTAATGTGTATGGCCCTCGCCCGGTCTTTTTTCACCATCAATCTTGTTTTTTCAGAGCACAAATATAAATAAATTTTTATTTTTTATTCAGGTTGATTTCAATTATTCGCCTGTTGTAAAATATTGAATATCAATAATTAGTGTCTGTCCATAAAGTCCGACTCTATGGACCCACTCTAATTCCCATAATAATATATACGTTGAATTTTTAACCTTAGTATATCCAGGCGAACTAATTTTACCTTTTTATAATCAGTCTTCCGGAACCTGCAGCCTCTTCCCCCGCCTCGCTTCTTACAAGCACCTGATAGACATATAAACCACTGCCCAGCGTTGCACCACCCATTGATTTTCCCTGCCAGGATGGTGGATCGATCCTGTAGCCTGGTGAATAAACCTGGCTTTGCAAAATGCTTACAAGGTTACCACTGAGGTCATAAATACGGATTACCACTTCAAGCTCCTCGCCGGGCCTGTTGTGTTCTATATTAAAAAATGTTTCGTCAATAAAAGGGTTTGGATAATTATAGATCTCTTCCAGAAGCATCTCTGTCGATTCAACAACAACAAAGTCGATCGATTTCGAGGAAGAGTTATTGAAAATGTCCCACACCTTCACGGTAATAGAATGCTTCCCTTCAGGAAGATTGTCGTAGGGATACCGTACGGATCCTGCACTGTAACTGTCAGCCTCCGCCTGGTAATATTCGTTCAGGATGATCGCATTGATGCGGTCGCCGTTGAGTGTGGCGGTGATATCATGTCCGATCCCGTTGCCTGTTGTATTGATGCCATATGGATCTTTAACGTATGCCAGCAGTTCGGGGGAGCTGTTCACGATGCCTCCGTTTCTGAACAATGAATCATTCATATAGACACGAAGATCCGGGCCGGCTGTATCGAGCGCAGAAAAATCGCCCAGTCCGCCAATGGTTATACCGTGCAAAGATCCATGGGCATCGGTCTCTTTACTGAAACCGTAATAGCTGATTTTGCCGTCGCCCATGTTGTATCCGATATCCTTGGGTACGTAAAAACTGAAGGTGAATCTGCCGTTCTCGACGGTTGCATTTCCTTTGTATAGGGTGCTGTTGCGCGATTCAAACTCCAGGGGACTGCCACCGTCGTTGGCCAGGGTTTTCAGGTTGGATTTTTTATCATAAACGATAGGAATGACTGATCCGTTAAAATCTTCCATGAGTTCTCCGGAGCGGTCTTCAAGGTGTCCGCTTATTGTGACATAGTCCAGAGCCGATATGGTATCGGAAAAACGCTCCAGTGCCTGGTGGTTGACGGAATCGGTGACAACCAACTGTTTGGGGAATGAGAGACTGGTCGACGGATCGCCCAGGAGGGTAAAGTTTCTTTTATTGATTCCAGCGCCTGCCTTGTTTTTACTGTACTTGATGATATCGCCCAGCCGGTAGCAATCTCCGTTTTCACGCCTTTCAAATACGATCTCATAGAATTTTTCATTGAGGACATGGTTGGGTCCGGAGTAGACCAGTCGCGTGGTTGTAAATAGAGCAACACTTCCTCCCCTGGGATTCAGAAGCACCTCTTCACCGGCTGTTGTGATCTCCTGTTTCTTGGAGGCGTCATATTCATCGTACCTGCTGAATTCGCATGTGGCAGTCATGAACAGCGGGTACTTTCCTTTGTTTCTCCATGCCTTGATACTGTTCACATCCAAAATTTTCTCATGGGCCAGACCGTTCACACCTCCATGACCGGTATAGTTGATAATCAGCGCACCGCGGTTCATCTGGTCATTAATGGCACGCTCCACATCCGGGTACCTGTCGCCCGTGGGGGTGGTCTGCTGCGGATAAGCATCGAGAAAAACCTTGTTGATATTATACTCTGGATATTTTTCTTCGATGGTTGTTGCCAGGCTGTTTGCTTGTCGCATATGGATGTTCCCGTCTTCGTCATCACCGATCAGACAGATATAATTCCTCCATTCTCCGAGCGTCTCTTTTTGGTCATATTCTATGATTTTATCGACCAGCAGTTCAGCCTCTTCGGTCGTTGAAACGGGCAATCGACCGATCCCGATGTCCAGCATCCCATCGTATAGCCCCTCTCCTGTATCGAGCAGTCCGAAGAAGTCGTCGGAAACATAGGAGCTGGTGGGAACGAGGGAGTTTACCGATTGGTAGGTGATGATCAGGTTGGGATTATATGAAGCGGTGTCCCTGTTATCATAAGATCCGTCACCAAACAGCAGGAGGTATTGGACCATCTGTTCTTCCGGGTAGCTGTCGTAATACATCTTCAGGTAGTTCCTGATGGCGCTCACATCGGGGGTTCCTGAGGAGAATTCATTGAAGATCATATCCTGGGTGACCAGTTCGACTGTAAGGTTGTCGTTATTTCTCCTGTGATCGGCAAGCCGGGTAGCCTGCTCTTCGAATGCTGCTGCATAGACAATGATCATTTCAGGCGGTGGGGTGCCATGGAGGTACTGGTTCCTCACCATTCCCAGTCCGGGCCCCTGGATACCAGGAACAGGGAAGTCTTCATTGGCCTCGAATGCAATGTAATTTCTGATTTTATCTGCAGTGACCCTGAAAGATCCGATATTGTCGGTTTTTTGATAAGGAATTTTTTTAGGATCTTCCGGATCTGTGATCTCCCAAATGATGGTGTTTCCGGTCACATTGCTGATCCGGAATTCAGCTATATTACCAACACCTGCCGATTTGCTGTCCCTGAATGTCAGTTGTGCCCCCTTCATTTCAAGTTTTGCTCTTCCGTTGATGGTGATGTGGTTCAGCCATGCCTCTGAGTTGGAGTTGGGTTGCAGATATTCTACCTGTACCGTGATCACCTCCTGGGAAGGGCTATAGGTAAAAGTTTTGCTTTTCTCAACGGCAAAGGTAGAGGTGTATGAACTGAGGTTGACCGGGGTGAAGGTGACATTACCCAGTGCAGAATTGTTGGCAGTTACCTGTACAGATGATTCCTCATTTGAACGGCCTGCTGCTGTTACCCTGATTTTAAGTGGTTCTGAGGTTATAATGTTGTCGATCGTGAAGGGATAGGCTCCCGAAAGGCTGGTCTTATAATTATCGCCGTACCACTCCCTTCCGGAATTCAGAAGATTATACTTTTCTTCCTCGAGGTAGTCATGCATATCATATGAACTAACGACCATATCGGCAGGCTCACCGGATAGCTGGGTAACTGCAGGCGCTTTCGCGATCCCCCGTTCATCGGTAAGAAAATAATATCCCGTTTTACTGTAGGAATGGATTTTCTGTGAATAGAAATCATTGCCCATGTTATAATTCCATGTTACCGGTCCCTGTGCATAAAAGAGAATATAATCGCCCGGTCCGAACAGTTGATCCACTCCTTTGAACATATAGACCGGAATTTCAGTCAGATCATCGTATGCACCCTTGCTATAATCTTCCGGCAACTGGATTGCGCCTGCACCAAATATTTTTGTCATTGCCGGGTTTTCGATCCCTGTTTCCAGCAAATCTTCATAGGTTAGTTTATGGATGCCGGACTGTTCTACGGAAATCTTATACCACTTTCCATCCGCGAGCAAAGAAGAGGCGGAGAACCGGCCTTTCTTCATTGATTTAAGGGCTGCCATTGGCTCCTGTTCTGAAATATGGAGAGTAAACGATTCCAGCCGCATTATATTATCACTTCCGGGATCATCATGGAATGGGACGACACTGATCTGCAGCATTGGGCGTCTGTTTTCGAAGACAACCTGAAAATCTAAGCCCGGTTTATCTGAGAGATATTCATGCAGAATCTGCTCTTTGTATGTACTATTCAGCAGGGAGGATTGGTTAATGGTAACTCCTACAGAGGGGATTTTTGCAGGATTTTTCCAGGGAATTACCAGGGAGTATACCGGCGCACTGCCCGCCTGCTCCTGATAGGTTGCACCGCTGAAGCCGAGCAATGAATCGTTTTCGATCCATTGAAGCTCCACTTTTCGCTCCTGGCCCCATCCGAATACAGGAAGCAGCAATATGGTTAAAACAAAAAACTTTCTCATAGCCTCCCGGGCTGAATATATGGTACAGGCACCGACCCTGGTTCTTGCAAGCAATAGATAATCTGTACGAATATAAGACGTTATATATAACGAACCTGACAAAAACTTATTGTCAAGACATTTGTTAATGCAATTATTATCTTTGCTTCAGCAGGCATACATATGACAAAATCGGGGACCATATTGTTTGTAGCGGTTCACAGTCTTCTTACAGGGATCTGTGCCCAGGATCCTGTTTCCTCACATTTTTATGCCAATAGTTTGCAGCTGAATCCCTCACTTGCCGGTATTGAGGGACCATCGAAAGTGTATATCGGGTACCGGAACCAATGGCCCAATTCAGGATCTGCCTATATCACATACCAGGCATCCTATGACCAGTATGTTGAGAAATTGCATGGAGGACTTGGTGTAAATGTGTTCAATGACATGCAAGGTGATGGGGTATTCAATACCTATAATTTGAATGTGATGTATGCCTACCATTTCCAGGCCACACGCCGTCTCTTTTTTTCCGGAGGGATGCAGGCAGGTGTGGGGCAGCGTTCGTTTGATCCCTCATCATTGGTCTTTGGTGACATGATCGATCCGGTTTCCGGTGGCATTTCCCCTGGATTGACAGAGCTCATTGGCTACAGTAAGTTTTATCCTGATTTCTCCACAGGAATATCCGCTTTTTCCGGTATTTTTTATGGCGGGATCGCGATGCATCATATTTTCAGTCCGGTATTTACCGATAAAAGCGATCCTGAAGGCACGATTCCCCGCAAATATACCGGTCATATCGGTGCCATGATCCCTATTTATGAAAAAAGAAGCGGCAGGGAGATCATGCAACTTTCGCCTGGTCTGGTCGCAATCCGACAGCAAAGCGTTCACCAGATAAATTATGGACTGGATCTGCTTTACAGGAATTTTTTCGGAGGTGTTTGGACAAGGCATGATTTGGTTTTTAATTATGGAAATATTATATTCACAGCAGGTTATGTATCAGGAAATTTGCGTTTCAGGTACAGCTACGATATCAAGCTGTTAAGTCCGACCATCAGGTTAAAAAATATGGGCGCACATGAGTTTTCCTTGTTAATAATCAATTATAAATCTGACCGAAGAAAAAATCGTCGTGCAATAAAAATACCGAAAATTTAGTTAAATTTGTAAAGAAGTTTTTATATTAGCAGTTGATAAAACCAAAAATCGATCAAATCATGAAAATTGCATTGAGACTGATACCTGCAGTTATCACATTATTTGTACTATCAGGTTGTAGTGATGACATTACCAGTTCGGGGAATACATCCTCAGCTACAGGTTGGGATTATAACACGGAGGAAAACGGTGGTTTTGAAGTAGCTACCTCCGTGGAGCAAGAGACAGGTCCCGGACTTGTTTTCATCGAAGGCGGCACATTTACCATGGGTAAAGTACAGGATGATGTGCTTTATGAGTGGAATAATATACCAAGAAGAGTTACGGTGGCCTCCTATTACATGGATGAGACGGAGATTACGAATGTTAATTACAGGGAATATCTCTATTGGCTCGACAGGGTTTTTGGCGTGAACAACAGGCAGGTGGTGCGGAATGCGCTTCCCGATACCTTGGTGTGGCGTGATCCGATGGCATTTAATGAGCCATATGTTGAGTATTATTTCCGTCACCCCTCATTCAATGAGTATCCGGTGGTTGGCGTGGACTGGCTTCAGGCAAATGACTATTCACTTTGGCGTACAGACAGGGTCAACGAGATAAGATTGGTTGATTATGGTGTTTTTGATGGAATCAAGACGGATCAGGTAGATGAGAGAAATTTCAATACCGAAGCCTATTTAGCTGGATTATATGTTCCGGATGATGGAAATCAGATACCGAGCCTGAACCCCCGGCAGGATACCAGAGGAGTTAGAATAGAAGATGGTTACCTGCTCCCCAAATACAGACTTCCAACTGAAGCTGAATGGGAATTTGCTGCCCTTGGTTTGATTGGTAATTCGGTTGATGAACTTATATGGGAGCGAAAAACCTATCCCTGGAACGGCCATATAGTTCGAAATGACAATCCCAGGCACATGGGAGAAATGCGTGCCAATTTCGTAAGAGGGAAAGGCGACTTGATGGGTGTGGCAGGTAGTCTCAATGATAATGCCAGCATTACTGCGCCTGTAAAGTCCTATTGGCCAAATGATTACGGATTGTACTGTATGGCTGGAAATGTAAACGAATGGGTGTTGGATGTGTACCGGCCGATGTCTTACCAGGATGTGTCCGGTTTCCGCCCTTTCCGAGGAAATGTCTTTACGAAAATGGTGCTCGATGTTAACGGGAATCCTGTGATTGATAGCCTGGGACGTGTCCAGCGGGAGCCGATTACTGAAAGGGATGCTGAGGGCAGGTTTAATTATCGCAGGGCAGATTACAGGAATTATATGGACGGAGATGCAAGGTCTGTTCAGGAGCGTGGGGAGCTTGACACTACAGGTTATGAAGGATCCTCCAGCATGTATGTAAACAACAATGTTGAACAGAGCTCACTCATTTCGGACGAAGTAAGGGTTTATAAGGGAGGCTCCTGGAAAGACAGGGCTTACTGGTTGAGTCCGGGAGAGAGAAGGTTCCTGCTGCAGACTGAAGCACGGGATGACCTTGGTTTCAGGTGTGCGATGACCCGCGTTGGTCAGCCGGCCGGTATGTAAATGGATTAACAAATTAATAATACCAGGAGGCTGTCTCATTACGGGGCAGCCTTTTTTATGATCCAGCCACTAAATAAATGAATATCGAAGAGTTATACTCTGTTTTTACCGGTTCATCCGGGGTTACTACAGATACCCGCGCAATTGCAGGGAATGAGATTTTCTTTGCGCTGAAGGGTGAAAACTTTAATGGTAACACATTTGTACGCGAAGCGCTCGACCGTGGCTGCAAGTTTGTTGTGGCAGACGATCCATCGCTAGCTTCCCTTGAAGGTGTGGAAGTGGTGAAGGATGTTCTTGAAGTACTACAGGAACTGGCTATATTTCATAGGCGAAGATGGAAGGGGAGGGTGCTGGCAATAACAGGAAGCAATGGTAAGACCACGACCAAAGAGCTGGTTGCTTCGGTGCTCTCCAGACGATACAAGATTCTTTTCTCAGAGGGAAACCTGAACAACCACATCGGAGTTCCGTTGACCCTCTTGAAGATCAGGGATGAGGAGATTGCCATTATTGAAATGGGAGCAAATCATCAGGGAGAGATTGCGCGGCTGTCTGAGATCGTAGCACCAGATGTCGGGATTATTACCAATATCGGGAAGGCACACCTTGAGGGGTTCGGTGGACTGGAGGGTGTGAAGAGAGGCAAAGGTGAGTTGTATGACTATCTGGCTCTTTGCGATAGATTGGCGATTGTTAATATGTCGGATCCTATTCTCGCCTCTATGGTAAAGGAGCGAGGTTTAAAGTATTTTTCGTACGGTACAACAAATGATTGTACAGTGCAAGGGAGATTGCAGGAGTCGGAAATTGAGATAGATGGTTCTTTTACTATTGAGGGTGTGAAATATATGATGCAATCCGGGCTCTTCGGATCTTATAATTTTATGAATATGCTTACTGCTGCTGCAACCGGCATATATTATGGTGTGTTACCTTCGGAAATATCAAGGGCCATTGCATCTTATATTCCGGAAAATAACAGATCACAAGTAATAAAGGGTAAAAGCAATACGCTGATCATGGATGCGTACAATGCCAATCCGACAAGTATGTCACTGGCACTTGATGAGTTTGAACGGTGCGGGCATGAGAAAAAGATGGTCATACTGGGGGATATGCATGAGCTGGGTGAGGATGAATCACCAGAGCATGAGGCTGTACTTAGAAAGCTTGTGGCTTCGGGTCTCCGGGATGTGCTGTTGGTAGGAGAGAGGTTTAGCCGCTTTTCTGCCACACCGGATTTTCCTTTCAGGTTTTTCTCCGGTCTGGGGAAATGTATGGAATATCTACATGAAAATAAGCCTGAGAAATCCCTTATACTGCTCAAGGGAAGTAGAAAAAACGCGCTGGAAAAGCTTACCAACCTGTTGCTCAATAATTAGTGTCTGTCCATAAAGTTCGAGAGCAAAGCACCGCCTGCCTTAGTACCCAGGTACGGCGGTCAGGCACCACCTGCCTTAGTACCTAAGTACGGCGCGCAAAAATCTTAAAACCGTTTCTTGCTTTCAGTGCCACTTTAATTGCAAATATCCAGCAAAATGGTGGGCTTCCTGAATAAAACCCTCCCCCGCTGCAAGCTCTAATCCTTATAGAGAAAACGTTTGATCTTCTTTGTGGGAGTTTTCTCAAACGGATCCCTTTGAAGAATGATTTTCTGCAGTCTCGAATTCTTGTTTAGCTGCTGGTTTACCCCTGATCTGATCTCTTCGATCAGTTCCTCGGCTTTTTGCTGAATCTCTTTCTGCTTATCATGGGCAGAGGATTTAAGATTCTGGAAATTCTCTTCAATGGTCTCATAGTTCAGATGTATAAGAGCCACCAGCTTTCCTTTAACACTCATAACGAGGGATTCGGACACATATTCCTGTTCGTTGATGACCGATTCAATCTCTTCGGGATAGATATTCTC
This sequence comes from Bacteroidales bacterium, assembly GCA_040903745.1. Taxonomy (GTDB): domain Bacteria; phylum Bacteroidota; class Bacteroidia; order Bacteroidales; genus M55B112. The sequence goes on along the minus strand of JBBDUV010000046.1, from coordinate 4,071 downwards.
ACCACTCGGACCAAGAATCATGTTTTTTGATCTCCCCCGAATATAAAAAACGCCATTTTTGTCGAGAAAACCCAAATCGCCTGTCCTGAAGTAGCCATCCTCGGTGAAAACCTCCCTGGTCTGCGCTTCATTTTTATAGTATCCCGACATGATGTTTCTCCCTTTTGCCACGATCTCTCCCTCACCTGTAACGGGATCAGGATCATTGATCTTCATCTCTACCCCGAAAATCGGCTTGCCCACTGACCTGTATACTGCATCTTTCGGACCGAATCCGGATAACATGGGAGAGGTTTCGGTGAGCCCATACCCAACAGCATAAGGAAACCTGGCCTCAATCAGAAACTTTTCAACATCCGGGGCCAGTGCGGCACCACCCACACCAAAAAAGCGGAGTCTGCCCCCAAAAAAGGCCTTCAGCTTTTTTCCTGCAGCCCTGTGAAGCAGCTTTCTTGTGGGAGGAAACTTAAGCAACGCATTGGTTACCGGTGATTTTTGTAATCCGGGTTTCACCTTGTTCCTGTAGATCTTCTCTATGATAAGGGGAACGGTCAGCATGGTCGTCGGACGGATCTTCTTAAGCAGCGGACCGAGGTATGCCGCAGTTGGCAGCTTGTTGATATAATAGACAGAGGCTCCGTTCAGTACCGGGATGAGCATTCCAATGGTGCACTCATAGGTGTGTGCCAGCGGTAAAATGGAGAGAAAGACATCTGTATCAACTACCTGGTGAATGCTTTTTGTATGGACAGCATTGGAAATGAGGTTGTCGTGGGTAAGCATCACTCCCTTGGAACTACCGGTTGTGCCGGAGGTGTAAATGATTACTGCCAGGTCGTTGTGCTTGGATGCAGGAAAGTCTACCTCTTTATCATTGCTTCCGCCAGGACTTACCTTATCAATTGTTTCTGTTCCCTCAGCAATCAGCAGATCCAGCTTCTCCGGAGCATGGATTTTCAGCTCCTCAATCGTAATTATAAACTTTACTGTTTCAGGAAATCCATCCTTGAACTTGCTGAGCTGCTTCGCGGAGATAAAGACCATTGAGGCCTCTGCGTGCTGCAGGATGGTTGTCATCTCCCTTCCTGTAAAGTCGGTGAGTATAGGCGCAACTATGCCACCCGCTCTAAGTATGCCGAAATAGGCGGCTACCCAGTGGGGATTATTTTCACTGATGATCGCTACTCTTTCACCGTGCTGCAGACCTGAACCGTATAGAGTGGTTGCAATGCCGGTTGCCATTGACTGGATCTCACCATAGGTATAAGAGGCCCCTTCGGCTATTGAGAGGGCTGTCTTATCTTTGTATTTCCCGGCAGTCGCCTGAAGCAGCTCCGGTAAATTCTCAAAATATATCTGATCGTTTTGCATCTTTTATTCAATTTTTTAAAGGTTCATTAAAAATTCGCTGATCCATTTTTGCTCCAAATTGACCACGCAGATCCCTGAAATATTTTTTTCCGCCTGCAAAATAGTCGAAAACCAAGGAATGCTGATAGATTTCGGGGTGGTCCGCCCTTCTGTTTAGCCCGGCAGTCTCATTCCGTAGCTGACGGTATGCTTTTTTTATTCTCCTGAAACCTGCATGCGCCCTAATAACAGCCCGGAAATCACCTGGCTTTGCAGTGACTAGAAATAGTACTGCCGAAAATCCATCCAGGAGCATCCTTCTTCTTATCGTCTTGTGCAGTATCTCTTCAGGCAGGTTTTTATAGAGTAAAAGCAGGTTGTTCCTGAAATTGAGATACGTTTTATATGGATTGCTATTGGGCAGAGTGCCTCCTCCCACATGGTATACTTTTGAATCAGGGACCACAGCCAGCTTCTGTCCCCTGTTTTTCAATCTCCAGCAGAGATCCACCTCCTCCATATGTGCAAAAAAATGGTCGTCGAAACCACCAGCCTTCCTGAACAATTCTGACCGTACAAGCATACAGGCACCTGTGGTCCAGAATACTTCTATGGGATTGACCGGTGTGGTGGAGGCTTCCTCTACAGTATTGAAGATCCTTCCCCTGCAAAAGGTGTAACCATACTTATCGATATAGCCGCCTGCAGCTCCGGCATATTCGTATTTGCTCCGGTTTTTGTAGTCGAGCAGGACAGGTGAGCAGGCTGCCATCCCATTGTACTTATCCATAAACGCAACGAGCGGGTCCAGCCAGTTTTCTGTAACCTCGATATCGGAGTTCAGAAGCAGGTAGTACTTTGCCTCGACCTGTTGAAGTGCCCTATTGTAACCACCGGCAAATCCATGGTTTTTTTCCAGTCTGATAATCCGGATATTACTAAATTTTTTCCGTAACATTGTTAACGACCCGTCGGAGGAGCTGTTATCGGCCACAATGATCTCCACACCCGGTAGCAGGGAATGGCTGATCAGACCGGGAAGAAATTTCTCGAGAAATACTTCTCCGTTCCAGTTTAGTATGACAATAGCAACCTTGGTCATAATTTCTTATCTAATGCATGCAGGAGACTAGTTTACGAGTTTTCTTAATAGGGGGTTCATCATATCGGTTTCATAATTTTTTTTATAATACCGATAAATTCATCGTGGTTCAATCCGTTGGTGCAGACCAGCTCACCACCAAACAGGTAATTGTCTTCCCCTGAGAAATCGGCACATTTCCCGCCCGCTTCCTGCAGGATAATAATGCCTGCGGCCACATCCCACGCCTTCAGCCCATACTCATAAAACCCGTCATATCTTCCGCAAGCTACCCAGGCGATATCGGTAGCGGCTGATCCAAGCCTTCTAAGTCCCCTGCTGTTCTTCATGAACCAGTCCATCGTGACCATGAATCCCTCGAGCTGGGAAAAATTGGTATAGGGAAAGCCGGTTGCGATCAGAGAACTGTTTAGGTTCTCTGTTTTGCTTACGCGGATCGGCTCGCCGTTCATGTATGCACCACCCTCATGCCATCCGTAGAAGCATTCATTGAAGCCCAGTTCGAGGATCACCCCGGTGATTGGGGTACTATTCTCAACCAGGGCGACGCTCACAGCAAACGGAAAAGCTCCGTGGATAAAGTTGGTTGTTCCGTCGATCGGGTCGATCACCCAGTTAAAGGTTGTTTCCTTATTGTTGGTTGTTTCCTTATTGTTGGTTGTTTCCTTTTTATTGGTTGTTCCCTCTTCAGCTATAATTCCGGCTTCGGGCAGAATTTTCGCGAGTTCGGTTACGAGGATCTCCTCCGCAGTTTTATCTACAACCGTTACAAAATCATGTTCACCTTTTTGTTCAATCTTTTTGTTGTTATTGTTTTGGTGCTGCTGCATGATATAATCTCCAGCTTTCTTAACAGCTTTGATCGTTTCATTACATATTTTTTCCAGATCCATTGGTGCGCTCGGTTGCCTTTAACTGTTTTTATATTGTGATGCAAAGAAAATGAAAAAAATCCTGTTTTTGAATATAAATGTAAGGAGTCAATGACGATGAGGGACGGAGATGACCGATTTGGGGTGAACGGGATAAGCTCCGTTAGCGACATGTCTAGCCCCGCCAGGGGCGAAATGTCTGTAGAAGGGTTTAAGACAGTGTAAGAAAATCTGCAACCACAAAGGTGCTGCCACCTATAAATATGGTATCATCCGGTCCGGCCGCCAGTTTCGCTTCACCAAATGCTTCCGCAACAGTTGTGAATGCGTTCCCCTGCAACCCGGCTCCGCCGGCCTTCTGCACCAGGCTTTCCACCGGCATGGCCCTTGGTATGGAGGGCTGGGTAAAGTAATAGACCGCCTCTTGCGGCAGATGCTGAAGGATGGCATCCACCGGTTTATCGCCTACCATTCCCCAGACAATATGAAGCTTTTTGGAGGGTACCTGTTTGAGCTGTCCCATCACAACATGTACCCCCTCCTCATTGTGGGCCGTGTCGGCGATGATCCGGGGATTGATTCCCAGGATCTCCCATCGTCCGCGCAGACCGGTATTTCTTTTTACATGTTCAAAACCACGGGCAACTGCATCATCGGGAAGATCCCATCCAGCACCCTTCAACATTCCATCCTCCCTTCTCACTTCATCCTCCCTTCTCACTTCATCCTCCCTTCTCACTTCATCCT
>JBBDUV010000045.1:0-1260 GCA_040903745.1 Bacteroidales bacterium | reverse complement strand
GTCTGCTCGTTTTGTTGACCACCGCCGGGGTTCGCCACTCCTTTGGTCAGGGCGTAGGGATCAGTGAGATCTCCATTGTGCCGCATGCATCGGCGATCCTGGAGCTGCGACATGAATCGGGTTTCTTCAAGGGATTGTTGATTCCGCGCATGACGACTGCTGAACGTCTAACTATAGCTACAGATGCTGCTGCTGCGGGCCTGGTGGTGTATGATACAGAAACGCTGTCCTTTTGGTATTGGGATGGCATTTGGCGGTCCATGGCTGCAAGTCCTTTCGGAACTGCAAATCAGCTTCTGGGAATCAATGCAGCAGGAGATGCGAATGAATACAAGACCTTATTGGGAACAACAAACAGGATTTCTGTTGTAAATGCAGCCAACAGCATAACGCTGTCGGCGCCTCAGGATATTCACACAGGCGCCAACCCACAGTTCGTCGGATTGTATTTAACTGGCAATATGCCGCTGGTTTTGGAGGGATTAACGAATAATGAATTTGAGACCAGCATTACGCTGGTAGATCCGACCCAGGATAATATTGTTTCTTTTCCTGATCGTTCAGGAACGGTAGTGTTATCGGGTATTGGAACATTGAACAGTAATTTAGCAGTAACCACCGATGTATCAGGTCAACTTACAACAGCAGAGGGTGCTCAGCCCTTTAATGTGAACTCTGATGCGATAAAACTAGGGGTTGATAATAGCGATGCTTTGACAGTGAATGCTACATCAGATTTTAATGATGCAGTGAATATTGATGGGACGACGACAATTTCGTCAACAGGTAGTTTAGATGTAGATGGAGCGACCACCCTGGATCAGGTGACAATAAACACAGCTGATGGTGATTTCAGTGTGTCAGGATCTAATAAAGTCTTAATTAGTTCTGGCAATTCGGGAGCTGATGCAATACAATTGAGCACTGCTACAGGTAATGTTGATATAGAAGGTACGGGTGTAGAGATAGATGCGACCACGGGAGGCATCAGTTTGGATGCAGGTTCGGCTTCGAATATTAGTACAAGTTCGGGTGACATTGACATCTCGGCTGCGGGAGAGTTGGATTTAGACGGAGGTACGACAGTTGCGATAGATGGCACCACGGGCGTAGGGATCAGCAGTACGGCGAATGATGTATCTATAACCGGAGCGGATAATGTAAATATAACGGGTACTGCAGCAGGAGTGCTTTTACAGGCAGGCACAGATGCAAGTATAACGGGAGCCAATGATGTTAGTGCTACAGCCACGGTTGGCA
>JBBDUV010000044.1:0-7639 GCA_040903745.1 Bacteroidales bacterium | reverse complement strand
ATTCTTCCATCCAGTTTTCTTTGTCAAAGTCTGCTGCGATAAACCAGGAAGTGTTATCCGGTAGTAATGGATAGATGCCAACGGTTGGTTGTAATTTCTGTACCGGGATTCGGAGATTTTATTTTCACATTTGAGTTAAAGCTAATCTACTGTTTCGACTTCATTTATTGGAAGAAGCCAGGTATAAAATTTACAACATGTTGGCAGCTGGCATTATTTCGTTCAATCCAATTTCTTCTATAATCATTTCAGGAATTTTTTCTAATCTGATATTTTCAATATTAACCTGAAAGTCTGCTCGCTTGTATGAATCCCTAAAATGGTTATAATCCGCACGAATCTCTTTTAAATACCTCTTCTTCTTCGATTTATCCAATTTTTCCGTGATAGGATTTGAGTCCTTGTCATAAAAAGTTAATCTGTCCAATATATTCTCAAACGAATCAGTTAAACAAACTGAATATAAATCTTTGTCTTTATGCTTTTTATATACCTGAAGATATGAAAATTTTAATCCTGATGGAGTGCCGGAAATTACGGAATCAACGTTTCTTGAAAATAGCTTATCCAACACAACGCTCGCTTTTTCTCTATAGCCATTCATTGTTAAACAGTCATCCTGAATTCGTTCTATTGGTTTTTCGTAATAATTCTGAATTTCTTCATCCAAGTCAAAGAAAGAAAAGCCAATCTTTTCAGCCAACATTTTTCCAATTGTTGTTTTACCTACACAACTTATACCAACTAAGTATATAATCATAAAATCACAGCGATATTTAAAAATCAAATTTACGTTTCTCAAGCGGAATAGATTTTACTTTTTCGATATTCTCTAATATTTTATTACAAGTAAATTCTAATTTCTCTTTTTCGGGCGGATTCCCCCAAAATAAATCGTCAAGTTCCCAATCTTCCGCTTGCATTATCTCTCTGGTCATTTTTGCGGCTTTATCAATGTATTCTGTCTCGTTTTTACAATCACTGGATAATACCCCATAATGTAAAGTCAAGTCATGAGTTAATTTCTCTGCCTCTATTAAAATCCCATCGTAAGATTCTCTTGATAAATCATCTGTATCCATAAGCAATGTGTGTTTGTTCTGCTTACTGAATAAAAGTAAAGAAAAAAATTCAATGTTACTTATACTCCTCCACATCGATGTCGTATTTCTCGATCTTGCTGCGGAGGGTGTTAATCACGTCATTGTCAACCTTCAGCCGGTTCTTCCAGGGGTGCCTTTTGTGGATCTCATCCAGGAAGTATTCGAACATCTCATCGATCTCCTCCGGTCCGCGCGATGCCAGCTTCGGCACCCGAAGTTCCGTCACCGCCAACCGGTAATAGAGGTCCCACCGAAAGCTCCCTGCCTCACTTTCAGCAGTCAGTTCCTTATTGGTCGCTGCGATGATACGCACGTTCACCTGTTCAACGGTTCCGCCGATGGGTTGGATCTCCCCCTCCTGAAGCAGACGCAGCAGTGATTGCTGCAGCCGCGGTGAGATATCGCCCGCTTCGTCCAAAAATACCGATCCCCCGTTAACACGTTTGAAGATGCCTTCGTGGTCGGTTGTGGCGCCGGTGAATGATCCGGCTTTGTGGCCGAACAGGCGGCTCTCCAGCAGATCGTCGCCCAGTGCCGAGCAGTTGATCTTCTCAAAGGGCTGCTCCCGCCTGGGGGAATGATCTCGGATAAACTGCGCCAGGTGCTCCTTGCCGGTGCCGGTCGGACCGGCGATCAGGCAGGTGACATGATCCGCAGAGGCAATTTTTTCCGCATCCGCATAGACCGGGCGTATGGAATCGGTGAGTTTGAATCCGGAAGTCTCCACCGCATTCCCGCGCTGATCGAGCAGCTGTTGCTTGATAAAGGAACCATAGGGCAGGTTGCTTTTCTCCACGATGATCTCCTTGAGCTCAGGCGGCTTTCCCCGCATGTCGCGCGATCCGACGGTCTGTAAAAGCCTTGTTTTCATGCCCAGGGTGGTATGGCAGATGTACCAGCTGAGCTGCATGATCGACGTGCCGGGTGAAAAGAAGATATCCACCTCATCATCTTTGTGGTCAAGCAGGAGTTTTTCCACCTTTGGCTTCACCTCCTCCAGGCTGATGATGTCCTGGATGTGCATATCCAGCAGTTCAACTTGGTGGTCAGGAAAATCCTGCTTCAATACCTGGTGCAGCATAGGTGCCATCTGCGATGAACGGTCACCGGTATGCAATAGGATGTGACGGTCGTACTTATCGAAGAAATGCTGGTGGAACTGGTAATTGGGACCATCTAAATCCACTGTCATGGATTCTCCGCTATCCAGATGGGTGTAGCACATCCCCATACCGTATTGCGACATGATTTCCTGTGAGTCATCGGCAAAGCGCTCAACATCACAAAATATCCGTGAAAACGGTACGACTATTTTGGTATGACTCACGTCAAATAATTCATCGGTGTACCAGTCTGTAAGAAGATTAATCTCTTCTGCCAGACGCTCTTTCGATAAACTGTAGCCGTCATAAACTTCAAGTTGGGCGATTCCGTTTTTAACCGCAATTTAGGTCTGAAGAGATTCCAGCATGCATACGATACAGTTTATCCACTGAATGCATATGCTCGTGATGAATTGTTTTGACTCGCTCGTCTGTAAGGGTTAAGTTTTTCATTTCGTTGATGTTTAAGATTAATAATAAACATCATGAAACTTTGAGCAATTAAGGAGTAATAGATTTGTAACGAACATTTTTCCTTAGAACTGGCTCATCGCTGGAGCACCGTGGCGTTCAAACTCGGTTGCTGTCAATTTAATGACTCATGATGATATATCAAAGGTAAGAAATATATTAATACAACCAGGGTATTACTTTTTAAATTCCTAAAGAGGGGAGTATTTAACTAAATGAAGCCAGGTTTTCAAGTTGATAAAACTTACTGGGCAGTAATAAATAAGAATATTATAGTTTAAAATGGGGCTTTTCTGCATGTTTGATGAGATTATTAATATCGATGTATTCCAATGCTCTCTCATCGGTTGCCTCTAGTACAACTTTTGGGGCGCAGCCTGCTTCAAAAGCTTCTTTCCACCTCAAGGCACATAAGCACCATTTATCTCCGGGTTTTAGTCCTGAAAAACTATATTCCGGTCGGGGCGTAATCAAGTCATTCCCTTTGCTTTTTGAATATTGTAGAAATTCCACTGTAACAACGGCACATACTACATGTGTTCCGTTATCTTCTTTGTTTGTTCTGCAAAATCCGTCCCTGTAAAATCCGGTTAAAGGTTTTGTACAGCATGATTTTAATGGTTCTCCAAAAATGTTTTTCATTTCTAATCTTTTTAGTATGTTTTCTTATTCATCCAACTTTTCAACTTGTAATCTTGACTTTTAATCCCTCACTAAACATTTTTACAACTTCATCTTTATAAATAATTTGCTACCTGTTTTGAAGCTATTATTTTTAATCGGTCAACAATGTTCGCTAACATGTCATTATAAGTTCATTTTTTCAATTTTATCCTACTGCGCCTGCATTTGGTAAAGGTTAAATAGGGTATTTCAGGTTTATATATGTTACAAAAGTTTGTTTTTTATGTGTTCTTATCTTGTATAGCCTACGCTTTACCTGCGAAACCTCCTGCTATTACCCACAAAAAACCTGGCTGCGTATCCGGGAATGATCCGGATATAACTTCAGCTGAGTGGCTTGCTGAATAAAAGTAAGGAAAATATTTCAATGTTACTTATACTCCTCCACATCGATTCTGTATTTCTCGATCTTGTTTAGGAGGGTGTTGATCACCCAGCCGATGGCTTCGGCGGTTTGGGATTAAAGCTATATATTTTCAAATTTCTAAAAATGGAAATATTTAGGTGGTACCGGTTTTTACCCATAGGTGGGTAGGGTGGTAACCCTCGTTAAAATAAATACAAACAATTAATTCCCAATCATTGGGAATTTGGAAAACAATTAGTATCTTTGTTGCAAAGGTTTTACAATATGATAGAACTACCGAATACGGTTGATAATATAGAACTTGTTCAAGAGTTTATAAATGAAACAAGAGTAAGGATATCCGATGGAGTTGATATCACCTTTACAGCAAAGGTTAATTCTGAATTGGAAGAGTTAATGCTTGAGTATGATATTACTGTTGGAGATATAGAACATACTATACTGAATCTTACACCAGAGAACTACTATAGAGGAATAGACCCTTCTGGTAATGCAGATTTTAATGTGTGCGCATTCCGTGCTTTTGTTGGTAAAGATAATGTTGAGATATATTTAAAATACGGTCTTGAGGAGGATGGTTTACAAATACTAATTTTTTCTAATCACATTCCTGATTTTATTATGAATCAGCCATTTAAAAATTAGAAATTATGGAAACAAAAAAAGTTTTAACAAGAAAAAATAAGCCCACTAAGGAAATATATGAGACTGTAAAAAAGAATTACAAGGGCTTGGAATTATCATACGTAGAAGCGTACTACTTAGATTATGAAGTAGATGAAAATACGGGTATGATTAATAGAGAAAAACAAGTTAAGCATTATACAAAGAATCAAGTAACTCGTAATTTAAAAGCTTTAAAAAGTGCTTACCTGGTTGCTAAAGGAGCTGCTGCTCCTGATGAAATAATTAGTTTTAGAACGAAATACCATATTGCTGCATCGACATTAAGTGTAGTATTAGGATTTAGTAAAAATACTATATCGAATATCGAGAATGAGGGTGTGACATCGTTGGCTAGTGGTAGATTAATAAAGATGTGCCTGAACAATTTGGATATAATGTCTCACTATGTTAAAATTTGCGATGCCATTGATACTCATAAAAAAGATGAAATTTCGCAAAAACTGATGCAACAAGGTTTATAGAACTATGTACATTGGTTTCCGGTTCCGTGCGTGTAATTCGGCAGACGAAAGATACTGGTCAACAATTAGATTAAGGTTTTTGTTGAGTAATTTTTTCCGTCTGCGGCAGTTGTCAAGTAATCCTTGACAACTGAATTTTCGTCCAGCTCGCCTTCCTTAAAAATGTTCCGAATATGCAGACTGATGTTTTGTTTGGTTGTCTGAAAAAGATCAACCATTTGTGCCTGCGAAAGCCAAACGGTTTCTTCCTCTAACCGAACATCTCATCGATCTTCCCTGGTCCGCGCGATGCCAGCTTTGGCAACCGAAGTTCCGTTACCGCCAACCGGTAATAGAGGTCCCGCCGGAATTTTCCTGCCTTGCTTTCAGCAGCCAGGTCCTTGTTGGTGGCTGCGATGATGGGGGCGATCCCCCGTTAACCTGTAATCCCGGTTCAGACTAGTAGCGTTTGGTGATCACTATCGTTCGTGAGAGGGGGATCCTCGTTCCTTGTATCGAGAAAAAAAGGCCTCCCCATTCGAGGAAGCCTTTTCACCCTTCACATCAATTATCAAGCATCTAAAATTAATAGATCTTGCCGTTGCGTTTAACCCGGAAGAGTCGCAGCACCACTGCTCCGCCTGCTTTTTCGGTTCCTGGTAGCCATACTGCCCGGAAGGAATACCACCTTCGCAGTGTTCTGTCGTACTTTCTTGCTGGATTCATAGTACCGTTCCTTTAGCTTTTTACTACTATGTCTAAGGATTCCATCAGCTGAGGCTCTTTCCTGAATGCAATTTTCGCAAGTGAGAAGAATTCATCCATCCATTCGTTCAGCATCTCGAAAGCTTCCGATTTCGCACTTGTTGTATTCTGCGAAATACCTTTCTCATAGATATACGCCGCCCTGGCAACTTCTATTTCCGAAATTGCTGCTAGCCTGGCCTGGGTCTCTTCATTGCTGTAATTCCGCCTTGAAAGACGCCCTGTTAAGTCCGGATTGTTGGATAGCTCTGTGTAAAACCGCCTGGCCAACTCAATCCACTTTACATACGTTCTGTAGTAAGGATTTTTCAACCCCAGCTTGTCCTGAGCAACAATGTCATACCTTTTTTGCAACTATTTTTTAAAAAAATGAAAATTAATTTAGAGCATAAGGCCTGAATGCCTTATGGAGAAAGGGATAGAGGTGAATGAAAAAAAATGGTGCAAAATGGTGCAAAATTCCTTCAGCACTAAATTAGTGTTCAGACAGAGCACTGCAAGGAGGACGAAGATTATATGATGTCCAGGCAGAAAGAGATGGATTAAGAGGGGTCGGCAATGACATTTAAATAATGTTAAGGCTATGTGGCATTTAATTCATTAATAATTTTTTCCAGCCAATCTATTAGTTCATCAAGATATGATTCAATAATTGTCCAGACAATTTCATAATCAATACCAAAATATTCATGAACAATCCTATTTCTAAATCCCCTAATTCTATTCCATTCAATTTCAGGAAATTTATCTCTGATATCTAAATCAAAATGATTTGCTGCTTCACCAATTATTTCGAAATTTCGGACAACCGCATCAATAGTTTTATCATCTGAAATAAAAGCATCGAAATCCAAATCTTTTGTGTATCGCTTTATCTTTTGAGCTGATTCAAGCATATCCTCAAAAAGTAATATGGTATCGCGCTTAGACATATATTAAATCATTGTCGATTGCTTTACGGTATTTTTCTTTCAATCCATTTTTTGAGACGAGATCAACTTTGACACCGACAATTTTTTCGATTTCATCAGCAAGATCAATAAATCTGATTCCAATTTTATCATTGAACTCAACTATTAAATCCAGGTCGCTGAGTTCTTTATTTTCCTGTCTGGAATAAGAACCAAAAATAGCCATCGATTTTAACGGGTATTCATTGAATAAATGGTTCTTATGTTTATTTAAAGTAGCCTGTATGTCATTTAAAGATCTCATAAAATCAAAGATATGGAATTTTTAATGGAACAGTCATGCTGAGAATGATTTTTAAACCATTTTTTGGCGAAACGGAGCACTGCCATTAGCCCTACAATTTATTATCAAAACTATTAGTCCGGCTTTGAATTATTTTGTCTTTTTTGTTGAAAGGTTTTTAAGTTTATGTAAAGTTTAATTATACTCTGAGAATTAATCTGTTGTGTGTATATTCCCGTATCGCCGATGTTATGTCTGTAAACATGCCCTGTGTGAACTATGAAAAACCTGCTCGGATTTCTGGACTGATTAGGAATTAAATTTAAATTGATGGCTTGCTGAATAAAAGTAAAGAAAAAATCAATGCGGCGTTTTTCTATTTCGAGATGTTGACCGCTCCGGCAAAGAGGAGCGGTCCCCCGTTATTATGGCAGAAAAAGCACGTGTTCAGGCGAAGTCGTCATAATGCCGCTTTTCTAATGGAATTTTCCTAATCGTCTCAATATTGCCGAAAATTTTATGTGGTATGGGATCCAGTTTATCTTTCGCGGGTGAATTTCCCCATGTTGTAGCAAGTACCAGGTGGGATTAAAAGCTACTGGCTGGTATCCTTGTAATCTTACCTTTAACTGATATAATAAGATCTAAGTTTCTATCCTTTTTTTCTTTTATAAGCCGCTTATGAGCCAGATCTATCCCTTGAATAATCTTTTCCCGTATTTGATTATCATTCCTGGTCATTGGTATTTACTATTTATTTCGTCTATTGCTATTTTTATATCAAACAGCCACTTTAGTATCCTCTCGTCCATATAAATTGATTTT
>JBBDUV010000043.1:0-42244 GCA_040903745.1 Bacteroidales bacterium | reverse complement strand
TGTTCAGGGAAAATTCCCGTCTAACAATTAATTAGAAATAAAATGGGTAAACTTACTAAAAACAGGAAGTTAGCTTTAGAGAAGTTAGACAAGGACAAACAATATACACTCGCAGAGGCGGCTCAGCTTGTCAAAGAGATCTCTTCGACAAAATTTGACGCTTCACTCGATCTGAATATCAGACTTGGGGTCGACCCAAGGAAAGCGAACCAGATGGTGCGTGGTGTTGTGACTCTTCCCCATGGAACCGGAAAGGAAAAAGTTGTTCTGGCTCTGTGTACTCCTGATAAAGAGGATGAGGCCAAAGCGGCCGGTGCCGATTTTGTAGGACTTGATGAGTATATTGAGAAGATCGAAAAAGGTTGGACCGATATTGATGTAATTATCACAATGCCTCCTGTAATGGCAAAGCTCGGTAAACTGGGCAGGGTACTTGGACCCAGAGGTCTGATGCCTAATCCGAAGAGCGGTACCGTTACCATGGAAATCGGCAAGGCTGTAGAAGAGGTGAAGAAGGGCAAGATCGATTTTAAAGTAGATAAATACGGTATCATTCATACCTCTGTTGGGAAAGTTTCCTTTGAGGAGCCTAATATAGTTGAAAATGTTAGGGAATTTGTCCAGACCATTATTAAACTGAAACCGGCCGCCGCAAAGGGAACCTATATCAGGAGTTTGTATCTTTCCAGTACGATGAGTCCTGGTATAAGATTGGATCCTAAAGCTATAGAAGAGAAAAAATAATCGCTAAAGAATCTCTAGAGAATGAGAAGAGAAGACAAAAATGTAATTATTGACAATCTGGTAACTGATTTGAATCAGGCCAAACATTTCTACCTCACAGATATTTCTGAACTGAATGCAGAGGAAACATCAAAACTGAGAAGGAAATGCTTCGAGAGTCAGATCAGGCTGCTGGTAGTTAAGAATACATTACTAAAAAAAGCTATGGAGCAATCCGAGCTTGATTTTGATGAATTTTATGATGTGCTGAATGATTCCACGTCGATCATGTTTTGTGAAACGGGAAATCTTCCCGGCAAGGTCATAAAAGAGTTCAGAAAGACAATGGAAAGGCCTGTCCTGAAGGCTGCCTATGTTGAGGAATCAATATACATTGGCGACAATCAGCTCGACAGTCTTGCCTCCATAAAATCCAAAGAAGAGTTGCTCGCAGATCTGCTTATGCTTCTGCAATCGCCGGCCATAGGACTGGCTTCGGCACTTGCAGGCAATGGAAGCAAACTTGCAGGAGCACTCAAAACATTATCAGAAAAAGAACAAGTTTAATAACATTTATTAAAAACGATAGAAATGGCTGACATTAAAGCAATCGCAGATCAGTTAGTAGAATTGACTGTTAAAGAGGTAAACGAGTTACTTGATATTCTTAAAGAAGAGCATGGAATTGAACCGGCAGCAGCTCCAGTTGCAGTTGCAGGTCCTGCTGCTGGAGCCGGCGAGGCTGATGCTGCGGAGAAGACAGAATTCGATGTTATTCTGAAATCACCCGGTGGGGCTAAGCTGCAAATTGTGAAATTGGTGAAAGATCTTACAGGTTTGGGTCTGAAAGAAGCAAAAGCTGTGGTAGATTCTGCACCTGCACCGGTTAAGGAAGGCGCAAGTAAAGAGGACGCTGAATCGATCAAAACACAACTTGAAGAAGCTGGAGCAGAGGTTGAACTTAAATAAGGCACTCGCATTTCAACTTATAGGCTTAGTACCCCATCTCAAATAAGATGGGGTATAAGCCTTTATGCATGTTAAATATTAGAGGTTAAATTTTGGAATTAATCGAGATGTCACCAATGCAAACAAATCAACGTGTAAATTTTGCTTCCATACAAAATCAATTGAAATATCCTGATTTTTTGGAAGTACAATTAAAATCATTTCAGGAGTTTTTTCAACTTGATACAACACCTGAGAACAGAAAAGATGAAGGACTATACAGGGTCTTTCAGGAAAATTTCCCGATTACCGATACCAGGAACAATTTTGTCCTGGAATTTTTGGATTATTCCATCGATCCAGCCAGATATTCCATTGATGAGTGTATCGAAAGGGGATTAACATATAGCGTACCGCTAAAGGCAAAGCTAAAGTTATATTGTACCGATCCTGAACATGAGGATTTTGATACGGTAATTCAGGACGTTTACCTGGGTACTGTGCCCTATATGTCCGACCGAGGTGCCTTCATAATAAATGGTGCCGAACGTGTGGTGGTATCACAGCTTCACAGATCCCCCGGCGTGTTTTTCGGTCAGAGCCTGCATGCTAACGGCACTAAATTGTATTCGGCAAGGATCATTCCTTTTAAAGGATCATGGATCGAGTTTGCTACTGACATTAATAATGTCATGTATGCATATATCGACCGGAAAAAGAAATTGCCTGTTACAACATTACTGAGAGCAATCGGTTTCGAAAGTGATAAGGATATCCTCGAGATATTTGGTCTGGCCGATGAGATCAAGGTCTCAAAAACTGGTCTCAAGAAAGTTGTGGGTAGGAAGCTAGCAGCTCGTGTACTGAAAAGCTGGATCGAGGACTTTGTTGATGAAGATACCGGTGAAGTGGTGTCCATCGAAAGAAATGAAGTTATCATCGATCGCGAAACTGTGCTTGAAAATGAGCATATCGACCAGATCGTGGAGTCGGGCAGTAAAACAGTTCTTCTGCATAAGGATGTTGCCAATATTACTGATTACGCTATTATCTACAATACGCTGCAGAAAGATCCGTGTAACTCTGAAAAAGAGGCTGTATTGCATATCTATCGCCAACTTAGAAACGCAGAACCGCCTGACGAGACAACAGCAAGGGATGTGATCGATAAACTTTTCTTTTCTGACAAGCGTTACGACCTGGGCGAAGTGGGGCGCTACCGTCTCAATAGAAAATTGAACCTGGATACTGATATGGATCACCGGGTTTTGAGCCGGGAAGATATTATTCAGATTATACGTCACCTGATTGAACTGATTAATTCGAAAACCGATGTTGATGACATCGACCACCTAAGTAACAGGAGAGTTAGGACCGTAGGTGAACAACTGATGAACCAATTCAGTGTTGGATTGGCAA
This sequence comes from Bacteroidales bacterium, assembly GCA_040903745.1. Lineage (GTDB taxonomy): Bacteria > Bacteroidota > Bacteroidia > Bacteroidales > M55B112. The sequence goes on along the minus strand of JBBDUV010000043.1, from coordinate 39,154 downwards.
GAATGGCCAGAACCATTCGAGAAAGGATGAATGTACGTGATAATGAAGTATTTACTCCGACCGATTTGATTAACTCAAAAACACTTTCTTCGGTTATCAATTCATTTTTCGGTACGAACCAGCTTTCACAGTTTATGGATCAAACCAACCCACTGGGGGAAATGACCCATAAACGCCGTATGTCGGCACTAGGACCAGGCGGATTGTCCCGTGAGCGGGCAGGCTTTGAAGTTCGAGACGTTCACTATACGCATTATGGACGCCTTTGTCCGATCGAAACGCCTGAAGGTCCAAACATTGGCCTGATATCCTCGCTGTGTGTATTCGCGAAGATCAGTAAATTAGGATTCATTGAGACACCTTACAGACATGCCAACAATGGTCAGGTCGAGCTTTCAAACAAAGGGGTTATTTATCTCAGCGCTGAAGAGGAGGAGGGTAAAATAATTGCCCAGGCTAATGCCCCGCTGCAGGAAGATGGCGCTTTTAAAAACCAGAAAGTTAAATCCAGATATGAGGCAGATTATCCGCTGTCTGATAATCAAGATGTTCACTTAATGGATGTTGCTCCAAATCAGATTGCCTCTATCGCTGCCTCCTTGATACCCTTTCTTGAGCACGATGATGCAAATAGGGCACTGATGGGTTCCAACATGATGCGACAGGCAGTTCCACTCTTAAAGCCAGAAGCTCCAATCGTTGGTACAGGAATGGAAGAAGGTGTTGTAACAGATTCACGGTTGCAAATTAATGCGGAAGCAGACGGAGTTATTGAATTTGTGGATGCCAACGAGATTGTGATCAGTTATGATCGCACTGAGGATGAGGAATTCGTAAGTTTTGAAGATAATATAAGAAGATATAAGCTCCCAAAATATCGTAAGACTAACCAGAATACTTGTGTGAATCTTACTCCGATGGTGAGGAAAGGGCAAAAAGTTAAGAAGGGACAAACCCTTACACAGGGTTATGCAACTGAGAATGGTGAATTGGCACTGGGAAGAAACCTCATGGTGGCTTTCATGCCCTGGAAGGGTTACAACTTTGAAGATGCTATTGTGGTCTCCGAAAGACTGGTAAGAGAAGATGTATTTACATCTGTCCATGTAGATGAATACATGCTTGAGGTAAGAGATACAAAACGGGGGTTGGAGGAGTTGACATCCGATATACCAAATGTAAGTGAGGAGGCAACCAAGGATCTTGATGAAAATGGTCTGATCAGGATCGGTGCGGAGATTACTCCGGGCGATATCCTTATCGGTAAAATTACTCCAAAGGGAGAATCAGACCCATCACCCGAGGAGAAGCTACTTCGTGCCATCTTTGGTGATAAAGCTGGTGATGTGAAAGACGCTTCACTCAAAGCCGGACCATCACTCTATGGCGTGGTTATTGACAAGAAACTCTTCTCGCGCACTGTGAAGGAGAGGAAATCAAAGCCTGCAACCAAGCAGATTACTGATAAGATAGATGAAGAATACTTCAAAAACATTGAAGAGCTTAAATCGTTACTGATCGAAAAATTGTTTACTCTGGTAAATGGGAAGACATCCCAGGGAGTGAAGGATTATCTCAATGCAGATGTAATTGCCAAAGGAACAAAGTTTACGATAAAACAGCTGCAGGAGGTTAATTTTGAAACTGTGAATCCGAATAAATGGACCACTGATAAGAATAAAAATGAACTTATCAGGTTGCTTTTACACAATTACAAAATCAAATATAAAGAGATTGACAGTATCTATAAGCGCAAGAAGCACAGCGTTACCAGTGGGGATGAGCTCCCTACAGGAATTGTTCAACTTGCCAAAGTTTATGTTGCCAAGAAACGCAGGATCACGGTTGGAGATAAGATGGCCGGTCGCCATGGTAACAAAGGTATTGTTGCAAAGATCGTTCGCCAGGAAGATATGCCGTTCCTGAAGGATGGCACACCTGTTGACATTGTTCTTAACCCGCTGGGTGTGCCTTCCCGAATGAACCTGGGACAGATTTATGAAACTGTTCTTGGCTGGGCCGGAAAGAACCTGGGAATGAAGTTTGCTACACCTATCTTTGATGGAGCAAGTATTGACCAAATCACAGAGCTTACTGATAAAGCTGGTGTGCCAAGATTTGGTAAAACAAATCTGATTGACGGTGGAACCGGAGAGCCATTTGATCAGCCTGCAACGGTGGGTATTATCTATATGCTGAAACTAGCACACATGGTTGAGGATAAGATGCATGCACGATCAATCGGACCTTATTCACTGATCACACAGCAGCCACTTGGGGGTAAAGCGCAGTTCGGAGGTCAACGTTTTGGTGAGATGGAAGTATGGGCCCTTGAAGCATTCGGTGCTGCAAATATCTTGCAGGAGATACTCACAGTTAAATCCGATGATGTGATCGGAAGGGCTAAGGCATATGAGGCCATCGTTAAAGGTGAACCAATGCCAATGCCAGGTATCCCTGAATCACTGAACGTGCTACTGCATGAGTTGCGCGGACTCGGACTGAGTGTTAATCTGGTTTAACTAGGTCCTGAAATGAGGTCAGTTCTGCTGACTCATAGGTTCTATTTTGTAACAATTTAATAATTATAATATGTCATTCAGGAAAGATATAAAGGTTAGAAGCAGTGCTTTTACTAAAATCTCAATTGGTTTGGCTTCGCCGGAAGAGATTCTTGAAAGATCAAGCGGAGAGGTTTTAAAACCTGAAACAATCAATTACAGGACCTATAAACCTGAAAGAGATGGACTCTTCTGCGAAAGGATCTTTGGCCCTGTGAAAGATTACGAATGCCATTGTGGTAAATATAAAAGAATCAGGTATAAGGGTATTGTTTGCGATCGCTGTGGTGTAGAGGTAACAGAGAAGAAAGTTCGTCGTGAAAGAATGGGGCATCTTTCGCTTGTCATACCTGTTGCACATATATGGTATTTTCGTTCACTTCCCAATAAAATAGGTTATCTTCTCGGACTTCCAACGAAGAAACTGGATACCATTATATACTATGAGCGGTATGTGGTAATCAACCCTGGTGTTAAAGCAGCTGATGGAATTAATTATCTGGATTTTTTGACAGAGGATGAATACCTTGATATTCTTAATACACTTCCTAAAGAGAATCAATTACTTGAAGATGATGATCCCGACAAGTTTATTGCCGGGATGGGAGCTGAAGCATTGCATATGCTCCTTGGCAGGTTGAAATTGGATGAACTGTCCTATTTCCTGCGTCATAAGGCAAATACTGAAACTTCTCAGCAGCGAAAGAATGAAGCATTGAAGCGTCTACAGGTTGTTGAAGCTTTCAGGGCCTCTAAAAATATCAACCGCCCTGAATGGATGATCCTTAAAGTGGTACCGATTATTCCTCCGGAACTGAGACCACTGGTACCGCTAGATGGCGGACGTTTTGCTACGTCTGATCTGAATGACCTTTACAGAAGAGTGATCATCCGGAACAACCGTCTGAAAAGGTTGATTGAGATTAAGGCACCTGAAGTGATTCTGAGAAATGAAAAGCGGATGTTGCAGGAAGCTGTTGACAGCCTGTTTGATAATTCGAGGAAATCAAATGCAGTTAAGACCGATGCAAACAGGCCACTTAAATCGCTTTCAGATAGTTTGAAAGGAAAGCAAGGCAGGTTTCGTCAGAATTTGCTGGGTAAGCGGGTCGACTATTCTGCAAGGTCCGTAATTGTTGTAGGACCTGAATTGCAATTACATGAATGCGGTCTTCCTAAAGATATGGCTGCAGAACTTTACAAGCCTTTTGTAATAAGAAAATTGATTGAAAGAGGAATTGTAAAAACAGTAAAATCAGCGAAAAAAATTGTCGACAGAAAGGACCCTGTAGTATGGGATATTCTTGAAAATGTACTAAAGGGCCATCCAGTACTGTTGAACCGTGCCCCAACCCTCCACAGACTGGGAGTTCAGGCTTTTCAACCGAAACTTATTGAGGGGAAAGCCATTCAGTTGCACCCGTTGGTATGTACTGCTTTTAATGCCGATTTCGATGGAGACCAGATGGCAGTTCACCTTCCTTTGGGAAATGCAGCCGTGCTCGAAGCACAGATTCTTATGCTAGCTTCACATAATATTCTTAACCCGGCAAATGGAGCACCTATTGCAGTTCCTTCACAGGACATGGTACTTGGTCTTTATTACATTACCAAGGCAAGAAGATCTACTGGGGAATTGGCGGTAAGAGGTGAAGGACTTACGTTCTATTCACCTGAAGAGGTTACCATTGCCTATAACGAAAAGAAGGTCGACCTACATGCAATAATCAAGGTTAGGATTCCTAAAATCGGATCGGAGAGTGGAGAGGCTGAAATAATAGAGACAACAGTTGGCCGTGTTATTTTCAATGAATTTGTACCTCCACAGATTGGTTTTATTAACGATCTTCTGACAAAAAAATCACTTCGTGATATAATTGGAAGAGTATTGAAAGCGTCTGGCACAGCCGCTACCGCAAAGTTCCTGGATGATATTAAAAGTCTGGGTTTTGGTATGGCATATACAGGAGGACTCTCTTTTAATTTGGATGATGTAATCGTACCCGATGAAAAAGATATATATGTGACTGAAGGGTATGAACAGGTGGATGAGGTGCTTGAATCATATAATATGGGTGTGATTACCAACAATGAACGGTATAACCAGATCATTGATGTCTGGACACATACCAATGCAAAACTTACCCAAACATTAATGAAACAACTGAGCAGCGATAACCAGGGATTCAATCCTGTATATATGATGCTCGATTCAGGTGCAAGGGGTTCTAAAGAGCAGATTCGCCAGCTTTCCGGGATGCGGGGTCTTATGGCGAAACCGCAGAAATCAGGCTCTGCAGGGTCAGAGATCATTGAGAACCCGATTCTCTCAAACTTTAAGGAGGGACTCTCTGTTCTCGAATACTTCATCTCTACTCACGGTGCACGTAAAGGTCTTGCCGATACGGCTCTTAAGACGGCAGATGCTGGTTATTTGACACGTCGTCTGGTTGATGTTTCACAGGATGTAATCATTAATGAGTTCGATTGTGGCACATTGCGAGGATTAATTGCAACCGCTATCAAGAAAAATGAAGAGGTTGTTGAAACACTCTATGAAAGAATCCTGGGACGGACCACAGTACATGATGTTTACCATCCGTTGACAGGTGAACTTGTGGTTCATTCAGGAGAGGAAATCACTGAAGATATTGCCCAGGTCATTGAAGATTCACCGATTGATCAGATTGAAATTCGTTCGGTTCTGACTTGTGAATCAGCCCGCGGCGTCTGCAGTAAATGTTACGGGCGCAATCTTTCAACCGGTAAAATGGTGCAGATCGGTGAGGCTGTAGGAGTTATTGCTGCACAGTCGATAGGTGAGCCGGGAACCCAGCTTACATTGCGTACATTCCATGTTGGTGGTACTGCATCCAATATTACAGCTGAATCCCGGGTTATTGCCAAGTATGATGGCAAGATTGAAATTGATGAGTTGAGAACAGTAACAAGAAAAGATCCCGATTCCGATAGTAAAGTGGATATCGTCATTGGCCGTCTTGCAGAGTTGCGGATTATCGATAAAAATACAGGTATTGCGCTTACGACACATAATATTCCCTACGGATCATCTCTTTTTACCAAAAATGGGGAAGATGTGAAAAAGGGAGATCTTATATGTCAGTGGGATCCGTATAATGCGCTTATAATTAGTGAGATAGATGGATCGGTTAAATTTGAAAACGTTATCGAAGGTGTCACCTATCAGGAAGAGTCAGATGAACAAACAGGATTTAAAGAGAAAGTGATTGTTGAAACACGTGACCGAACTAAGAATCCGATCGTTATAATCACTGATACTAAAGGAGAAGAGAAGACTTACAATTTGCCAGTCGGTTCACACATTACCATCGGTGAGGGGGATAAAGTACATGCCGGACAAATTCTTGTGAAGATTCCACGTGCAGTTGGAAAATCAGGTGACATTACCGGTGGACTGCCCCGTGTTACAGAACTCTTTGAGGCTAGAAATCCTTCTAATCCAGCAGTGGTTTCTGAGATTGATGGTGAAGTAACCTTTGGAAAAATCAAGCGTGGGAATCGTGAAGTGATCATTACCTCTAAAGCAGGAGAGGTGAAAAAATACCTTGTGCCGCTCTCTAAACAGATCCTTATTCAGGAAAACGATTATGTAAGGGCAGGTATTCCACTGTCCGATGGAGCTATAACTCCTTCGGACATTCTGGCAATCAAAGGACCAACAAAAGTTCAGGAGTATATTGTAAATGAGGTTCAGGAGGTGTACCGAATGCAAGGAGTGAAAATCAATGACAAGCATTTTGAGATCATCGTTCGCCAAATGATGCGTAAAGTTGAAATCATTGATCCGGGCGATACCAAATTCCTTGAAAAACAGATTGTTGACAAGCTGGACTTTATGAATGAGAATGACTGGATCTTTGGTAAAAAGGTAATCACTGATGTTGGAGAATCAACCTCATATCGGCAGGGTCAAATCATAACAGCACGCAAGCTTAGAGACGAGAACTCTATCCTGAAACGGAAGGACATGAAATATATAGAGGCAAGAGATGCCGTTCCTGCTACCTCATCACAAGAGCTTCAGGGGATCACGAGAGCAGCCCTTCAGACCAATAGCTTTATCTCAGCTGCATCGTTCCAGGAAACTACCAAGGTGCTCAATGAAGCAGCCATTTTCGGCCGTGTGGATGACCTTGAAGGACTCAAGGAAAATGTAATCGTTGGTCACCTTATTCCCGCCGGGACAGGCATTCGCAGATATAACAATCTGGTGGTGGGTTCCAGGGAGGAGTATGAACGTCTTACTGCATCAGGTAATCATGATGAAGAGCTGGTTGAGAAGGAGGATGAAAATTATAATGGTTAAGACTCCAGATAATGGAAGAGAAAAATCAGAATAAAAAGAACCAAATCAATATCGAGTTAAAAGAGGATGTTGCGCAGGGTACTTACGCAAACCTGGCAATTATTACCCATTCAACCTCTGAGTTTGTGCTCGATTTTGTTCGGGTAATGCCAGGAATACCCAAAGCCGAGGTGAAGTCAAGAATAATCCTCACTCCTGAGCATGCTAAAAGATTACTCAATGCGCTAAATGATAATGTATCGAAGTTTGAAAGTGCACACGGTAAGATCAAAGAACCTGAATCGGGAGGTAATCCGACCATGCCCATGAGTTTTGGCGGACCCGCAGCTCAGGCATAAATTCGACTGATATTGTTGAATAGTTTCTAAACCCCTTTTTTTGAAGGGGTTTTTTTTCGAATAAGAAGAAAAGCCAGGTTGGTGAATAGCGAAAAACTATTAAATTTGCCCACCATGTAATTGCAGTATAATTGATGATGTAGGGCAAAAAGTCACTTGTAGTTAGAACGATTGTTATAGCATTTTATAACAGGTATTTAAATAAAGAATTACATATGAACCCAATCAAAATTATTGTGCTGGCCAAGCAGGTGCCGGATACACGAAATGTTGGTAAGGATGCCATGAAGGCAGACGGAACCGTAAACCGTGCAGCACTTGCAGCAATTTTCAATCCTGAGGACCTAAATGCACTGGAGCAGGCTCTTAGAATCAAGGATATTAATCCAGACTCGGAGGTATCAATACTAACGATGGGACCAGGAAGAGCGGCAGAGATAATCAGGGAAGGACTCTACAGAGGAGCTGACGGCGGTTATTTACTTACAGACAGAAAATTTGCCGGGTCAGATACACTTGCAACCTCATATGCTATTGCTGCTGCAATCAGTAAAATGGAGTACGACGTGATCATTGCAGGTCGCCAGGCAATTGATGGTGATACGGCACAGGTTGGTCCACAAGTGGCTGAAAAACTCGCTATTCCGCAGGTAACCTATGTGGAGGAGATAGAGAAGATTGACAATAAATCAATGGTAATCAGACGCAGGCTTGATAACGGCGTGGAAACTGTACGGGCTCCTTTCCCAATTTTGCTGACAGTTCACAGTTCAGCGCCCGATTGCCGTCCGCGAATCGCAAAGAATGTAATGAAATATAAGCACGCACGTACGCTAACAGAGCTTCAGGATGCAACAGAGGATTATACAAGGATGTTTAGCGATCGTCCTTACCTCAAAATTGCAGAGATGGGTGTTGATGATATCGGGGCTGATGAAGATGCGCTTGGTTTATCAGGTTCACCTACCAAGGTGAAGAAGATCGAAAATGTAGTATTCAAAGCCAAGGAGGCCAAGGTAATTAGTGCTGAGGACAAAGCGATTGAGGAACTAATTGTTGAACTGATAGAGAACCATACCATCGGATAGTCTCTTGTAAAACCACTCATTGTGAATAATATCATCGTCTATTGTGAAACCAACGGTAATTCCGTTGCGGAAGTAAGCCTGGAACTGATTACAAAGGCCCATGGCCTTGCTAATCAACTAAAAGTTCAGGTTGAAGGAATTCTGATCGGTAATGATCTGAAAAATCTGGAGAAAAACTTGTTTGCTCATGGCGCAAATATTGTACACAAGGCTGAAGATCCCAGGCTTGAGTTTTATCAGACACTTCCTCATGCTGGTATCGTATGTGAAATTATCAGGAAGGAACAACCGCAGATCGGTCTCTTTGGCGCAACACCCATCGGACGTGATCTGGCACCCAGAGTAGCCTCAACCTTAAAGAGCGGATTAACGGCCGATTGTACCAGCCTTGAGATAGGGGACCATTACGAGAAGAAAACGGATACGAAATATGTGAACCTTCTCTACCAGATCAGACCTGCCTTTGGAGGTAATATTGTAGCTACGATTATTAATCCGGATACCCGCCCCCAACTCGCCACAGTAAGGGAAGGGGTGATGAAAAAAGAGGAAATTGATCCGCCTGTAAAGGGAAAGATCAAAAACTGGAAGGTAGATGAGCTGGTCAAAAAAGATGATTTTGCCATTGAGATTATTGACAGGCACGTTGAGGATAAAAAAATAAATATAAAGGGAGCACAGATTATTGTAGCTGGTGGCTATGGTGTTGGCTCGAAAGAAAACTTCGGAATACTCTACCAGCTGGCTGAAGTGCTTGGTGGTGAGGTAGGAGGAACCAGGGCAGCTGTCGATGCAGGGTATATTGAACACGACCGCCAGATCGGCCAGACAGGTACAACTGTCAGGCCTAAATTATACATAGCGTGCGGGATCTCCGGGCAGATTCAACATAGAGCCGGAATGATGGAGTCTTCAATGATCATTTCTATTAATACAGATCCGAATGCCCCCATCAATTCAATTGCTGATTATGTAATTACCGGTGATTTTTCGGAAGTCGTGCCAAAACTAATTCACTATTATAAGAAAAATTCCAAGTAGGAATCCCGATTAACCAAAAAGATCATGGAAAATTTTTATACGGATAATAAGGACCTTAAGTACCATCTGAATCATCCATTAATGGAAAAGATCGTGGCGCTCAAGGAAAACAATTACGAAGAATTCAAAGAGTTTGATTTCGCACCTGTCGATTTTGAAGATGCCATCGATAACTATGACAAGATACTGGAGATTATTGGAGAGATCAGTGGTGAGATAATCGAGCCAAATGCAGAATCGGTTGATAAGGAGGGACCTCAACTCATTAACAATGAGGTGAAATATGCCAGGGGAACGCAGGAAAATCATGATGTGCTTACGAAGGCCGGACTGATCGGTATGTCGCTGCCCAGGAAATATGGAGGACTAAATTTTCCCATAGTTCCCTATGTGATGGCTGCCGAAATCGTATCCCGTGCAGATGCGGGATTTGCAAATATCTGGGGTTTGCAGGATTGTGCAGAAACAATTCATGAGTTTGCTAATGAAGAAATTAAGCAGGAGTTTCTGCCACGTTTTAACAATGGAGCCACTGCGGCAATGGTACTTACCGAGCCTGATGCAGGTTCTGATCTACAGGCTGTTCAATTGAAAGGAAGTATAATTGCCGATTATGACCCTAAGAAGGATGTATATTACCTGAATGGTGTCAAGCGGTTTATAACAAACGGAGATGCAGATATATCCCTGGTTTTGGCCCGCTCAGAAGCCGGAACGGCGGACGGCCGTGGATTGTCATTGTTCGTTTACGACAGAAAAGACGCTGCCGTTAAAATCCGGCGAATAGAAAACAAGCTCGGAATTAAAGGGTCACCAACCTGCGAAATGGTGTTCACAAATGCTCCCGCGAAGCTTGTGGGCGACAGAAAACTGGGACTGATCAAATATGTGATGGCATTAATGAATTCTGCCCGTTTAGGTATTGGGGCACAATCTGTCGGACTTGCTGAGGCAGCTTACCGCGAAGCGCTGAAATATGCCAATGAAAGGGTTCAGTTCGGAAAGGCGATCATCCAGTTTCCAGCCGTTTATGAGATGCTTACAAGCATGAAGGTCAGAACACAGGCTATCAGGACGCTACTGTATGAAACCGCAAGGTATGTAGATATTTACAAGAATTACTCCTTTGCCTCAGAGACACGCCAGCTGGAATCCGAAGAGAAGCAAGAGGCTAAAAGATATCAGCGTCTTGCAGATATATTTACCCCACTGCTCAAACTGGTATCAAGTGAATATTGCAACCAGATCGCCTACGACAGTTTACAAATCCATGGTGGTGCAGGCTTTATGAAAGATTTCCCGATTGAACGCATCTACCGTGATGCACGAATCACAACTATTTATGAAGGAACTTCGCAACTGCAGGTGGTTGCTGCAATCCGGGGTGTAACTGCCGGTGGGTTTCTGAATCGTATCAGGGAGTTTGAAGAGTCAAAGGTTACTCCTGAAATGGATTATTTAAAAAGATATCTGATTGGTATGACCAACGAATATGAGAAAGTGACAAAATGGGTGTTGGAGCATGAGGACAATGAGTTCACCGATTTTCACGCACGCAGAATGGTAGAAATGGCTGGTAATATTATCATGGGCTACCTGCTGTTGCACGATAGTATAAGGAATGATGAATTCGAAAAAGCAGCGGAAGTGTTTATTAAACAAGGGAAATCTGAAAATGCACAGAAAGCTGATTATATTACCAGCAGCGAAATAAAGGATCTTGGGGTGTTCAGATATGTGTAAATCGATACAGTAGAATTAATTGATAGGGTATCCTGGTTTCGGGTACCCTTTCTTTTTGATTAAATTAGCAGCATAGAAATATGTTATATATTTGATACCATCTTTGACAACATTTTTTTACGAGTTAAAAATCCCTGTTTTAAACTCAGTATGGCATTTTTTAACCTGTATGTTGAAAAATTATTGATCATGCAAAAGCCCGGGAAAATAAAATCTGTTACTATAATCGGAGCCGGAAACGTGGGTTGGCACATGGCAAGGGCTTTTCATCAGACCGGGATAGATGTATTGGATGTTGTTTCAGGAACCCAACACCATGCCGAAGAGCTGGCAAAAATGGTATCAGCGACACCACGTACCCAAATTGATGGAATTGCGCGCGAACCTGATTTGTTTCTGGTATGTGTAAACGATGACCTGATCAATGAGATTATAGGTAAATTCTCCGGTAAAGAAACCCTTATAGCACATACTTCAGGTAGTACGGGAACAGAAATTTTTCAGAATGCGGTTGAGAATTATGGCGTTTTTTATCCACTACAGACATTCACCCGTGGAAATGAAATGACTTATAATACTATCCCATTCCTTGTAGAAGGTTCATCACCTGAACTTGTTCAACAGCTCAAAGGGTTGGCCGACAGGATATCCGGTATCGTTTATGAAGCAGATTCTGAGGCACGCCGTAAAATGCATATAGCAGCAGTATTTGCCTGTAATTTCAGCAACCACCTGGCTGCTATAGCACATGATTTGCTTATAGAGGCCGGGTTGAAGTTTGAACTGCTGCACCCCCTGATGGAGGAGACAATTCGAAAACTTAAAACAATGGATCCAGCTTCAGCACAGACCGGACCAGCTGTCAGAAATGACATAAAAACTATTGAAAAACACATGATTACACTTGAAGGAAGACCGGAAGAGCAGCAGCTTTACCGTCTGTTGACAGAGAGTATTACAAGATATAGAAAAAAGAAGAATGAGTAAAGCGAATTTCAAGGAGGATTTGAAAAACATCAGGGCATTTGCATTTGATGTAGACGGGGTCCTGAGTGACCCCAAGGTGTACCTCTCTCCACAGGGGGAATTGTTGCGAACGATGAATACCAAAGATGGATATGCACTACAATATGCCGTAAAACGTGGCTACCCGATTGCCATTATTACCGGTGGAAGAACCGAATCAGTGGGGAACAGGTTCAGTGCCCTGGGAATTGAGGATATTTACCTGGCGGCATCAGACAAAATGAAGGATTTTAATCACTTCAGAAAAAAGTACAACCTTGATCCGGCAGAGATTCTTTATATGGGAGACGATCTTCCCGATCATGAAGTGATGACCAGATGTGGTGTGGCTTGTTGTCCGGCAGATGCCGTAGAGGAGATAAAATCTATATCAGCCTATATCTCCCACATTAATGGAGGAGAGGGTTGCGTAAGAGATATCATTGAACAGGTCTTACGTTTGCATGGAAGGTGGATGGATGGTGAGGCATTCACATGGTAGGAGGATTCCAGTCTGTATTTGAATAGTTGTGTGGATTTTATACAAATCAGTGTACCTTTATCAGTCAGTAATTGTCCAACAAAAGAGACTATGATATATATTATGAAACTGATCAGGTTACCCAACCTCCTGATCATCGCCTTTACCCAATTTGCGATGCGCTACCTCATCATGGAGCCCCTGCTTCCATCGGCCGGTTTTTCATTACAGTTCGGTGACCTGCATTTTATGCTGCTTGTGATCGCTACGATGTTTATTGCAGCTGCAGGATATATTATAAATGACTATTTTGATACACGGACTGACAGGATCAACAGACCTGAGAAAGTTGTCGTGGGCGTGCTGGTCAACAGACGAACTGCCATGACTCTACATGTCATATTTAATTTTATAGGTGTTGGAATTGGTGTCTATCTGAGTTTCTACATTAAGCTCCCGGCACTAAGTTTTATATTTTTTCTGACAGCGGGATTGCTTTGGTTCTATTCAACCAATTATAAGCGTCAATTCCTTATTGGTAATGTTACCGTTGCATTCTTGACAGCAATGGTTCCACTTATTGTAGTACTTTTCGAGATCCCAATGCTGAACAGGGAGTATGGTATGACCATGCTTCAGTCTAACAGTAATTTCAATAAAATTTTTATTTATGTGGCAGGATTCAGCATATTTGCTTTTATCACAACATTGATCCGTGAGATCATCAAGGATGCGGAGGATTTTGAGGGGGATGCCGCCTATGGCATGAAAACGCTACCTATTGTTGCAGGATCGCGAATCACTAAAGTGGTATTATCAATACTGATTGCCGGAACGATATCATTACTGATTTTTATCCTGGTGAAATTTATCATGTTTTCTTCTGATGAACCTGATTATATATCGATGATCTATTTCGCAGCATTCCTCATTATTCCCCTGTTCATTTTATTTACACTGGTGATTGTCGCCTCGGACAAATCCGGTTACCATAGAGCCAGTGTTCTTGTTAAGGTGATTATGTTATTTGGGATACTCTACTCCGGAATTGTTTATTACCTGATAAGGTTTTGGCTGTAATGCTTTTTGAGAAGATAAAAGATTATAAACTTATTTTGGCATCAGCCTCTCCAAGGAGGAGGGAACTGCTCAGTTCCGCTGGCTTTATATTTGAACTGAGAGCCGGATATCATACTGAAGAAATTTATCCGGATCATTTGAAAGGTGACGAGATTTCAAGTTACCTGGCCCGTAAAAAATCAGATTCTTTTCCCCACCCACTGGCCGATGAAGAAATTCTTATCACAGCAGATACAATCGTATACCAGGATGGAGAGGTGCTGCTGAAGCCGGAATCTGAAGATGAGGCAAGGGAGACCCTCATTAAAATTTCAGGCAACACACATTTTGTCTATACCGGTGTATGTTTGCGATCGGTCAATAAATCCACTGAATTTGTGTCCTCTACTGAAGTCAGATTCGGAAATCTTTCAGAAAAGGAAATAAACTATTATATTCAAAATTTTAAACCTTACGATAAGGCCGGAGCCTATGGAATACAGGAGTGGATAGGGTACGTTGGGGTCGAGGAGATCAGAGGATCCTATTTTAATGTAATGGGCATGCCGCTGCATCTGCTTTACAGGGAGCTTGAACATTTTATTGAATGAGGTATCAAGTTGCATTTTACTACTGTGTTTAAACTTTTAACTAATTTATCAATAATTATATAACAAATATTTTCACGCATGAGCAAGCATTATAGTAGAGAAATATTTAAAAGAAGTATGAAGCCAAGAACTTTTGCGAGTGCATTGATCTTGTTGCTATTTTTTAACATTACCAGGGCCGATGAGGGAATGTGGCTTCTGTCACTTCTTGAAGGATATACCATTGAAGATATGCAGGCGAAAGGATTTACATTGACAGCCAATGATATTTACAGTGTAAACCAGGCATGCCTCAAAGATGCTGTGGTAATATTTGGAGGAGGATGCACCGGCCAAATGATCTCAGGCGATGGATTAGTGCTTACCAATCATCATTGCGGGTATGGTGCAATCCAATCACATTCATCCGTTGAAAACGATTATCTCACAGATGGATTCTGGGCCATGAGCAGGGAAGAAGAATTAGCCGATCCCCAACTTTATGTCCGATTTCTTCGCTATATGAAAGATGTTGGAGATGAGGTTTTCATGGGGACAGAAATGCTATCCCGTAAACATGATACAGATTCCATTATTGCATCGAATATTGCAAAAATCGAGAAGGAGGCAAATGAAAATGGAAAATATGAATCCCGTGTCAGCTCCATGTTCTACGGGAATCAGTATTATCTATTTGTTTATGAGCGATACAGTGATGTTCGGCTGGTGGGTGCCCCACCCAGTACCATTGGAAATTTCGGCTCGGACCACGATAACTGGATGTGGCCCAGGCATACGGGCGACTTCTCCATTTTTCGTGTCTATGCCAACAAAGACAATGAACCTTCCGATTATAATGCAGATAATGTGCCCTACCAACCCCGAAAATTCTTCGAAATATCCATGGATGGAGTAGAAAAAGGCGATTTTACCATGCTGCTTGGATACCCCGGTTCTACACAGCAGTTTCTTTACTCGGAAGCGCTAAAAATATTTGCTGAACGCATTATGCCATTGAGCGTGGACATTCGAACGCAGCGGATGGCAATCATGGATCGATACATGTCTCAATCAGATGAAGTAAGAATACAATATGCATCCAAATATAGAAGGGTTACCAATGCGTGGAAAAAATGGCAGGGAGCCATCGGAGGACTTGAACGCCTCGATGCGGTGGAAAAGAAGAGAAAATTTGAGACTGAATTTGAAGCATGGGTTAAGGGTTCGCCTGAAAGAACCAGGGAGTATGAAGGTCTTCTGCAGAGTTTTGATGAGATCTATAAGCAGATGGAGGAGTACGAGGTGATCAATAACCTGATGGGCGAAGCAGTTTTTACTGTTGAGTTGATAAGACTGGGATCCAGGGTGCATGCCATGATGACCGATTCAGCCTCATCCGACTTTATCATTCAGCAGGTAGAAGCGTTCTATAAGGATTATTATATTCCTCTCGATCAGGAGATGTTTGCAGCCATGATGAATAAATACAGGGAGATAGGTTCACAGCACTACTACCCGGAGTTTTTTGCAGAAGTTGACAGGAAATTCAGAGGCGATTTTACTGCATTTGCTGACAAGGTGTATTCCAAATCACCTTTGAGGTCTATGGAGTCTTTGGAAAAATTCCTGGAACGCTATGAAAAAAACCCTTCAAGGGCTTTGAGAAAAATGAAAAAAGATCCTGTTACTACAATTCTGAATGAGTTCATGGACATCTATACGGAAGAGGTCAGGCCGACAAGAAATTTCTTACAGGATGAGCTGGACGAACTATATAAATTATGGGTGCAGGGTCGTTTTCAAATGCAGCCTAATGTAAGACACTATCCCGATGCAAATTTTACCATGAGGCTAACCTATGGTGAGGTAGATGGTTATTATCCTGAAGATGGGGTAGAATATGATTATTATACTACACTGAGTGGCATCATCGAGAAGAACAATGAAGGAAAACATGATTATCTTATCCCCGATAAGCTTAAAGACCTGTATGCGTCAAAAGACTATGGCGATTATGGTATTAACGGTACCATGCCGGTCTGTTTTACTGCTTCTAACCATACCTCAGGTGGTAATTCCGGAAGTCCCGTGATCGATGCCAACGGCCGTCTTATCGGGATCAACTTCGACAGGAACTGGCACGGGACCATGAGCGATGAAATGTACGACCCCGATATGTGCCGGAATATCTCCGTAGATATCCGATACATCCTTTTTATTATCGACAAGTTTGCCGGTGCCGGCTATCTGCTGGACGAAATGAAGCTGGTTTCAGGTACCCGGTAAAATTTACCCGAATTCCATTTTTGTTGTCTGATATATTTCAACTATGTTTGTAGCACGAAATAATAAAACGTGCTACTATGGTTTTGAAAAGATTCGGGGTAAGTCTTGAGGATGATGTGCTCAAAGATCTTGACCATTTGGTTGAGACTGAAAATCTGCCCAACAGATCACGCGCCATCGGATACCTTGTTAAAAAAAATACCGTCGAGCAAAAATGGCAATCTGATGAAGTCGTTGCTGGTGCTGTGGTTGTAGTGTATGACCATAGCAGAACGGAGATGCATCAGGAGGTAAATGCCATCCAGCACAACTATAACTGTTTGATCTTCTCCGGACAGCACATTCATCTGGATGACCATAATTGTCTGGAAGTGATCGCTGTCAGGGGTAGGGCGGGTAAACTAATCAAGCTGGCCAATAAGTACAAAGCACTGAAAGGAATTAAGCATGTTGAACTCGTGATGAGCGGTACAGACAATTAATGACCGGTTATTTGGGCAATCGCAATACCTGAGCAACAAAGAGATGTTTGTTTACTTGTAATACTGATTCTGGATATAAAAAATTTGAAAGATCTTAAATGTATTAAAATCATGAAGAATATGAAACTTACATCTGCACATAGCGCATACACCACTCTGTTAATTCTGTTCATTGTGTATAATATAAACATGGTTGCACAGCAGTCAGACACGATAAAAATCGATGAGGTGGTTATATCCGGGAACAGGATCGAGGTGGCCCGTGCCAATTCACCTGTCACCGTTTCGGTGATAAGCAGTGAAAAGATAAGTAATCATGAAGAGTCCAATATTTTGCCTGTGGTTGCAAAGGCAACGCCCGGATTATTTGTTAGCGAGATTGGTGCAGCAGGTTATGCTTTAGGAAACGGTATTTCCGGTCAGGTCACCATCCGCGGAGTAGGAGGGTCACCCAACGCCCGGGTGATGATGCTGGTTGATGGTCAGCCTCAATACCAGGGGATATTTGGTCACCCGTTACCCAATTTCCACATGGCTTCCAATGTGGAACGCGTGGAGATTGTAAGGGGGCCCGCATCCCTGTTATATGGATCAAATGCGATGGGAGGAGTCATCAATGTAATCTCCAGGCAACATCGAAAGGAAGGAGTTACCCTAAGTGGGCATGCCTCTTATGGCTCATTCAATACGTTGAAATCAGGAATTTCAGCCGGATACGCCAAAAAAGGATTTACAGCCGGGATCCGTGTGAACCACAACCAAACTGACGGCCACCGTGATACTTCAGCTTTTGTTATTTCAAACATTCATGCCTATGCAGGTTATGTATTCAATAATAACTGGTCGGTAAAGACGGGGTTTACTTTGGCAGATTACTCGTTTGAGGATCCCGGTTCTGAACAGAATCCAGCTGATTTTGCTTCTTTGGGGGATATTACCAGGCGAATGTTCACCCTCTCTTTAAATAACAATTATGACCGTTCCCTTGGGGGTGTTTATGCTTTTTACAACTCAGGTGATCACGATTTTTCTGACGGATGGATGTCCAATGATGTGAACAAGGGGATCAATGTTTTTCAGGCGGTCGACACATGGAAGGGAGGAACGGTGACTGCAGGATTTGACCTGAAAAATTACGGCGGTAAAGGGTCATCCGGGTTTCTTGCCGATACATTTCTGTCGGTGTATGAGACCGCAGGGTATATGGTGGCCGAGCAGATGCTGGGGCAGGTTCTTAGACTTTCTGCAGGAGCCAGGTATGAGCATCATTCCAATTTTGGAGGTGAGGTGGTCCCACAGTTTGGTGTTACTGCAAAACCACTGAGTGGAACAACTGTTAAAGGGCTTGTTTCCAAAGGATTCAGGAGTCCGACGATCATGGAGATGTATCTGTTTGCTCCCAGTGCTGACCTCGGTCCGGAACGGTTGTGGAACTATGAGATTTCACTGATGCAGCAACTCGGACAAGCCGGTATCTTCAATGCATCGGCCTATATCATTGAGGGTTCAAACCTGATTGTTACAGGGCCCAATCCCGATCCGGGTCCTCCCCCAATGATCCGCACGAACAGTGGCAGCTTTACAAACTGGGGGATTGAGCTGGAAAGCACTTTCCGCCCGGTCAAAGATTTATCTGTGGATCTGAACTATAGCTACCTGAATGCCGATACAAGGTTTTACTTTGTCCCTAAGCATCAGTTTTATGCAGGAGCCATGTATCCGATGGCCGGTTTTAGGTTCTCCGCTAATGTGAAGTCGGTAAGCGGACTTTATACCTTTATTGATCAGGAGATTCCGGAAAATGATCTGCAGGAATCTTATCTGCTGCTGGATGCAAAGGTTTCTTACCAGGTAGTGAAAGAACTTCAGGTATATATTGCCGGAAAAAACCTCCTGAACAGCAGTTACCAGACCTATTTCGGTTATCCCATGCCGGGAATCAATATGCTCGCAGGTATCTCTGTTAAGATAAACTGATCGAAGGAGCGCGTTTTAGGTAGCCTCATGGCACTATCAGCATTTCAGTTGTGTTTGAATGGACCTGGCAGTGAGAGTGGTGAGAAGAGTCAGAGACCTAAAACTTTGGCATCGACGAAAAATACAGCATGAATAGCGATATGATGATCAGAACCGATCATCTTTTTCGTTACTGTATTGACCCGCAACCTGAAATTATCCTTTTTTATATAATCCTGTAAATCCATATCAGATGTATTCATTTCAAGAAAATTTCCTGTATCGTTCGGAATATCCTCCCGGCTCGCAATCTCTATTTCAGGCAAACTGTCGGCTTCAAGAAATATTATAATTGATTCCAAAAAGCTAAAATCTCCATTTGATGGTGATGTGATTGTTAGCTCGAGTGTTGTAAGGTTTATCTCTTCTATCAAATCTTTCCGGGTATCATTTACGGCAAATTCCGACTCACTATCAGATTCTATTTTTGGAGTGAACATATTAAAAGGCAGGTTAACGCCCAAAGTTGCGGGGATAACAATTGATTCGTCATATTTCAGATCAAAACGGGTAAATTCGGCAAGCCGCTTGCAACCCAGAAGAAATATATGGGGCAGGAGAATGATCAGCAGATACTTTTTCATATTAATACCATTTCATATATAACTCAAAAATACTAAGAATGTTTATCTTAAACATCATTTATACTACACATTGAAAACGACTTTACCCCATGTATCGATATTATTAACAGGCTGATTACCGGCCCATAGGAATCAAATGCGACAGTATCTATCTTTTCCTTATATTTGGCGATTGTTTTTATCCCATGACCGACAATACAAAGGGAATTCTCTATGCTGCTGTAACTGCTTCTCTCTGGGGTTTTCTGGCTATTGCGCTGAAAATTGCAGTCACAGACCTTTCTCCTGTGACAGTGGTATGGTTCCGTTTTACCACAGCTTTTATTATACTGGCCTTGCTGACCCTGGTTTTAAGGAGAAGCGATTTCAATATATATAAACGGCCACCGGCAGCATTGATCCTGGCTGCGATTTTCCTGGGTTTTAATTACCTCGGGTTTATTTCCGGGATTAAATATGTAAGTCCGTCGTCATCGCAGGTTTTTATTATGATTGGACCAGTCACGTTTGCTCTGGCAGGCATCATCATCTTTAAGGAGCATGTAACATGGAAACATATAGTCGGCTTTGTTGTTGTTGTAATTGGGATTGTGCTTTTTTACACTGAACAGATTGAAGCGCTGGCGGAGACCGATCATAAATTTACGAAAGGAATGCTTTTAATCTTTGGAGGGGGACTGTCATGGGCCGTCTTCGCATCCCTTCAAAAGAAATTGGTCAAAACATATACCCCCAATCAGCTCAATCTCTTTATATATGGTTTTTGCAGCCTCGGTTTTATGGCGTTTGCCCAGTTTGAAAAATTCCCGGGTCTATCAGGAGAGGAATGGATCCTGCTTTTTTTCTTGGGAGCAAATACAGTGGTCGCCTATGGTTCACTGGCGTTGGCCATAAAATTCACCGAAGCCAACAAGGTGAGTGTGATCATTATCCTGAACCCGATTATTACCTTTGTTTCGATGGCTATTCTCACAAGAATGAAGGTTTCGTGGATCGGACCGGAATCATTTTCCGTATTGAGTATTGCAGGTGCACTGACCGTGCTTACAGGAGCTGTTATCGTAATCTCTGCATCGGGAAAAAAAATAGCGTTTTACAAACTCAATCAATTATTATAGTACATTTACCAACCCTGCGTAACCCTTGATGCAATTATTCGTAAAAAATAGTTGTCATATGTTACAGGCAGGTATCGTATGGTCCGGGATTGTCACCAAAGGCACTCCTTTACATCGGAGCAATCAACGGCTGCTGCCTATGGACTTGAATTTATTTGACCAACTAAAATTTAAAGATATGAAAAAACTAATTTTTACTGCAGGATTCATTGCCATGGCTTGTGCTGTTCTCGCTCAGGCTCCGGCGGCATTCAATTACCAGGCAACAGCAAGAACCTCTTCCGGAGAGATAATAGCTGGGGAGGAGCTGACAATCAGGGTGGGTATTTTGCTGAACAATGTTACGATATGGGAGGAGGATCATGTTGTTGTAACAAACCAGCAGGGTCATTTTTCGATTAAGATTGGCAGTGATGAAGCCATAAACGGTAGCGGAAATGCTGGCAGTTTTGCGGATATTGACTGGGGAACCGGGTCGTATTCGGTGAACCTGAAAGTTGATAATGATACCGGTTTTTCAGACCTGGGCGACAATGAACTACTATCCGTTCCCTATGCACTGTATGCTGCTGATGGTTCGTATCAAAGCCCATGGCTTGTTGAGGAAAATTTTGTCTTTTTAGCTGATCCAAAATTTAACCTGGGTGTGGGAACCAACGTTCCTTCAGCAAAATTTATCATAGAAGGGGGCGAGCAACCCGATGATTTTCCGTTGTTCGAGGTTCGAAACTACCGGGGAGAATCGGTTTTGTCGGGTTTTAACAACGGCGCATTTATTAATGTGGAACCAGGTGGAAGGAAAGGCCTGAAAGGAGGTTTTGCCGTCGGAGGCTATAATACCGGAAAAGCTGAGGAGATCCAGGAATTCTTCAGGGTTACCAGCGACAGCATAAGGGTAACCATCAATGATGCAATCCAGAGAAAGGGGCTGAAGGGCGGTTTTGCTGTAGGTGGATATAACTCGGAAAAAGCAGAAAAGGAACACTATTTTTATGTGGATCAATTCGGCACAGAGATTAATGGTAATCTAAATGTAACCGGTGAGTTTACTCGGCTTTCAGATGCCAGCCTCAAGAGTAATATCCTGGAGATCGATCACGTACTTGATAAACTACAGCAGCTCCGTGGTGTCTATTTTGACTGGAATCAACTGGCAAAGGATACCTATTCTGTAAATAATAGAAACCAAATTGGTGTATTGGCCCAGGAGCTTGAGTCGGTTTACCCGGAACTTGTAATCACCAACGATAAGGGCTACAGAATGGTAGACTATTCCAAACTTACTCCAGTCTTATTACAAGCGATCAAAGAGCAGCAACAGCAGATTGATGCGCTTCAGGAGAGGGAACAGAAAATTTCTGAACTGGAAGATCGCATTGCTCAACTGGAACAATTAATGAACCAGTGATCCCTATAGGACCTCCTGATAATAGCTAATAGCAATGAGGGAGTTCATAACGAACTTAAACTACCCCCTAAAGCCGGTATCTTTTTACCATATAGCAACAAAGGGGCTTCGTGAAAACCCCCTTTGTTGCTATTATTGTTAAGCAGTCTCCGAAAAAATCGTTATGCTAAAAGCGTAAAGGCTGTAATTACTTTATTATGTCTGCCAATAAAGTGTAGTGAACAGACATTTTTTCACCTGCTAAGTTAATTAGTGGGTAGAAATCTTTGCTTAGCTCATTACAAACATAAAGGCTATTTCAGCTCTTCGCGGATCTCATCTTTTAGTTCCTCCTCATCAACTCCCAGGGATTCAGTGATCTTTTTCTTGAATTTGAGATCAGAAATGATAAGCATAAATCCGCCAAAGACCAGCATCCCTATTCCTGAATAGAGGTTGATGTTCTTTCCAATAGAGATCTCATACATATCATGCCCGAGGGTTACAAGTCCGAAAATGGTGAGTATGGCACCAAAAATGACGAACATAAAACCAATTGGTATTTTTATATCTAAACCCATGATTATTTATTTTTAAGATTACCAGAATAATATACTAAGTATTACAGCAACGATACCAACGATCCAGGCCAGTGTACCAGGCCTTGAATACCAGTGCTTGCTGTCGTCAATGGTTTTTGGCGTAAGCTGATAAACAAGTCCTGTGAGCTCTTCATCTGTTTTTGTACGCTTAGTTGCAAGAGAGATAACGATGGTAGCAACCAATGCAATAGAAAACGCGATAATAGCGATCCAGAAGTTCTGTGCCATCTCACTGGGAAAGGTATGCAACACGGTACCGGTCCACCCCCCTTTGACCAGGCTCTCGGCACCCATTGGTTGCGTCAGTCCGTGTACCAGTCCGGCGGAGAATGTCCCGGTAAGAAGTCCCCAGAAAGCACCATGTCCAGTGGTCCGCTTGGTAAACATTCCCAGTAAAAATGTGGCAAACAGCGGTGCATTGATAAAGGCAAATATCAGCTGCAGGAAGTCCATGATATTGTTGAACATGGCAGCAACATAGGCTGTGGCAATACTTACCAACACGCCGAAAATGGTGGTGAGCTGACCAACACGGAGGTAGTGGCTGTCACTTTTTCCGGGGACGATATAGCTTTGATAGATATCGTAGGTAAATACAGTGTTGAATGCGGTTACGTTTCCTGCCATTCCACTCATGAAAGAGGCCATTAGCGCAGTAAGTCCCAGTCCGAGCACCCCAGTTGGCAAGAATCTCTTCAGCATCATCGGAATCACCAGGTCATAGTCATAACTGGAACCTTTTGCAGGAAGTTCAAAAAGTTCATCTCCCGAATTCAGCAGGGCCATTGCGATCATACCGGGTATAATCACCAGGAAAGGAATGAACATTTTAGGAAATGCACCGATAAGCGGTGTTTTTCGGGCATCGCTCATTGAGCCGGCAGCCATGGCCCTTTGAACCACGAGGAAGTTGGTACACCAGTAGCCGAATGATAGTACAAATCCGAGTCCGAACAGGATTCCCATCCAACTGCCCATCGGGTGCTCTGGAGAGATGTTTTGCCATGAGTGATCGAAACCAGAGGTATCTATACCCAATGGATTCGACATGGCCAGTTTATCAACCATGCCATCCCATCCCCCAACTTTAATCATCCCTATAATTACCAGGGGCAAAAATCCTATGACGATCAGGAAAAACTGAAGCACCTCATTATAGATAGCAGAACTCAGCCCGCCCAGGTAGGTGTAAACCAGCACAATGAAGGCCGAAATAAAGAGGCTCATATGAAAATTCCACCCTAACAGTGTCTCCATCAGCAAAGCAAGGGCATACATCGAGATACCCGATGCGAAGATGGTCATAATGGCAAATGAAAATGCATTGAATCCCCTTGTTTTTTCATCAAACCTAAGTTTGAGGTACTCTGGTACAGACCGTGCTTTTGAGCCATAATAGAAGGGCATCATGAAGAGTGCCAGGAATATCATGGCAGGGATGGCACCGATCCAATAGAAGTGCACCGTCGCCATCCCGTATTTTGCACCCGATGCAGCCATACCTATCACCTCCAATGCCCCAAGGTTTGCGGAGATAAATGCCAGGCCGGTTACCCATGCAGGCAGTGATCTTCCCGCCTCCAGAAATGCTGTGGCATCCTTCATATACTTTTTAAGTGCCCAACCAATACCGAGCACAAAACCAAAATAGATGATCATTATGGAATAATCGATCCATGTTAAATTGAAATTTTCCATCCCTAATATTTTTTATTTTTTAGTTTTGAAGCCTCAAAAATAGCAACATTTATATAATCTTCAATATTTTCTACACTTTAATGGCAATTCCGCTGCATATTATTTTTTACTATTTGAGATCACGGGCTTCACTTTAACCAGCTATTCAATAATAGAACAATTAAATATACTACTGTTACATCAGTTATCTAATCGAATCGTATCGGATTTCGGATCTGTAGGTGATCTTCTGATATAGCCACAAGGTGATATTCATGCATCACCCAGTGTTAAAATGAGGTATCCGGATACGTTAATGGTATGAGATCAATTCTGACATAATAATTTCATTTGAAATCGGATTTTGCATCTATTATTGGTAAAATTGGCAAAGGCTTTGTAAATTGCAACATGTTTTTGTTTTTGCACAGCCACTGAAGGTGGAAATCTTATTTGACCAGGTAGCAGAGTCAGGCTAAACAGCAAATGATTGTGCAAAACAGAATGCGATTGCGCGGAATACGTAACGCTTGAACAGAATAGGTAAGGATGGAGTAGAGCAGAAAGTTGTTACGCAGAATACGTAACAATTGAAAAGCAGGTAAGGATTGATTAAAATAGGTAACGATTGGGCGGAAAGGGATGATGAAAAGGCAGGTCATATTTTTACTGGTTATTTTAGCTGCAGGAAGTATCCATATTACTGCACAAGACGATATTGACCAAATCGGGAGTCAAATTGATAGTGTCAAACACAATACAGCCAACACCGGAACTCCATCAGAAGATGTTGCTCCCGATGCCTGGTCATTCAATACCATGGTAGGAACCTCCTTTGGCTATGCGCCTTTCTATGCTTCTGCCATGAATATGTTCGCGTCACCACAGGCCAGTTATAGGGCAAATGAGCGGCTCTCATTTCACAGTGGACTGGTGGTGTCTCAAACCATACCCGTACTGATGAATCCTTCAGAAGAGCTAATCATTCCGGCAGGAATATCGAATATATCCGCATTCGCTTCAGTCTCATATCGTCTTGCAGAGAATTTGACTTTGCATGGTACCGGGGTAAAAAGTATGGCGAAATTCCCCCTGGATGAAAACCGGTCGTCCCTGGATTACCACGAACTCTCCATTGGAACCACCTATAATTTCGGTAATTTCTCTATCGGTGCATCCTTCCATAAATCAGATAATTCATATTTCAAATCACCTTACGGATATGGTAATAGCATCTTCGGACCCTCTTTTCGAAACGGAACAGGCGGTTTTGGATCACCATTTTATCGATAGTCTATCTGATTAATGCCAGATTGCTGCTTGTTATACAAAATCGATAAAAATAAAAGGAACCTTCAAGTGTATGTGATTTTTTTCTTCTTTATCTTTATTATAACTTCGGGCACACAAAATCAGAAACCATGAAGTATAATTATTTTTTATTGGCAGCTCTTTTTCTGGGCACCGTTAATATGTATGGACAACGCAAGGTAAAACTGAAAACTGAAACCGATAGTGTTTCTTATGCCATCGGTGTAAGCATGCAGTCGGGAGCGAGCCAGTTTCCCCTTGAACTTGATTTCGATAAAGTTGCTGCCGGTTTAAAGGCTGCAGCTGAAGGAAAAGCGCTGATGGAGTTAGAAGATGCACATAAATACCTTACAAAGATTTCGCAGGCGGAGCAGGAGTCGGCTGTTGCAAAAAACAGGGAGGACGGTATCGCATTTCTTGCTGAGAACGAAAATAGAGAAGGTGTTGTTGTCACTGAATCAGGCCTTCAGTATGAGGTGGTAAAACAGGGCGATGGACCTGTGCCAACTGCCAATGACCAGGTGAGGGTGCATTATTCAGGTTACCTCCTCGATGGAACAAAATTTGATTCTTCGGTCGACAGGGGAGAACCTGCCGTTTTTGGTGTAGCCGAGGTGATCGAAGGCTGGACCGAGGTACTGCAGCTTATGCCCGCGGGCTCTGAATATAAGGTTTTTATTCCGTCGGAACTTGCTTATGGCGAGCGACAGATGGGTGATGATATTCAGCCGGGATCGACATTGATTTTTGATATTCAATTGCTTGAAATAGTCGAGTAAAAATTCAGAAACCAGTTGATGACGGGTTTATTATGAATTTTTTTGATGTGAGGCAACAAACGGAACGAAGTGGAGCTCATGAGGCCGACGAAGGAGGACGAATAACTCGCTTGTAGTTAGAAAGATAGTTATATTATTTTATATCAAGAAGTTAAATAAAGAATTAATACATATGAAGTTTTTTGCAGATAGCTGTTGCATCAGAAGAGAGTGGCTTTTGCATAACTTCGGATTACGCTCCGGGTTGTTGGTTGAAAAGTACACGGCACGTTCATAAAGTATACAGTACGTTCATTTAGAGGTTATTAGTACTATTAAAACAAGCCAAGATGAAAATTATGCGACTGAAGACGATTCATTTTCTGGTGGTCTGTATACTGATTCTTATACTACCGGTATTGAAGGAGTGGGATATGCTTCTGAATGGCGACAGGGTTGAGGGTATTGTAATTGAGACCAGAAAGGAGATAACAGGTAAGGAGTCGTTGATCCGCGGGGTAGAATACAGGTCAATTATCGGCTATCGATATAAAAATAGGTCTTATACCATTGCAGGACCTGAAAACCTGGTGTATGAGACCGGAAAAAATGTTCCTTTAATTGTACATCCGGACAAGGAGGGTGAAGTGATGATTGCCAGTCTCGCCGGTTTTTATATACATAGACGGTCTATTGCCCTTATTATTGTTTTGATTTTGTGGATTGCGATTTTTACTACAATCGTGCAGGTTCAGCGGGGAACACTTTATAGCCGTAAATAATTATTTACTCAATGAAGTACTTGTGCAATAAACCATTCGCGCCATCAAAATTTCCAATTTATTATGGCTGGGTGATACTTGGGGCAGGAACAATCGGCATGCTGATGAGTGTTCCGGGTCAGACCGTCGGGGTATCTGCATTTACGGAGGACCTGCTTAACGATTTGAAGGTGAACCGCGATAGTCTAAGTCTTGCATATCTTGTGGGTACTATCCTTTCCGGTCTGCTGATCACAAAGGCAGGCAAATATTATGACAAGTATGGTGCCAGGGTCATGGCTTTCATTGCTGGTGTGATGCTTGGAGTAATCTTGCTCTATCTAACCCGGGTGGGACGGATCGCAAATGTGTTGCAAAGAGCAGACTGGATCACACCCAAAATAGCTACTTTTGTGTTGCTCTCAATAGGATTCTGGGGTATCCGGTTTTTCGGACAAGGCATGCTTACAATGGTGTCCAGGAACATGGTGATGAAGTGGTTCGATAAGCGAAGGGGAATGGCCAATGCTGTTCTTGGGATCTTCACTGCGCTGGGTTTCTCACTTGCTCCCCAGGTTCTGAGCCAGATCATCAACCGGCTCGAATGGAGGGGTGCCTGGGTGATGTTGGCATTTATGGCAGGTGTTTTATTTGCGATATTCGTACTGATTGTATTCAGGGATAATCCGCAAAGCTGCGGAATGAAGCCCGACGGAAGGATGCCTGTCAGGAGAGCAAGAAAACGTCCGCCAAGTCTTCCCGAAATAGACTTTACCCTGAAAGAGGCCTGTAGAACACTGCCTTTTTGGGCTTTTACGCTTGCACTGGCACTCGCTTCTCTGTATGTTACAGGACTTACCTTTCATATAGTATCTATATTTGAATCGAGCGGCATGACATCAGAGAAGGCCCTGGCTATTTTTGTCCCTACTTCGATCGTAGCAGTGACTGTTCAGTTTGCGTTCAGCTATATAAGTGATTTTGTAAAACTGAAGTACCTTTTAGCGTTTTTCCTGACAGGGATGTTAATTTCTTCGTTGGGACTTTTTCTGCTTGCCGGTCAGCCGGCAGCCTATTCTATCATAATTGGGGGCAATGGTATTGTCTGGGGAATGTATGCGGTGCTGATTGGCGTTACCTGGCCCCGTTTTTATGGGTTGAAAAATCTCGGGGCAATTTCGGGTTTCTCTCTGAGTCTTACGGTTTTCGGTTCGGCCCTGGGCCCTTACCTTTTCAGCCTCTCACTTAAATATGCAGGCAGTTATGGCATGGTTGCTCTCTTTATTATGGCCCTTTCTGCGATCCTGCTATTGCTGTCGCCCCGAGCCAACAATCCCGGAGTGCCTTCTGAAGGATAGGTGACAATCTGCAAATTAATTATCTGTTCCGGTCCGGCACGCAGAAACAATCCCAACGAAGAAATTAACATCCCTGAATTAAAGTATGAAAAACAGGGCCTTTCCCTGGCTTGGTTATTCGTTAACAATGAGCGATGAACAGGGATTACCTTGTTTGATAATAGACATTCCAGAATATAGTTATGTAAGCAGGGAACTTCGTGGCTATTTTGAAGAATTTAAATCACAAATCCCTGCAACAGAAAAGCTTGAAATAAGTAAAAAAAATCCAGAACTAGCCTTGATTAGTGAATACCTGGATAATACCTCCAGCGGAAATGCAAACCCCCACAAAAATAAAAGCCTGAAAAAATTGATTTTCAGGCTTTTATGCGGTCTGGACGAGACTCGAACTCGCGACCTCCGGCGTGACAGGCCGGCATTCTAACCAACTGAACTACCAGACCGTTTGTTTGATACAAATATTTCAATACTTAAAAAAACGAACATTGCGTTTAATGCGTCGCAAAAATAGATGATTTTTTTATTTCCTCAAAGAAAAAAGATAAAAAAGCATGAATCTTATTCAATTCATCTCTTTTTTTTGAATCCCATATTTATTTCCATCCGATAATCGCCCGATATTATGTACTTTTGCGTTATGAGAAGGAGCGTAATCATTTTCGTCATTTTGCTGAATGTGCTTTTGGGTTCGATCTTGCAATGTAACGAATCAAAGAAGAAAAAAGAGGAAAAAATCGAGAAGGTGGTCGTGTACCAGATGCTTCCGCGACTCTTTGGGAATACCCGGGCGACCAATAAGTCATGGGGAACAATTGAAGAGAATGGAGTCGGCAAGTTCAATGATATTAACGATAAGGCCCTGGAGGCCCTGAGTGATTTTGGAGTTACCCATGTATGGTATACTGGTGTGCTGCATCATGCCGTGATCAATGATTATTCGGAATACGGTATTTCCAGGGATGATCCCGATGTGGTGAAGGGAAGGGCAGGTTCTCCCTATGCTGTGAAGGATTACTACAATGTTAATCCCGATCTGGCGGTTGATCCGGCAAATCGCTTGGCGGAATTCGAGGCACTGATTAGGCGCACGCACAGACATGGACTCAAAGTGATTATTGATATTGTACCCAACCATGTGGCCAGGAACTATGAGTCAGTTTCCGCTCCGGAGGGTGTGAAGGATTTTGGAGCAGATGATAATAAAAACGTTGTCTATCACCGGAATAACAATTTCTATTATCTTCCCGGAAGGCCATTCAAGGTACCTGAATGGCCCAAAGGATACTTGCCTCTGGGCGGAGAGCGACATCCACTGGCCGATGGAGTATTCGATGAGGATCCTGCAAAGTGGTCAGGGAATGGAAGCAGGAATCAGCAGCCGAAGTTTGATGACTGGTATGAAACCGTGAAGGTGAATTACGGGGTGAAACCGGATGGAACTTATGATTTTGAAACACTTCCAACAGGATTTGAAAATGAGCTGGTAGAGGTTCACTATGCTTTCTGGAAGGAGAAGGATGTGCCCGATTCATGGGTTAAATTCAAGGATATTGCCCTCTACTGGATTGGAAAGGGTGTAGATGGATTCAGGTATGATATGGCACAGATGGTGCCGGTGGAGTTCTGGAGCTATATGAATTCTGCTATAAAAAAGGCAAAGCCGGATGCTTTTTTGCTTTCGGAGATCTATGTTCCGGAGATGTACCACGACTATATATTTAAGGGAAAAATGGATTATCTGTACGATAAGGTGGAGCTTTACGATGCCCTGAAGAATATTATCATGGGGAAGGGCAGCACAGATCATCTTCCGGCGATTTTTGAAGGACAGAAAGAGATTTCACACCATATGCTCCATTTCATGGAGAACCACGATGAGCTCCGGCTTGGGAGCCCTGAGTTTGCAGGTGATGCTGCTGCCGGAAAACCGGCTATGGTTGTCTCTGCAACGGCAACCAGCGCACCTGTCATGGTCTACTTTGGTCAGGAAGTGGGGGAGAAAGGAGCCGGTAATCCCGGATTCGGTAGTCCGTGGAGAACGACAATTTTTGACTATTGGGGTGTTTCCTCGCACCAGCGTTGGATGAATGAGGGTAAGTTTGACGGTGGACAGCTGAGCAGTTCGGAGCGGTCATTGCGGGATTTTTACCAACATCTACTTAATTATAAGGCAAAAAGCGATGTTCTAACTGGTAAATATGCGGAAATTCACCGCCATAACAGGGAACATTCTTTAGGCTACAATGACCGACTCTACTCCTTTCTTCGCTGGAAGGACAAGGATCGCTTGCTGGTTGTTACCAATTTTGACAAACAGCAGGCATGTGAATTTGACCTTCATATTCCGCAGGAGCTGCTCAGCGAGATTCAGCTAAAGGTTAAAACCTACAGGCTGCGTGACCAGCTCGGAAGTGACAGTCAGTTTGAGCTACAGGTAACAGACAGCAGTGCAATGGTTACTATTGATCTGCAGCCCCTGGAGTCATATCTTCTATCATTTTAATATACCCTGACTTTTTATTATTCTGGGTGCGTTGTCTTGAATGGACTGAAAGGGGTAAAGAACCTGTGCTTGTTGCAGATTACAGACGCTAAGTATTATCTTAGGAATTGTTATTCAGAGGTTTATACGGGTTGTTTCGATACTATTTGGTAATTTTTTCAGAGAAAAAAGAAAAGTTTACACTCCCGTAGTTCCTGTGATCGAAAAGTTCGGGAATATGACTGAATTTCATTTTGGAGGGATGCTCAAGTATCAACCAGCCTCCATTTAATAGCAGGTTGCCATTAAGAATCAGTTCGGGGAGGTTCTCCAGTCCGGGCAGGTCAAAAGGCGGATCGGCAAAGATCAGATCGTAAGACTCCCATGGGTTTTTGACGACCTTGAAGGCATCGGAATGAACAGGTTGAACCTGGATAAAATCCATCTTGTCAACCATTTTTTTTATAAAATTGTAATGTTGCGAATTCATTTCCACTGAAGTGATCCGCTCCGCACCCCTGGAGGCAAATTCGTAGGTAATACTACCTGTGCCGGAGAAAAGGTCGAGTATAGCGAGTTCCTCCAGATCGAAATTGGTTTCAAGGATATTAAACAGTGCCTCTTTGGCAAAGTCTGTTGTTGGCCTGGCCTTAAGACTTGAGGGGGGGTGTATCTTCTTCCCTTTATATTTGCCACTGATTATCCGCACCTGGTTGCCTCTGCTAATAAGATATGTTCCGGGATGGATGATTTGTCGATATCAAAAATATGGTATGCAAGTGGGACCAGGGTTTTGATATATTTTTGTAAATTTTCCATCTCTTCTGCATACGTAAGACCTGCATAAAAAAGCGGTCTGTTCTTCCGGTCGAACCCGAGATGTTGCATTGCATTGAGTATATGGTAAACCAGGTCTCCTTTCCCACTCATTGTGAGCTGGTTGGAAAGAACGATCCCGTCCTCTTTTATCATCAGTATGTTAAGCAATCCATGTTGTGCTTCAATCAGCATAAATCCCCGCTGGTGGTCCGCGGCATTCACCTGTTCAGCCATGGAGAGCATCACTTCAGAAGCAGGGATGATCCTGACGGGTCCTGAAAACTTTTCAGTAAGTGAGGATATCAGTCCAGGAACCAAACAGACCAGTACAACAGGTCTGCCTTTTATCTCTTTTTGCCTTACATACTCATGGGTCGGGATACTTACCAATGGTTCCAGATAAAGCGAGGCATCTTTTTCAGAGAAGAGACTTTCAGGCACAAACAGAGCAGGGGAGGAGTCATGGATAATGCTTACTTCACCGGAAAAGTCATCTATTAAGGTATGTCTCTGCAGCCAGTCCTCACATGCAAGCAGTTGGCTTGTCAAAGACATGGATCCTTCTGTGGAGAATTTGTTCAGGACAACCGGATGGTAGTTTTTGTCTTCCAACAATAAAGAGAATCCTTCCATCATGAAACGAATGGACAGATGACCCTTGTGAAGTATTTCCTCAGAAATGGTATTGGATATGATACTATGCGCCTTCATTAGAAATAGACGTTTAACGCTATTCCCAATTTCCGGAGAGTGTGCCGTCTTCCAGAGATCCAAATTTAATTCCCGGAAAACGTGTAATTGTAATTCTCTGGTCAGAATAGTTTACGATCAATTGCTCATTCAGTCCTTTCAACAAATCTTCATAATAACATTTTACCTCAACCACTTGCACCATCAGGTTAGATGAAGTTTGAATCTGGCTGGATTCGATTTCAAATTCTTTCCCACTGGTATAGGGTACATATTTCATGGAGTCGACCGGATAGGTTCGTCCAAACAGCGAATCCATCACGGAGCGTGATGTTGTTTCCCTGATGATAACCCCCTCTTTGATGGCTCTCTCCCTGGCTTTCTCCAGACCGACTTCATCGAGCCACTCTTCAGGAATCGTTCCTATTGCTTTGGTAACTTTAAATGAATCTTGCCTGAGAAATGTTTTCAACGTGTCAAAGCTACCTGTATATCGCTTATAAACATCTTTATAGGCTTTTTGCGCCTCACGAATATCTTTCAGCTTACTAATGGTTACTTGCTCTCTTTCGTTTACTTTACGTTGAAAACGTATGGGACGCATGATACTCTCAACGATAAGGTATCCCAGTACTATGATTGAAATGATCAGTAGTGGCTGAATAACTTTTTTCATAGGGAACTTTTATTAAAGTGTTTGCGCACAAATTTAACAAAAAAAACAAATTATAAATTTTAATTTTGTCTTTTATTCAACCCGATGTCCAAAAAAAATATCACATCCGGATTGCTTGATAATCTTGACTTTAAGCCAACAGGTAGTCAGGAAGGGCTTATTGATCACCTTGCTGGCTTCATCGGCTCGGGAAATAACCGGGAAATTTTTCTGATTAAGGGGTATGCGGGAACCGGTAAAACAACCATTGTTAATTCACTTGTCAGGACGCTGAAGGAATTTGGCTCAAAAGCGGTACTTCTTGCTCCGACCGGAAGGGCGGCCAAGGTGATGTATGCCTATACCCGGCATACGGCATGGACCATCCACAAGAAAATCTACAGGCAGAAATCGGGAAGTGACGGTCTGGGGGTTTTTATGCTCGACAGGAACATGCACAATGATACTTTTTTTATCATTGATGAGGCATCCATGATCGGACAAGCGGCCCCAGATTCGGTTTTTGGTAGCGGTAACCTTCTGTCTGACCTGTTACAATATGTGGAAAGTGGTACCAACTGCAGGCTGATCATGATCGGGGATACGGCACAGTTGCCTCCTGTAAGACTCGATGTTAGTCCGGCACTTGAAAGGCGTGTACTCGAATCATACGGCTACTCAGTCAGAGAATTTGTTTTAACAGATATTGTCCGGCATGAACTGGATTCTGGTATTCTTATGAATGCTACTACCATCAGAAACCATATCACCTCTGAAAACTATACAATCCCATTTCTAAAGATTGATGGATATACTGATATCGAGAGAGTTGGAGGGGCGGAGCTGTTGGAAAGTATAAGTTACTCATACGATACGTTTGGTGAAGATGAGACCATCGTTGTTACAAGGTCGAACAAACGGGCGAACAAATTCAACGCCGGTATTCGTGGACAAATCCTTTGGAGGGAGGAGCAGATTAGTCGGGGCGACCTGTTAATGGTGGTTAAAAACAACTACTTCTGGAAAGATTCTGATGTAAAGATCGACTTTATTGCCAATGGAGATATTGCGAGGATCGAGCGGGTTATTGGTTTTGAAGAGATCTATGGGATGAAATTTGCTGACGTGGAGTTGTTATTCATCGATTATGGTGACCTTGTAATGGAAGCAAAGATCATGCTCGATGTATTGGAGGTTGATGGTCCCTCACTTCCGGTTGAGGATCAGCGTGATCTTTACCAGAAGATACTGGAAGATTACCCCGGGCTCACCAACAGGAAGAGTCGGTCGGAGCAGATGATGAAGGACCGCTACTTCAATGCCCTGCAGGTAAAATTTGCCTATTCGGTTACCTGCCATAAGGCACAGGGCGGACAGTGGAAATCGGTATTTCTCGACACGGGCTATTTTACGGAAGAGATGATATCGCCCGATTATCTTCGCTGGCTCTACACTGCATTCACGCGAGCAACAAAAAAACTACACCTGGTAAATTTCTCAGCCCTCTTTTTCGGGGAGGAATAACAATTTCACTACTTGCAATCAACCCCGGCACTTGGCGCTTTTGGTACGTTGAGCCCGTAAAACCGATACTTATCAAGTACAGCCATAATTTTTCCTGTTTTCGCTGTGTAATGCTCGCAAGGCCGGTTCCTTCGGGCACCATCCTGGCAGGTTACTCTCCGATAATCTTTACCAGTACCCGTTTTCTTCTCATTCCATCAAATTCTCCATAGAAGATCTGTTCCCAGGGGCCAAAGTGCAGCTTGCCGTCTGTAACCGCAACAACAACCTCACGTCCCATGATGGTTCGTTTGAGATGTGCATCGGCATTATCCTCATAGCCATTGTGCCTGTATTGGTCGTATGGTTTTTCCGGAGCAAGTTTTTCGAGCCATACCTCAAAGTCGTGGTGCAGTCCCGGTTCATCGTCATTAATAAAGACTGATGCCGAAATATGCATGGCATTACAAAGAAGCAAACCCTCTTTGATTCCACTTTTTTTCAGGCATTGTTCAACCATTGGAGTAATGTTAATTAATTCCCGTCTTGCCTGGATATCAAACCAGAGTTCTTCGTGATATGATTTCATACGCTATTTAAGTTTTAGTTCTTCTTTAATTTTCTCAATTCTCTTGCCTGCCTCAGCATCAACCCGGTCGCAGTCCTCTCTTGAGGGTAGTTTATCCTGAACGCTGAAGTAGAATTTGATCTTGGGTTCAGTACCGGAGGGGCGAATGCTGACTTTCGTTCCGTTTTTGGTAATAAATTGCAGTACATTTGACTTTGGGAGTTCGATGCTACTTACTTTACCTGCTTTTACATCAATAGTTTTCTGCAAAAGGTAATCCCTGATCTCTACAACCTCTGAGTTGTCGATGGACTTTGGAGGTGCTGATCTGAAGTTTTCCATCATAGAAGCGATCTCTTCAGCTCCCTCTTTGCCCTGCCGGTAAATAGAAACCAGTGATTCCTTGTAAAAGGAGTACTCCTGGAATATATCGAGTAGAAGATCGAACATACTTTTTCCCTGCTCTTTTGCCCATACGGCAATTTCAGCCAGCATGGAACATGTAGTAACAGCATCCTTGTCACGCACAAAATCACCTATCATAAAGCCATAGCTCTCCTCTCCACCTCCTATAAATGTAAGTTTATTTTCGTTTTTTCGGATCATATCGGCAATAAACTTGAAGCCTGTAAGTACATCAAAATGGGTAATACCATAATTTTTATAGATGTCTGCTACCAACTCTGAAGTAACAATGGTTTTTGCCATGAACTCTTTCCCCTGTAGCATTCCTTTGGCACTCCACTGGGATAGAAGGTAATAGGTTAACAGTACCGATGTATGGTTTCCATTCAGAAGCACAAGTTCTCCCTTATTGTTTCTGACAGCCATTCCCACTCGGTCACCATCGGGATCGGTTGCCATAACGATGTCGGCTCCGACCTCATCGGCCTTTTTCAAAGCCATGTCGAGGGCTGCTGATTCTTCCGGATTGGGTGATACCACTGTGGGGAATTCCCCACTCACCACATCTTGCTCCGGGACATTGAATATGTTCTTGAAGCCAAGTCGCCTTAATGCCTCGGGAACGAGATAAACCGCAGTTCCGTGGATTGGCGTGAAAACAATCTTTATATCCGAATGCTTTTCAATCAGGTCAACGTTCAGGGCCTTTGACAGCGACCTTTTCAGAAACAGCTCATCCATCTCCTTGCCCAATATCACTATTTTTGAGGAATCTCCTTTGAATTTTACATCATTGATCGAAGCAATTTTCTTCACCTCCTCCACGATATTCACATCATGTGGATTGATGATCTGTCCACCATCTTCCCAGTAGGCTTTGTAACCATTATATTCTTTTGGATTATGGGAGGCAGTGATCACAACACCGGTCTGACAATTCAGTTCACGGATGGCAAAGCTTAATTCAGGAGTCGGTCTTAAATCATCAAACAGATAAGCCTTGATCCCGTTGGCTGCAAACACATCGGCAGCTGTTCTGGCGAAGAGCTGACTATTATTTCTGCAATCATATGCAATGACGGCACTGATCTGGTCGAGGTGACTGAATTCTTTCAACAGGTAATTGCACAATCCCTGGGTCGCCATGCCCACAGTATATATATTTATCCTGTTTGTTCCGGCCCCCATGATACCTCTCAGTCCGCCGGTTCCAAATTCAAGGACCCTGTAAAAGCTCTCAATCAGCTCTTTTTCATCATGTTCGAGCATATGAATGATCTCCTGCCTGGTTTTGTCATCTATGTTACTGTCGAGCCACTGCTGTGCAGTTGCCTTCACCTGTGATAATAATTCCTGTTTTTCCATATGGTTGATTGATTTTTACCTGTTCATTTTTTCCATGTAAGTTTTCAGGCTGCTTTTCCAATGAGGTATTTCCAGTCCATATTCCTTTTTGATCTTATGCTTATTTAATACAGCATAAGCCGGTCGCGGGGCAGGAAGAGGATAATCTTTGGTTTCGATGGGGACCAGGTTGCAGGAAGCGCCTGTTAATTCTCTGATTTCGTAAGCGAAATCATACCAGGAAGCGACTCCTTCATTGGAGTAATGATAGATACCCGGAGCAAATCCAGCAGTCCCGTGTTCAATGATCTGTGTAATTGCACCGGCGAGATCGGTTCCATGGGTGGGAGAGCCGATCTGGTCATAAACGATTTTAAGTTCATTACGTTCGTCAAGCAGCCTGACCATTGATTTTACATAATTATTTCCGTATATGGAATAGAGCCATGATGTCCTGATGATCATTGTGTTATTAAAATGCATGAGTGCCTTCTCTCCCAGTAATTTTGACTGGCCATACCTGCTTTCGGGAAGGGTGGCATCCTCCTCTTTCAGTGGTCTTGCCAGGTCGCCTTTAAAAACATAATCGGTTGATATATGGATGATTCTGCATCCGGACAGGGTGCCGTATTCAGCAAGTATTTCAGGAATCCCGGCATTGATTGATGTGGCTTTCTCCCACTCCTTTTCCGCTTTATCAACTGCAGTAAAGGCAGCACAATTGACAATGACATCCGGGTTCTCTTTTTCGAAGAATGAGAGAGCCTGTTTATTACTGGTCAGATCGAGTGTGTCCACATCGGTAAAAACAGAGCAATCTGAAGATGATCCTAAAATCTGCCGAAGCTCAGATCCAAGTTGTCCGTTGGCGCCGGTTACGATGATCTTTTGTTGCATAGGGTTATTTCTTGAAATTTTCTAAAAATGGCAATTTCAGATCTTTCTCTGAAACCTTTGCCTTGTTTTCCGGAATCCTCCAGTCAATCTGCAGGTCGGGATCATTGAACCTGATACCTCTTTCAGTTTCGGGATGATAGAAGTCATCGCACTTGTAAAGTACTGTAGCTATTTCGCTTAATACAGAGAAGCCATGGCAGCATCCCCTGGGAATCACCATCTGAAGGTTATTCTCAGCGCTCAGCTCCATCCCGAACCATTCGCCAAAGGTAGCAGAACCTTTTCTCAGATCCACCGCCACGTCAAATATCGATCCCCCGATAACGCGTATAAGCTTGGTTTGGGCGTGGGGAGCATTCTGCATGTGCAATCCACGTATTACGCCATAAGAGGATTTAGACTGGTTGTCTTGCACAAACCTATAATCTATTCCGGCCCCGGAGAAGATCTGTTCGTTGTAACTTTCGAAGAAATATCCCCGCTTGTCCTGATACACTGCCGGTTCAATAATCATTACACCTGGTATTTTTGTCTTACTAACCTTCATAATGGTCATGCATTAAATCTGAAAATCTTTTCATGGGCAATGGTGAAGAGGTATTGGCCATAGGCGCTTTTTTTAAGTCCTTCGGCAAGATTCAGTAGTTGCTTTTTATCTATAAAGCCCTTTTTATAAGCGATCTCCTCGATACAGGAGATTTTTAGTCCCTGTCTTTTTTCGATCGTATAGATGTAGCTTGAGGCTTGCAGCAGGCTCTCCGGTGTTCCTGTATCGAGCCATGCCATTCCCCTTCCCATGATCTTTACCTGCAGCCTGTTTTCTTCGAGGAAAAGACGATTCAAGTCTGTAATTTCCAGTTCACCCCTTGCAGATGGTTTCAGCGTTTTTGCTTTTTGGATCACGTCATTGCTATAAAAATAGAGACCGGTTACCGCGTAATTGGATTTGGGTTTTTGTGGTTTCTCCTCCAGGCTGATCACCCCTCCTGCATTATTAAATTCGACGACACCGTAGCGTTCCGGGTCGTGCACATAATACCCGAATACGATGGCTCCGTCGTTGAGAGAAGCGGCAGCAGAGAGTGTGCTTTCAAACCCATGACCGTAATAGATATTATCACCCAGGATCAGGCAGACATGGTCATTTGCAACAAAGCTTTCCCCGATAATAAATGCCTGTGCGAGTCCGTCGGG
>JBBDUV010000042.1:0-8058 GCA_040903745.1 Bacteroidales bacterium | reverse complement strand
TCAAAAAAAAATGCATTTATATTTGTTTAGCCATATTGCTTTATCTAGCGGGGCTATACATGGAGCTCCTAACGGAGCTGGGGTTCTATGTGGGCAACCTGTTCTACAGACATTCCGCCCCTGGGGCTATACATATCATTCCTAACAGAGCAGTTTCTTTCATCGTTTCAACAGTTTAGATATAACCCGAAGCAAAGTTTTAAGAACCAATCCACTGAAGTTAGATTGGGAGAACCGATGGAAAAATCCAGGCAGATCACTGGTATTTGGGAACAAATTAAGTAATTTCAAGGTTTTTAACCGGGACATTCTATTTCTGGCCGGGACATTGAATTTCTGAGGCTGTCAGACTACGCGACCGGGAATAACCCGAAAAACATTCATAATAATATGACTAATTCGATCTCCCTCCTGCTCAACCTTGCAAAGCGCGTTCAGGCACTTTCAGAAAACGGACAGCATTACGCTGAGTCCGACTACGATATGGACCGATACACCGAACTGGAAATGATCGCCGTAGAGATGATCTCCCTGGTCACCCATTCGGATATTAAGACAATTAGCGTAGGTATCGAAGAAAAGAATGGTTACCGCACCCCGAAGGTGGATGTGAGGGCGGTAGTTTTCAATAAAAATAATGAAATCCTGATGGTTCGTGAGGAGATCGACGGCAACTGGTCACTTCCGGGTGGCTGGGCCGATGTTGGTTTTACACCGGCAGAGATTGCAGTCAAGGAGACCTTTGAAGAGGCAGGTATGGATGCGGAAGCAGTACGTTTGCTGGCAATATTTGACAAAAAATGTCATGATCATCCGCCCGATATCTTCTATGCATACAAAATCTTTATTGAATGTAATCCGCTGAATAACAAGCTAAATACAGGATATGAAACTTCAGATGCTGGATTCTTCCCTGTTGAAAGGTTGCCAGAGTTATCCACTCCAAGAAATACGAAGGAGCAAATCGAAATGATGTTTGCATTTCATAAAGAAGAGATTACCTGGCCATTTATTGACATGTAATTTTTTTATTCTGAAGATCAGATATTGTAGGATGAACTTCCTCATCCCTGTGAAAGCTCACTTTACCAACAAAAACCTCTCATACTATACTTTTATTGTTATTCAATTCACAAAACATTTTGTCACTCCCCTTTTTAGCGCTATTTTTGCAGGAAACCGGAACAGATGAGAACGGAGAAGGATTTTCTGGGTGAGGTACAGCTACCTGCCGAAGCATTATACGGCATCCATTCCGCGCGCGCATACGCGAACTTCCCCAACCAGGAGCCCTTTCACATCGAATGGTACAAAGCGACCGGCAAGGTAAAGCTGGCCTGTTACGAAACAGTTATAAAATTCAGGAAGGCGATTGAGAAGGAACACCCTGACCAGCTTCCGGCACTCAGGATCCCTTCCACTAAAATACTTGATGCCCTGGTAGCGGCTGCAACCGAGGTCAGCTCGGGCGAGCACTACCTGCATTTTGTCGTTCCCGCGGTACAGGGAGGAGCGGGTACGAGCATCAACATGAACATCAACGAGATCATTGCCAACAGGGCCCTGCAGTTGATCGGAGAGGAGCCAGGGAGTTACAACATCATCGACCCCATCGAAACCGCCAACATCTATCAGTCGACCAACGATGTGGTTCCCACCGCCCTCACCGTGGCTATCATGGAACTGCTCAACCAATTGGAGTCAGCCGTAAACAGTACACGCCA
Organism: Bacteroidales bacterium; assembly: GCA_040903745.1. Classification (GTDB taxonomy): domain Bacteria; phylum Bacteroidota; class Bacteroidia; order Bacteroidales; genus M55B112. The sequence goes on along the minus strand of JBBDUV010000042.1, from coordinate 6,334 downwards.
GGAGACCGAAAAGCTTGAAAAAGAACACAGGAGCACGGTGCGGGTCAGCTATACACAGTTACAAGAGGCGGTACCGGGCACCTACGGACAGCTTTTCGGCACTTACAGTGAAGCCTTTTCGCGTGACTGGTGGAGGATCTCGAAAGCCTTTGAGCGTATCAAGCAGGTCAACCTGGGCGGTGGTGCGACAGGCACCGGCATTTCCATTCCGAGGTTCTATATCATGGAGGTGGCCGGCCAGCTACGGAAGCTCACCGGACTGCCCCTCGCGCAAGGGGAAAATCTCACAGACGTTACCACCAACCAGGATTCGCTGGTGGAGGTGCATGCCATTCTGAAGGCACACGCGGTTAGCCTGGAAAAGATGGTGAGCGATCTGCGGCTGCTCTCGTCGGGACTATCCGCGGAAACAGAGTTGCACCTTCCTGCGCGCCAGGCAGGCAGCTCGATCATGCCAGGCAAGGTAAACCCCGTGATCCCCGAGTATGTTATCTCAGCGGCGCATCAGATCTACAGCAACGACCAGCTGATTACGGCACTTGCGGGTCAGGGCAATTTAGAGCTGAACGCCTATTTGCCCTCCATCGGTGGTGCGATGATCGCCAGCCTGAAGCTGCTCATTTCCATGGATAAAGCGGTGAAGGAGCATCTGCTCGGCGGGATAGAGATCGATGCCCGGTTGGCCGCATCAAGGCTGTTTCATAGTCAGGCGGTAACCACTGCCCTATCGCCCCTCATCGGCTACCACCGGTCAGCCGAGCTTTCAGCATACATGAAAAAGCAGCGGGTGGATATTTTTGCAGCCAACGAGGCATTGGGTATGGTACCGGTCGACAAACTCAAAAGGATTATGACCGCCGAGTACCTGTTGAAAAAAGGTTTTTCGGTGCAGGATATCATTGAATTTAATCAGGAAGAGCGGTGAAGGGAAGCAATGCAAAGCCACATATAGGGATTTTCGGAAGGCGGAACAACGGGAAAAGCTCGCTGATCAACTCACTGACCGGTCAGGATGTCGCCATTGTCTCCGAGGTTCCCGGAACGACGACCGATCCGGTTAAGAAGTCAATTGAGATCCCGGGAATCGGCCCGGTGGTGATGATCGATACTGCAGGCATGGATGATATCGGGGAACTGGGAGGCAAACGTGTGGGGCGAACGCGGGACACGATCAGGAAGATTGATCTTGGGGTTCTTGTGTTGGCAATGAACCAGTTTGGAGCACCGGAGGAGCAGATGGTCGCTGAGTTTGAGAAGTGGGAGGTTCCGTGGGTTTTGGTCCATAACAAAAGTGATCTTCAGCCTGTGGAGAGCGTGTTGCTTGACAAGCTTGGAACGGAGCATGCCGGGCGGTTGATTGAGTATTCGTCGGTTGATCCGGTCAACAAAGAGTCGCTGGTAAAGTTGATGCGTGACCACATCCCGGAGACAGCCTATCTCTCGAAATCGCTGGTGGGTGATATCATTCGGCAGGGTGATTTGGTTTTGCTTATTACTCCTATTGATGATGAAGCGCCGGAGGATCGCCTGATCCTTCCCCAGGTGCAGATGATCAGGGATATTTTAGACAATGATGCAATTGCCGTGGTGGCGAAGGAGCGGGAGATCGACACTTTGCTGAGAAGGTTGCAGCCCCGGCCGGCGCTAGCGATCTGCGACAGCCAGGTATTCCTGAAGGCAGATGGTTCCGTGCCGCCGGATATTCACCTGACCAGCTTCAGTACGGTGCTGGCGCGGTACAAAGGCGATTTTGAGAATTACCTGCGGGGAACGCCCAGGCTTTCAGCATTGAAAAGTGGCGACAAGGTGTTGATTTTGGAGTCCTGCACGCATCATGTGTCGTGCGACGATATTGGCCGGGTGAAAATTCCACGGTGGTTGTCACAGTTCAGTGGTGCGGAGCTTGAGTACGAAGTGGTGAGCGGCCTGAACGATGTGCCGGGGAAGATTACTGATTATAGCATGGTGATTCAGTGCGGAGCATGTATGATTACACGAAAACAGCTGATTAACAGGTTGAAGCCCGCTGTTGATGCGGGGGTTCCAGTAACCAATTACGGGATGGCGATTGCCTGGATGCAGGGGATTTACAGCAGGGCGATTGCTCCGTTTGTGAAGGAGAGTCGGACCGATACAGATTATTTATAAAATGAGGATAGATGAAATTTTACTCAAAGAGAGATTGGAGAAGCATGACCTGATCTCCATGCTGTCGGCGGAGGGTGAAGAGAAGAAGCAGCTTTTTCGGCATGCCGCACAGGTGAAGCAGGAGCATGTAGGAAACAAGGTGTTTTTTCGCGGGCTGATTGAGTTTTCGAATATCTGCTCGAAGGATTGTTATTACTGTGGGATCAGGAAGAGCAATAAGAAGGTATCGCGGTATAATTTAACAGATGAAGAGATCCTTGAAGCGGCCCGTTTTGCGTATGAGAACAACTATGGTTCGGTGGTATTACAGGGGGGAGAGATTGATTCTCCGAAGTTCACGGAACGGATCGAGCGGTTGCTGCAGGAGATTAAAAAACTATCGGATGGAGGATTGGGCATTACCCTTTCCCTCGGGGAGCAGTCGCGCGACACCTATGCGCGATGGATGGAAGCTGGGGCGCACAGGTACCTCCTTCGCATCGAGTCTTCGAGCCGGGAGTTGTTTGAAAAGATCCATCCGCACGATGAGTACCACGAATTTGATACGCGATATGCCTGTCTTCGCACCCTGCAGGAGTTGGGTTACCAGGCAGGTACAGGGGTGATGATCGGTCTGCCGTTTCAATCCGTGGAGGATCTGGCGGACGATTTATTGTTCATGCAGTCGTTTGATGTGGACATGGTGGGAATGGGTCCGTATATTGAGCACCATGATACGCCACTGTATGCTTTCAGGGATCAGTTGTTACCGATTGGGGAGCGGTTTGATCTGGCATTAAAGATGATCGCCACACTGCGGATATTGATGAAGGACATTAACATTGCCGCCGCTACGGCCCTTCACGCAATCGACCCGTTAGGAAGGGAGAAGGCGGTAAAGATTGGGGCGAATGTGATTATGCCGAATGTGACGCCCGGGTTGTTCCGAAACGATTACGCATTGTATGAGAACAAGCCGTGTACCGATGAGGAGCCGGACCAGTGTAAGGGGTGTCTGGATGCACGGTTGAAGTTGGCCGACGGGGAGATCGGATATGGCGAATGGGGAGATTCGCAGCATTTCTTGAAGCGGAACAAAGGATAGAACCCCAGTAAATTCGGGACAGGTAATGCTCTCCTACTTCATGATCCAGCCGCCACTCCAACTCTATTGAAAGACTAATTAAAATAGTTGTATCTTTGTTTTATGATTCTTAAAAAAGAAATATCTGGCAGAATAAATGACTTCAAATCGTTGTGCGAAAGTCACAAGGTTAAATACCTATATGCCTTTGGCTCCTCAGTTGCAGGTAATTTTGATGAAGAAAAAAGCGATATAGATTTGCTCGTGGAGATTGACTCTTCAGATCCATTGATAAGAGGTGAGGCTCTTATGTCCTTATGGGATAATTTCGAAGATTTCTTCCATAGGAAAGTTGATCTTCTTACAAATTCATCGATTAGAAACCCATACCTTCAAAAAAGTTTTGATTCAACGAAAGTTCTTATTTATGACGGAAAAGGGAAAAAAGTACTTGTCTGATATTTTACATTCAATTGAGCTAGTAGAACAATTTACAGAATCAATTACCGATTACAATCATTTTCTTTCTGATTTAAAAACTCAGAGTGCTGTAGAAAGGCAACTTGGAATAATTGGTGAAGCTGTTAATAAATTTGATCAACATTGTCCGGAATCATCTATTCAAAATGCTAAAAGAATTGTTGGTTTTAGAAACAGGTTAATCCATGCTTATGGCTCCATTGATTCCAGTATTATTTGGACAATTGTAAGGAGACATTTAACTCCGTTAAAAAAGGAAGTATTTGATAAATTAATATAGAGCAGGTAGTTAGAAGTATTATGGAACAGGAACAGATCAAAGAGATTATTATTAAGGAGATAGCAAAAACCGAGCGGTTGATTAATGAATACCGTGAAATGAGTCAACCGGTAGCCCCCGACGATGCCATTGGACGGATCACCCGAATGGATGCGATCAATAATAAGAGTGTAACGGAGGCCTCCTTGCGGCAGGCTGAGGAGAAGTTGAAGAACCTGAACCGTGTACTATCAAAAATCGGCACGAAAGAGTTCGGTATTTGTCAGAAATGCGGCAAGGAGATCCACATCCGCCGGATCATCTTTCGTCCGGAGAGTCTGTTGTGTGTAAACTGTGCCAATTAGGGGTTGAGATGAACCATCTCACCTTATTGGGTCAGCAAACCAACTCATTAGATAAGCATCAGAAATCATTGAATAAGCATCCCAACTCCTTCAATTAACAACCAACTCATTGGATTCCAAGTCAATTTGCAGTTAACCCACTGCATGCGATTGATATATATACCAACTCATTCGATATATATACCAACTCAATCGACAGCTACCCCAGGTCATGCGGTTGAAATCTCATCTCTTGCGATTGATATCCCACCATTCGATAACTTTTCCACCTTATTAGATAACTATTCCAGCTTATGTGATATTATTTCCACCTCGATCGATAAATAGCCCACCCGATTCGATAAAAATCCAACTTGCTCGATAAATAACCCATCTTTTGTCCAGATATTTTCAAATCTGAGCACATTAACAGTACAAAAAGTATTGTTAATATGAAAAGAATAGAAACAAGGATTTTCCGATTAGGTGGAATACTACAGCTTGGATTTCCTCATTTAGAGCGAAATGAGATTGAGTCATTTAGGAGTTTAAAAGGGTTTCGTTTTTGCGGAGCTTTAAAGCTTTGGCACATCACCTATTATAAAGGAGTTGTGGGGTATCTGAACGGGGTGTATAAAGGCAGGTATCTGTTTCTTGAAGACGGGACAGACTTGAGGCATATTCCGGATGTGCAGGCTGAGCCGCGGAGGAAGGTGGCTTATGTTAAGCTTGACAAAGAAGCGGGCGTGATGTACGTGAAACACAGTTATGACAATCACTTCTTCAAGGCCCTTCGAGTATTGGAAGGATCACACTACGATACGGTGAATAGCCGATGGACCATACCATTAGGTGAAAACTACGAACGATTATGCAAGTCAGCCAAATCATATGCATTTGAAATAAAAACCTCAACGATTGAAAAGAGCGCAAAGTTGAATCATCCTAAAAAAAGCCCCCAACGTCAGAAAGAAGTTACTGTTCTCAGCGAAGAAGAAATTGTTTTGCTTCAAAAATTTGAACGTGAACTGAATTTTCGCAATAGAAGTAAACGTACAGAAACAAGTTATCTTGATTACACAAAGCGGTTCATCCGTTATTTTCAGGGGAGAAATTTCCAGGAGATATCGAACCTTGAGATACAGGAATACCTCAACGATATCATTTTACGCATGGGATATTCATACAGCACCCTGAATATACATATCAGCGCTATCAGAAGTTTCTACAACCTGGTGTACAGAGTTCGTCTAGAGAATATAGATATTCCTCGTCCGAAAGCAGCCAAGGAACTGCCTAAAGTCTTATCTATGGAAGAGTTACAGCGAATGATTGAGCGCAGCATGAATAACAAGCACAAATTGATCATTACCCTGCTATATTCAACAGGTATGCGCAGGGCAGAGATATTATCTGTAAAAGTCACCGACATTGACATGGAATCGGGAACCATCAGGATTCATGGAAAGGGCAACAAAGAGCGTACAGCATACATTTCAAAGAATCTTCATAAGCTACTGAGAGAATATTTAAAGGGTTATACCCCTATTGATTACCTGCTTGAAGGGCAGACCGGGCAACAGTATTCCGGCACCAGCATTGAAAAAGTTATTAAAAAGTCGGCCACCAGGGCTGGCATTACCAAACGGGTGACCCCACACATGCTCAGGCACAGTTTTGCCACACATTTGATTACAAAGGGTGCTGCCCTCCCCTATGTCCAGAAGCTATTGGGGCACAGCAACGTCAAAACCACTATGATATACACCCACATTGCAGACAATGACCTAAAAAACCTCCCCAATCCCCTCGACGACATGGACCTTTAATTTATTTTACACTTTTTGTCAGACTACCGACCACATTTACAATTTTATACCTAACTTTATTCTTCTTATAGACGTTTAGCAGCAACCCAAAGACGACAAAACAGTATTGCTTACAAATAAAAAAAATTAACGTTATGACACAAGAACAAATCAGTGTAATTATATCTTTCAAGGTAAAAGAAAGCCAGATAGCAAAAGCACATGAGGCTAT
>JBBDUV010000041.1:0-1416 GCA_040903745.1 Bacteroidales bacterium | reverse complement strand
TCTATGAAGACAACATCGATCTATTTACATCTTGCCGATCTTGATAAGGTACACCTACCCGATTTAATAAATCTTCAATCATAAGAATCATGCAAGTAATAGAAAACAGACCTCATAAATATGAGCTTGCTGATATATTAAGGGTGCATTCAGATGCTTTTTTATCTACCCATACCCTCTGTTCAGTACAAATGAAAGCAATCAAAGACATCAAGGCATGCCGTACTGCACAAATGAAAGGGCATAAATCTCAATGCAATAATTGTGGGCACATCGAGCAATCCTATAACTCCTGTCGCAACAGACACTGCAATAAGTGCCAGTTCATCAGGCAATCAATGTGGGTTGACAAACTGAAGACCAAATTACTACCCGGGAAATACTTCCATCTTGTATTTACAGTTCCCGATAGTCTGAACCCTTTGATTTACCTGAATCAGCGACTGTGTTACAGTCTGTTGTTTAAGGTTGCATGGTCGGCTTTAAAGGATTTGTGTAATAATCCACGTTTTCTTGGAGCTCAAACAGGCGCAGTGGCAGTATTGCATACATGGTCTTCAACATTACTATATCATCCACACATACATTTGCTTGTTCCTGCAGGAGGATTATCAGATGATGGAATGGAGTGGGTGAGATCTAAGAACAATTTTTTAGTTCCAGTGAAAGTGCTTTCTAAAATATTCAGGGCGAGGTTCTGCGAACAATTAAAAGGTCTTGTTGAAAGAAATGAACTGATCATACCTGATGGGACCAATATTCATTCTTTGATCCGGAATCTTTTTAAAAAGCAGTGGGTAGTATATGCTAAAAAAACAGGAAAAACTGTTGATCGGGCACTTGAATATCTTGCCAGATATACAAACAGAGTAGCCATTGGCAACGATCGCATTACAAATATCACTCGCGATAAGGTGAGCTTTAGGTACAAGGATCCAAAAACAGGAAGGTATAACCGGGAAATGACTCTTGAAGTAAATGAGTTTATCAGGCGATTTATGCAACACATACTTCCCTGTGGATTTTACAAAATACGATACTTTGGAATACTCGCTACCGTTAATAGCAATACGAGCAAAGAACAGTCTATTGCCCTAATCGCACAGACCATGCATGTATCCGAGATTGAAGGATTGAATGCATATGAAGCGTTCCGGATTATTACCGGGTTTGACCCATCAATCTGTGTGAAATGCAAAACCGGCAGGATGCTACCACATTATCTGGCAAACACTGGATAATTTTATAATCGAACAACGTTCTTTGGCATCAGTAATAATCAACAGTTCGATTCCATGAACTGTGCAGGAAGAATTATGTCCGATAGTGAACCATCAGCAAAGAAAAATGAAAGTACTCAGTTATAAATACCCATTCAACCCAGCCAAAAAACAACAAAACCAGAATCAAATAAAA
>JBBDUV010000040.1:0-45697 GCA_040903745.1 Bacteroidales bacterium | reverse complement strand
GTTCAGATATGTGTGGAAATTACTGGAAAACTGTTCAATTCGGGCCTCTGGAACAGATATGCCCGACTGAAACGCCAATTCGTGGACCACCATTTCCCATGCACCAACATCAAACTGGTCCGTTTTACCGGGAAATTTCGCGATCCATAAGCGGTTATGCGGATCAATAACACCCGCTTTGGGTCGCGCACCACCCAGACTTGATCCCGGCACCACCAATAATTTCAACCAATTCAAGTATTCAGGATCTTCAAAGTCTCTCTCCTCTTCAATTTGCAGACTTGCATATTCCAGGTCCCTGAGCTTTGCCCATGGAGGCGAAGCAGTTGCGCTGTTATTATCGAGGAAATCCCCGTTTGGATCAAGCTTAAACCGTAAACCTCCCATCCTTTGACCATCAAATACCCCTAACAGGAAATCAGATTCGTAAAGTTTGTTTACAGTGCGTCCCTCTTTTCTTGCTGCTGCAGCTTCTCTTTTTTTCATCAGCATTCTGCCCCATCGATCAGGTGCAGAGTCGAGGAAAATACCGAAGTTGCTTTTGCCTTCACTTAAATATTGCGGACCGCTGTATAACCGCAGGTCAGGATCCAAAACCTGCGCAGGAGCAGATCTTAACCAATCCTCATCATATTCAAAATTGAAGATCTCTTTTCCCCTGGTCAGGCTCACATTTAAAATGCCTAAAAGTTTTGAACCATTTAGCCCAGACCAGTCAGCATAGACATATATTTGTTTTTGAATATTCATGGTTCCTGCTGTTATTTATTCTTTTTGGGTGCTCTCTTTTTTACTGTCAGTTCCATGTCCTGGAGTTTTCTTCCCAGTTCATCATCTTTTGCAACCAAAGCAAGATCATGTTCCAGTCCCAACACCAATAATACCTGTAAATATGATCCCATACCAACAGCTTCACTGCCTTTCTCAATTTCATACAGCGTTTTCCTTGAAATATTCGCTCTCTCGGCTACCTGCACAGCGCTCAGCCTTCTCCTTAACCTGGCATACCTGATATTCTCCCCAAGTGTGGCCAGGATTCTTTTTTGTTTCGGCAGTAAAATTATTTTCTTTTTCATCTGTTTTTATTCAGTTGTTGTTATGCACAAACCAATGTCAATAAAATTGATCATGGCTTGATTCATTACGTGTAATTAAATATACAAATATAGGTAAAATAATGCAATATAATACACATTATAAGAATCAGGCCGCCTCTGTTGTCAAAACCTTCATCTCGACCTTGCAGCGTTATAGTACCTGACAAAGATATCGGATGAAGGAGTTAAACTAAGATGAGTGGTACTGGGTAGCTAAAATTCATATCGAGCTCTATACATACAGGGTTGTTGAAGATGAGATCTGGATTGCGAAGTGCCGGCAGCATTAGAGGAATGTCTTGTTATTCCAACCAAGCATATGCTTTTCCGAATTTGTAAACTCGATATATATGCGATCGGACGACACCCCAAAATGTTTTTCAAAAAAGGAGCATAAAACTTCTGAAAACTCGTTGGTTTTTTCAGTTGGCAGGCCAATGCTTTTTAATTCAGCGTAAAGGCAAAGGCTGTTCTCGCCTGCGAAAAGCATTTCTGATTTTTCCAGTAATATCATAATGTACTTTTCCGGTTTCTGCAATAGTTCAGCTAACATGAGAGAAGTTTCCTTTAACACGTTTTCCTGGTGCTTAATTTCCTGGTTGGTTTGAATTTTCAGTATAGGCATAATCATCTGTTTATAGTGGCGCAAATTAAAAAAAAATCTGGCATTATGGATACTTTAAATACTAAAGCCTGTAATATTCCAGCAGACCTTCTTCGAGACCGCGGATCTGGGCATCGCTTGGGATATGGATTTCTTCGGCAATGGTCCTTCGTTTTTTTAACAATGTTGTTATTAATTGTGTTACCATATAGGATTTACCAAAATATCGCCAAGCTAAAGGTTAATTATGATTTTTTCTTCCCCTAATAAATTTATACAGTTGAATTAACACCAACGGAATCAGCGCAGATACAATGGAAACAACCCAAACTTCAGAAGGGAGAATAGCTAAACCTAATACCAAACGCATTTGAGGTACAACGTAAACCAAAACAATAAGAATGGTGCAAGTTAATATAGCTGCCCATACATATTTATTTTTAGTTATTTCATTCACAATCATTTTTGATTGTGCTGACGACATATTGAATACATGAAAGAGCTGTGCAAAAGCAAGCGTAATAAATGCTACATTGTTTAATATTTTGCTGTCGGAAGAAATATTATGATTGCTATAAGTAACGGCTACAATTACTGCAAAGGTCATGGCGGCCGCATAGATAGTAATTGTAAACCAATCTCTGTTTGTTACAATAAGGCTTTTGGGGTCTCTTGGCGGCCTGTCCATAACGGTTTTATCTCCACTGCCCAAACCAAGGGCCAACGCAGGAAATACATCGGTTACCATATTTAAAAACAAGATTTGTAAGGGTAGTAAATTAGAGGCTGGAAATAAAAACCCAAATGAGGTTACAATAAATATTTCACTTAAATTACAGGACACCAAATATATTACGAATTTTTGTATATTCTGAAATATCTCCCTTCCATGCGCTACTGCCCGCGCAATGGATATAAATGAATCATCCTTTAACACGATACTGGCCGTCTCTTTGGCAACCTGGGTACCTCTCAATCCCATAGCTATACCAACGTCTGCTTTTTTAAGTGCCGGCGCATCGTTAACGCCATCACCCGTCATGACAACAATGTTGCCTGCTTTTTGAAAAATATCAACTATTTCCAATTTTTGTTTGGGTGTGGTGCGGGCAAATACAGAGGTTAAAAGCATCTTTTTATTCCATTCATCCGAAAGTGATTCCATTGGAGGGATATCAATTCCTGTGATTGTTTTTTGTTCGGACTCATCTACCAATCCTACTTGTTTGGCAATATTAAGAGCCGTTAAAGGATGATCTCCGGTTATCATTACAATTCTGATACCTGCATTTCTACAGGAAAGAACGGCCTCTTTAATATCCAGGCGAGGTGGATCCAGGAAACCTATCATAGCGACATATACCAATGCAGTCAAAAAATCTCCCTTGTTAATTTCGGCTTCATCTCTATATGCAAATGCCAGTACCCGCAAACCATTGGAAGCCATTTGTTCAGAATTAAGCAGGATTCTTTTTCGATCGTCCTCGCTCAATTCTTTGATAGTTTCCCCCGATTGTATTTTGCTGCATTTTTCCAACAAATGCTCTACAGAACCTTTGGCTGCTACAAAGTACCTGCCTGAATTTTTGTGCAAAGTACCCATCATTTTTGTTTCGGAACTAAAAGGCATTTCACCAATCCTTTCATATTCCAGTTTTAATTCATCAGCGGATGCACCCGATGAGTTTGCGAGGTGAACAAGTGCAATTTCTATTGGGTCGCCCAACAATTCATCTTTGTCATCGTCATTTTTTGGAGAAGCATTGTTACATAACGCGCCAATTAGTCTCATTTTGTTGAATGCTTCTTCACTTTTTTCAATATTTCCCTTATCGAAACTCAATATGTTGTCTTTAAAACTAACTTCAGCTGTTTCTTCGGTAAATGAAAAAGTATCTACATAAATTTTATTTTCAGTTAAGGTGCCTGTTTTATCGGTCATTATGGCATTTGCACTTCCCAGGGTTTCTACTGCCGATAGCTTTTTAACGATCGCATTTCGCTTAGCCATCAAAAGCATTCCATATGCTAAAGCCACTGTAACAACAATGGGTAGCCCTTCCGGAAAAGCAGCTACAGCCAAAGCGATAGAAGTTTCTAAAATTAATAACCAATCGTGCCCCTGAATAAATCCGGTGATGGCAAATATGGTTATCATACCCAATGTTATCCATATCAGCTTTTTAGTGAGAACACCTATTTTTTTATCCAGTGGCGTCTCTTTTTCTTTGGAGCTTTCTACCAACGAAGTAATTGTGCCCAATTGAGTGTGCAGGGCAATTCCGGTAATAACTGCTTTGCCGTTCCCATTAATTACAGAAGTACCTTTAAACACCATATTAAATTGGTCTCCCAGCACAGTCTCCTTCGAAAGTTTTTCTGTATTCTTTTCTGTTGGAAGCGACTCACCGGTAAGCGATGATTCATCACATTGCAACTGGTTGGATTCTATGAGACGTGCATCTCCGGGTATCACATCACCAGCCTCTAACACTATTATATCGCCTGGCACTATATTTTCAGATGGTATCTCCCGAATTTGCCCGTCGCGGATAACTCTCGAATGAATCACGTCCATTTCCTTCAGCGCATTCATTGAACTGCGGGCCTGTAGCTCCATAACAAATCCAATGATGGCATTTATAAAAATCACCGCCAGAATGGCAATAGATTCAATATAATCCTGAAAATAGAAGGTGACGGCTACAGCAAAAAACAACAAATATACGATTGGACTTTTAAATTGCAGAAGCATCATTAGGAATATGCTTTTCTGCTTCTGAGCTTGATACACATTAAGACCAAACGCTATTGTTCGTTTTTCTGCTTCATGTTGGCTTATCCCTGCATCGGAATCAGTTTGAAGTTCATTTAGTATTTCTTTTACCGAGAAAGTGTGAGGGTCTGTTATTGGATACTTTATTATCATTTGTGCAGTTCGTGTTATTTCTTTCGCCCAGTAAAAGTAGGTTTTTTGGGTTAGGATGATATTGCAAATTTTGTGAAAAAAGTTATATTTTTCACGCTTTTTCCGCAAAACTATTTTTATTTTACAGCCATCAACACAAAGTGATAATCAATGGTCCCCCGCAGCAATGCGAACTTGTAGGTCGGGTCTTTGCTGTCGTGCTCGATGATCTTTGCCAGGTCGGTGAGTGTGAAGCGGGACAAAGATATCGGTGGTAGGAGTAAGAACCTTTACCTGTGCAGCTGATTACCTGGCCGTTGGTAAGCTCCCGACGGGTAAAGGGTTCCACCCAATTTGAGATCATCATTTGCGGGCTCAATTATCTGTCTCAATTTGCCCAGATAAATATTTTATCTTTATAGAAAATTACAGGATATGAAACGACGTACATTCTTTCAATCAGCAGCATTAGGTGGAATGGCTGCTGCAATGGGTCCGCTTGCTTCGTGCAGTAACAGACCAGAAAGTCATCAACTGATTGCCGGGCGGTACAGGATATTGGATGAGATTCTTCAGCAGCCGGTATTTAAAAAGGAACTTTTCAGTGACCCGGTGGTGATTGCATCGGTTGAATTGCTTAAGTTGGAGGGTAGCTATTTGTGTCGTGTGCGTTCAGAGGATGGTGCTGAAGGCATCTCGGTTGGGCATAACGACATGCGCTATCTTGAACCCATTTTCCTGCATAAGTTGCAGCCTTTTTTTATCGGTCAGGATGCCCGTGAACTGGATCTTATTGTGGAAAAGGTTTTCGATTATCGGTTCAACTTCAGGTATGGTGGTATTGCCCTGGGGATTCCCCTGGCAACCATCGAATTTGCGATCCTCGATATGATGGGGAAGATAGCAGGTATTCCCATGGGCCAGCTTGTGGGCGATCTTCATAATAAAAAAGTCGGGATTTATGTAGCGACAGAGTTCCGGGAGTTACCGCTGGAGGAACATTTTGAAAAAATAAAGGAGACCGTGGCAGCATATGACGTAAAGGCCATTAAAATGAAGGTGGGGTACCTGTTTGCAGGCAGCCGCAATATTCATGAGCCGGGACTGCCGGGAAAATCAGAAAAACTGGTTCCGATGATCAGGGAACATTACGGTAGCGACTGGAGCCTGTATGCCGATTCGAACGGATACTATGACGTAGAGGGGGCCATCAGGATCGGAAGGATCCTGGAAGAAAATGGCTATGAATACTTTGAAGAGCCGGTTATGTTCGATCATATTGAGGAGATAAAAAAAGTTGCCGATGCCCTTTCGCTCCCGGTTGCAAACGGAGAGCAGGACCACAGCTACTATAATTTCAGATGGCTGCTTGCCAATGGCGGACTGGAAATTGTGCAGCCGGACAATTACTATTTCGGAGGTTTTATCCGTTCCATGAAGGCGGCCCGTATGGCAGATGCATTTGGAAAAACCTGCATTCCCCATATGTCTGGAGGCGCCCTCGGATACCTCTACAACTGCCATTTTGTTTCTGTTTTGCCCAATGCAGGGGCACATCATGAATTCAAGGGCTACCGCACCCATGTGCCTTTTGAATGTCCAACATCCTCCCTGAAAGTAGAGGATGGAAAGATTACCGTACCGACAGGTCCCGGACTGGGAATTGAAATTGATCCGGATTTTATCGCCAGGCATGCGGATGTCAAACCATGAATTAACAAAAATCTGGCATTACGGATACTTTAAATACTAAAGCCTGTAATATTCCAGCAGACCTTCTTCGAGACCGCGGATCTGGGCATCGCTTGGGATATAATCGTATATCTGCAGCTCCAGCATTTCTATGGTCGCAAATCCAACTCCAGTACCACTTCCATTACTGTCACTTACCCCTATACTTGCACCCAGGAACTGTTCAATGGGTACTGTCATATTTGGGTCATGCGCCTCTTCCAGCCCATTGATGTATATGCGCACCCCATTTTCTTCGCTGAAAGTAAAAATATAGAGTTGCGGATTGAAGATATCCTGATCAAGGGACGCAGTTACTTTTGTGGCTCCTCCATGCGATACACTTACCGTATTGCTGTTGTCAAACCCGATGCGGATGCCACGACCCTCGGTGGAGCTTTCGCCCCAGAACCAGTATACCGGTGTGTTGTCACCCGGTGGAACACCTGTGCGGCTTACAATAGCGGCGATGGTATAATCTGTATTTCTCAGTGGTGTTCCGGGGACCAACATACGGCCGGTAAATGAGCCTGCCTGGAATTGAAAGTCAGGTGCCCGTCCTCCGGCGGGATTGCCTTCATTCCATAGACCCGCATATTCCGGACCACCGAAGGGAACCACAGCATCACGGCTGTTGTCACTGTTTTGGGCACCAAACAAATCCTGCCAGCGAATTATTCCGCGTCCACCCAGGATGTCTTCCCACTCTACACCTACATCACCACGATACCAGGCAATTCCGTCATACAACGCATCACTCAGGGGAGAACAATCAATGATATCATACTCAGTAGCCACTTTCACTTTCAGCTGCTGTGCCGGGTTGCTGGCTGCATTGACTGTATAACTGAGTGGTTGGCCGGTGGTAATCGTTCCACCTTCCTCTACAAATGTTCTCAGTGCTTCAAAATCTCCTGTCAGAGCTGCTGCAGCCTGGTTGGAATTTCCGCCGATGGCATATCCGCTTATCTGTACACTGCTTAGTTCGCTTACGTATTTCACGTCGCCGCCGATTGAACCACTTGCTACGGCACCATTAAAACTTGCATCAATGGAAGCCCTCATTTCCTGGTATGAATCTGTTGACTGGATCAGAAGGTAAAAAATGCGACCGTAGGTTACACTGGATACGTATGCTGCCGGATTACCAGGTTGCACATATTGATTGAGTTGCTCCGCTGTAACACCCTCCCCGAAAAACTGTGACGGATCAGTTGGTGCCTCAAAAGCGATGGTGTAATAACTCTGTGTAAGGCGGACAAGAAAACGGTTGTAGCTAACATCCGAGTTAAAGTTAAAGGATCCTTTTACATCGGTGGTAAGGTTACTGAACTCGGCCCGGAGTGCCACACCCAATTGTTCACGGGATGATATCTGCTCCATACTGTAGGTAGTGCGTGCCGGAAGGTCGCCCGGATTATCGGCAATGATTTCGTTCATGGCATCGTAAACACTGCCAAGACTTACAACATCAAGTTGACGGCTGGCAGAGGCAGCACCGTTTACCAACGTGATAACCACCGTTCCGGGACCACGATCTACCGGTATTCCACTGGGTGTTGCAAAATCCAGTGTGTTCCCCTGCAACAGGTTGCCGGGGAATATAACCTGGGTGTTTGGATCAAATTGAGGATAATCGCTGTATCCCTCGGTCAGACTAACCGTTTTGCGGGTACAAAAATACTGGTCATTTCCCGATGATTCTTCGAACTCCACAGCCTCCGATTCAGCGTAAGTATCCTCGAAGTCTTCGAAAGATCCGGCGCTTTTTAAAATCTCATCAAGTCCCTCATCAATATTCTTTTCGCAACTACTGAAAAATATAAGCAATGCACCAGCGATGGCAAATAATGACCAATACGACAACTTCTTTTTTGAATTCATAGTGTATTGTTTTAAATTAAGTAAAACAGATGATCCTGGTCGAAGTTAGTTTTGAAACAGTTCTAGTTAAACCGATTTGTTCCTCTTTAGTTCGGAGAACCTGGTTTTTTTGCTTGCCTAATGAGGGGGTGCTGGTTGTAATTGGCGGGATAAAAGTTCCTTTACCACATATGAATATCTGATTATTGGGAAAGACAACTGGTGAAGCGGAAGACAACTGGTAGACAGTCAAAAAAAATTGATTATAGGATTGGATTTTTTCGGCAATGGTCTTTCGTTTTTTTAACAATGTTGTTATCAATTGTGTTATATTTTGGTATATTCATATCATTCTAAAAAACCATCAGATGAAAAATCAAATCAACAAATACAGCAAAACAATCACGCAGGATGAAAGTCTGCCTGCTGCACAGGCGATGCTTTATGCGATCGGGATGAGTGAAAGTGATCAGCAAAAGGCACAGGTGGGTATTGTGAGTACTGGGTTCCAGGGGAATCCATGCAACATGCATCTGAACGACCTGTCCACACTGGTAAAAAAGGAGGTTGATGTCCAGGAGGATCTGTATGGCCTTATTTTCCATACCATTGGTGTGAGCGATGGAATTACCAATGGTACCGAAGGAATGAAATATTCGCTGCCTTCGCGTGAAATTATTGCCGACTCGATCGAGACTGTTGTCAGCGCCCAATTCTATGATGCCGTTATACCGATTGTGGGATGCGATAAAAATATGCCGGGAGCCATGATTGCACTGGGCAGGCTCAACCGGCCCGCTATACTTATGTACGGGGGAACGGTGAAAAAGGGGCAGTGGAAAAACGAGGACCTGAACATTGTCTCAGCATTTGAAGCGTATGGCGAACGGATCAGGGGAAAGATTTCGGACGAGGATTATAAGGGAATCATTCAGCATTGTATACCCGGCGCCGGTGCCTGCGGTGGGATGTACACCGCCAATACCATGGCGGCCGCCATTGAGTGCATGGGGATGAGCTTGCCCTATTCATCATCGAACCCTGCGCTGAGTGCGCAAAAGAACAGGGAACCAAAAAATATTGCTGAAGCGATCCGCCACTTACTTGTAAAGGACATCAAACCGCGCGATATTCTGACCAGAGCAGCCTTCGAAAACGCCATTACGCTGATCATGGCCCTGGGCGGCTCCACAAACGCGGTCATCCATCTCATTGCCATGGCAAAATCTGTTGATGTGCCCCTTACTATTGATGATTTTCAGAACATCAGCAACCGCACTCCACTGTTGGCTGATCTGAAGCCGAGTGGTAAATTTCTCATGGAAGATCTCCACAATATTGGAGGCATCCCCGGGGTAATGAAATATTTGCTCAAAGAGGGTTTTCTCGATGGGAACTGCATGACCGTAACCGGCCGGACCATCGGGGAGAATCTTGAAATGGTGCCGGATCTGACCAGCGACCAGAAGATTATTAACAAAAAAGAGCAGCCGCTGAAGGAAAACGGGCACATTCAGATACTTTACGGCAACCTGGCGGAGCAGGGGGCAGTTGCGAAAATCACGGGTAAAGAGGGACTGCTATTCAAGGGACCGGCCCGGGTGTTTGACAATGAGGTTGATGCCATTGAGGGGATTCGCACAAAAGTGAAACCCGGAGAGGTAATTGTGATTCGTTACAGTGGTCCCAAAGGAGCGCCCGGAATGCCCGAAATGCTCAAGCCCACAGGGGCCGTAATGGGAGCAGGTTTGGGAAAAGAGGTGGCGCTGATAACGGATGGCCGGTTTTCCGGGGGATCGCATGGTTTTGTTGTGGGACATATTTCACCTGAGGCATACGAAGGTGGACTGATTGGTTTAGTAAAAGATGGCGATACAATTACTATTGATATCGCCAGCAACAGGATAGAGGTTGAAATTACCGATCAGGAGATAGAGATTCGCAGAAAAGCGTGGAAAAAACCTGAGAATACCCTGCCTCCCGGGATATTGAAAAAGTACAGGAATACGGTATTATCAGCATCGGATGGTTGTGTTACCATATAGGATTTTTATTCCTTATCAATATTTAGCACGGAGATAATCTCCGGTATGTCTTGATGTATAATTATTGAGCGATTCATTGCTTTTTTAACCTATTTAAGCTTTCTTTATTTCATTCTTAAGTATAGCCGGTATTTATATAGAGTTGTCAGAGTATATGATTGCTAAAAATAGTGTAGAAGTTAAGTTTAAATGCGATAAAGTTATGGAACACTACAGAATTTTAAGCTGCGTAAAAGGAACCAGGGACCATTTCAATAACAAGGTAAACCATGACAGCTTTGGAAGCCGGGGAATATTCAGGATTAAAAAATTAGTTGCAAGGTTGGGCAAAATGGCAATGGTTACAATGCTGGCAATTTTGGTTGCTGGCAGTGTCAACACTGAAGCCATTGCAAATGCGGAACAAGGAGCACATGCGCAACAAGGGGCGGGTGATCAGCCAGGGACAATAGTTCAACAAGGAGCACTAACTCAAACAACAGCAGGCTCCCAGTCAGGTGCGAATGCTCATCCGTGGGTGAACAACCACCCAGCGATCGAACAGAGCATCAAAACGGTTTATCCTTCAAAAGATTGGGTCATATCTGACTTTGTCGTGACCGATCCGGAATTTGGAGCGAAAGCCGAGCCGGGGTTTGATAACCGACCGGCTTTCCAGGCTGCTATTGATGCTGCTTATAATAGCGGCGGTGGGGTAGTGTATATACCGGCGGGTAACTATGAGTTCCATAGCACAATAACCGCCAGCAGGAATGTTAGGGTTCGCCAGGGTACTGAGGAGACAAGGAAAGACTTTCATTATCAATATGTACTTACTCTGCCACAAAGCGTGCAGCTCCGTGGCGACTGGGCGGATCCTGAATTAAACAATGGGAAAGTTCTCGGAACCATTCTTGAGGTGCGCGTTGGGAAAAATGCGCCTAATTACAACGGCACAGTTGAAAGTTGGTGGAACGACTCACAGGCGGGTAACGCACTTCGTACAGCCTATACCAGTGTAGCCGACAGGTTTATAGAGATGAATGAGGGAACCGGCGTGACCAACCTGTCCATCTGGTATCCTGAACAGGAGATCGACGATATACAACCCTATCCATGGACATTGTTTCAGACACATGGCGACTGTGCGACCATCGAAAACGTAACGTTTGTAAACTGCTATAACGGTTTCTATTCCGCTCCCAGCGAACTGCATTATGTTTTGAACAGCTATATGACAGCCCTCAATACAGGAATCGAAGTTCATGTATGCACTGATATCGGACGTGTAGAGAATGTGAAAATTGATCCGAAATATTGGGCAAATTCAGGACTCCCGGGTTCGCCCTCACTCCCAAAGGTTACCGGTTATACCAGGGCAAATGGAACAGGATTCAAAATGCATCGCTCAGATTGGGAATATGTTTCTTACCTGTATATCTCAGGTTATAAGACGGGTATGTGGGTTGGCAGGGAACCCGGTTTCGCCAATGCTCCAAATGCGCAATTTTACGAGATGCATATCAATAATTGCGTAAATGGTTTATATGTTCAGGAGGTTAACCCATACGGTTTGTTGATATCCAATTCTACTTTTGGGGCCGAAAAAGGTGATAATGCCGTCTATTTTTATGACGATTTTAAAACTTCTGTTCAATTCAACGGCGTGGATTTCACCGGACCCGTTGTTAGCGATGGCAGCGACGGAGTGATATCTTTTGAAAGCTGTACGTTCAATGAATACAGTGATTACGCACTCAGGATTAACAATGGCAATGTATTGTTAACACAAAGCGAATTTAAAAAACCTGCCGGTCATCTGTTCCTGGGCAGGGACATGCATACGCTCAAATCGGTAAATTCCGGCTATCACCGAAAATTGGATATCAAAAATAGCAGCAAATCCGCCAAAGTTGAGATCAATAACGGTGATGAATTTTTGTTTGATCCGGTTCCTAAAAATGTAAAAACGGATATTGAGGGACACCCAAGACCGGGGGCAAACAGGGTTTTGAAAGTTGATCTGCCCAGAGCAACAGGCTTTAACAATAACCAACCGACAGAAGATGTGTCAGTTGAATTGCAAACAGCGCTTAATGCCGTTAAGGCTGCCGGCGGCGGTACCGTGTATCTGCCTGGTGGAAGATATTTAGTGAACCATCCTATCAAAGTTCCTTCGGGAGTTGAATTGCGAGGCACATGGGATGTACAGCACCATACCCAAAGCGGAGGTGCAGCATTATTTACAACATATACCGGCGGTGCAGCCGGAGAAAGGGGCCCTTCACTTATTCAGCTTGAAGCTGATGCAGGTATCAGGGGAGTTACCATTGCGCAGCTGAATATAGCAACGGACGGTTTCAGCACTGAGAATCCCAGGAAGACTCCCTTCCTGATACAGGGACAGGGCCCAAATGTATATATTATTAATGTGACAGTATCGGCCGGTGATAAAGGAATAGACCTCGCTTCTTACAACACCAGCGGACACTATATTGATTATTTCGCCGGTGTGCTTGCAAGAGCAGGTATCTGGGTCGGCGGAGGTGCTGAAGGTGGGTTTATTCGCAATATGCAGTTCAATCCACATTATGGATCAAGACTTCCTGAAGGCGGACAGGGATATCCGAGAGTAACTCTGATGCGTTTTGTACAATCAAATTGCAGCGCGCTTAAGTTTGCCGATGTGAAGGACCAGACGATCTTCAACAATTTCGTATACGGATCCATATACGGCATACATTTTTTGAAAGATGAAATAACCGGCAAAAATCCTGTGGAAATGACGGTTTTGGGTCACGGTTCAGACGGATGTACCTATTCATTATTTGTAGAAGATGCCGATAAAAACACCAAAATAGTCGCGATCAACTCTGAACTGGTCAATACACGCATTATATCAGAACCTGTCAGGTCATATGTACTTATGGGAGGCGAAGTGAATACCACCAAAGTACATCCTGATGCGCAACTGATCCTGTACAACAGTGCGTTTTGGGGAAGTCCTGTCATAGGTGCCATCATCAATAGCGGTACGGTACGTTTTCAGCAGGCAAACTTCCAGCGCTCCGGTGCCCCCGGCATCGACAACAGGGGAGGGAAAGTGCATGTGTACACTTCCTATTTCGCACATCAAATGACAGGGGAGGTTGCCGGGGACAACGTGTATGCGAAGCTGCACGAAAAAGGCGTCTCTATAGAGCTAACCAATAACTATTATATCTCCGGGTACAGAGAGAACAATGCGAAACCGGGCAAGATTTACGGATCTGACATTGTGGCTGGTGAGAAATGAAATTGATCCGGACTTTATTCTAATTATTTATCCTGACTACCGCCCCATTTTCCGGATTCCAATTGTCAATGTTTTCCGGAATCTGGAAAGGATTATCATCTGGCACGGATGCCACTTCCGGGGCATTGTCCACTTTGATGGTACGGAACTCAATCTGGTCCCTGTCGACAAAAATCCATTTGAACTGGTTAAACATGCCATGGTCACGGGTCCAGCTTTTAGGATCATCATTTGCCCGCAAGGGAGCGCCCCAGCATCCTTCACCGGTATATACTGTTCCCCCGTTTTGGACACGGATAAATCCTTCATCACTGCCTTCACCTGTTGAGGGTCTCACGGGCCATGTGGTCTTTACTGTATGGGCATCACATTCTACGACCAGCCTGACATTCTCATTATAGAACAGTTCGGCCCATGCCATATACTGGTTGTTTCCTTCAGCTTTTCCAGACACATGGGGTCGCATGGGTTTATGGTACTGTGCAATTCTCCAGCGTATGTCGCGGTGCTGTTCAAGATCTTCTTTCAGCCACCTGGTTTGTTCCCCTGATATGGAAATTTCAGTATTAAGGGTGTAGATACGCAGGAGCTGATCACCAATCGTGATTGCAAAATATATATCTTCTGAAGGCACATCAAACAGGTTGTATACCATCTCATTGTTCGGCTCATGGTTTCCCCGGGCTGCAATAACGGGAAACATTCGGCCGTCTTCACTGATGGTAAGCTGCCAGTCATCCAGCCATGCACTCCATTGTTCAGGCGTTCCCCGGACGGTCATATCACCTGCAAAAAGAACGGCATGGGGTTTTAATTTGCTCACGAGCAGATTTGCATTTTGTCTCGGGACGGGATTGTTGCGGGAGTCACCACCGGCGATAAAAGAATATCTCGCATCCGGACCAGTGGGCGCGGTCCTGAACCAATAGCGTTCACTCATGCTGTCATTATCTTTGATGATAAAAAAATAGTCCGTGTTGGGGGAAAGGTTATTCAACCTGACAAATCTATTGTCCATCTCTGCAAATACCACCTCCCTGTTTGGCATGGCTTTGAATGCATAATTGCCCGGGACCTTCCCGTGATCTATCGTATCATAATACACAACCGGATTCTCACCGGAAACCTGGTTCCAGCCGATGACGATGGAATTCGACGGATTATCTCTTAACGTAACCCGGTACTTATCTGTCTTTGCGAAAGTTTGAATATGCAAGGCAAAAAGGATAAGGATTAAAACATTTTTCATGGGAATAAATATTTTATTTGAATAATTGGTATATAATAATGTAATTATTGTTCAAACTGTATGTGAGTTATTCGGCCTGCTTTTTCAGCCCAATGAACTCACTCATACCGGTTCGCTCAAATCTAATTTACATTGCTTCGTGAAGATTGTGCATGCTTTTTCAAATATAATTATTACTTATGTAGATCAAACAATTTTGATAGCTATCTTGTTCTCGTAGATTATCAGCAAAACTAATTTAATAAAACCCCACAATCAAATCAAATGATTGTTCCCACTATATTAAGAATAGCAACTCTTCTTCTGTTTACCGGTCGTGCGTGGCAACATTTGTTCTGGGATGCGCCTTTAAGGACCTTGCTCTGGGACCAGCAATGGATGGAGGGAATCATATTATTTTTACGGGGCGGAACCTGGCAGGAATATGTGACCAGTGCACAGGCTGACCATGCGATACAGATGATCAGTCTTGGCTTTGGGATATTTTACAGTTTAATGGCGGTTTTCACACTTTTTGTCTCAGAAAAACAGAAGGGGGTTACCTGGCTGTATATCATTGCCTCTTTAGCTTTAACATTTTTGGCGTTTTTGTACTGTAAAGAGAAGTTCTTTCAATTAGGTCAGTTTTTTGAATATACCATTCAATTTTTACTTCCGGTGGTCTTTATTTATGTAGTCAACGGAAAAATTCAGCGATCAAGGATTGAGCTGTTTTTAAAAATTGCAATTGCGCTTACCTTTTCTTCACATGGATTATATGCCATCGGAGTTTACCCCCGTCCCGGTGCATTCATTGATATGGTCATCAACATTTTACATACCAGTGAAGCTGGTGCAATACGTTTTTTAAATATTGCAGGGGTCCTGGACTTTTTGGTATCCATCGCAATATTTATTCCACGGATCTCCAGGGCTGCATTGATCTATGCAGTCATCTGGGGTGGTTTAACAGCCCTCGCAAGGGTGTGGGCCAATTTTTACTGGAGCTTTCCGCTGGAAAGTTTGCACCAGCATCTGTATGAAACGATCTACCGGTTACCACACATGCTGGTGCCCCTGGCAGTCCTCTATCTTTCATTTCCCGGATTATCCATATTCAGAATTGTGCGCTCACGTAGATCTGCTTTGGACGAGCATACGATTGAGGTTGCGAACCAGATGAATGAATGATATCTGAAACTGACACTACCCGAAAATAGTTTTGTACCCATCTGTAACATAATCGGGGTTTGTTCGTCTTCTTGGTAAATCCCTGATCTGATCTGAGGAGATGATTTATAGCAATATTTGAAAAAGAATGTAGCTGCTGCAGTGCAGAGGGAAAAAATTTCGCAGCGGTGCAAGAGGAAAAGATTCAGGAGCGGTGCAAAATGACAAGATTTTGCAATTGCAAAAAACCAGATTTACAACAATAAACCGTCAGATTAAAAAACTATGAAATTGTCTAAAGTACTCACTATACTGTCTGTTCTTGCTTGTACAACAATCCTCCAGGCGCAGACCGAATACCTTCCCAAAAAGCAGTACCAGGCCTACCGCGTCGAACAACCGCCGGTGATCAATGGCGAATTCGACGACCGGGCATGGCAGTTCGGGACGTGGGGAGGCGACTTCACGCAGTTTGAACCGTATGCTGATCGCAAGCCTTCACAGCCAACCGAGTTTAAGGTGGCGTACGATGACATGAACCTCTACGTGGCCATCAGGGCAATCGATGATGCTCCCGACAGCATTGTAAGCAGGATGAGCAGGCGCGATAACGACGACGGCGATATGGTCTTTGTGGTGTTCGACAGCTACCACGACCTTCGCACCGGTTTTTGCTTTGGGGTGAGCGCAGCCGGGGTGCGCTTTGATATGATCTTCTCCAACAATGGTCAGAATGAAGACACCAGCTGGGATCCGATCTGGCAGGCGAAAAGTAAAATCCATGACTGGGGATGGGGTGCTGAGATGAAGATCCCCTTTACCCAGCTGCGGTTCAAGAAAAATTCCGCCGAGGTGTGGGGGTTTGAGGTGGCACGCCAGATTTTTCGCCACAGTGAAATGAGCCTCTATCACGCGATCCCCCGAAATGCCCCCGGCATGATCCATGCCATGGGCGAACTGGCCGGACTGGAGGAGATCGAACCACGCCGGCAGTTCGACCTTACTCCATACGGTGTGGTATCCCAAAATAGTTATGAACCACGGGATGGGAACCCCTACGCCAGTGGAAGTGACCAGAATCTGAACTTCGGTCTCGATGGAAAGGTTGGTGTTACCAACAACCTCACGCTCGACTTCACCATCAATCCCGACTTTGGTCAGGTCGAGGCCGACCCATCCGAAGTGAACCTCACCGCCTTCGAGAGCTATTTCAGGGAAAAAAGACCGTTCTTCATTGAGGGAAACAGCATCACCAGTTTCAATGTAGGACTGGGCGACGGGGATGTCGGGAACGATAACCTTTTCTATTCCCGGAGGATCGGCAGGCGGCCGCAGGGTTCGCTTTCCACGGATGACGGCGAGTATGTGAAGATGCCGCAGTTCACCCCGATCCTGGGAGCGGCCAAGCTCACCGGGAAAACGGAGAACGGGCTCTCCGTGGGTGTGCTGGAAGCGGTTACGGCGGATACGAAAGCGATGATCGATAGCGAGGGAACGGAGCGACGCGAGACTGTTGAGCCACTTACCAACTACTCGCTGGTCAGGGTGCAGAAGGATTTCAACAAGGGAAACACTATCATCGGGGCAGCGGCGACCAACGTGTTTCGCAGAACCGACGGCACGGAACTGGATTTCCTGCACCGGTCAGCCACCACCACCGGTGTCGATCTGTCGCAATATTTCGTGGAGCGCAACTACGTGCTGAACGCCTCTTTGTACTTCAGCAATGTAGAGGGAACGGCGGATGCCATTGCCCGAACACAAACCTCCCCCGCCCGTTATTTTCAGCGACCCGATGCAAGTCACCTGCAGTTCGACTCTTCCCTCACCAGCCTGGCCGGTACCGGGGGAAAGCTCCAGTTCGGAAAGATCGGTGGTAACTGGAATTTCATTTTTATGAACGTATTCAAAAGCCCGGGACTGGAGATCAACGACATGGGTTTTATGCGCCAGGCGGATAATATGCTG
The DNA here is from genome assembly GCA_040903745.1 of Bacteroidales bacterium. Classification (GTDB taxonomy): domain Bacteria; phylum Bacteroidota; class Bacteroidia; order Bacteroidales; genus M55B112. The sequence goes on along the minus strand of JBBDUV010000040.1, from coordinate 27,809 downwards.
CATGTATTGTGGACCGGTTATAATTTTACTGAACCATTCAGCATTTTCAGAAGGCTAAGTCTTAACAATAATGTCTATTTGGTTTCCAATTTTGGCGGTGAGGTCACCGGGTTCGGTTATGAATACAATCTCAGTGCAGGGTTCAGGAATTTTTGGACGGGCCGTTTAGGGGGAGGTTTGAATTTCAGCGAGATCTCCACCACCATGCTGCGCGGAGGTCCCTCCATGTTGCTTCCAAACAGCCAAAGAATGTATATAAGTATCGGAAGTGACAACAGGAAAATAATTTCAGGAAGCCTTTCCGGTTTTGGAAGCTGGGGCGCAGAAAACTATTTCAGTCAGAATTCCTTATCACTGAGTCTGACCGCGAAGCCGGTGAATACCCTCTCGGTCTCGATCAACCCGTCCTATTCATGGAAATACCATGAGCTGCAATATGTAACCACCAAAGTGGTAGAGGAAGAAGAGCGGTATATTTTCGGAGCGATTGACCAGGAGGTCCTGAGCATGTCGCTGCGGATCAACTACAACATCACACCCGATCTCACCATCCAGTATTGGGGACAGCCCTTTATCGCCTCCGGAGGATATTCCGGTTTTAAGATGATCACCGATACGCAGGCTGAAAATTTTTCAAACAGGTACCATGAATACACTGACGGTCAGATCAGCTATTCAGACGACCGGTACCATATCGACGAGGCGATGGATGGTGTGAACGATTATAGCTTCGGCGATCCCAATTTCACCGTCGACGAGTGGCTGTCGAACATGGTGATCCGCTGGGAGTTCCTTCCCGGCTCCACCGCCTACCTGGTATGGTCGCAGACCAGGGATCATTACGATCCCTCAGGGATGTTCGAGGTGTGGGACAATATGGATCAGATGTTTACCGCGAAGAGAGCCAACAATACCATTCTGCTGAAGGTGTCGTACCGGATCGGACTCAGGTAGTGCACATGAAACAGGTATTTTATTATTCCAGGCGTTGATCTTGCAGTTGAAGGTAGCTGCCCTGTGGTTCCAGGAAGTAACCCTGTATCTGGCAGCTTGCAATTTCAGGAGGTGATCCTGCAGCTGAAGGTGGCAATTCTGCAACTCCATTGGGCTGCTCTGCTGTTCAGGGCAGCTAACTGTAGTTCGAGGCGGCTACTCTGCAGGTCCAGCAAGTAAATCCTGAAGTTCAAAGCTATGTCTTTAAAGTTCCAGCGTAAACCCTGCAGTGAGCAGCTCGGCGGAGTTGGGTCCGGCCATGACGTGAAACTGACCCGGCTCTGCCATCAGGTTCATATCGATGTCGTAGAAAACCAGGTCTGCCGCGGTGAGCTCAAAGGTAACGGTTTTCCGCTCCCCCGGCTCCAGGCTGATCTTCCTGAAATCCTTCAGCTCCTTCACCGGCCTGGTCACCGATCCCACCAGGTCGCGCACATACAGCTGCACGATCTCCTCTGCGGCATACGATCCCTTGTTCTCTATGGTTACCGAAACCTGCAGTATATCTGTGAAGTCGATCGTCTCACGGTTGGTGCTGAGGTCGCTGTAGCTGATCTCCGAATAGCCCAGTCCGTAGCCAAACGGGTACAGCGGCTCATTCGGCACATCGATGTATTTCGAAGTGTACTTGTTGTCCGCATCAAATGGTCGGCCCGAGTTCTTCGTACTGTAATATAGCGGTATCTGTCCCACATTGCGCGGGAAGGTCACCGTCAGCTTCCCCGACGGGTTATAATCGCCCGACAGCAGGTCCGCCACTGCATCGCCGCCCCGTGTTCCCGGCTGCCATGCCCACAGCACCGCCGGCACATGTTCGTCGATCCAATTGATAGTAAGCGGTCTGCCGGCGAAGATTACAGTCACCACCGGCTTGCCGGTCTTCACAATAGTTTCCACCAGTTCCTGCTGAACGCCCGGAAGACCGATACTACTCCTGCTGGCTGCCTCACCACTCTGCACGTAGTTTTCCCCGACCGCCAGGACCACCATTTCGGAGACCACAGCCAGGGCGAGCGCCTCAGCAAAACCGCTTTTGTCGTCTGTTGTAAAATTGCACCCCTCTGCAACCCGGATCCGGGAGTCAGGAAACCTCTTTTTCAATCCCTCCTCCAACGTAACCACCATTCCCGGGTCGCCTGCCGCGTGCCAGCTACCCATCATATCGACCCTGTTGGCGGCCATCGGACCGATGAGCGCGATGCTGCGTGGAGCCTCTTCCAGCGGAAGCAGTTTGCGGCCATTCGCCGGCTCATTCTTTAGCAGCACCATCGATCGCCGGCCCGCCTCCAGCGCATGGTCCATCAGCTCTTCCGAGTGCACCACCGCCTTTTCAGTCTCAGGATCGAGGTACCGGTAGGGGTCCTCGAAAAGTCCCAGGTCGTATTTCAACCGCAACACCCTTTTCACAGCTTTATTAATGTGGGCTGCATCCACTGTTCCGGTCTCTACCTGTTCCCGCAGGGTATTCATATATATGCCCGACTGCATGTCCATATCCACCCCGGCCTCGAGGGCCAGTTTTCCGGCATGTGCCGGGTCGGTGGCGACACCGTGCGGGATCAGCTCCGCAATGGCGGTATAGTCGGTCACCAGCACCCCATCAAAACCCCACTCATTTCTTAAAATATCTTCGATGTAGCGGCTGCTGGTGGCGGGCTGACCGTTGATCTCGTTGAACGAGGCCATGGTGGTCGCTACCCCGACATCCACCGCAGCTTCGTAGGGCGGCATATACACCTCGCGGATGGTGCGCATCGACAGATCCACCGTGTTGTAATCCCTGCCCGCTTCCGGTGCTCCATACACCGCGAAATGCTTCAGGCAGGCAGCCACGGTGCCCTTGTCAGCCAGGCTCTCCCCCTGGTACCCCTTCACGCGTGCTGCGGTAAAGATTGCTCCCAGCACCGGGTCCTCCCCCGATCCCTCGGCAATTCTTCCCCACCGGGGATCGCGGCTCAGGTCGGCCACAGGGCTGAAGGTCCAGTTGATGCCCGATGCCGCCGCCTCTTTGGCTGATAGCGCAGCCGATCTCTCTGCCAGGACCGGATCCCATGAGCAGGCCTCACCCAGTGGGATGGGGAAGATGGTCCTGTGTCCGTGGATCACGTCATACCCGAAGAGCAGGGGGATGCCCAGGCGTGACTCCTCCACGGCAAGCCGTTGCAGTTCGGTGTTGTACGCTACGCCATGGGCGTTGAAGAGGTTCCCACATCGCCCCGCTGTGATATAGTTGCGATAGTTGCTGTCGAGCGCCGGACCGGTGATGGTCCATCCGCTGGTGTAGAGGGTTAGCTGACCGGTCTTCTCATCGAGGGTCATCTCTGCAAGCAGGGAGTCGACAAACCGCTCACGTTGTTGATCCGCTGTTTCGGTTTGCGATTGGGTGGTGCAACCACTGAATGTCAGCAAAGTGAGACCGGTCAGGAAGATAGCTGCAACCATGCCTGTCAGAAATTGGGAGGTTCCGGCGTATAGCTTCGACGGGCCTGCCTGGGATCCGGCATCTGATCTTCGCAATCCGGCACCAGAACCTTGTAAGGCAGGTTCAGATCTTTGCACTTCAGCAACAACCCTTCGTATTCCGGCATCTGACCTTTTCAATCCGGCATCGGATCTTAGTAATGCAGTGGTTATATTCTCATTTTTCCTGCTATTGGTGGTGCTTTCAGGTGTAGATGGAACGGACTTTTGTGTAAGCATGGCTTTGTAATTATTATCTCTGTTATTTTTCTTTTTGTTACTCATCGTATGTAAATCCAAGTTTTGCCAGTCCGACCGGTACCTCCGGTGCCGACATGAACAGGTTCCAGAGCAGTCCGCTGCGGTGGTTCTCTATCATAACAATTTCCGGTCCCTGGTCAATGGCGATATAGGAGTTGGCCCACCACCCTTCCGTTACATTGAACGCGTCGTAGAACCCGTTCTCACCCCACAGTCGGTCGCCCAGCCGGTAGTAAAAGTGCCGCAGGGCATCCATCGACTCATCGGGTGTGAAGGGCATGGATGAGAGCGCTGCAGTGGGTGTAACCACGCCCCGGTCGTTCGTCGGCGAGTGGGCGCTGTAACCCTGGTTGCCGTCGCTTGCAGTGAAACCCCAGCAGTCGGCGCTGTATCCGATGTAATCGAAGGGGTTGTTGATCGCATGCATCCTGTTGATCAGCGTGTGGTTCACGTTCTGCTCCCAGTAGTTCCCGTATTGGTCAGACAGGTTCCGGGGGTCGAGTCCGAGGAAGGAGTAGTGCGCAAAGAAGAGCGGTCCGCCATAGTCATACCCCAGCGGCAGGGTGATGCCATAAAATTCTTTACCATTGGCGATGGCCCCGTCGCGTGCCCAGCCGCTATGGTACACGGATGCGTCGATGGTGTGGGTGGGGGAGGAGGCGGCCAGTATGTAGACGATCAGTGCCTCGTTGTAGCCCCGAATCTGCATGTTCATCTCCCAGTTGTAATCGGGCGACCAGTGCCAGTAGAGCACCTCCTGTCCACCGCGTGTGAACCAGTCCCACTCCACTGCCTCCCACAGCACGGTAATCCGGTCGATCAGATTTTCTTCTGCCGGGACCCCCGGATTGAGGTATTGTCGTACCGTAAGCAGTCCCTGGACCAGGAAGGCTGTCTCGACCAGGTCGGCGCCGTTGTCTTTCTGACTAAAGGGTTGTACTTTGCCGGTGCTACCGTTGAGCCAGTGGGGCCAGGCGCCGTGGAAGCGGTCGCAGGTTTCCAGGAACTGTATAACCTTTTCGAAGTGGGCGATCCCCTCCTGGCGGCTTATGAATTCACGTTCCATACCGGCAACAATGGCCATCAGCCCGAAACCCGATCCCCCGGTGGTGACCACCTCACTGGAGCTGTTGCGCTCCCTCGCCATCCCGGAGACGGGATGGGCAAAATCGTAGAAGTAGCGGAAGGTTTGCTGTTGTATGAGGTTGAGTAGTTCATCGTCCGGTAGTTCGGGGAATTTATAGGTTGAGTCGAGCGTGGTATGGAAAGAGGCGGAGTAGCCATCGAAGGTATAGCCATCGGCTGAGGTGAGGTTTGCAGAGATATTGAAAAAATATTTTTTATAGTCGTCGAGTTTCGCTGTATTGGTGATGGTTACACCGGTATGATCGCCTGACATGTTGAATGCGAGGGGGATGCTGCCTGAGAGGTTTATGAAGGAGGAGTAGCTGCCGGGATCCAGGGGGTCGGAGAAGATGATTTCGATGCTGATATTGTCGTAGCTGATCTCCCGCAGTGCCCTGTTTTGCTGAAAATCCTGGCTGTTGAGTGTAATGGATTCGATTGTCAGTTCAACGTTCCTGGTGGTGAATTGGTAGGTTATCCCCGGGAAAGTCTCTCCGCCGGAACCACGAAGTCCGTCCAGGATGCTGAGCGAATAGGTTGTAAGCGGTGACAGATTTTGAACAGGTTTGAGATAGATTGTTGTGAGGTCGTCTGAATATGTGAAGGAGCGTTCCAAAGTCATCTCTTCGTTACCAGTGAGCAGGATGTTTTCCCTGACCGTTAGGGAATCGATGACATTGTTGAATTCGATGGAGATGGGCTGACCGAAAGGAGCATTGTCGTTGGTTTCATCGGTATAGAGCGTAATATCGCCAACCCGGGCTCTTACCAGCTGAATATATTGTTCAGGATCCTTTTTGCATGAGGACTGGGTTAGCAGGATCACGGCCATAATGTTGAGGACTAAAGGGATAGCTCTTTTCATTTATAGTTATCCTTATCTCTTTGCACTGCTGAAAAATCTTTGCTCAATGATACAGGGTTCATTTGTTGATAATCCATTAATGTGCTGGTTCATTTGTACTTGTTCTTAATGCTTTAGCTTTGCTGAACCCGTAAAATCAGGTTCTTTCTGACACCAATTATCCAGACTAGTAATTTAAAAAGGAGGGCCGGATTGCCCGACCCTCCGTTGTTAAAAAACTATCTAAACTAATCTAACCTAAACTACTATTTTTCAGAGTCGAACATTAGTTGTACCTCCGTTGCTGTAAGGGCTTTGTGGAAAATCCTGATATCGTCGAGCTGTCCCTTAAAGTGGTTGGCATCGGGGAACTCATATCCGCCCCATTGTTCACTGTCCCACAAAGTTCCTGCCCGTGATTGGATGAATCCGAACGCCAGTTCATTGACTACTTCAGGTTCTGTGCCCATGTATTTCAATCCGGTGACATCTCTCTTGATATCATCTTCCGGCCAGAGATTGAAATCAAAGCTCTTCATCTTCTCGCCATCGAAATAGAGCGTTCCTGCTTTGGCTGTTCCATCGAATGTATAGGTCACATGCAGCCAATTGTCCTTCAGCAGGGCGATCATCTCTTCAGGTGTAAGGCTTTTTGCAAAGTCCCATCCCTGCCATCCATCGGAGGTATTGTCTGTTGCATTAGCCGGGAACCACATATCTTCCACTACCAGACCTTCCTGGCCTGGCGCCTCATAGGAGATGGCAAATTTACTGCCATCATATCCGCCGAAGATCTCGTACTGGAAGCCGAAGAATGCACCGAGTCCCATAACAAAGTGTCCGGCCTCATGACCTTCCGAATTTGTTTTCACCCAGAAGCTGAGTGTGAAATTGGAAGTATTCATCAGATCATCACCATTGGGGATCTCAATGATACTTGCATCACCATCGAATGTGGCTGCCTTACCGGCTGCGGCATTGCGTGAGTCGGTGTATGTGATCGCCACGATCTGGTTAGCAGATGGGCTGTAATCGCCGACCTGGTCTTCCGCATTGTCCTCAAAGTTCCAGTGGGCGATCACCCCTGTAGGCACAAAAGTACCTGCGGTGGTGAACGACCTGGTAAGCTGGCTCAGTGCCAGCCCTTCGACAGTTGCAATCCCTGAAGAGAGTGTCAGCTGGTACAGTGCTCCACTGCTTAGCTCCTCATCCGGGGTAATAGTAACAGTATTTCCGGTAACGTTCAGGCTGATTGGTATATCAGCGTTGTCGTATTCCTGGGTAAGCGTTACATTGTCGCCTGTTACTGTTGCAGGATCGATGTCCGTATTGAATGTTGCGGTGATCACCACAACTGACGGTACATTCGTTGGTGCGGTGGCAGCGTTCAGATCAATGTCGCCGGTGGCTGTCATGGTCTCCAACATCAGCTCATCCGGTTCTTTATCGCAGCTGTACATCACGGTGAGTGATAGTGCTGCGATCATTAGCATTCCAAAATACACATGTCTTTTTTTCATAATGTTTGTTTTTAATAGTTAATATTATTAGAACGTTTATTACTCATAATCAGGGTTTTGTTCCAATGAACCCTGTGATATATCCAATTCTGTTTGTGGTATGGGGAGCAGCTCATTTTTTCCTGCTTCAAAACCGTGTGATCCGAGCACCTCCTCTGCTTTTCCTGTTCTCACCAGGTCCCAGAAACGATGTCCCTCGAGTGCCAGTTCATGTCTTCTCTCTTCGAGGATCAGGTCGCGCAGCAGTTCCTTGTCGTTTTCGGTGATATCCGGCAGTATGCCGGCATCTCCCTCCCTGGCACGTTCCCTCACCATGTTGAGGTAGTTCCGTGCCGGTCCTGGTTTGTTATTTTCGTTCAGCGCCTCGGCAGCCATCAGGAGCACATCGGCATACCTGAGGATCCTGCGGTTGTGTCCGAACTGTGTGTCGGTAGTTTGTCCGGCGATCCATACTTTTTGGTTATAGCACTCGATCTGAATCACGTTTCCCTGGTCATCCTCCAGCTCATCGGGTGTGGTTCCGTCGCCCAGTATCTCGATACCATCGATCACCTCTCCGAGGAAGATCACTGTGGCGTCGAGGCGGGGATCGTCCTCTTCAAATGAGTTCTGCAGGTCGAGCGAAGGACGGTTGAATCCCCAGCCCCTGTTTGGAGTTCCCCTTACCCCCTGCGTATTGGCGTACTGGTTGCCTCCACTGGCACCGCCTGCTACAGAGAGTGCGCCGATCTCAAATACCGATTCCACCCCGTTTTCACCGTTCTCCCCGTTGGCATCAGCGAACACCGGTTCGAGGTCGTATTCTTCCGAATTGATCACCTCCAGGGCGTACAATTCAGCATTTTCATAATCGTCCATAAACAGGTACACTTTGGCCAGCAGTGCCTGCGCGGCACCTTTTGTTGCCCTGCCCAGGTTGTTGTCGTTGTAGCTGCTTTTCAGGGGCAGCAGATCAATGGCCTCTTCGAGTTCGCTCACAATAAACTGGTAAATAGAATCGGCCGGGGTACGTTGCAGTTTGAGCGGTGGCTCGATTGAGGTTGTCAGTGGAACGGCACCCCAGGCCCTTACCAGGTCGAAATACAGGAGGCCGCGTACGAAATGCGCTTCCCCCACCAGCCTGTCGCGCAGGGAGGCGGTCATGTCAATCTCAGGCACTTTCTCGATCACAGTATTGGTTCGCTTCACCCCTTCGTACAGGGTACTCCACCAGCGGTCGAGCCCGTCCTGTGTGGCTGTATGGTCGAATGTTTCATAAGGACCGAGTGTTGCGACCTGGTCGTTGGGATTGCTGCCCTTGTGGGCATCGTCCGACATGAAGTCGAGGATGGGAAAACCACCGGAGTGGTAATGCCATTGGCGCAGGGTAGTATAGACGGCGTTGGTGGCCAGTACCGCATCTGATTCCGTTGTGGGGAACACCTCCTGGGTAAGCTGTCCCTGGGGCTTGATGTCGAGGAAATCCTCACACGCCGCAAAGGGCAGCGTTATTATGATAAGTGTTAGTATTCTTGTTGTTCTTTTCATGGCTTCAGAATGTTAGATTCAATCCTATAGAGTAAACTGCAGTAACCGGGTAGATTCCGTTGTCGATCCCGTTTGATAGCACATCGTTGCTTCCTATTTCAGGAGTATACCCGGTGAATTTTGTGAATGTGTAGATGTTGGAGCCCTTGACATAGATCCTGGCCCGCTGTACAGCGATCTTTTGGGCAACGGCTTGCGGCAGGGAATATCCCAGTGTTACGTTCCGGAGTCTCAGGAAGGAACCGCTTTGTATGAACCTGTCGGAAGGCAGGTAGTTGTAGCCGCCGAACGATGGCCGCGGCTCGGTTTCGCTGCTGTTCGGACCGGTCCACCGGTCCATTACATGTTTCTCGAAATTATAGGGATCGGGCCGGACCACCTCCTTTCCGTTGAAGATCTCGTTTCCGACCACGCCCTGGAGGTCAATGGAGAGGTCAACTCCACCGGATTCAACACCAAAGCTCAATCCATAAATTAAATCCGGCACCGGTGAACCGATGTAAGTACGGTCGTTGCCGTTCAGCACCCCGTTCCCGTCGGTATCCACGAAACGGAGGTCACCCACACCGGCCTGTGAGAGGTGGGGGTATTCTTCGAGTTCCTCTGCTGTCTGGAAGATCCCGTCGGTTTCATACCCATAGAAAGCGCCGATCGGGTAACCCACCCGGCTGAGTGTTACCGGCTGTCCGTTGCCAAGGTAGCCTCCTACCAGGGTAGAATCGATACCGCTGCTTCCGCCTACGGCGAGCACTTCATTGTTAACGGTCGATCCCAGGACCCTTATGTTGTAACTGAAATTTTCCCTGACCTCCCGGTAGTTCAGCATCACCTCCACACCGCTGTTGAGCACAGATGCTGCATTATACCGGATGCGCTGACCGAGGCCGTTTCCAAGGTGTCCGGGAGTTGACAGCTCCACCAGGATGTCTTCTGTGACGCGGCGGTAGTAGTCAAACTCACCTGTAAGCTTGTTATTGAGAAGTCCAATCTCCATTCCTACGTCGGTTTGTGTTGTTGTTTCCCATTTGAGGTCGGGATTGCCACTCTTGCCATAAGAGGCAGCCGGTACGGCCTGGTCGGGTGAACCAATGACAGCGATGATGTCTGACTGTACCCTGGCGTAGCGGTCGTAATAGGTGATCTTATCGTTTCCTATCATTCCCCAGCTGGCCCGGATTTTCATATTCGAGAGCAGAGAAAAATCCTGCATGAATGTTTCCCTTCCAATGTTCCAGCCTGCGGCGAATGCAGGGAAGTTGGAGAAGCGGTTTTCGCGGCTGAATTTTGAAGAGCCGTCCCTCCTGAAGGTCATTGTGAAGATATATTTGTCCTTGTATGTGTAATTGGACCGGAAAAGGTAGGACATCATGGAGTAGTACTGTCCGGCATCCACCCCGTTAAAGATGTTCTGTAGCTTATCAATGTTGTTGGCGGGGTCGACAATATAGGAGGGATTGATATACCAGAAAGAGGGATCGTCGCGCAGGATATTCTCACCAGCAAGGGAGAAAATCTCGGAGGAGACACTTTGCATGGTGTATCCCACGACAGCATTTAGACGATGGTCACCGAATTCTTTATCGTAGTTGATGGTGTTCTCCAGGAGCCACATGATGTTTTCAGAGGTCCCTTTGTTGAGGTCACTGTAGGTGTTGTCTTGCTGGGAAGCTGTGCCATCAGGGTTATAGACTGTGTAGGCCGGGGTGAAGCTTTCGGACTTATTGTAGGCCGCATCGACCCCGAAGCTTGACTTCAGTGTAAAGGCGTCGAGCAGGATTGCCTGGGCATATACATTTCCGACGCTCCTGATCCCCTTGTTAAAATTGTTGGAGTTGGCGAGGTCGGCCAGCGGGTTTCCAACGTTGTACACCACCGCGAAGCTGCCGTCATCGTAATAGGGTTCCAGTAGCGGCTGGGCCCTGTAAACGGAATAGGTTACATTGGGTGCATTTTGTTGTGTGTAGGGGGCGACGGTAATATTGTTCCCCAGTTCGAAATGTTCGCCGAATTTGTAGACATTGTTGAGCTTCATACTGATCCTGTTGTAACTTGACTTATCGATGATACCATCCTGACTGAAATAGCCGATGCCCATGTAGTAGCGTGAAATATCGCCTTCGCCGGAGACAGACAGTTGGTGGTTCTGCATCAGGGCAGGTTTGAAGACCAGGTCCTGCCAGTCGGTATTTGGTACGGCGTCGACATTGTTATAGGATCCGGCCCTGATCTCGTTGGAGATAATGGCAAACTCACGTCCGTTGAGCAGGTCGATCTTTTTCGCAAGTGTCTGAACACCCAGTTCACTGCTGAAGTCAATCCGGGGTATGTCGCCTCCACCGAGGCCGGACTTTGTTGTGATGATAATTACGCCATTGGCCCCGCGTGACCCGTAGATTGCAGTGGCAGAGGCATCCTTCAGCACCTCGAGCGACTCGATATCGGCTGAATTCAGGAAGGAGATATTGTCGAGAATCACCCCGTCGACCACGAAGATCGGTGAGGAGTTTCCAAAGGTGCCGACACCCCTTACCCTGACTACCGGTACTGCACCGGGGGCCCCTGAGGTACTGGTAACCTGTACGCCTGTGACCTTGCCCTGCAGTCCCTGCTCCGGACTGGAGGAGGTGACCTTTCCGATCTCATCTGCTTTCAGTGTGCTAACGGCCCCGGTGAGATCGCTTTTTCGTACCTTGCCGTATCCGACCACCACCAGTTCTTCGAGTCCCATTGTTTCAAGCTCCAGCACCACGTCAATTTCTGTCTGCTCGCCCACCCGTATCTCTTTGTCCTGGTATCCCATGAACCTGAAAACAAGGACATCGTCGGGCCCGCCCACTTCGATGCTGTAGTTCCCGTCAAAATCTGAGATGACTCCTGTTGTGGTTCCTTTGATGACCACGTTTACGCTTGGAAGCGATTCGCCGGTGTCATCGGCGGTGACCTTTCCGGTAATTGTTCTCTGTTGTCCGGAAGTTGTCTGTGCCTGGAGGAGCAGTGCCAGCATGATCAGCGTGGTGCCGATTGTTGTTTGTATTGGTTTCATATCCATTGTTTAGATTTGTAGCTGCGTTGAGACAGTGGCTCCGCGGTTCATATTTCGTTCAGCCAGCCTCCTGTAAAACCTGCTTTTTTGAGTCCGCTGAGAATATATTTGTTCTTTTTCATGAGGTCCCAGACCAGTTCTGTCTGGTAATTCTCAATTTGCAGGAGGATGGCCCCCTGGTCGATCCCGATATAATCGAGATCGAACCAGCCAACTGTTCCATCTTCCTTTACATAGGTCATGTTATAGGCGTCCTTGAATCCGTATTCCTGGTAGAGCTTGTTGCCGTACTTCGCTTTCATATGCATGAGGGCGTCGATGCATTGTTCGGGTGCAAACGGGATCGATCCCCCGGCTGCTGTGGGTGCAATGGTGCCATCGTCGACAATATGGAGCGCACTGGCCCCCCGGGCTGCATATGCCTGAAAACTCATGGTATCGCCCTGGTGCACCTGCCGGTCGTATCCGGGCCCGTCGCAAGCTGTAAGACCCCATTCATCTGGCCCATAGTTTGTAAAATTGCGCGGGTTATCCATGGCGTATGCCCTGGAGGCGTGTGTGGCTCTGCGTGAATTTTCAAAATAGTCTATTCCTTTTTTCGCCATATATGGATCCACAATCTCCCGGAAATCGATATACATATGAGAGTACTGGTGACCAAACAGTGGAGAAAAGTTGACATGTTCATAACCGTAAAAATCTTCCCATTGGTAACCCTTACACCATGAGTTCCATGCAGTATCGGGGATGGGATGTGTGGGAGAGCCCAGTCCGAGAAGTACCAGGATCATTGCCTCGTTGTACCCGTTCCATTTTGCTTTGATAAAACCTTTCTCAGGATGCCAGCCCATGCTCATCCACTCCTGTCCGTTCATGGCCCAGTCCCACTCCACCCGTAGGTAGAGTGAATCGGCCAACTCCCTGATCCTTGCCTCTTTTGGATCGTTTCCGTTAAACCAGGACTGACAGCTAAGAACGCCCGCCATCAGCAGTCCGGTATCGATGGTTGAAAGCTCCACTGTTTTGTACCTTTCGCCGGTCAGGTATTCGAGAAAATGATAATAAAACCCGCGGTATCCGGTTGTCCCGGAAGCAGCATCCCCTTGTTTCGACATCCAGAGCCAGTCGAGGGTTGACAATACCTGGGTGGCGCCCTCTTCCCGGCTGATATAGCCATTTTCTATTCCTATTATATAGGACGTAAGTCCAAATCCGGTTGAAGCAATGCTGGTAAAGCGAGGAGTTGGATATCTGTCGTCAGTCTGAAATGTTACCTTGTCGGACCTGTCCCAAAAAAACATGAAGGTTTTCTGCTTCAAGTCATCAAGGAATTTTTCCCGCGCTTTGTTTTCCCTCGTGACGCTTTGGTTACAGGAGGTTTGAAACAGGGGGACAGTACCCAGAAGCAAGAGGAAAGATAGATAGATAATTTTTTTTTCAAACATAAGTCTGCTTTTATTGGATAGGATACGCTAACCAAACTTACAAAAGCATCTTAATTAATTGAAATACTTTACCTTATGAAAAATACTACATAAAAAATGGGCATGAAACAGTAACTTAATATTACCATAATACTGATTATTCATTATGATATATATTGTTGATATACAATATTATGTGAGAGGCATGATTCTAGAATACTTCTACAAAAAGAGTGGTTGTTATACAGCATGTGGGGATGGTCGCAATGAAAATTGGGGCCGGGAGGTCAGAATGCAACAGAGGGGTTGACTGGATGGGGTATTCTAATTTACCTGGTTCGGGGTTCGGGTTCGTCTTTTTTCGGGTTTTGTTTGGTTTGTGCGAAAGTGGTAGTATTCAAAACTCCAGCAGGAATTCTACCAGATTGTCTTCGGGATTCAGTTTGAGTTTTTTTCTGAGGCGGGAGCGGTGCACCTCGACGCTTTTGTGACTGATGTTCAGTAGTGGGGCCAGCTCCTTGGAGGAAAGGTTCATACGCAGGTAGGCACAGAGCTTCAGATCGCCCGGTGTGAGCTCAGAAAAGTTTTTTCTCAGCCTTTTGAAGAAATTCTCATGGGTCTGGTCGAAGTGGTATTCAAAGACCTTCCATTCATCTTCGGAGGAGATACTTGCATCGAGAATTTTCAACAGTTTGTCGTACAGGTAATTCGGATAGCGATCGCCGAGCTCCTCCTTTTGTTTTTCCAGCTCCTCTTTCACCTTCATCAGCACCTCATTTTTTCGGATCACGTTCATGGTATAATCGGCGAGCTGGTTGTTTTTATGATCAAGATCATGTTGCAGGAGTTCATTTTTCAGTTTGGTAAACTCCTGTTCAGTTTTGATTTTCTCGTTTTCAATCTTTTGTTGTTCTGCAAGTTCGATTTTCCTCGCATGTATTTTAAGTCTTCGGAGAAATGCGAGACGGGTATAAACGATAATGGCCAGCAGAAGCAGGAAATAGAAGGCGATTGCCAGTACTGAAAAGTACCATGGTGGGCGTATGATAAAAGGATAGGAAGTAACCGGGCCGGCTGATCCTTTAATATTGCAGGCCTGAACCATGAATTCATATCTTCCTGTCGGGATACGTTCGTATTCTACTTCTGAATTCTTTGTCCAGTCGCTCCATCCGTCACCCAGTCCGGCAAGGGTATACCTGTAAAGCGGTGACTTGTAGTGAGGGAGGGTGGAGAAGATAAAGGTGATGTTCCTGCGCGAATAGGGGATATTTACAGGAACCGATCCAACCTGCAGGGGCAGCTTAACCTTTTGCTGGGAACCTTCAGAAATAATTTTGCGCAGGTATGTTTTTTCAGGAGGTCTCATGGTATTCCGGGCCGGCTCCTGGTAGATGGCGAAGCCCTTATCGAGACAGATCAGTGTTTTGTTGTCACCGAGGTTTACAATACGGGGGAATGATTTTCCAAGGTGAATTCCCTGCATGGAGAGGTTGTATACAAAAAGGCTGTCTATATCACTTCCACTGATCCAGTATTCGCCAATCTGTTGATCCCTGACAAACCAGTACCTGCTTTCGCCTGTGGCGAGGATATGGGCTGAGGAGCGGAAGAGTCCAAGTTCCTTGTTCAGCCGTTCGTAGGGGATGATGGTATCGATGAGGTCGTCATAGGTATAGATCCTCTCTCCGGTAGGGAACACCACCCTGTTATCTATTTTAGATACAGATATATTTTTTTCGTAAGGGAACCCTTCTGCTTTTCCGAATGTGCGGATTTCCAGAATGGAGTCGAGGACATCGTTCAGTTTGATTCTGAAGATGTTCCGGTGAAGGTGGGCGGCCCAGATATTTCCATAGGGGTCTATTTCGAATTTTGAAAATGGTTCAATAATCCCCTGTACCGGATTAGAAAAGTACCAGCCGTTTTCTCCTTTCCGGTATACATTAATTGAGCTGTAGCTGCTTTGAATAAGCACCCTCTCCGTTCCATTGTCGTATAGCTGCATATCGAAACCGCCGTTCACGGGAGATATCTCGGACAGTTGATCCCCGCTGACCATATAGGTTCCGGAGGTATGTCCCACCAGCATTTCATCATCGACCTGGAAGAGGTCCCACACCTGTCCCTGCGAACCCTCGATAAGTTTTGGGTTGGTAAAGGACGTCAGGCCACTGCTGTTCATGCGGATCAGGCCGAGGTTGGTACCCAGCCACAGATATCCCTTATGGTATGCGGCATCAAACACGGTACCGAGTTGACCGGACGGATCGAGGTGGTAGCTCAGTATATCGTTCCTGATCACCTGGTCGATCCCGCGGTCGAGGCCCAGCCACACGTTCCCGCCCGGGTCGTTGGTGATTGCAAGGATCGTATTGTTCTGCAGTACATTTCCTGCGTGGAGGTGGTACCTGATCCGGCCCTCTTGGTCGAGAACATACAATCCATTGACGATGGTTCCAATGAAAAAATTACCATCGAGCAGAATGCCATTGTTTACTTCGGCGTTTTTAATCTGACCGGTGATGGGCGTTCTCCAGGGAGTCAGTTTAATTCCGTCATAGATATAGAGGCCATTCCTGGCCGCTCCCACGAGCAGGCTGTCCTTTCCGAAAGGGAGCACCATCTTCACCTCATCATCCATGAGCGGTTCCATTCCCGGCAGGGGAATGAGCCGGTTTCCTTTCAGCTCGTGCAGTCCCTGGTCAACCACATCGATATACAGCTTATTATTTGCTTTTTGCAGCAGAACCACAGATCCCGGCAGTTCCATCGGGTGGATATTCTCTCCGTCGTATACATAAATGGAAGAGAAGGATTGAAAATAGACAAGGCTGTCGATCGGTATGATGCGCCAGAACTCATCGTTGTGCAACTGGTCACGAAGGAACAGGTTGCTAAGGGAGTGGTATTTGAGTTCACCGGTCTCATCCTGGACGAAATACCCGAACTCTTCGAAACCACCTGCATAGATGCGGTTGTCGTCTGTTAAGGCTAAGGAGCGGACTGCGATATTTCCTGGCATGGCGGTGAGTTTCCAATGCGCGCCATCTGTCTGCAGCAGACCGTCATTGTTTCCGATGAAGATCATTCCATCGTCGCGTGCGGCCACCGACCAGTTCTGGTTCTCTGCCTGGTACAGGTTGATGTCATAGTTCAGTACCAGCGGGGTTCCGACGGGTTGCGACAGCAGACCACCATAGCCTGTGAACAGCAATGCGATCAGCATATATACCCTGGCATGTTGTGCCAGGTTTTTTCCCAATTTTTTCATTTACCTGTTTAACGTATAACAAACAGATAAATATATGGAATTTTAGCTATACCAGCTTAGCGTTTAGTTTTATTTCGGCAGCTGCAACCAGTCTGGATACCGGACACTTCTCCTTTGAAGCAGCGGCAAGCTCATTGAATTTTTCCTGTGACAGGTCTTTGCACTTTACTTCGCAATCCAGCTCGATGGTTGAGATCACCGGTCCGGTATCGTCCTTGTCGAGGTGCACGGTTGCGGTTGTGGCAACGCTATCAGGGGTGAGGTTTTCCTCACTGATCAGGGCTGCTAAAAACATGGAAAAACAGCCTGAAAGCGCTGCTCCGATAAGTTCTTCGGGGTTGGTGCCTTTGCCCTCCTCAAACCTGGAGGCGAAGGTATAGGGCCCACTGTAATTGGCGAAGTTCATGGTTCCTGCACCGTTCTTCAATGTGCCTTCCCATTTTGATTTTGCTGTTCTTTTTGACATGGTAAATCTGTTTTGAGGTTTTAATATTCTCGTTTGAATTATAACGTTTTGCGGGGCTAAGTGTTCAAGTCGTTGTGGTCAATTATGCCGCTCACTGCGTTCGCGACTGGGGGTTCTGCGTAGCAGATAGATTTTACGGGATTATTCCCTGCGGTCATGATCCCTGAAGGGGAGGGCTTCACCACTGAAGAACCCTGCCGCTCACTGCGTTCGCGGCTGGTTTGTTATTTTTCCGGTCCTTACAAAAGCTCGCTGCGCTCGCTTTTGACGGCCCGTTAAAATAACAAACCCGAACAGCCTCTGGCTGTCCGGGTTCTTCAGTGGTGGCGGAGGAAGAGGGATTCGAACCCCCGGTACCTTGCGGTACAACGGTTTTCAAGACCGCCGCATTCGACCACTCTGCCATTCCTCCGGGCGCAAAATTAGTAAAATTTTACAGACAGGGATACGGATATTTTAAAAAATATGACATGCTCCCAAAATGGGAATTAGAGGTGAAATGTCGTTTTTTGGAAGAAAAGGATTCTATCCGGCACGCCGCTGCTTCAAAGCTTTGCAGGAGCAAAATTCTTTGCTTGAATGGCAGAAATTGCATCGTTTGCATAGAAAACTGGCTGTTTTATCAACAAACAGGGCATTTTTTAAAGAATATGTTTGGATGGGTAAAGAATTTCTATATATTTGTTTACCGGTTTATGAAGTGAACAAATAAGTATATTATTACTAACCTTTAAATTTCATTATTATGAACAAAGCTCAATTAATTGATGCAATAGCTGCTGAGGCTAATCTAACAAAAGCTGATGCAAAAAGAGCTCTCGATGCATTTATCTCAACAACAACTGCAGCACTTAAAAAAGGTGACAGAGTTGCGTTGGTTGGTTTTGGATCTTTTTCAACTTCTAAAAGAGGTGCAAGAACAGGCCGCAACCCACAAACTGGTGCTGAAATTAAGATTGCAGCAAAAAAAGTGGTTAAGTTCAAAGCTGGAAGTGAATTGTCAGACGCTGTCAAGTAAGAAATTGAACAAATCTTTTGAAAAGCCGTCTCTAATAGGGACGGCTTTTCTTATTTTACAGCAATATTTATTATCATACAAAAAACTACTGATTTGTTGCCGTGCTGATAAGAATCGAGTTTGGGAGCTCAGCGAAGCTGCGGCATCAAGAGCATAATGCAGCTATTGGCGTTATCTTTTAAGCAACTATATAGAGTAATCCGGAATGAATGATTATGAATTAGCGCTGAGAGATTTTCTTACTCCCATGGTGAATGAGAACAGGCACAGACTGCTGGATAAGATTTTTGAACAAAGAACGCGGTATATTACAGTGGGACTTGAAGATATTTATCAGCCCCACAATGCCAGTGCTGTATTGAGAACCTGCGATTGCTTCGGCATCCAGGATGTGCATATCATCGAAAATCGCAACAGGATTACGCTGAATCCGGAAGTGGAACTGGGTGCTGCACAGTGGCTCACCCTCCACCGGTACAACAAAAGGAAGAACAATACCGGGGAGGCCATCGGAAAACTGAAAGAAAACGGTTACCGTATTGTCGCTGCTACACCACATGTGGATGATAACGGTGTGAGGGATTTTGACCTTTCAGCAGGAAAAACTGCCATTTTGCTCGGAACAGAGATGCAGGGACTGTCGGATGAGGCGATTAAAATGGCCGATGAATTCGTTAAGATTCCAATGATGGGATTCACGGAAAGTTTTAATATCTCAGTATCTGCCGCAATAATATTGTATGAACTGAATACCAGGCTGAGGAACTCAGGAATTCCATGGAAAATTGATGCCTCCGAAAAGGAGAGGATCATTTTACAGTGGCTCAGAAATTCCGTGAACAATATCGGGTGGATCGAGCAGGGGTTTAAAAACAGATATATGCCGTGATTTTTTTTAATTAGATACTGTTGCATTTGAATATTATTAATTACCTTTGATAAATTGAGGTTTTTGTGCGATTAGCACAAGGTTTCACTTGACTAAACTTCGGACCTATGAATTGTATGATACTTGATGATGATGGGCTTTCAAGAAGAATTCTTGAAGAATTTATTAATAAAACCGAAGGATTGACACTAAAGCATTCCTTTTCTGATCCGGTGGAGTGTATCAATATCCTCAAAAAAGATGACTCAACAGAATTGATATTCCTGGACATTGAGATGCCCGAAATGTCGGGTTTGGATTTTATGGATAGCATGCTCCAGCAACCGCAAGTAATTATCTTCTCTTCAAAGGGTAAATATGCAGTTGACTCCTACAACTACGATGTTACCGATTACCTCCTCAAACCTGTCAGCTACAAACGTTTCCTGCAGGCCATTGAGAAGGTGAATGCCAGAGCAAGGCAGCGTCAGATGAATATGGCAGTAGGAGACGAGCTCTTTATCAAGAGGAATTCTACCCTGGTAAGATTGAAATATGATGAGATACTCTGGGTTGAAGCACTGGAAAACTATGTTATATTTAACACTTTCAAGGAGAAGTACACCATTCACTTTACCATGAAGGCGATCGAACAAAAACTGCCTGCGAAAAAATTTACCAGGGTACACCGCTCTTTTATTGTAAACACCAGCAGGATCGATGTCATTGAAGATAACTCAGTGGTCATCAGGACAGAGGAGGCTCCAAAATCGATCCCCATTGGAAAATCCTACAAGGAGAAACTGATGAAGGATATCAACCTGATCATCAAGTAAATTCTCCCAGTATAGTTAGAATCTCATGACGTTATCCAACCGGCAACTGTTCTTAAAACACGTGGGTCAAACCTCCTCCAATCCGCTTCAGCTTGAAATAGAACGTGCTGATGGGATATATTTCCATACCCCCGCACCTGGCAGCAAGCGCTATATCGACCTGGTTTCCGGTGTGTCCGTATCCTCGCTCGGTCATGCCCATCCTGCTATTACCGAAGCCGTGAAGGCACAGGTCGATAAGCACATGCATCTTATGGTCTACGGCGAATTCATCCAGTCGCCCCAGACCCAATACGCGCAGTGGCTCACCGAAAATCTTCCTGAGAATTTGGATGTAGTATATTACGTCAACTCCGGCAGCGAAGCCATCGAAGGCGCCATGAAGCTGGCGAAAAGGGCGACCGGCCGTCCGGAGATCGTGGCGTTCAACAAAGCCTACCACGGCAGCACACACGGCGCGCTGAGTATCCTGGGCGATAAAAAATTTCACTCCGGGTTTCTGCCTCTGCTCCCGGGGATCAGTCATATCGATTTCAATGAAGAAAGCGGTCTCGGGCTGATCACGAAAAAAACGGCAGCGGTCGTTGTGGAACCGATACAGGCGGAGGCAGGGATCATTGAACCGCGCAACGGTTTTCTTAAAAAGCTCAGGGAGCGTTGCGATGCCACCGGAACCCTTCTGGTGCTGGACGAGATCCAGACCGGTTTTGGGCGAACAGGGAAGCTGTTTGCCTTCGACCATTATGGGATCGTACCCGATATTGTCTGCTTTGCCAAGAGCTTCGGAGGCGGCATGCCCCTGGGCGCTTTTGTGAGTAGCGGAGCGTTGATGCAGACGCTAACCTACGATCCGGAGCTCGGTCATATCACCACCTTTGGAGGTCACCCAGTGAGTTGTGCTGCCGGACTCGCTACACAGCAATATATTGAAGAGCAGGGGCTGATCGCGCATGCGAACCGCATGGGAGAACATTACCGGCAACTAATGGATCATCACGAAGGCATCAGCACCATCCGGGGAAAAGGCCTGTTTCTTGCCGTGGAATTCAATGAAAAGATCGCGGGTGATAAGCTGATGAAAAATATCTTTGAGAATGGCATTGTTCTCGACCGGTTCCTGTTTTGTAGCAATGCATTCAGAATCGCACCCCCACTGATAATTACTGAAGACGAGGTTCACGAATCTTCCAACCTGCTGCTGGATGCCCTCGACCGGTCGCGTATATAAGATATTGTTTTTTTTTTCGTTACTAGAATGAGTAATTGGACGGGAAAGAACCGGGTTTGTAAGCTCAGTAAAGCTAAACCCGTAATATTTATAATTGCTTGCACGTACTTGTCAGAGACCAGATATGCATAGAATCTTCGCCATAGGGATATCACTGCTTCTTTCATTCACTCTTTTCTCACAAGAGAACGAGAATTATCTTCAAATAGTGGAGGCTGAGAGAGAACTAAAAAGGATGTTCGAAGAGCTCTACGAGGTTGAGGTCACCGGTACGAATATGGATCGATTCCACGCCATCGACTCGCTTTTCTATGAGGCACTTCAGCTTCCGGGCTCTTTCGATCACCGATGGGGGAGTCTCGATATGATCGGAAAACTTGTCTCCGACGATGGACTGGTAAAGGTCTTCTCCTGGGTCTATATGGCCAGCCGCGATCAGTACCACTATACTGCATTCATCCAGGTACAGGACAGAAGGGGTGAATCCGAACTCTTTCGACTGAATCCCGGCGATGCGGAAAATATGATGTCGGAGGATTATCCGCAGTCGATTGACGACTGGCATGGAAAGGTATATTATAGCATCCTTACCAACGAATATAAAAGGAAGACCTTTTATACATTGCTGGGAGCAGATTTCAAGGATACCAAAACCTCCGCGAAAACCATTGAGGTGCTTACCATTCAGCGGGGAAAACCGGTTTTCAGGGACGATCAGTTTTTGGACGGGGGAACGGTCAGGGACCGGGTCGTACTGGAGTATTCGGCCGAACTGACCATCTCGGTGCAATTCAATAAGAGGCTGGGAATGATTGTCTTCGACCATGTTGTCCCGTTGCACCCCCTCTACCATGGCCATTACCAGTTCTATGGTCCTGACGGATCTTACAACGGCTATAGGTTCACAGAGGGGATCTGGGTGCTGGAGGAGGATGTGGATGCTAGAAATTAGCCGGCATCCTATGGCCCATTTTTCTGTCAATTTTTGCTTTTCGCTGTTTGATATATGACGGATTGTCAGTTTATACCGATTGGCATATTCTTTGGAAATACCCAATTCGGTTAGAAACAGATTAAAATTTATATACAATGCAGAAAGGTAAAATCAATGTAACTACGGAAAATATTTTTCCGATCATCAAGAAATTCCTCTACTCGGACCATGAAATTTTCCTGCGCGAACTGATATCCAACGCAGTGGATGCAACGCAAAAGCTGAAGACGTTGGCGTCGGTAGGCGATTTCAAGGGTGAGTTGGGTGATTTGACGATACGCGTCGATGTTGATAAAAAGAACAAGACCATCACCGTATCGGATGCCGGTCTCGGGATGACCAAAGAGGAGATTGAAAACTACATCAATGAGATTGCGTTCTCCAGCGCCGAGGAGTTCATGGAGAAGTACAAGAAGGAGAGCAATGCCATTATCGGTCACTTCGGACTGGGATTTTATTCATCTTTTATGGTGTCTGAGCGGGTTGAACTGGTTACGAAATCATGGAAAGAGGAGGACAAGGCCCACAAATGGAGCTGCGACGGGAATCCCGAATTTCAGTTAGAAGAGGCTACCCGGGAAAGAAGGGGCACCGATGTGATCCTGCATCTCGACAAGGATTCGGAAGAGTTTCTCGAGGAGCAGAGGATCAGTCAGATGCTCAATAAATACTGCCGCTTCCTGCCCGTGGAGATTGCCTTTGGCAAAGAGAAGGACTGGAAGGATGGAAAAGAGGTGGAGACCGACAAGGACAATGTGATCAACGATACCAAACCGCTCTGGACCATTCCGCCTTCAGAGGTGAAAGAGGAGCAGTACACATCTTTCTACCGTGATCTCTATCCGATGGCAGAAGAACCGCTCTTTAATATTCACCTGAATGTGGATTATCCGTTCAACCTGACAGGGATCCTCTATTTCCCGAAGATCAGCAACAATATTGAGGTACAACGAAACAAAATCCAGCTTTACTCCAACCAGGTGTTTATTACCGATTCGGTGGAGGATATCGTGCCTGAGTTTCTGACCCTGCTGCATGGGGTGCTGGACTCGCCCGATATACCGCTGAATGTTTCAAGGAGTTACCTGCAGAGCGATTCCAATGTGAAGAAGATCTCTTCTCACATAATGAAGAAGGTGGCCGACAAGCTGGAGGAGATCTTTAAGAATGACAGGGCACAGTTTGAAAAGAAATGGGATGATCTGAAGCTGTTCATTAACTATGGCATGATCTCGGAGGAGAAGTTCTATGACCGTGCAGTAAAGTTTGCCCTGTTGAAAAATACCGATGGGAAGTATTTTACTTTCGAGGAGTATGAGAATCTGATCAAGACGGAGCAGATCGACAAGGACAAAACACTGGTCTACCTGTACGCTACCGATAAGGACAAGCAGTACAGCTATATTGAGTCTGCCCGCAATAAGGGATATGATGTTTTGCTCTTCGACGGTCAGCTCGATGTACATTTTGTAAACCATGTGGAGCCCAAGTTGAAAGATTCACGTTTCGCCAGGGTCGACTCGGATATTATTGAGAAGCTGATTCCGAAGGATGATGCGACGGAGGATAAGCTTACCGCGGCTCAGAAGGCTGACCTCACCCCGGTGTTCCAGTCACAATTGGAGAAGAGCGATCATTTTATTGTAAGCTTTGAGGCCATGGGTGCAACCGGTCAGCCTGTTGTGATCACCCAGAATGAGTTCATGCGCCGGATGAAGGATATGTCGGAGCTGGGTGGGGGAGCCTCTTTCTACGGCTCCATGCCCGATTCCTACAATCTGATTGTTAACTCCGACCATCCGCTGGTAATGAAGATACTTGAGAAGACCGATAAGAAGCTGGGCAAGCCGGTTGGCGAGCTGCGGGAGAAAAAGAACCAGCTGAGCGATGAGCGTTCAGCCGTAGAAAAGGCTATTGAGGGAAAGAAGGATGAGGAGATACCGCAGGCCGATAAGGACAAGATGGAAGATCTGAAAAAGCAGATCGACAAGATTGAGGATGAGCGTATTACGAAGCTGAAGAAGCACGGGAAGAGTGAAAAGCTGGTGAAGCAGCTGATCGACCTGGCGCTGCTGGCGAACAACATGCTGAAGGGTGAGGACCTGGCGAAGTTTGTGAAGCGCAGCGTCGAGCTAATCAAGTAGTTAGTAACTTCCCATAATGTCCGCTATGCTCATAAATAGCTATTTTTAGCGGTATTTCCCGATGCATCGGGACAGGCAGCGAGCTCGCAAGCCCGGTTATGATCCAGCCACTTGACTCTATCGCATAAACAATTCATTCACCTCCTTTTTCAGGAAGTCGACGGCGGCCTGAGAGGGAGGTGTTTTTAATTCCATCACCTTCTCCAGCACCAGTTTTCCCAGGGTGGCACCACTCGCATTCTCCTTGAGTTCGGCTGCCGATTCGTTGATGATTTTCACCACCTGGTTTCGTGCGATCTGCACCTTTTGCCAGGCCTCTTCACTGATATAGGTCTGCTGTGAAAGGTTGTGCTCGTATTCGTGCCTGATGGAGTTCTGCAACTCTGCCTGCAGCTGTTTGGCAGTCATCCCCTTGCGGTTGAGTCGCATCAGGATCGATTCGGGGGCGATCCGCTCCATAAAGAGAATGATCCGTTCATAGGCCTGTAGTCTTACGGGCAGGATATCGTCTTTCAGGTGCATGTTAAACTCATGGTTTCTGCGCTTATCCTCCTGGCGGCTCCATGTCCTGAGAAACAGCCAGATGGTGGCGAAGAGGACCAGCGAAGGGATCGTATATTTCAGAATTTCCAGGAAAGTTGTCATATGAATTATTTTTCTAAAGCAGTTTGTGCTTGCAGTGCGCTTAATGCTTTATTATTAAGCACAACAAAATGTTGCGGTTTTTCTTTGTGCTAGTTACCTACAATATTAATGAATTTATAATTAGTCCTGCAAGAGAACTAAATTAAATCTGTATTTTTGCACCAACAAACTTATTTCAATCATCCTTTAAAAAAATCATTATGGAAAGATTATCGTCCAGGATCAAAGCTTTATCACCCTCAGCCACCATTGCCATGAATCAGAAGGGGAGGGATCTGAAGGAGAAAGGGATCGATATCATCAATCTGAGTGTCGGTGAGCCCGATTTTTTTACGCCCGGTCATATCAAGGAGGCAGCCAAGAAGGCGATCGACGATAACTTTTCGTTTTACGCGCCGGTGCCGGGGTATCCGGCATTGCGGCAGGCGATCGCCGATAAGCTGAAGCGGGAGAACGGCCTGGATTACGCCCAGGCACAAATTGTTGTGAGTACAGGAGCGAAACATGCCCTTGCGAATGTGATTGAGTGCCTGGTTGAGAAGGATGAAGAGGTGATCATCCCTGCGCCTTACTGGGTGAGTTACGCCGAGCAGGTGAAGATTGCCGAGGGCAAGAATGTGATCATTTCTACCAGCATTGATAATGAGTTCAAGATAACCCCGGCACAGCTGGAGGCGGCCATTACTCCCAAGACGCGGGCGTTGCTGCTCTGCTCGCCCTCCAATCCGACAGGAAGTGTGTATACGAAGGAGGAGCTGAAGGGGCTTGCTGGCGTTATCGCCGGTCACCAGGAGGTGTTTGTGATCGCCGATGAGATTTATGAGCATATCAACTTTGTGGGTGGTCATGAGAGCATCGCCCAGTTTGAGAATATCCGCGACAGGGTGGTGGTTATTAATGGTGTTTCAAAGGCGTATGCGATGACCGGTTACAGGATTGGATATATGGCCGGACCGGAATGGTTGGCGAAGGCATGTACCAAGCTGCAGGGACAGGTCACCTCCGGGGCAACCTCCGTGGCCATGCAGGCTGCCATTGCTGCACTTAACGGTGACCAATCCTGTTTGGGTGAGATGAACACGGCTTTCAGGAGGAGGCGTGATCTCGTGCTCGCACACATTGCCGGGATTGAAGGGGTGAAGTGTGCGACCCCAGGTGGTGCTTTTTACGTCTTCCCCGATTTCAGCCACTATTTTGGAAGATCGTTTGGTGACCGGAAGATTGAGAATTCGATGGATCTCAGTATTTATTTGCTGGAGGAGGGCCATATTGCCACCGTACCCGGATCGGCGTTTGGTGCCGAGGGCTGTATCCGGATCTCCTATGCCAATTCCGACGAAAACCTGGAGAAGGCGATGGATCGCCTGAAGCGGTCGCTGGCTGCATTGAAATAGCCCGCTGAGATTGGCGATCCCCCGGTACCGGGTTAAACTTTCCTGTTGATATACTGGCTGTAATCCTTTAGGATGGGCTTGTAGTCCTGCTGAAAATGGACCGAGTCGATCATGAAGTCGGCGCTCGACCGGTTGCAGGCGGTGGGGACGTTGTAGAGCACCGTGATCCTGAGCAGCGCCTTCACATCCACGTCGTGCGCCTGCGGCTGCATGGGATCCCAGAAGAAGATCATGATATCGATGTTGCCTTCGGCGACCATGGCCCCCATCTGCTGGTCGCCCCCAAGCGGTCCCGACTTGAGTTTGGTGATGTTGAGTGGCATGGTGGTTTTTTTCAGGAGGGCCGCCTCGATCATTTTCCCGGTGGTGCCGGTGCAATAGAGTTCGTGGTGGTGCAGTTTCGACCAGTTGTATTCGACCCACTGCCTGAGGTCCTCTTTCCTGTTATCGTGGGCCACGAGTGCTATTTTCTTGATGGTGTTCATGGTTTAAAGGGTATTGGTGCGGTTTGGTTGTAACGTTTTTGCGTTTGCAAAAGTAGTTCTAATTTAGCATTAGGTGGAAGAAATGTGTATTAATAATACTATTTTTGTGTGTAAATAAATTGTTAAGTGATGCTTGAGAGGCGAAGAACAAGGGGTGCGGGTAAGTTTGTCCGGTTATCTTTAATGGTAGTTTTTGTAGGGCTGATGATCAGTGTGATCGTGGTTTTCAACAAGTACCAGAGTGTGTTCAATGCGAATGTTGCGATCGAAGATGGACATCTGTTTTTTTATATTCCATCGGGGAGCAGCTACGAGGAGGTTTATGAAAATCTGGCTGACCGGGGTATACTGACAGATGAAAAATCGTTTGATTGGTTGGCTGAGCGCAAGGGGTACCCGTCGAACGTAAAGCCGGGCCGCTACAGGATCGAAAATGGGATGAGCAACAACGAGTTGGTGAACTTGCTTAGGTCGGGAAACCAGACGCCGGTGATGGTGATCTTCAATAACCTGCGCACGTTTGGCGCCCTTGCCGGTAAGGTGTCGCGCTATATTGAGCCCGATTCGCTGGAGCTGCTGGCACATTTGATAGATCCGACTCTACCTGCGAAATATGGGTTTACACCTGAGACCTTCATGGCGATGTTTGTTCCCAATACCTATGAGATGTACTGGACCGCTACGCCGGAGGATTTCACCGACCGGATGGCGCGGGAGTATGAGAAATTTTGGGAGAGGCGGGATGATAAGCTTGGGCGGTTGGGAATGACGCGTGAGGAGGTGTCGACACTCGCCTCGATTGTGGATGAGGAGACGTTGGTGGATGATGAGAATGAGCGGGTGGCGGGGGTGTATATGAATCGGATCCGGCAGGGCATGCCGCTGCAGGCTTGTCCGACGTTAAAATTTGCCATGGGCGATTTTACCATTACGCGTATTTTGCATGAGTATAAGCAGGTTGAATCGCCATACAACACCTATAAGTACCGTGGATTGCCACCCGGTCCGATTATTATTCCTTCGGTTTCGGCGATTGATGCGGTGTTGAATTACGAAGACCATAATTATTTGTATATGGCTGCGAAAGCGGATTTTAGTGGTCGGCATGCGTTTGCGCGAAATTTGGCGCAGCATAATAGGAATGCTGCGGAGTATCAGCGGGAGTTGGATAGAAGAAAGATTTACAGGTAGCACGTACGGACATGCCGCCCCTATCTTTGTGCCATCTGGCACAAAGATATATTTAAATTATATTTGTTC
>JBBDUV010000039.1:0-1458 GCA_040903745.1 Bacteroidales bacterium | reverse complement strand
ATAATAATTCCGGCAATGCAATTCTTAAAGTCGCTTTGGAACAATGAGATTGTTTTTATTTAGCTCTGAAATGCATCATCAAATCCGATTGTGCTGGGCTCGAAGTCCATTGCCCTGACAAACTCGCACGCTTCACGGGCGCCATGTTCGCGATCCATTCCACTGTCCTCCCATTCAACGGAGAGGGGGCCTTTATATCCGATTCTGTTCAGCGCACGGATAACCTCTTCAAAGTTAACATCACCACGGCCGGGACTAACAAAGTCCCAGTAGCGGCGACGGTCCCCAAATTCCAGGTGTCCGCCAAAAACCCCAGCATCGGTTGGGGTGTCTGAGAATTTCGAATCTTTTACATGTACGTGGAATATCCGTTCAGAAAACCGGTAGATAAACTCGATATAGTCGACCCCCTGGTATACAAAGTGACTTGGATCGTAATTGAAGCCAAAGGCCGGATGATGGTCGAGTGCTTCGAGCGTTCGTTCAGCTGAGGCAATATCGAAAGCAATTTCTGTCGGGTGCACCTCAAGTGCATATTTCACACCCATTTTTTCATATGCAACCAGTATCGGCTTCCACCGTTTGGCAAAGTCGGCATATCCTCTGTCGATCATCGCTTTTGGAACAGGGGGAAAGGAATAGAGCAGGTGCCAGATGGGACTGCCGGTAAATCCATTTACAACCTTCAGTCCAAGTTTTTTTGCCGCCTCTCCGGTTTTAATCACCTCTTCAGCAGCACGTTGCCGTACACCTTCCGGATCACCGTCACCCCAAATATGCCGGGGCAATATCGACTTGTGGCGCTCATCAATATTGTCGCTCACTGCTTGTCCCACAAGATGCGTTGAAATAGAGAAAAGCTTGAGTCCATGCTTTTTGAGCAGATCCTTTTTCGATTTGCAGTAGGCATCATCTGCCTTGTTCACCTCGATATGGTCACCCCAGCATGCGAGCTCCACGCCGTCGTATCCAAATTCTTTCGCTTTTTTACAGACAGTCTCCAGTGGAAGATCGGCCCATTGTCCTGTGAAAAGTGTAACTGGTCGCATAATCATTTAGTTTTGGGTAGGTACTATTGTAGTAATTCTCTTTTAGTGATTGAAAGCAATTGCGTTGTATCTTATTTGATGTAAATATACATTAGTGTTGAAGGTTTTCAAATATTTTTTGAATCAAACATGGACATTTTTTAACCAAAATGATTCAGTTGGAATCCAAAGATCAACGATTTTGAAGATGGTCTTGAGTACTATGCTGCATTAGATGCCGGTTGTAACCTTATCATAACAGAAGACAGGGATGATTTCTGGTTTTTTGAACTTTTCTCCCGTCAGGGTGTATATACATACATACAGACAGCAAACTGCATATTCTGACTGTAACATGCATTAATAATTATTGTATTATGAATCGATTCAATATACAAACAACTTTACCAGTTGTTTTTTTTGTCCTGTT
>JBBDUV010000038.1:0-8861 GCA_040903745.1 Bacteroidales bacterium | reverse complement strand
GTGGTGGTGGAATCGAATGTATTCTCAAACGTTTCCATACTTTTTATAAAGCTGTATAGTTCTACTGCGCTGCTTGATCTGTTGTAAGCGCCGGAATAGATCCGGGCAGCTTCAGCATCAGCTCTTCCTTTAATTGTTTCAGCTTCTTTATATGCTTCAGATTGTATCTGGTTCAATTCGCGTTCTTTCTCTCCGTTTATCCTTGAAGCTTCGCCTTCACCTTCAGATCTGAATTTGTCGGCAATACGGATTCGCTCGCTCTTCATTCGGTCGTAAACCCGTTCTCTGACATCCTCTACGTAATTGATCCGTTTAAACCGGAAATCAAGTATCTCAATGCCCAGGTCTTTTGTCTCTTCATTCGTTTTTTCCTGGATAATATTCTGGATTCTTTTTCTGCCCACGTCAATCCGGGCAAGTGAATCTTCGATCATCACACTTATTTTAGCGGTTGTGTCTGCCTCCCGATTGGTGTTCCTTACAACTTCTTCCAGGCTATGACTGGCAACCTGGTCGCGCGTTTCACCATCAATTATATCGTCGAGCCTGCCTTGTGCACCCCCGCTCGTTGGTAAGTCGCTTATAGAACTGCAGCGGGTCGGTAATATGCCAGCGGGCGTAGCTGTCAACGAAAATAAATTTTTTCTCTCTTGTCGGGATTTGGTTGGGATCACCGTCCCACTCCATATACCGTTTTTCGAAAAAATTCACTTTCTGAACGAAAGGAGTTTTGATTTTCAATCCGGGCTCGGTCACGGCATCACCGATTGGTCTTCCGAACTGAGTTATCACTACCTGTTTCGTTTCATCTACAACGTAAAGACTTTGCGATAAGAGAATAATACTACCAATAATAATTGCTATAATAAGTACTATTTTATTCTTTTTATTCATTTTATTCATTGCTGTTCTTTTAAAAATTTGATGTTGAGTTGTCTAATTCAAGTCCTTTTTAAGCAAGGGGATCATGTTGTTGCCATCTTCTGAAGTGATAATTATGTCTCCGAGTTTGGGCAATACCTCCTGTAGTGTTTCAAGATAGATTCTTTTTTTAGTTACCTCAGGCGCTTTGATGTACTCTCTGTAAAGGGCGTTAAATCTTGCTACTTCTCCCTGTGCATTGTTTACGCGCTTTGTAGCGTATCCCTCTGCTTTCTGGATGGTTTCCTGCGCCTGTCCCCTGGCCCTGGGAATTACCTTGTTGTATTCCGATTTGGCCTCATTTATAAGGGTTTCCCTTTCCTGTTGAGCTTCGTTTACGGCATTAAAAGCCTGTTTTACCGACTCCGGGGGATTGATGTCCTGAAGTACTACCTGGGCTATTTCAATTCCCAGTGAATATTCTCTGGTCATCTCCTGTAACAGGACTTTTACTTCGCTGGCAATTTCCGCCCTTCCAACGGTTAATACTTCGTTAACTGTCCGGTCGCCGACAATCTGCCGTGTAACAGCTTCGGAAAGATCGCGCAAGGTATTGTCTGGGTTACGCACCTTGAACAGGTAATTGTAAGAATTGCTCACACGGTATTGTACCACCCACTGTACATTGGCAAGATTCAAATCACCCGTCAGCATGATTGCTTCGTCTTCTGTAACAGAACCTGTGCGACTGTATTGGGTTTTGACTCCTGCCTGTTGTGTACGGAAACCAAATTCCTGCTTTTTTTGCCTTTCCACGGGCACTTTATAGATCTTTTCCATAAAGGGCAATTTCATTTTCAGCCCGGGATCAACCGTCCGAACATGTTTCCCGAAGCGAGTTACCACACCTTCTTCTTCCGTACCTACCTGGAAGAAAGAACCAAGACCAACAATTAAAAGTACAATTACAAGAACTGCTGTTTTGTAATGCTTTTTTATCAATTGTTGTATCTCATCTGCATTGAATTCCTGATTATCCATTATTATTGTTTTTTAGTTCTAATAATTTGTTAAGATACAACTAATAAGCTGGTTTTCCAATGAATCTATGTTATCTTTTCATAACAGATACTTGAACATATGCCGTTTTTATCAGGTAACTTTTGGAAACTCCATCAACTACATTAATACAATTCCACTTTTTTTGCAATGATCCACCATCTGTCCGGGCCAGAGGCTGGCCTGGACTTCACCGATGTGGGCCTTTCTGAGAAAGTACATACAGAGTCTCGACTGACCGATACCACCACCGATGGACTCAGGGAACTCTCCTGCCAGCAATCTTTTATGAAAAAACAGTTCTTTTCTCTCCTCCTTGCCCTGTAGCTTCAGTTGTCTGAGCATCGCCTCCTTGTCAACCCTGATACCCATCGATGAAAGTTCAAACGCCCTTTCCAGAACAGGGTTCCAGACGATGATATCCCCGTTCAGCCCCCTATAACCGTTTACTGTTTCGGTCGACCAGTCATCATAGTCAGGCGCCCTTCCATCGTGCGGCTGTCCGGATGGCAAATCAGCACCAATACCAATGATAAATACAGCGCCATATTTTTTAGCAATCGCATCCTCCCTCTCCTTTGGACTAAGATCGGGATAGGCGGCCTCCAACTCCTCACTATGGATAAATTTGATCTGTTCGGGCAGCATGGGCACTATATGGGGATGGCTTTCATACACGATAAACTCGGCACGCTTCATCACAGCAAAAATTCTCTCTACAATATCCTTCAAATATTCTACTGTCCGCTGCTCAGGAGAAACTATCTTTTCCCAGTCCCACTGGTCCACGTAAATGGAGTGGATGTTATCCAACTCCTCATCCGGCCTCAGCGCATTCATATCCGTATACAGACCGTAACCATTGGAAATCTCATAATCGGCCAGCATCATTCGCTTCCACTTCGCCAATGAATGGACAATCTCTGCAGTAACTCCCTCCATGTCCTTTACCGGAAAGCTCACCGGCCGCTCCGTTCCACTCAGATCATCATTGATCCCCGTTCCCCGCTGAACAAACAACGGTGCTGTGACCCTTCTGAGTTTCAACTCAGCAGCAAGGTTCGCCTCAAAAAAATCCTTGATCAGCTTAATGGCCCGTTCTGTCTCCTTAAGTGTAAGTGACGACTTGTAGTTGTTCGGAATAATTAATTTCATATTGTAACTGTTTTGGAACCTACAAATAACAGATTTTAAATAATGAAAACAAAATTGTTACGAATTAGATTTAACCAATAAATGTGAAAAAATTTATGTATCTTAGTTGTACATACCAAAAATAACAACCGCAAAGAGCTGCAAAATTATTAATTTCGCTGCGTTGGATAAACAGAGACATGTTTTTGAAAAAGTTATACGATTAAATTAAACTTTTCGTTCTCTTATCAGTCTCATATATTTAATATTATTTCCAACCCGAAAGGGCCCTGCAAATAAAAATCAATGGCATTGAACAAAAACAAGCTGATCAGGCGTATCATAACGACCCTGTTAATTTTGGTGGTTCTGGGCATCATCCTCTACCCAAAACTAAAGCCACTGCTCATAACTGAAAACGAATCCAACCCCGGAATGCCGGCAAGATCGCCAGGAATGCGCGGAAACGGTCAGCCCCTGCTGGCCAGTGGGTATGTAATCAAGCCGACACAGATGAATGAGCTGATCTATAGCACCGGATCACTGATTCCCGACGAGGAGGTTGACCTCTCCTTCGAAACATCCGGAAAAATTGTCGGCATATTCTTTAATGAAGGCACCCGGGTTGAACGGGGTGATCTGCTTGCAAAGATCAACGATAAACCGCTGCAGGCACAATTGCTGAAACTTCAGGCACAGAAAAAATTATCCGAAGAACGGGAGTTTCGCCAACGGCAGCTGCTCGACCGTGATGCGATCAGCCGCGAAAGTTATGACCAGGTGGCTACAGAGCTGCAATCGCTGCAAGCCGACATACAACTTATTGAAGCACGGATCTCAGAAACCGAATTAAGGGCTCCTTTCGATGGTATCGTGGGATTGCGGATGATCAGCGAAGGAGCATTTGCCACCACGCAAACAAATATTGTAAGGTTGGTAAAAATCAGTCCGCTGAAAATTGAATTTTCCGTTCCGGAACGCTATGCGGGTGAGATAGGCTCCGGATTTCCAATCTCCTTCGTTATTGATGGCATGGAGCAGACATTTCATGCCAATGTATATGCCGTGGCACCCAAGGTCGATGCCGACACCCGAACCATCGTTGCCCGGGCTCTCTATCCCAACACCAACGAGGAGTTAAAACCCGGACGGTTCGCCAGTGTCAGGTTACTGCTTTCGCAAATTGAAAACACCATCGCCATACCCACCGAAGCTATCATTCCCGAAATGGGAGGCGAAAAGGTATTTGTCATTAGGAACGGGAAAGCAGAAGAGGTAAGGGTTAGAATCGGATTGCGCACAGAATCGCATATCCAGATACAGGAGGGACTTCAGTTTGGTGATACGGTTCTAACAACCGCTATTCTTCAGCTGCGGCACAACATTCCCGTTCAGCTCGATACAATTATTACCAATGAACCCCTTATAAACAGCATCCCATGAGTTTAGCTTCGGTTAGTATAAAACGACCCGTACTGGCCACAGTATTCTCGCTGGTGATCCTTCTGTTCGGGGCCATCGGATTAACCCGCCTGGGAGTTCGCGAATTCCCCAGTGTCGATCCACCCATTATCTCGGTAAGTACCTCCTATCCCGGTGCCAACTCAGATGTTATTGAAACACAGATCACCGAGCCGCTGGAACAGTCAATTAACGGCATCCCGGGTATCCGAACCCTCACCAGCAGCAGCAGTCAGGGCCGGAGCAGTATCAGTGTCGAATTTGAATTGTCGGTCGATATGGAGACCGCAGCCAACGATGTCCGCGATAAAGTTTCGCAGGCACAACGGTTTTTACCGCGTGATGTTGATCCGCCAACCGTATCAAAGGCAGATGCCGATGCCAGTCCGATATTGTTGATCGCGGTTCAAAGCACGAAGCGTTCGCTGCTTGAACTTTCTGAATATGCAGAGCTCACCTTCAAAGAGCAGCTGCAAACCGTTTCCGGCGTAAGCGCGGTAATGATCTGGGGCGAGAAGCGATATGCCATGCGTATCTGGCTCGACCCCCAGAAGCTGGCAGGGTACCAGATGACCCCGATGGACGTCAGAAATGCGATCCTCCGGGAAAATGTGGAGCTACCTGCAGGAATGATTGAAGGGGATGCTACACAACTGACGATAAGGACACTGGGTCTGATGACCACACCGCAGGAATTCAATAGTCTGATATTAAGACAGGTAGGCGATCAGATTGTCCGCGTGAGCGATATTGGCCGTGCAGAGCTGGGACCGGAGGACCTCCGTGGGATACTGAAAATAAATGGCGTTCCGGCTGTCGCCACGGTGATTATACCGCAGCCGGGTGCCAACCACATTGAAATCGTTGATGAGGTATACAGCAGACTGGAATACATTGAAAAGGACCTGCCCGATGATATCACCTTTGATATTGGTTTTGACAACACAAAGTATATCAGGACTTCGATCAAGGAGGTGCAAACAACCATCTACCTGGCCTTTTTTCTGGTCGTCATTATTATTTTCTTTTTTCTGCGTGACTGGAGGACAACCATTATACCGATCCTGGTAATCCCGGTTTCGCTGGTGGGTTCCTTCTTTGTAATGTACCTTTTCGGTTTCACCATTAACGTACTTACCTTACTTGCTGTTGTGCTATCCATTGGTTTGGTGGTGGACGACGCCATCGTGATGATGGAGAATATCTATGTAAAAATTGAACAGGGACTCTCCCCGATTGAGGCGGGCCTCAAAGGGGCCAATGAGATTTTCTTTGCCATTATTTCCACGACCATTACGGTTATTGCAGTATTTATTCCCATTGTTTTTCTGGAAGGGATGACCGGAAGGCTCTTCAGGGAATTTAGTATTGTCATCGCCGGTGCAGTGGCAATATCCTCATTTGTGGCCCTTTCCCTTACCCCTATGCTCTCAACCAAGCTACTAAAAACACGGCATAAGCGGAGCAGGGCCTATAATTATTCCGAAAAATTCTTTGTCTCACTGAACAATGCATACCAAAATTCGCTCACGAACCTCCTTAGCAAAAGATACATCGCATTGCTTATTCTTGCTTCTGCATTTATCCTGATTTTTCTCTTATGGAAGGTGATTCCAGCAGAAATGGCTCCACTTGAGGACAGGTCCCGGCTCACGATCCGGACAACCACCCAGGAAGGCGCAACCTATGAGTACAACCTCAGCTATATCGAAGATGTCGCAAGGATGGTTAACGAAAAGGTACCGGAATATGACAAGGTCGTTGAAAGGGCATGGAGCTCTGGGGGATTCGTCATAGCAGCGCTTGTCGATGCTTCTGAAAGAGAGCGATCACAACAGGAGATCGCCGCGCAGTTAACCGCAGAGCTCAGGAAAATGACGAAGGCGCGGGCCAGTGTGATGCAGCAATCGACCTTTGGGGGAAGGAGGGCGGGCCTTCCGATCCAGTATGTGTTGCAGGCACCCACCATTGATAAATTACGCGAAATACTTCCTGCGTTCATGGAAGAGGTATACAATAACCCTGTTTTCGCCATGGCGGATGTGAACCTGAAATTTACAAAACCCGAGGTGCAGATCGTA
Organism: Bacteroidales bacterium; assembly: GCA_040903745.1. Taxonomy (GTDB): domain Bacteria; phylum Bacteroidota; class Bacteroidia; order Bacteroidales; genus M55B112. The sequence goes on along the minus strand of JBBDUV010000038.1, from coordinate 2,265 downwards.
ATCAATCGTGACAAAGCCAATCTCCTGGGCGTATCTACTCAAAACATAGGCCAAACATTGCAACTTGCCCTGAGCGGTCAGCGGTTCGGCTATTTCATTATGAATGGCAAGCAATACGAGATCCTTGGAGAACTGGCCAGAGAGGACCGGAACAAACCATTGGATCTGAAATCGCTCTATGTAAAAAACAACAGTGGCAACATGGTTCAACTCGATAATTTTGTTACACTTCAGGAGTCCACAGCCCCGCCCCAGCTCTACCGGTACAACAGGTTTGTAGCTGCAACCATATCGTCCGGACTTGCGGAGGGAAAAACAATTAGTGAAGGGCTGGATGAGATGGATAAGATTGCCGAAAAGGTGCTGGACGACTCGTTCCGAACAGCGCTTGCAGGTGATTCCAAAGATTACAAGGAGAGTGCCTCCAGCCTGATGTTCGCTTTCCTGCTTGCCATCATACTGATCTTCCTGGTACTCTCAGCACAATTTGAGAGCTTTAAGGACCCCATTATCGTTATGATGACCGTTCCGTTGGCACTCACCGGTGCACTGCTCTTTATGTGGTACTTCGGCATCACCATGAACATCTTCAGCCAGATCGGGATCATCATGCTGATCGGCCTGGTATCAAAGAACGGAATTCTGATCGTAGAATTTGCCAACCAGAGAAAGCTGGCCGGAATGAGCAAATATGAAGCCATCAAGTATGCCGCTGCTGCCAGGTTCAGACCTATCCTGATGACCAGCCTATCAACAGCGCTTGGTGTGCTTCCTCTTGCTCTTGGTTGGGGTGAAGGCGCTCAGAGCAGGGTAGCAATGGGGGTTGCAGTTGTGGGTGGACTGGTTCTCTCTACATTCCTGACCCTGTATGTCGTGCCGGCCATTTATCTCTTAATTTCCAGTAATACGAAAAATATTGCACATGCGTCAAATTCGAGTGAAGTTGAAATCACCGGTAAAGAATAACCGTCTCATTGTACTGTCTGTCTTCCTCCTTGTTCTGAAATTTGTAACCGCACAGGAGGTATACGATCTCAGCCGGTGTATCGAGACAGGACTGGAAAGAAATTTCAACCTCAAGGTATTACGTAACACAGAGGAGATTTCGGTCAACAATTATTCGGCCGGGAATGCTGGAATGTTGCCGGAGATAACTGCTACAAACAGGTTTGGGGGAACGCTGAATACCACGCATCAAAATTATCCGGATGGTACTGATAATATAGGCAGGAACATCCACAACAGAACAGGATCTGCCAATATTCTGATGGGGATGACCATCTTCAGGGGGTTTCAGATTCAAAACAGCTATCAGAAACTTGGACAACAAGCCGAACTTGAGGGACTCAAAACACAAATGGCCATTGAGAACCTGGTGGCAGATATCGTATCTGAATACAATTATTATCTGCAGCAATTAACCCTGTATTATAATCTGGCCTACTCCGTTTCACTCTCCCGCGAGCGGGCCCGGATTGATGAACAGCGCTATCTGCTGGGATCGGGATCTAAGATGCAACTGCTACAATCGATGGTCTACCTCAATGCCGACAGCTCACGACTTGCCAGGCAAAGCGAGGTGTTACGATCATCACAAATCAGATTGAATGAACTTATGGCCGCTGAGAACCTGGGGGAAGAAATTACATTGAAAGACAGCCTGATTCATATCAATGAGAATTTGGAATACGAATCCTTGCTGGATAAAACAATGGCCGAAAATACCGGCTTGCAGATTGCATTGAAAAACCAGACAATCACCGAATTGGATTATAAAATCATTGAATCAAGATCCTACCCATACCTTAATCTGACCTCAGGCTACGGCTATAATTACAACGCTTACCAATCAGGCACCCTGCTCAATCAGCATGTCCACGGCATGAATTACGGCCTTACCCTTGGAATGGATATTTTCGACGGTTTCAACCGAAGAAGAGAGAAAAGCAATGCCCGCATTCAGATTGAAAACAGGCAAATTCAGCACAAGGAGGTCGAACAGTCGATAAAAGGTGATCTGCTCACCATCTTTTATGCTTATGAAAACAACCTCCGGTTGCTCAAACTTGAGGAACAAAACCTCGAAGTGGCCCGTGAAAACCTGGAAATAGCAGTGGAACGATATAAACTCGGGAGCCTGGCCGGCCTGGAGCTTCGCGAAGTACAAAAGAGTCTGCTCGATGCCGAAGAACGACTTATTTCAGTCAAGTACCTGACAAAAATTGCCGAAATATCCCTGCTCCAGATCTCCGGCAGAATTATGGA
>JBBDUV010000037.1:0-158099 GCA_040903745.1 Bacteroidales bacterium | reverse complement strand
ATGGTTAAATAAAAATATTAACTAAAATCCGGTTTTACCGGACAACAATGAAAAAAAATATTATTTCATGAGCAAACGGACATTATGGACAGACACTGCTACTTGATTGCGAATCTTTTAAAGCCGGTCACCTTCGCTTCCGGATCTGCTTTTTTGATATACTCCTCAACGGTAAGTTTTGAATCCTTTGTGAACTCCTGACTCAGCAGGGTGTTCTCCTTCAGGAATTTTTTTACCATTCCTTCAGCGATCCTGTCGACAATATTTTCCGGTTTTCCTTCGGCCAGTGCTTTTTCTCGACCGATCCGCTTCTCACTTTCAATCGTTTCTACAGGAACATCATCTGCACCAACTGCAACGGGTGACATGGCAGCGATCTGCATGGCCACATCCTTGGCTACCTGCACATCAACCTCTTTGCTGAATCCCACGAGCGTGGCGAGGTTGTTGCCAGCGTGGTTGTATTCTTTCACATAGGCAGCCTCAAGCTTATCAAAATAGGCCAGCTCCAGTTTTTCACCAATCACACCCGACTGTTCCGTAACCAGCTCCTCGATTGTTTTGCCATCCATTTGGAGTGCCTTCAGTGCCTCCAGATCGGCCGGTTTCTCAGCGATGGCCTTGTCGAGGATTGACTTCGCAAAATTTACAAAATCTTCATTTTTCGCAACAAAATCGGTCTCACAATTCAGCGAAATCATCGCACCGAAACCACCCTCTACTTTCGCCTGTACAGTACCTTCACTCGCTTCTCGGTCGGCACGCTTGTTGGCGATGGCCTGACCTTTTTTGCGGATTATTTCAATTGCCTTATCGAAATCACCTTCAGCCTCCTGGAGTGCTTTTTTGCAGTCCATCATTCCGGCTCCGGTTACTTTTCTCAGTTTGCTGACATCTGCAGCTTTAATTTCAGCCATAACACTCTGTATTGTTTTTGTTTTTTTATTTGGACTTTTCTTCCTTTTTCTCCTCTTTGGCTTCGGCTTTCACAGCCTTTTCTCCAGCCTTCTCCTCCTTCTTCTCCTGGCTTACTTCGTCATTTGCTCCAGGTTTTCCAGCCTTCTCCTCTTTCCTCTCTACCTTTACAGCACTGCGCCTCGGTTTTTGCACCTTCGCGGCTGATTTTCCTTCCGGCTTTTTCTCGCCGCCCTCTTCGGAAGCTTTCTTCTCTCTCTTTTCTTTTGCAGCACCTGCCTCCTTTTCCTTCTCCATCTTGCGTTCATTCAGTCCCTCTGCGATGGACTCACATACATAATCGAGTATGAGTGAGATCGACTTGGAGGCATCGTCGTTGGCCGGAATGGCAAAATCAATCTCTTTCGGATTGGAATTGGTGTCTACCATCGCGAAAACAGGAATGTTCAGTCTCTTTGCTTCACGAACAGCTATATACTCTTTGGTAATATCAACAATAAACATGGCAGCGGGTAGCCTGGTGAGGTCGGAAATACTTCCGAGCATCTTTTCAAGCTTGGCACGCTGGCGTGTGACTTGCAGTTTCTCTCTTTTTGAAAGGTTGTTAAATGTACCATTTGCATCCATCTTGTCGATGGAGCTCATTTTCTTTACAGCCTTCCTGATGGTCGGAAAGTTGGTAAGCATCCCTCCCGGCCAGCGTTCAGTAACGTATGGCATGTTGATCGCTTTCACCTTCTCGGCCACGATGTCTTTCGCCTGTTTCTTGGTGGCAACAAACAGGATTTTTCTTCCCGACTTAGCGATCTGTTTTAATGCAGCAGCGGCCTCTTCGAGCTTCGCCTCTGTTTTGTTCAGATCAATAATGTGGATCCCGTTCTTCTCCATAAAAATATAGGGAGCCATCGCGGGGTTCCATTTTCTTTTGAGGTGACCAAAATGTACACCTGCATCCAATAATTCCTGAAAACTTGTTTTTGGCATTTGATTTAATTTTGCTTAGGCAACCAACTGGTAGTTCACGAAGGAAGTCCGGCTGGTTTCGCGTTAATATAATATGTTTTGTGGATTAACGTTTGCTGAACTGGAATCTTTTCCTTGCTTTGGGTTGTCCGGGCTTCTTTCTTTCAACGGCACGCGGATCCCTGGTCATGAAACCTTCAGCACGAAGTTTTATCTTGTGCTCAGCATCAATCTTTACCAGTGCCCTGGCAATTCCGAGACGCAGTGCTTCTGCCTGGCCCTTGATGCCACCGCCGGAGAGGTTGGCTTTAACATCGTAATTGCTCTTTAATTCGAGCAGGTTCAGTGGCTGATCCACGATGAAGTGCAGCTGCCCAAATGAGAAATATTCTTTGTAGTCTTTGTCATTGACGGTGATCTGGCCCTTACCTTCGCTGAGATATACCCTGGCAACAGCCCTTTTTCTTCTTCCAATTGTGTTAATGACCTCCATGTATTCTTATTTAATGGTATCTAAATCGATCGTTCTTGGTTTTTGTGCCTCATGTGTATGTTCCGGTCCGACAAATACATGAAGGTTTCTGAACATCTCACTTCCGAGCCTGTTCTTGGGCAACATGCCTTTGATGGATCTTTCAACCACTGCAGCGGGTCTTCTTCTTTTAAGGCTCTCAACTGTTTCTGTTTTTTGTCCGCCCGGGTAACCCGAATGGCGTATGTATTCACGTTGGGTTGCCTTATTGCCTGTAAGCTTCACCTTCTCAGCGTTAATGATAATCACATTATCACCACAGTCAACATGCGGAGTAAAATCCGGCCTGTGCTTCCCCCTGAGAATCATTGCCACTCTTGATGCAAGGCGACCGAGGATCTGGTCAGTTGCATCCACCACTACCCACTCTTTCTGTACGGTATTCTTATTCGCTGAAACGGTCTTGTAACTTAATGTATCCACCTCTTTTTTGTTTTTTCTCTGATATAAATTATCACCTGATTTTGTGGTTCGCAAAAATACAAATCTTTTTTTTAAATCAATAACATATCAACAATTTATTTGCAAAATTCTTAAATTGCAGATTTTCTGTGAGATAGAAGTGTTAAGTTAATTTCTGAACGGTTGTTTTTACCGGGGTTATCAACATAGTGGTGATTTGTTTACCTTTACAGCATCCTGATGTTTGAAAAGTATGTAGAAACCAGCTTATGCCCCGACTTTTTTATATGCTTTTATTTCGATCAGGGTTTTTCCGATACTGCAGGCACACGAATATATGGACAGATATCTCAGTATAATGAAGGGGGTCATGAACAAAATTACCCTTATTGCAGGATTTCTATGTACCCCGATGCACGCCTTTTCCCAGGGTCCCGGATACGCTGTCTCGTTTCACCAGATCTTCGATAACCGGGAGTATTTTTCGGATTATGGCTTTCCGCAGACCATTTTCGGTGCCCGGCTCAATAACTCATTGCTTTTTGAGCTGGATACAATGCACAGTTTCGCAGCCGGATTCAGTTACCTGTACGAACATGGCAGCACGATCGCAGCTGTTCCCCCACAGGTAAACCTCTACTACAGCTATTCAGCCCCTGAACTGAACATGGCGTTCGGCGCTTTTCCGAGGAACGGTCGACTTGACCTCCCCCGTCGGTTTTTGAATGACACCCTGAATTATTACCGTCCCAATGTTGAGGGGGCCTGGATCTCGTTTGCTCGTGAACCAATAGAGTTAAGCGGGTTTATTGACTGGACCGGCAGGGTTACGGAGGAGCGGAGGGAGCGGTTTCTCGCAGGACTGGATTCGAAGTTTTCGGCCGGGGGATTTTTTTTACAGGGTACCTTTTTGATGTACCATAACGCAAGAAGCTACAGTGACGATGATGTTGTGCCGCTGCAGGACAACGGGATTTTTTCGGTGATCGCCGGGTACGCCCGGGAGAGCGTTGCGTTCCCCTTTACAATGGAAACTTCGGCGGGGTATCTCTCTTCTTATAACAGGTACAGGCCGGGTGATTTTTCTATCGGCAGGGGAGTGATGTACAACATAGATTTGCGGTATACTATTTTCGGATTGGACGGAGTTTATTATTTTGGCACGCCAATCGTATTTGAATATGGAGATCCGTTTTACCGGTCGGGGAACTATGGGCGGCTCGATCTTTTTGCGGATCCGTTCAGTCATCCGCGGATTGAGTCGAGGCTCGGATGGAGTTTTCACCTTTTGCCCGGGGAGGGGATACATCATTCACAACAACTGTTAATTAATGTAACATTTTGATTAGAGACAGCATTTTTCACCGGAAGGTATTCTACTTCTTGCTTATATTGCTGGCTGCGGCATTGCCGCTGTCGGTCTTCGCTACATCGGTGGTGCAGTTCCTGCTGGTGCTGAACTGGATCGTGGAGGGGAACTTCGCTGTCAAATGGCAGCGGTTGAAGGGCAGCCGGGCGTTTCTTGTTTTCCTGCTCTTTTTCCTGCTACACGCTGCCGGTATCGCCTGGTCGACCGATATGCAGTACGGGCTGCACGACCTGAAGATCAAGCTGCCGCTGCTGGTGCTCCCATTCCTGGTGGTCACCTCCGATGCGCTTTCCATCAAAGAGATGCGAACGATCCTCTCCGCTTTTATTGTAGGGTGTATCGTTGGTTCGTTTGCCACAGTGCTTGCGCTATTGAAAGTGATCCATGTGGATCTGACCGATTACCGTGACGCATCCCTCTTTATCGGACACATCCGTTTCGCGCTTATGGTCGTTCTCTCTATCATGTTCTCCGCCTACCTGCTTTTCAGAAAGGCGGATGGTGAGGGCAGGTACCTGCAGGGGTTGTATCTGTTTGCGCTGATCTGGCTGCCGGTATTCCTTATCATATTGAGGTCGCTCTCGGGAATCATTATTTTGCTGGTTTTGTTGCTTGTCTTTACACTCATTCTGGTACAGACGGTGCAGGACAGAGCCGGGCGGTTCATGCTCACGGTGATGATCATCTTTATTCCGCTGTTCGCGGTGATTTACACGGGAAATTCCATCAAGCGGTTTTACACCTTCGAGCAGGTCGAAATTGACGAACTCGATTCGCTTACGCTGGAGGGAAACCCCTATATGCATCTTCCGGACAACCGCGAAACGGAAAACGGTAATTTTGTCTGGCTTTATGTATGTCCGGAAGAACTTGAACGGGAGTGGTCGCGGGTAAGCGAATACGACTACATGGGGAAAACCGATAATGACAATTTCATCAGGTTCACGCTGATCAGGTACCTTACCTCCAGGGGGCTGCGGAAAGATGCTGTAGGGGTGAGCCGGCTCGACAGTACCGATGTGACGGCTATTGAGCAGGGGATTGCCAACCATATCTACCTGAACAGGTTCGCGCTCTACCCACGTATCTACGAGGTGATCTGGGAGTTCGACCGCTACAATCTGGGCTACAGTCCGAACGATAAGTCACTTATCCAGCGCTATTACTACCTGAAGGCGGGACTGAGCATTGCCTCGGAGAATCTGCTCTACGGGGTAGGTACCGGTGATGTTCGACAGGCGTTCAACCGGTACTATGAAGAGAACGATTCACCGCTCCGGCATGAGCGGCGGCGAAGGGCGCACAACCAGTACCTCACCTTTATGGTGGCGTTCGGTATTCCCGGATTGCTGGTCTGCCTGTTCGCACTGATCTGCCCGGTTTTCCTCCGGCGGAGGTGGGGCTCGTACATGGCGCTCGTGTTCCTGCTCACCATGGCACTCTCCATGCTCAGTGAAGATACGCTGGAGAACAACCCCGGCGTGGTGATGTTCTCGTTTTTCTATGCCCTGTTTATCTTCGGACCCGGCTGGTCGTGGAGGGGCAGCAGGAAAAAAGCAGGAAACAGTGATAGCTAAAATAAACGCAATTGTATTTAGACAAACGTTTTGTGGCATAGTAGGAAGACCTTGAAACATTAACAGTTCATGCAAAAGACTGATGATTTTTTCGTATTTTGCAAACTAAATTGATTCGATATGAGAACAAATGAAATAATAAAGGAAATTCAAAGATTACCGATTTCAAAAAGGATTTATGTAGTCGAGAAAACCATCCATTCGATCAGGACACAGGAGGATAAAAACGTCATGAAAAAAGCTGCCGATACTTTATATGCTGATTATAAAACTGATACTGAATTGACAGCATTTACCAATCTTGATTATGTAGATTTTTATGAAACAAAATGAAGTATGGTTAATAAACCTTGACCCTACAATTGGAGCGGAGATTAAAAAGACCCGACCTGCAATTATTGTAAATGACAATTCGTTAGGAAAACTTCCTCTAAAGATTATTGTACCGATTACTGATTGGAAAGACTGATATGAGCTAGCCCCCTGGATGATTAAAATTAAACCAAACAGTAAAAACCGACTGACAAAAGATTCGTCAGCGGATTGTTTTCAAGTGCGTTCAGTATCACAAGATAGATTTGTAAAACGAATTGGTGAATTATCTAATTCGATTATGGATGAAATTCGAATTGGCTTATCAAAGGTATTATCGATTGACAATGAATGACAGCAACTCCACATACAGCCGGAATGTTAGCAAATATTTAAAAACAAATACAATGAAAATTTTTCCCCCCTTATTAGTTTTAACAATAAGTTTTTACTCTTGTGAAAAAGAAGACATAAGAAATAAGCCGGAGACACTTACTTATTTTCAACCTTTTAGTAGTTCAGTTTTATATAATAAAATTGATGTTAATCCGGAAATAGACCCTAACTCATCAACAATGGTGGAGAGCCTTGTTGACCAAGCAAACCAATCATTCTTAATATCTGTAAAGAATGGAGTGTTCCTGTATATTTTGCCGTTCCTTCTACAATAAAACAAGATGTAAAACTAACGCAGGGTTGGGCACCAAAGAAAATACTTAAAAATGTTCCAATTCCAGAGTATGCTGAACCTGATCCTGAAGCAGACGGACACATGGTGGTTATTGATGAAGAAGGCGGATGTATTTACGATTTTTGGAAAATGAGATATGGAAATGGACGTTGGAAAGCAGGGTGGGGTAACGCCTTACCGTTAAATAGTAATGGTATCTTTCCAAAAGGATTGTCAGCCAGAGGTTCGGGGTTTGAGCTGTTACAAGGAGTAATTTGGCCTCAGGAATTAGAAACCGGTGTAATAAATCATGCTCTTATTTTTAGTTACGACCATACTAAAGCCGGAGGTCCTGTTTCTCCAGCTACTGAAAGTGATGGCACAAGTAATGAGGCTTGGGCGATACCTGAAGGTGCCTTGGTTCAATTAGATCCTTCCCTGGACTTATCAATTTTAGGGCTAAACGAATACGAAATGATAATAGCCAAAGCATTGCAAGAATATGGAATGTATTGTGCTGATGATGGCGGTGGTATCTCACTTTATGCAATTAACCCAATATGTGTGGAAAATAATCCATATCAAAATATATGGGGGGATCAAACATATATTTATTTGAATAAAATTCCGGTTGATAAATTTAGAGTATTAAAATTACCAGAACAAACCAATTCAGAAGCGGAATTAGTTGCTAATTCTTGTGCTGAATTTGAATAAATAAACATTTGCTAATAAAAGGACTCTAACGGCGGCCTGCAAAGCCTGTACCGGTATTCCGGGGGCCCAGCGATGAGTCCATGTTGAACTACATCCGCTCAGATTCAGGATTTGCCCGACTTTGACGAAGTAGTGAGAGAAGTGATGCGCCACTTAGAGAAAATTGAACTGACATGAACATCAATCAAATAGATTTAAACCTGCCCGAAACAATGAGGAACGAAAGACTTGCAGCCAATTTCTATACCCGCGATGTGCTGGAGGTGGCGCCGGAGCTGATCGGAAAGCGGCTGGTGCGTGTGATGCCGGATGGTGAAGTGGCCGGCTTTATCATCACCGAGACCGAAGCATACCGCGGCACCGGCGACCTGGCGTGTCATGCGAGCAAGGGAATCACGCCTCGCACCAAAGTGATGTTCGAACAGGGCGGACTGCTCTATATGTACCTCGTCTATGGCATGCACTGGATGCTCAATGTCGTGACTTCCGTACAGGGCGATCCGCAGGCGGTGCTCATCAGGGGTGTGGAGGAGGTGCCGGGACCAGGACGTGTAACGCGCAGGCTCGGGCTCGACCGCTCCTTTAATGAGGAGAACCTGTTTCAATCCGGCCGCATATGGATCGAAGAGACAGGTGCAACACCCGCTTACACCCCCCATCCACGCATCGGGATCGACTACGCCGGCGAATACTGGAAAAGCCGGCCATGGAGGTTTCTGATCGATGAAGAATGACCGGCTGACCGGCTGCTGCGATCATCATGGTTGATCACCCGGTAAACCTTGTAACAGCCGAAGCAAAGCTATCTACCACACTGTCCGGAAAACAGAACTATTCAATCATGACTGAACAGTACTTAAAGTAACCTCTCAAACCGGTCAACTCTGTTAAAAATATTTATCTTTGTCACTATTCATATTTACCAGATTCGAAACCTGGTTCTCCGGGGACTGTTTTTTTCACGAAAAAACCCCCTTGATGGCAGGCCAAAAGGCGAAGGAAGAACAACTGAAAAATTACTAAACAAGGACATATATTGATGAAAAATTTCAGATTCTATAACCTGCTTACAGGATGGGCGGTCTTCCTGATCGCGGCGGTTACCTACCTCCTTACCATGGAGCCCACTTCCTCGTTCTGGGATTGCGGCGAATTTATTGCAACGGCCTATAAAATGGAGGTCGGCCATCCGCCGGGCGCACCGATGTTCATGATCCTCGGCCGCTTCTTCACCCTCTTTGCCGGGGGGAACGAGCTGCTGGTCGCCGCCACCATGAACGCTCTTTCGGCATTGGCGAGCGCTTTCACCATCCTCTTCCTCTTCTGGTCGGTGACCCACCTCACAAGAAAATTTTATGGCAACAGCAAAACATACAGCACAGGCGATCTGATCACCATCCTCGGTGCAGGAGCTGTCGGCGCCCTGGCCTATACCTTCTCAGACACATTCTGGTTTTCCGCCGTGGAGGCTGAGGTCTATGCCATCTCCTCGCTGCTCACCGCCTTTGTCTTCTGGGCGATGCTGAAATGGGAAAACGTGGCCGACGAGCCCTATGCTGATCGCTGGATCGTGCTGATCGCCCTATTCATCGGGATATCGATTGGGTTTCACCTGCTCAACCTCCTGGCCATACCGGCACTCGTATTCATCTACTATTTCAGGAAATACACCTTCAGCATCAAGGGTTTCCTTTTGGCCATCGGTGTATCGGTGGTAATACTGGCTGTTATCCTGGAGGTGATCATACTTGCATTTCCATATTTTGCATCCCGCTTTGAGCTGATATTTGTCAACAGCCTGGGACTCCCGTTCTACTCGGGTGTGATATTCTATATGTTGCTTGTGGTCGGACTGATCATATTCGGAATATACCGTACCCACAAAAAAAGAAAAACGCTTTGGAACACAGTGCTGGTATCACTATTTGTGATCATGGTGGGCTACTCCTCCTACGCCATAATCGTGATCCGCTCGGTGGCCAATACGCCCCTTGATGAGAGCAATCCTGAGACCATCTTTTTGTTAAACAGCTACATAAACCGGGAGCAGTACGGAGACCGGCCGCTTTTTAAAGGCGCCTATTTCAATGCCCGTCCGACCGCTGTGGAGCAGGGCAAGCCGACCTACTACAGGGAGGGAGACAAGTATGTTCCGGTTGAGAAGGACCGAAATTATGAGTATTCCAATGAGTTTGAAGGATTTTTCCCGCGGCTCTGGAGCAGTCAGGACCGCCACGCATCCGAATACATGTACTGGGCGAAGCTGCGTGAGTCGGATCTCTACAACGTTCGAACCGATGCCAATGGTCAGCCCATCACCGGCCGCATGGGAGAGGTGCAGTTCGACAGGAACGCGCCCAAAGCGCCCCCGACATTCGCACAGGACATGCGGTTCTTCTTTAAATACCAGGTGGGGTACATGTACCTCCGCTATTTCATGTGGAACTTTGCAGGAAGACAGAACGACCTGCAGGGACACGGAGAGCTGCACAAGGGGAATTGGCTCAGCGGGATAAAATTTATCGACGAAGCGAGGCTCGGTCCGCAGGACAACCTCCCGGAATCGGTCAGCCACAGCAAGGCCTATAACCGGTATTACATGATCCCGCTAATTTTTGGACTGACCGGGATGGTGTTTCACTTCAGGCGAAGAAAGTATGAGGCATGGGTGGTAACCCTTCTCTTTATTCTCACCGGACTGGCCATTGTCGTATACCTTAACCAATCGCCCATGCAGCCACGTGAACGCGACTACGCTTACGCCGGCTCCTTCTATGCCTTTGCTATCTGGATCGGCCTTGGAACCGTGGCGATCATCGAGTACCTGCGGAAAAAGGTGCGTTCAGCAGTGATACCAAGCACTGTGGTACTGGTATCGCTGGTGGTGGTACCGGGACTCATGGCAATGGAAAACTGGGACGACCACGACCGGTCGGGAAGATATACCACGAGGGCACTGGCGAGGAACTACCTCAATTCGTGCGATGAGAACGCGATTATCTTTACCAATGGCGATAACGATACTTTTCCGCTCTGGTATATTCAGGAGGTGGAGGGGTTTCGGACCGATATCAGGGTGGTGAACCTGAGTTACCTGACGGCCGATTGGTACGTCGAGCAGATGAAGCATAAGTTTTATGACTCTGATCCGCTGCCTCTGAGCATGAGCAAGGAGCAGTACAGGCACGGGCGGCGCGATTATGCCTACCTGGTGGAGAGCTCCAACACATTGATCAGACAGAAATACCGGAGCAATGAGACGAAGCACCGTGATAACGTGATGCGGCTGTATGAGGAGGCAACAGCGCTTGTGGAGCGCTCACTGCTACATTCTTCACACCCGGGCGATTATAAGGCGTTCGGTGAGCTGCGCGATAGGATGGATCCCTACAGGCTCTATTCTTACCTGCGGGCCTTTAACAATGACGATGTGATCCGGCGGATACAGATCGACAAAGAGGAGTTGGTGAAGGTGATGTCCGGACTTGAGGAGCAGATACGGATCATCGATGCCGACTTTGCGCCACTGAAGGATGCGATCGATTTCCTGGGTACAGATGATCAGCGGTTCAGAGACAACAGGTATTTTATTCCGGCACGGAAATTCGTGATTCCGGTCGATACAGCAAGTCTGAGCGATGCGGTGAAAACCGACGCGGTGAGATCTGCGCTTGTTGATGAAGTACGTTTTACCCTGTCGAATAATGTGATCTACAAAAACAGCATTGCGCAGCTCGATATGATCGCCAACAACAACTGGGAACGGCCAATCTATTTCTCCAATACGATTTCTCCTGATAACTTCCTCGGACTGGAGAAGGCTTTTGTGCAGGAGGGACTCGCTTACAGGTTGGCACCGGTACATGTGGAGGATCCCGAGAGCATCGGATTGGTGGACACGGAGCGGATGTACAAGCGGCTGATGGAGGAGTTTGAGTGGGGCCGACTGAATGAGCCGGATGTATTCATGGATGAGAACAACCTCAGGATGACGATTAAATACCGCTACACCTTTGCAACTCTGGCACGGGCACTGGCAGATGAGGGTGATAATGAGAGGGCGGTGGAGGTGCTCGATTACTGCATGGAAAATATGCCGCATGAGCTGATCCCGTTTAATTTTTCCGTTGTGCCTTTGGTGCAGAGCTACTACGCTGCGGGGGCAGTCGATAGGGCGCTGGAGATCTCCGGAAAGCTGGAGGAGGTAACGGAGAAGGAACTGGATTATTACAGTGCGGTGATACGCGCGAAACCTTCAAAGGCGCCTAAGATGCAGAACGATTTTCTGCAGGCAATCCGTGATCTGAATACCCTCGGTAGCATGGCGATGGGATACGGGGAGACGGAAGTGTCGAAGCGGCTCCAGGAGAAGGTCGATACGTATGTGCCGGTGTTTGAACAATACTTCAGGTTATAGATGCTTATTGCGAAGACACCTCCTTTTCTGTCCAGGATTTTCAGATCCCTTACCTGGGATTTGCCTGTGGAGGATAAAAGCGTATACCTGACCTTCGATGACGGGCCGACACCGGAGGTGACCGGGTGGGTGCTGGAGCAGCTTGATGCATTCGGGGCGAAGGCTACCTTTTTCTGCCTGGGGTGCAACGTGAAGAGGCACCCGGATATTTTCGGAAAAATTCTCTCTGCAGGACATGCTGTGGGTAACCACTCATACTCGCACAAGAAGGGATTCAGAAGTTCAGTAGCCAATTACGTGAGGGATGTCGACCGTGCCTCGGAGCTAATCGACTCTGTGCTCTTCCGACCGCCTTACGGGAGGATCCTGCCCGGACAGGTGCGGAGGTTGCGGGAGCGTTACAGGGTTATCATGTGGAGCGTACTGAGTGTTGATTACGACAAGCAGGTTAGCAGCCGGCAGGTGGTGCGTAATGTGCTGGACAACGTGCGGCCGGGATCGATCATTGTTTTTCACGACTCGGTGAAGGCGAGTAAGAACCTCTATCGTGCGCTACCGGAGGTGTTGGAGCAAATGACTTCGGAGGGATACAGATTCAGGATTATCTCCTGACAGGCTATGGTACCAGGGTGGTTGTGATATGTACATAGGCGAGCATTCCAACCCAGATCAAGATGAAAAGCTCTTGGATCCAGTGGTTTTTTCGGCGGTAAAAGAAGTTTGAGAAAAGATAGGCCAATGGTATGGCGAGAAAAGCAGTGAGTTCGGCGGTGTAGGTCGAAATGAACAGGGCGAAGAGAAGCACATAGACAAACAGAATGAAGAGGACCAGGTAGAGCTTCCTGATAATGATCTTGCGGAATTGATAGCGGCTGAGCAAATGAGTGCTGGAGATGATAAAGAGGATCAGCAGGTAGCCGTAGAGGACCATCTGTGGTGTTTCGAGCCGGTAAAATCTTTCGTGCGACAAGCTGAGGTTTTCCTTTAGCAGGGTTTCCAGCAGTGAGAGGTTGTCCCTGAATACCCAGTAATAGGTTATTGAAAACAGCAGCAATATGATCAGCACCAGGAGCGGGTTGATGATCCCCCGCCATTTAAGGGGGCGGATGATCGTGGCGGTGATCCAGAGGAAAGGGATGAACCAGAGGATTTTCAGGAAGAACAAGCTACCCGCGGCCAGAACAAGGCTGGCGTTGAACAGTGCCATGGGATCGGCACGGTGCTCATCGCCGCGGATCAGCATCAACAGCGCGATGAGCAGGAAAGGGGCGCTTATTAATATTGGATTTAGCTGCAGGGCCGGCGGGTAGGAAGCGGTGAGCATGAGGTAGAAGATAGCTGGCATGTAGGTACGCTCTTCGAGGAGGAAATGGATGATGTTGAAGCGGATGATCAGGGGTAACAGCAGACCGAAGATCAACATGCTGACGATACAGGAGGCGATGTGGCTCTGCTGCAGTGTTCCGAACAGGAGGTCATAGAGAGGCATGGCGATGACTGCCGTGTGTGGTTTCGAATCGATGAAGCACCGGAACCACAGCAGGATCATCAGGAAAAAGAGGAAGAGGATCCCTGAAGGGCGGTTACTCTTGATCAGCTTTAGCAGCATATCTGTTTCTGGTTAGAGGTCGAAGCCGATATCCCTGCGGTAGCTCTTCTTTTCGAAGGAGATGACTTCAGCGTTTTTATACGATTTCTCCAGTGCCTCCTGCATGGTTGCGCCGAAAGAGCTCACAGCAATCACCCTGCCGCCGTTGGTAAGGACCGTCTTCCCATCTGCTTTTGTGCCGGCGTGGAAGGCGATGCTTTCGCCGACCTTGTCGAGTTTTGCGATTGGCTTGCCCTTCTCGTAGCTGCCGGGATAGCCGCCGGAGACGAGCATCACGGTGGCAACGGTGCGGCTGTCGAATTCTATTGTTGTCCCTTTGAGCCTGTTCTCCCCCGTGGCTTTGAGCAACTCAGCGAGATCGGACCTGATCCGTGGCAGCACCACCTCCGCTTCCGGATCGCCCATGCGGACGTTGTACTCAATGACGAACGGATCGCCATTCACGTTGATCAGCCCGAAAAAGATAAAGCCCTTGTAGGGGATCCCTTCGTTTTGTAGTCCCTGGATGGTAGGTTTGATGACCCGCTCCTCCACCTTCTCCATAAAGGCTCCTTTGGCGAATGGTACCGGGCTGATCGCCCCCATGCCACCGGTGTTGAGGCCCGTATCTCCTTCACCGATCCGTTTGTAGTCCTTTGCTTCGGGAAGGATTACGTAACCGTCGCCGTCGGTGAGCACGAAGACCGATAGCTCTGTACCGCTGAGGAACTCCTCGATCACCACTTTTGAGGATGCCTCACCGAATTTTCCACCGAGCATCGCCTCCAGCTCCTGTTGCGCCTCGCCGAGGTTGTTGAGGATCAGTACCCCTTTCCCGGCTGCCAGTCCGTCGGCTTTGAGCACATAGGGTGCCCTGACCGTCTCCAGGTATTTTTTTCCTTTATCGAGCGAATCAGGGGTGAAGGTGCGGTAGGCTGCGGTGGGAATGTTGTTCCGCTGCATGAACTCCTTGGCGAAGTCCTTGCTGCCCTCGAGCCGGGCTCCGGCCTTTGTCGGACCGATCACAGGGATGTTTTTCAGATCGGTATCGGACAGGAAGAAGTCGTGTACTCCTGCAACGAGCGGTGCTTCCGGACCGGGAACGACCAGGTCGATGTTGTGTCGGAGGACCGCTTTTTTGACGGCCTCGAAATCTTCGGGACGGATGTTGAGGTTGGTTCCGGCGGTGGCTGTCCCGGCATTGCCCGGGGCGATAAAAAGGTTGTTCACGAGCGGACTCTGTGCGATCTTCCATGCCAGTGCATGTTCTCGGCCCCCTGCACCAAGGATCAGGATGTTCATGTCTGTGTGGGTTTGGGTTTCAGTTGCGAAGATAGGAAAAAGAAGTTGGAAGACAGAAGTCGGAGGGCGGAAGTTGGATGTCTTGCTATTCTTTTTGTATACTTAATGGTGGAAGGTACTGTACTCTTGAGATGAAAAGAAATTGGAGTGTGTGGTGGAATTGAGAGAGAAGGATGTCTTTAAATACTCGATTTATAAAAAGAACGTATAAATTCTACTTTTTTACCTTTTACCTTTTACCAGATTCGTTAAAACCCTTAGTTGTTTTTTAATGATATTTGGGTCCTTGAATCTTTCGGTGAGGTATTGGCGTTTATTTTTCTTAAACAAAGCCAGAATTGGAAGTTGGATATAGCTAATAAAAACTTTCCGCATTATAATATGGGAGAAATATGCAAAGAAAAAATTGATGTACTTGATTGGTCCTGGTTTTAGGACTGCATGATATCTGGCAGAAAAAAGATGTAAATAAAGGGAAGGTTTTGGATAGGATTTTGCCGGAAGTGAAAAACTTCTTTGAAAAATATCCAGGTATCCGGCGGCTTTCCTTGGATAGCCTTTGTACCTGGAGAGGACATCGAAAACATCCACTTTTTTAGAAATGACAAGCAAGTCATATAAATTTCTTAAAAAGGTTCTGGCATAAAGGTGACTCTTATGTTGAAGCTGGGAATGAATAAAATTTTGTATAGCCATGTGCTCTAAAGACATAACAAAACACAAGTCTGTTAATTCCGGATGGCGTTTATGTTTCAATACCTCATTTGTAGAAATATGCTTTTTATATTTGTCAGGGATAGCAAGACGATGTATTTCAATGACACCAGGCTGATGATCAATATAGAGCCTTGGGTAGTGCTTTAAGGAATCTCTTAGTTCAGGTTTGTATGTATACGAACTTTCATAACCATTCAACTTTAAAATCTCTGCACTTTTCTCCCAGTCCTTTTCAGCCACAAGAAAATCTATATCGAGAAAAATGCGCTGCGCCGGATCGGGATATAAATTGTCCAGGATGTTACCTACCCCTTTAAAGTAAACTGGATAAATATTCTTTGCATTCAGCAAAGCGTTTATTGAATGCACCTGCCGTACTATTTCATCATTTCGTTTTTTGTTCAAATCGTGCACCATTTTCAGGTGCTCAATAATTTCAGAAGGAAAGTGGCCCAACAGATCATGTCGCAACAACTGGGAATGCATGGCCTGAAGTACCAAATGCTTGTCGCAGAGTTTAATCCACTTGGTCCAGCTAATCTCTTTTGTGCTCAAATCACTGATAATACTGGCCTTATGAGATTCAACAAAATCCATGGCAAGAATTTTGGCACTAAGATAATATAGCTGGGCGTCGTTCATATTCCTAAAGATAGGATTTTATGATGAGATGAGCTGGGCCAGTTTATTGGCTGCCTTTACCGGCTCTGAATATTGTAGCGTATAAAAAGAGATGCTTTTAAACCAGGCGATAAATTGTTTTGCATTTTTCATCCCGGGGAGAATGATGGCGTTGTCAATAATATATTGAATCGCATGGTCCTGATCGAGCGGCTTCAGACTCAGTTTTGAATCAGGATGGTATTTTGGAAAAACAACATACCTGACGGGAAAAGGGTCAAACATATTGTCAGTATTGCTATCAATGGGCAGCAAATGAACATATTCCGTTGCATATTCTGCAAATGCATAGGGATTGTCAGGCAATTTAGGAAATTTTTTAGAAAGGATGGGCAAGGCCACTTTTTTAACAGATATGGGAATGGGAAATGGGTATATTTTTTCGGAACTTCCGCATAAAGGAAGAAAATCATCTGACATGACCCGGCAACCCTTTTTCATTAGCAGGGCAGCGAGAGTGCTTTTACCGGAGCCACTGGAAGCAGCTAAAACCAATGATTGCTTACCGTTGCTCACTGCGGATCCATGTATGATTGACATCCAGTCTTTTCTCTCTTTTCCATATATCGTTCCGGAAATCTCGAGAAAGAGTTGTTTCTTTAATTTCAGGATATCATCAAAGGTCCAGCAACCCTTATCTGTTCCTTCTTTTAACAAGGTAAGCTTATTTTCTGATTTAAAAAGTTTAAAACCAATGTCGGGATGACCCGGGGCCTCGGTTTCAAAGTGTTTGAGAAGGGGATGCAAATAATAGGCAATTGAACTATTGGAGAAGGAAATATGAATATTGTGTTTAAAAATGGTATAAGTGCAGGAAAATTGAAAATGATCAGGCACAACTGCCCAGTCTTC
This sequence comes from Bacteroidales bacterium, assembly GCA_040903745.1. GTDB lineage: Bacteria > Bacteroidota > Bacteroidia > Bacteroidales > M55B112. The sequence continues at coordinate 141,085 of JBBDUV010000037.1, read as the reverse complement.
GTTCGGTTCAAAATCGGGATAATCTGCCAGCGCTGTTTGATGTTGGAGCAGCGCATCAATGATTTCTTGAATAAAGCGGGTACTTTCATCTGAGGATAATCCATATCTATCCTTACATTGGGTGGCAATTTCTTTTAACTGCGTTTTCTTACTGTAAGCTGAATACACAAAGTAGGCAGGTTCTTCAAGTAAGAGCCATCGCTTGCTGGATTCAAACCATAGAATATACTTATTGAAAATTTGAGAGGAGAAAGTTGTCTTTAGCAGATCAGACATTGAATAGGATTAAGATGGAATTCATCTTCAGGTTCAAAAAGCAAAGATCAAAACAGTTTACCAGGTATCAGGGTCATCAGGATTGAATGCACTGTCTTGAGCCATTGCCTTTTCAGATTTGCTAAGAAGAAGGAGCATGGTGCCGGCAGAAAAAGCCACAAGACCGGCTTTTTTCAGCGCTTCCTTCCGACTGATTTTTTCGTCTGAATGTACATTAGTAACTTTTTTATTTGTCTTATTGTCCTTCATTACTTTTACCTTTTGCAGATGGCTTAACAATTTATTTAATAAATAGTTTAGCAGTTTTGTCGATTAATGATCCGGAAACTTTGGCAATATAAATACCAGATTGGATCCCTTCATCCAATTGAATTCTATTTTCCTTACCCTCTTCAAGTTTATATTCTGCCAGTTTTTTACCTGTCATGTCGAATAGGGAGAGGGATGAATTGCTATCAATAAAACCTTTTACAATTATTTCTTTTCTGATCGTATAGATTGACATGCTATTAACAGATTCAGGCAAAACAGCATTCGGTTCCATCGCGACTGCGTGCAGGAAGAAGCGACCAAACCCACTTGCCCCTGGCGCCAGATCCACCTCATAAGATGCTCCCTCAATATTCAGATCGGTGAAGACATCAAGTTGACGGTCCTCGAATACTGTAATATAATCTGTTGGTAGTGAAGTAATTTCAGCTGAGAAACTTACGATTCCACCTTCAGCACAATCAAAGCCGATAGGAACGATCATTGAATCTGTTTCCTGGCTGGGTAGACATTGGATGGTAAACTGGACATCACTTGATTTGTCAATCAGTTCAGTGTATAATAAAAATTCCTTATTTCCACCAAAAAGTCCTCCGTCGTAGGTTACATCCAAACCGCGGGTCATGTCACTTCTGAAAAGAATCTGTGTACTGGCTGAGTCGTTTTCATTAGTTACATATAACAAGAGCCTGTTGAAATCCTCCACCACTGCTTTCTTATAAAAAGTTGGGTTACCGTGAGACTGCATGGCAGCTGTAAAGTCAAAGGCTGTAGATCCGCTGGTTGCATTTACGAGGAATCCCTGACCGGGAGCAAGGTACGTGGAAACACTGGCATTATTTATTAGAGTATAATCCGTACCATTCCAGAAATACCCACCGGCATAAGAATCTTCAAATTCAGCAGAATTCACATCGATAAAATTTGTGGCAGCTGCACTACTGTTAAATGCAATGGATGAACTGTAAGGATTCCCCAGGGAATTCCATCCATAGCGGCTGGTGGTTACTGAAGGACTTATTGCCCCTGCATTTAAACCGCCAGAAAAAGTTATAACACCATCTATAGTACCTCTTCTGACCAGGTAACCATAACCGGGAACAAAATTACCCGCTCCTGGGGCATTTGAAGTGGTGAAATAGGTCCATACCCCATTGGCTTCGTCATAAAATTCACTTCCATACGTATCACCACCATCTTTCGTTGGAATGTCATTTGCTCCGGTGGTCAGAAAAGTGTTTATTGATTGTCCGGTTACACTGGACGAAACATTGTGCCAGGTATTATACGTTATGTATCGTTCTGCATTGGTTGTTCCCGATCCGCTTACTGTTCCAACGGAAATTAAAGAAGCTGTTCCGCCCGATGCAGATAATAAATTAAATGTGCCACTAATGTCTGTGGCGCCCTGGGCTGTGACATATTTTCCTGCAGTGAGATCAACCGTAGCTCCGGAGTTGATGGTAAGCTTCTCAAAATTTGTTTGAGAGGCAGAACCTCCAATGGTTTGCGTAGTTGAACCTGCAAAAACCACTTCTCCATCTGTCCCTGAACCTGTGATTACCGTTGTGGAACTGTTATTGGTGAAATCGCCTGAGAGAGAGAGAATTCCGTCAATCGTGAGTTCTGCTGCTGATTCGTTCCGGTAGTCTCCGGAGATAACCAGATAGCCTGCGGAAACATTTAATTCGCCATCATTACGTAAAACTTGTGAATTTGACGATACTCCCAAAAATATAAAAACAGATATTATTCCGAATATTTTTTTCATTTAGGCAATAAACTGTATTTCTTAAATCAGTAAAATACTGATATTATTTTCTAAATAATAATTCAATATTTTGCAACCTTTCTTCTAAATCACTTATTTTTTGATTCTGGGTTTCAATAATATTTTGCTGATCTTGTATTGATTTGACCATTAAGGGTATTAGTGTAGAATATGTAACAGTAAAAGTTTCATTTTCATCTTTCGGAACATAAACCGCAGTAGGGTAAACATCAAGTAATTCTTGAGCAATAACACCCGTCGATTCCTGGTTCGAATCTTTCCAGTTAAAATCTCTAATTTTTATTTCTAATAAATCATCTAATCCATATTTTGTATCTCTGATATTACTTTTGAATCGTTCATCCGAAGATGTTGATAAGGATAGGTTTCCACCTCCATCCCAAGTAATACTACCCATGTAGGAGGCTGATTGAAAGAAACCTATAAAACGAGTACTTGTGCTTTTTGTTCCATCATCATAACCTGCTCTAATTCTAAGTCCTTGTGCATCTTGGTCGTCAAACCTGTTTTCGATATCAGCTACATAATTTCCACTTATACTTGCTCTAACAAATAATTTATAAGTTGCTGAAGCAGAAGTTCCAATTCCTACGTTCCCAGAATATCCAAGTCCGTTAGTGCCCGTTGACCAAGGTGAAGCACCAATATAATTCCATGATCCAACAGAATTATAATAGTAAAAGCCTTTTGTGCCATCAGTTTGATAAACTAGGAGCCCATCTGCTGGTGAGCTAATACTAGTTCTATTAGATGAGATCATACGCGGAATTAAGATCCCTTTGCTTGTACTAGTAATATCGAGCATTGCAGAAGCTGCAGGAGCAGCACCCGTTGTATTAATCGCCACCTGTCCATTTACCTGCCAAACAAGTCCAAAAACACATATCAAAATCAATAACCTTTTTGCTTTCATTTTCTTAGTCTTTTCAGTAATCAGTTATACAAGATAATAAAATAACAACACACTTTATTAAATAGTTGCATCATTAAATACGCTTTGCTATTTTAGGAGCGATATTCCTTCATACAAATATGGCCTAATTATAGGCAAAGCTAATTAACAAAGGTAGTTAATCAAATTAATAAATACAAGCTCCTACTGATTATTTGAAGGGCTGAAGAAATTGTCTCTTAGAGCTTTTGATGAATTCTTGCATATTTTAGGCTAATGACTCTTACCGCAGGATAAATAGATATGGAGCAAAGAATGCTTTACTGTCAGTCTCCGGTCTCCCTCACACCTTCCACCTCACACCTTGCGCCTCACGCCTCACACCTACCGCCTGCTCTCGCTTATCTTCACGTGGCTCATGATGCCGATCGCTTCGCCTGATTTGCCGTCCTTGAAGGTGATGACGATGTTGTAGGGTCCGGTTTTCCTGCAGAGGAACTGGACCGGGTTGTACTCCTCACCCTTGGCGGCATCGAAGGAGGATATTAGCATGCGGCTGCTGTCGAAGATGCGGATCACCGCCTCGCCCTGCTTGTTGCAGAGGTTGAAGCGGTAGATGTTGTTGCCGCGCAGTACGATGGCCTGCTGGTACATGGGTGGTCTTTCGCCTGCAGTGGCTGCGGGAAGGTCGACCTGGAAATCCCTGAGATAGATGGCCGATGGTCCCGCCTTGGAGGCGCAGTCCATGATCTCGCCTGATGTGTCCTGCGGTATGAATGCTGCCATCGAAACCAGCAGCACCAGGATAATGATATTGTAAAGTGCTCTCATGGTGTCAGATGTTTAGGTGTTTGTTCCGGATCTCCTTGGTTACATCAATGATATTGGCGAGGGTCCTGTCGGACATCTCAATGGTGCTGGACTCATCCTGCACCACCATCAGCATGCCGTCGATCTCCACTGTCTCCGGCTCGCCGATCTCGTAGGTGATCTTCACGTTGTCGAAGTGCTCCTTGAGTCGCGCATAGTCCTTAAGCAGACTGGCAAAATGGTTGTCCGATGTATACCTGTTCATGATAATCAGCAGGTTGCTCAGGATCATTTTCTGCTCGGCGATCACATCACGCAGCTCCTCCACCTGCGATTTTTCATATACCTGCGTTGCCAGGTACAATCCCTCGATCCACACCCCGGCCACCATCAGTGTGCTGAGGTTGCTGCGGTCGGTGATCTTCAGGTGCTCATCCATCCGGTTGAAACTGCTCATCGAGACAAACAGTAGCGAATCAAGTTTGTCTGCCCCGGTGGCCAGCCGCTTCATCTTGATAAAATCGAAGAACTGACCTACATCCAGTGCCTCGGTGAGCCGGTTGATGGTGCTCAGGTAGTTGATGGCCGTTCCGGTTTTGTTGTACATGTTCAGGTACCCCAGGTCGGAGCTGAGCGCACCCAAATGGTAGGCCATCTCGTAGGCGGTGGCGTGGTCAGACATCTTATCGGGATCAGAAAGGTAGGCGCTGGAGAAGGGGATTTGCATGTCGTTGAGCAGCGATGCCACCTCGATGGGGGAGGCGATGTTTTCGATCACCTCATCCATTGCCTCCTGGCCGACAGTTAGTTCTTCCAGGATAACATCTTCAGTGGTTACCGTAAGGTCTTCCTTCTGCCTGTTCCCGCAGGAGGAGAAGAGCAGCGGGATCAGGAGGAGTGATGTGTATCTTATTTTCATTTCGTATGATTGTTTAGTTCAAATTTAGGGAATTTTATTGAACAACAATGAATAAAATAATTTACTTTGGAGCCGAATCAGGAACACGGAGGATGAGGGAGGGTTTTATGAATTTTTTTTGAAAAGGGGTGCTTCAATGAGTCGACGAAGCAGATCATAGTATAGCACCACATACAGTATCAGGCTGCTCAGCCAGATTACCACGATATTGAACCAGTAGGTGTCGATGTATTTTCCGAACAGGAGCTTTGCAGGAGCGTAGAAGTGCGACCGGGTCTGCTCCGGTAGCAGGAAGATGGGATCGCTCTGCTGGTACAATCTTCCGTCCGACTCAACGATCTTGTTCTTCTCATAGATCTTTTTCACCTGGTCGGCCACACTCTCATTGTGGTACTTGTTGAGCATCTCATAGTAGATCGCTTTGCGGTCCTGCATGATCTTGTTCAGCCGCCCTTGCTTGATCCGGTTGTTTACCATGTACTGCTTCAGGTAGAAGTTGTTAAGGTTCGACAGGAAGAGGGTGATGGTTGAGGAGAGGGCATCATCAAATCTTTCGGGTCCGAACATGTCCGGTTCGAAGGGTTGGATCCCCAGGCTGTCCTGCTCCCGCATGATCTCATTCTTCAGGACCGTCAGTGCACCTGTCTCATCTTCGACCCTGCCTTTTTCATGGTACTCCGCATTGATCTCCGCTAATCGGCTCTCCAGCTCAGGGATGTACCAGGCCGATTTGAAATTCGTACGGCTGATCTCCCTGTCGATCTCAAAGAAATTCCCTTCAAAGCGGTTGTCTTTGAACTGCCTTACCATCAGCGCCTCATAGGCCCACCTGGTGGGCATCATCTCGGCGATTACCGGCACCTTGTTCACGCTGGTGATGCTGCGGTTCAGCTTCTCGAAGCTGAACATGGCGCCGCTCAGTACCATCATGGGGATCATCACCAGGGGGATAAAGATATAGATGGTGACGGCCGAATTGAAGGCCGAAGAGATGATCAGTCCGGTCAGGTTGGCACTCACTGCCACTGAGAAGAGGGCGAGCCAGTAGTGGAAGTACATAAAACGTATCCCGAGCACACTGTTCGCGATCAGCACAAAGACGATGGTCTGCACCGCCGACATCAGCATGATGTTGATGATCTTCGCCAGCAGGTAGGAGGATCGGCTGAGGTGGAGGAACTTCTCCCGCTTCAGGATCAGCCGGTCGCGGAAAATCTCCTCCGCACTGATGATCAGTCCGAGGAAAAGCGCCACAATAATGGCCATGAAGATGTAGATGGGAATATTTTCGTTCTCCCTGAAGATATAGTGGTGGCTCGTCGGATCGGCGATGTAGCGGATGATATAGGAGAGGATAATAGCCAGCAGGGGAGAGACTCCAAGCACCAGGGCGATGTACTGCCGGTTGCTGATCTTCGACCTGAAATCCCGCTTCAGGTAGTTGATGAACTGTCCGCTCCACCCTGGGATCTGCAGCCTGACCGGTGGGTGTCCTCCCTTTTCGGCTGGCTTCTCTGGTGGTCTGCCCGCTTCGAAATAGGATCGCCAGCGGGAGGGGCTGATCTTGCGCTGACTGGTGTAGTTTCCGAACTCATCCACCTGGCGCGCCTCAATGATGTTGAAGATCAGCTCCGGATTTATATTTCCGCATACCGGACATTCGCCGATCCCGTAGTTCACCTGGTTGTCGATCTTTTTGAAATGGATCACCGCCTCTACCGGATTGCCATAGTAGACCATCAGGCCACCTTCATCCAGGACGATCACCTTGTCGAACATCTTGTATAGCTCCGAGGATGGTTGGTGGATCACGATAAAGATCAGCTTGCCTCTGACGGTAAGCTCCCGCAGCAACTCCATCACGTTCTCCGAATCGCGGGAAGAGAGTCCGGAGGTAGGTTCATCGAGGAACAGAATCGAGGGTTCGCGGATCAGCTCCAGGGCGATGTTGAGCCGTTTTCTTTGTCCGCCGGAGATGGTCTTGTTCATTACAGAACCGGCCTTCAGCTCCTTTTTATCGAGCAGACCGAGGCTTTTCAGGGTGCTGTCTACCATGGTGCGGATCTCCTGATCGGGCAGGTCGCTGAAGCAGAATTTTGCATTGTACCACAAGTTCTCGAACACGGTAAGATCTTCAATCAGCAGGTCGTCCTGCGGTACATACCCCATGGCTCCCTGCAGCTGCTCCTCATCGCTGAACAGGTCGATGCCGTTGATCTTCACCGTGCCGGAGCTGGGGGTGTACATTCCGGAGAGGGTGTTCAGCAAGGTGGTTTTTCCCGAGCCGCTGGCCCCCATGATCCCGATCATGTTCCCCTGTTCGGCGGTGAAGCTGATCTTTTGCAGTCCGGGCACCTCGCCCGGGAAAGTGTAATGGAGCTGCTCTGCGCTGAGCTCGATCCGGTCCGTACTGCGTTCAGCCAGAAAACGCGATGTGATATCGCTGTAGCTCACCGGCTGTCCGACGGGGAACCGGATGCTACTGCCATTGGCCAGGAGATAGATCGTTCCGGTTTTGAGCGGGTGGCCATTCAGGAGGACCTCCCGGGAGCCGTTGTAGAGGATGAAGTAGAGCTCGACCGAGGGCACGCGGAGGACGGTAATCTCCCTGTCGGACTTACTTTTGGCGGCCTGTTCTGCGGTAACCGAAGGATCTGCTCCGGGCCGGAGGAGGATGATGTTTTCGCCGGGAGGACTATCGTGGGCCGTGCCGGCAACAAACCGGACCATGCTGTCGTACTCTTCCCGGCCGATCCTGAAAACATCGGCCAGTGTGTTGATGATTCCCAGCCGCTGTCCGCTGAGTTTGTACTCGGTATTGATCAGTTCGAGCGACCTGACCACCACCACAACCTTCTGTTGCTGGTTGAGGGTCCTGCTGATTTTTTTTCCGATCTTGAGGATCCGGACAGAGTCGAGGACCGAGGTCAGCCTTTTCTTTTCCCCTTCAGGGTCCTCATTCTCCGCTTCGTCTGCTGTGGCTGTATCGAGAAATATCTGGAAATACGCTTCGGCCGATTCGGCACCGATCTGGTGAATGAGGAACTTGCGGACATATGTTTTCTCCTTCTCTGTTAGTCCGCCATCCTGTTTGATGATGATGGCGAACAGCTCCATCAGTGCACGTAAAATCTCTTCACTCATTCGGACTTAAGGGTTACAGCTCGAAGGTATGGTATTCAAATTTCAGGTCGGTCATATCTGCATACTCCTCGCCTGCCTCATGCATGTCTTCATCTGTTTTGAGGGAGTACCAGCGCACCAATACCTCATTTCCCTTTTCCTGTATCTCTTCAAGGAGCATGAGCAGGTCGAGGATGAGTTTCGAAGAGGCCGTATTGAAATAGATCAGTTTAAAATCGAACACGGTTTTCTCGAGCGGATCGGCCTTGTAGGCATCCATCCAGTCGAGCACAGGTTGATAAAAAAAGACCACGTCTTCCGGCATCGATTTTCCTGAAATCTCGAATATTCCTTTCTCCTTGCTGAGGTTTACCATCGGAGAGTCATCTTCCGGTTCTATTCGTAACGTTGTCATAGCTATGATCTCGAAATTTTTACATTGAGCAGGAAAAAGGAGGTCTCTGCATCATTTTCAATAAAATGAAATTCCATTGGGTTTGCAGTTTTTCTTCTGATATCAACAAAACCGAGTCCGGCGCCCCCTTTTGAGGAAAGCTTTCCATCCGTCAGTTTCTGTTTGTAGAGTTCTGTCAATGCCTCATCGGACAGACCGTTGATCTTTTCCAGGAAGGATTTAAGTTCAGAAACCCTCTTTTTCAATATGATGTTTGCTGTGATGACCCGGTAGTGCTTGTCTGATCGGCTAACGAGCAGGGCACCGCGGCCGGGGTATTCATGTTGTACATTTTCTTCGAAGATCCCTTCAGCGTGCCTGTTGATGTTCTGCAGGCATTCAACCAGAATGTGATACAACTTTCGTATAACCGACTCATCTTCACTTTCATTCTCCAGTTTCTCCTCGATAAGCGAAGTGAAGGCCTTCATAACCTGGTGGGTCACATCCCCGTCATAGGCAATAATAATCTCCCGTGCAAGCAGGTGACTGTATTGCTCGGTGATGATGCCGAAATAACCTTTCAATTGATGCATGATTATCTGTTAAGCGTCATAAATATACTCAAAATACCTGTACGAAAGGACAAATCGCGTCAAAAAATGAACAGCCGGATCTCCCTCAGAACTCTATTCCTATCAGAAGAACGTCATCGATCTGCTTTTCATCTTCAAGCCAATTGTTAAAATCTTTTCTGAAATAGTCGTTGAACTGGTTGATGGTAAGGCCCGGATTTTCCAGCAGGATACTTCTGATCCGTGCCGGTGAATATTTCATTCCTTCAGGACCTCCCAGCTGGTCGGTCAGACCGTCGGAAAAGATAAAAAGCTTGTCCCCTTTCCGCAGGTTTACCTCAATGGTGGTAAAATCTTTTTCCGGTTTCCGTGGGTTAAACAGTCCGCCAACTGCTTTCCTGTCGCCCTTATATACAGAGATTTCCCCCTCCCTTAGCAGATACATCGGCCGATGTGCCCCAACAAATTCAAGCCTCTCCTTGTCCTTGTAAATCTTGCAGAGAGCGATATCCATGCCATCCCGAGTCTCCGGATCTTTCAGGTCCTGTTTGAGCGTGCGCCGAACTTCACGGTTCAGCTCATCAGCTATTTCACCGGCTGAACGCCCGGTCTGCAGGGCAGTAATATTGTTCAGCAGGAAGAAGCCGATAAACGATAGGAGCGCCCCCGGAACCCCGTGTCCCGTGCAATCGATCGCGGCTATGAACCATGCATCTGGTGTTTCGCGGAACCAGGGTATGTCGCCTGAGATAACATCACGCGGCTGATAGAAGACGAAACTTTGGGGAAATGCCCTTTTTACAGCTAGCGCCGAAGGGAGGAGGGATGACTGAATCCGTTCGGCATAGTTGATACTGTCCTGCATTTTTCTGTTGGTAATTCTTATCTCCTTCTCGATCCGCTTCGCTTCTGTAACATCATGACCGACAAACAGGATTGTCTCCAGTTCACGCTCCTGAAATTCAGGAATTACATTGATGTTCAGGACCCGTTCGCCCTCTTTTTCTCCAAGGGTTACGGGAAGGGACTCTTCAATATTCAACTTAACCGGGTTATTGCTTACTTTATGCAGTGTATTATTCAATATCTCAGCGAGGTTTTTATTCATTGGCACATCACCGATGGGCTTGTTGAGCATGGCCGAAGGAGTGATTTCCGAATAATCCTCCACCACCGGATTCGCATAGTGGATTATTCCGCTGCTGCTGATCCGCATGATCAGATCGAGGGAGTTTTCGGAAAGAGATTGCATCCTGGATTTGAGACGTTGCTCTTTCTCCATGAGCTTTGATTCGGTTATATCCCTTGTATTAAACAGAAAGCCACCGATGGAGGGGTCGTTGAGCAGGTTTCTGATGATTGAATTCAGGAAAACCCGCTGTCCATCTTTTCTTAAAAATGAATATTCTATTCTAACGGTTTGGTCAGGTGACTGTGTCAGGTGATCAAATGCTTTTCTAATGGCAGCACCGTTTTTCTGGTCGATCCTTTCAAAATCTTTCCCTTTCATCATCTCTTCAGTAGTGTAACCCAGGATATGCTCCGCCGAAGGGCTGATATAGGTTAGTCTGAAGCTGTCGTCGTAAATGGAGATGATCTCAGAGGCATTTTTAAGCAACCAGTGCAGCCTGTCCTGCGCCATTCTCTCCTGTTCAATTCTCTTTTGCAGTTCAATATTTGCTGTTCGCAATTGCTCCTGGGTGGCCTTCATCTCTACGGCATTTTCCTGAAGGATCTGCTCATTTTTTTGCAATTCAGCGGTCATTTCGCGTGACTCATCCAGGAGTTTTCTTGTCTTTTCATTTACCCTTAGGTTGAAGAAGGTACGTGCAATGATCTCTCCCAGTTCCAGCATGAACTGAATGGTAAGTTTTGGTATGCGTGTTTCGAGAAATGCAAATTCAATGATTCCCTGTAACTGTTCATTGGTGATCAGTGGAACCAGCAGGATGCTTTTTGGTTTCTGGTCGCCCAGGATGCCGGAGGTGATTGTTACATAATCATCCGGTATCTCGGTTCGGTGAATGTAATCCATCTCATAGGCGCATTGTCCTGCCAGCCCTTCACCGATTCGAAAAGTCTGATCGATATATTTTCTTCTGTTATAAGCCAATACTGAAATGTTTCTAAGCGATTCCGACTCCTCTTCGTAGAGGTAGACAGCCCCCTGAACAGCATTAATGTACCTGCTCAGGCTCCTGAGAATTTGGTAGGAGAGCTCATTGAGCTCGTCATGCAATCTCAGCACCCGGAAGATCATCTCTTTGCCTTCCGTGATCCAGGTGATCTCCCGTTCTTTTTTCCGGTTGGAGTTGATGTTCAGATGAATGAGTTTTAACGCTTTGCCAAGCTCAGTTTCGAGCATTTCCGGAGGGGTATCGGGATCCTCTCCCTCTGAAAGGGTATTTGCGAAATCTGAATTCTGTTTCAGAATTTTCTCCGTAACTGCCAGCTTTCTTTTATATTGATCTGTCAGAATATTCATGTTTCTTCTTGCCAGAAGGAGTATCAAAAAGATGTAGAGAGGTAATCCGTCGAAAATAAACACTCCACTGTTTAAGCGGTGTACTTCGACCAGCCTGGAGAGGGAGAATCCGGTCTCTTCCGTATAGGCGAAGCCCATCAGGCCGGTGAGCACAACCAAAAAACCGGCAAGTGTAAACAAACCAATATTGCGGTTGGTAAGGATGGCCCGGTATCTCTCTTTTTCCTTAGTCATTTTTTTTCTCTTTGCTTTTTCCGTCTGAAGATCCACTGCTTATCTTCTCAGTCAGCTCCCTGGTAATAATCTGGAAAAACTGTTCCAGGTTCTCTTCCGACCATCTGAAACCTGCTATCTCGACGACTGCAACCGGTTCATTGGCTGACAGGATGGGCACGATGGCCAGGTAGGCCGGTTTTCCTGATCCCAATCCGGAAAAGACAGCCATATAATCATCAGGAATTGATCTGAGGATGGTGACCTGCCGGTTTTTTACCGCCTGACCGGTAAGTCCTTCGCCCTCCCTGAAGCTGTAGGGTTCAGATGTGTGTGGGTAGGCATAGGTTGAAAATGATTCGAAGGTCCTGGTTGCGGTGATGTGATAGAAGATTCCCGACATGATCTCAAGCTCTGTAACCAACAGCTTGAGCAATTGACCTCCCCACTTCTTGGGATCACCGGTGGGATCGATACGCCTGACAATTTTGGCGGCTGCTCCCTTGATATCGAAAGACTCCTGTTTAGCAGATATTCTCTTTCCGGAACGGGAAGGGCTCACAACCTCTCCGGATGGAGTTTCATTTCTCATCTCCTTCAGGAAGCGATCGGTTGCCGAAACAAAAAGATATATTGCAGGGGCAATAACCATGATCCAGAGTAGCAGGAGCAGGATGAAGCTGATGCTAGTATCGGAACCGGCGATCAGGAGCAGCAACAGCGCGCCCAGGATTAAGGTCACCAGTGCAATCCAGCCGAGCAGATAATTTCTCTTTTTTTTATTCATTCTTTTCATTTCGCAGTCTTTCGATCTCCTTGTTGGCCTCTTCCAGCAATTGGTATTTCAGCTTCTTCTCTGTAATATCAAGCGCCAGAAAATAGATCTTATAAATTACCCCCTCTTCATCCTTTACCGGAGAGAAGGTAGACATCATCCAGACCTCCTCACCTGTTGGTTTCGTTCTTCTGGTGGCACCTTCGTATCTCTTTCCTTTCAGCACCTCCTGCCATATTTTTTCAAACTGCTCTTTTTCAAGCTCTTTCAGGAAAAGCCGGTAATTTCTGCCAAGAAACTCTTTCCGGTTCAATCCGGAAATTTCCTCAAAGTTTTTATTTGTATTCAGTATGATCCCGTCTTGATCGAGCTCACATTTTATAATGGCGCTGTTAACGGCCTCGCTGAGGCTCTCCATTTCCAGGTTCTGCCGTACGATCTCTGCCGCCTGCTTTTCAAGGTTTTCCTGTTGTTGTTTTGTCTGGGTAATATCTACTGCAATATGGAGTATTTTATAGGTGTTGCCCTCACTATTCTTTATCGGTGTGAAGGTCTGTTGCAGCCATACCTTTTTTCCGGAAAACATATTGAACAGCTCTTCCCTGAATATGCTTTTGCCTTTTTTGAGCTCTTCCCAGAAGTTTCTGTACTCGGGAGCATACTTGTCGGCCATGGAGAATTCATGGTGGTGTTTACCCAGTACCATTTCGCGGGGCGATTCCAACAGCTCCAGGAATTTATCGTTGACATGGGTGAATCTTCCGTTCAGATTAAACTCCGCAACCAGCGATGATTCATTCATGGCATGGAGTATACCGGTGATCTCCAACTCCTTTTTATATGACTCTTCCTGCGTCTTTTCGAGCTTTTCAAGGTTGGTTTTCATCTCCTGCTCATTGCGCAGTAGCTGCTCCGCCTGTTCCTGTGACTGGCGGAGCAGGGATGCTGTTTTTTCATTTGTCTTCACCGATTGGAGGGTTGAGGCGATACTCTCAGCCAGCTGGTCGACAAAATCAAGTTCATGCTCCTCAAGGCCCCTGAAAGATGCGAGTTCGATGATACCAAATATCTCCTCTTCGATCTTTAAAGGAACAAGCAAGACATACCGTGGCTTTGTCTGGCCAACGCCAGAGATGATATCGCTAAATTCTTCAGGCACCTCATTGATGTAGATCTTCTCTTTTTCCAGTGCGCAGGTTCCGGGCAGACCTTCACCGAAAGAGAAAGTCTTGTCGATATATTTTCTCCGGTCGTAGGCATAGGCAGCAATCGTTTCCAGCCTTTTTTCATCTCCACTGTTTTCGGTTGTCAGAAAGATGGTACCCATCTCAATGTTGAGGTAGGTGATCAGTTTTTGGATGACCAGGAAAGAGAGTTCCCTGACGTTTTCCCTTTCCGATCTGAGGATCTCTGCAAATTGCGCGATCCCTGCAGCGGTCCAGTTTGCCTTTCTGTCTTCCGCCTGGCGCCGTTTTTCTTCTGAAAGGATATTTCTCAGGCGCTCGGCCACCACCCTGATTTCATTCCCGATAATATCATCCTTCCCCGGTTCAAAGTGTAATGTTTCATTCTCTTCTCCAATGGTTTTAAGGAAGCGGCTCTTTTTATCCTGGTTGTCGACAAACCGGTTCAGGTGTTTGGCGATCTCTGAAAATTCATTGCCGTTTGTGAGATGTAGTTTTCCCGGTCGGCCCCCTTTTTCCAGGATGCTTACAAAATCGCGCAGCTTGCCGGCATTCATTTTGTTGTTGGTCATGTTGATGATCAACACAACCAAAATGATCAGTATATTGAGGAAGACGAGGATGATCAGGTTGGCTGTGTACCTTCTCTGTTTGTCAAAAGAGAGCGTATATATTCTGTCCCTGATGGTTATCCTGGCCTCAATAACCGGGTCTATGTAATCGCTGTGCAGCATACTGTATGCCTTCACCGGGTCAACGCTTTCCTTCTGTGTGATCAATGAACCGACTTCATCTTTCAGGAAAGACAAATTGTCCCTTGTTTCTTTAATAGAATGTAGAATGGTTGTATCGTCCATGATAAGAGGGTGCGCTGTCAGGGCTTTTAGATGGTCCGAGAAGAGTGAGATCTCCTGGTTCAATTCATTGAGGATGACCCCCGGGCTTGATGATGAATCTGAATAGGCCAACCCCAATTTTTGAATGTGATGCTCAATTTCATGTAGTGCATTGAAGTGTGAATCAACCTGTTTTTCCAGTTCCCGGAATGAGGAGACTGAGTTCATGGTGTGCAGGAAGGTTAGTCCCGAGAGCAGCCCGAATAGAGCTATCAAGAGTCCAAGGAACAGGAGTTTACGGGGGATTGATATTTTATTAAAAAGAGTCATTTATCAACGGCTGCGTTATTTTTTTCCGGTTTTCTGACATATAAAATATCCTTTTTCCCAAACAGGTCACGGCATGGTCCTATAATGGATTCATGACTGCCAAGAACCAACAGTCCATTTCTGTTCATCGTTCGGTGGAACTGATGTAACACCCTGTTCTGAAGTGCATAATTGAAATAGATGATCACATTTCTACAGATGACAATATCAAATTTTTGATGAATATGATGATTGTCCTTCACCAGGTCGATTTTTTTATATATTGGTTTTTTCCGCAGGAAAGTCTGCATTGAAATCCTGTCTTTTATCTCTTCAATTGTCAGGTATTTCTCATGCGGGGCAAATTCTATTCCGGATACAATGTTGACCTCCTCCGAAAATACCTTGTCAAAGTTTTCAACATACTCCCTGTTGAAGCGGAGGCGGTAGGTTCCCTTTTTGGCGATCTCCATCACATCCGTATTGATGTCGCTGGCAAAAATATCCGATCTTTGCAGGAGTCCGACCTGGTCCAGCAAGATCATCATCGAGTAGACCTCTTGTCCGGTGGAGCAGCCCGGATGCCATATACGGATTGTAGATTGATCATTGAAGGAGGTGAGCAGATGATGCAGGATGCTTTTCCAGACCGGGGGGTCCCTGAACAGCTCAGTGGTATTTACAGTGAGTTTTTTTACCACCTCTTCCAGCGCCGGGGCATCATTGCTGATGATTTTGATCAGTCTGTTCATATCTGTGCCATACTCCTCCATGATCTTAAACAATCTCCTCTTTATGGAATTCACAGAATAATCGCTGAAGTCGTAAGCAGAATATTCAGTGATCGCCTCATGGAATCTTTTGATATCCGTTTCCTGTATGTCAGAATCGTTCAGTCCCATCGTGGTTCATAGCATTTGTAAATCTAATCAATAATCGTTTAAGAACAAAGGGGAGGAGGGCTGCTGCGGCAGATCCGCGTTCAGCTGATAACGATGTACTACTCCTCTTCATTGATTCTGAAAAAGGTGTTTTCGTCCAAAAACTCCATGGCAATTGCCCGGAGGGATACCAGGTTGATCAGAATCTGTTGCAATGTTTTTTTCCTGATCGCCGTTTTTTCCCTCAGGGTGGCAATATCTGTCAGCTCTTCGTTGCGCAGTATCCCTAGCACCTTTTTTTCATTTTCCGAGTATTCTATGAAAGTGCCACGATCACGTTTTTCCCGTTTCCACACCTGGAGCTGGATATAGCCGGCCAGGAAATTCTGGTCGTTTACGCGGTGATAGGCAAGCCAGCGGTTCTCTTCATCACGCGCATAATGGGGCTTTTTTTCTGATGGTTTAATGATAACTTCCAGGATGTTCTTTCCCTCTGCCACACGGTGGAAGCTGATAAAGGGAATTTCAGGTTTGCAGTAGATGGATGCCGCACCGTCGATCATGTAGTACTCTTCCTCCGATTTTATCCCGGAGATTTTCCCGTTGTCCTTTACGCCGATCAGCAGTCTTCCACCATCGGTATTGGCAAAGGCGACGAGTGTACGGGCGATTTTCCTGGCATCGCTGATCTCAAATTTAAAATCCTGCTGTTGGTGCTCCCCTTCAGCGATCAGGTCGCGGATATATTTTTCGTCTTCGGTGGCCATTTTTTAGAATCCGGATTTTTTGAAAAGTGTTTTTAGGGTCGATATACATTTTCGTCTCAAAGATAATGAAGCGCTGTAATGCAAGACATCATTATTTAGGAATTTTTAATTCGATTGATTATCTTTCCTGCCTAAAACCTATTCTTATACCACAGAGGTGTAGCCGCTAAGATGCAGTTAATCAATTTTAAAATAAAACAGAGATCATTATGAAACAACCAGAAAACTCAAAGGAGAAAAAGGGTGTCTCCAGGCGACAGTTTGTTGCCACATCGGCAGCAGCAGCAGCCGGACTAACAATTTTACCAAGCGGGATCATCAGTGCCAGGGGCCGTACAGCTCCCAGCGATAAATTGAATATTGTAGGTATTGGTGTTGGCGGTATGGGAGGAAGGAACCTCGACAATATGAATTCGCAAAACATTGTAGCTGTTTGCGATGTTGACTGGAACTATTCCAAAGAGACTTTTGGGAACTATCCGAATGCCAAAAAATACAAGGACTACCGCATCATGTTGGATGAGATGGCCGATTCCATTGATGCAGTGGTGATTGCCACTCCCGACCATACGCACGCGATCACAGCCATGGCGGCCATGTCGCTCGGCAAGCATGTTTATTTGCAGAAGCCTCTTACCCATACGGTATATGAATCACGAATGTTGAGGTTGAAGGCTGAAGAGACCAGGGTTGCTTCCCAGATGGGAAACCAGGGGAACTCGGGCGAAGGGGTCCGCACCATTTGCGAATGGCTTTGGGACGGTGCCATCGGTGAGGTGAAGCGGGTGCATGCATGGACCAATCGTCCGATCTGGCCGCAGGGATTGGAACGTCCAACAGAGAAGATGAAGGTGCCCAAGACGCTTGACTGGGATCTGTTTATCGGTCCGGCGATGATGCGGCCCTATCATGAGGCTTACACTCCATGGAACTGGAGAGGATGGTGGGATTTCGGTACCGGTGCATTGGGTGATATGGCCTGTCATATTCTCGATCCTGTTTTCATGGGCCTGAAACTTGGTCACCCGGTTGCAGTGCAGGGAAGCTCTACATTGTTTAATACAGAGAGTGCTCCCCAGGCAGAGGTGGTACATTACAGGTTCCCTGCCAGGGAAAACCTTCCGAAGCTCGCAATGCCCGATGTGCATGTTACATGGTATGATGGAGGTATGATGCCTGAGCGGATCCCGGAACTCAAGGATGGCGAGATCATGGGTGACCGGAGTGGAGGAAATATTTTTGAAGGTGAGTTTGGTACGATCACTTGCGGAACCTATGGCAGGGAGCCAAGACTATGGATCGACGGCAAGGAGGCAACAAATGAATACAAGGCTCCGAAAAAACTTCGTCGCATTGAGACCAGTCACGAAATGGACTGGGTAAGGGCCTGCAAGGAGAGTCCTGAAAACAGGTTGCAGCCAAGCTCCAACTTTAACTATTCGGGACCGCTTAATGAGATGGTCGTGATGGGTAACCTGGCCGTACGTCTGCAGGACCTGAAACGTGAACTGCAGTGGGATGGTGAGGCGATGAAGATTACCAATATATCAGACAACGATGAGGTACGGATCGTGAAGTCAGACACCTTCTACATCGAGCAGGGTCACCCGCACTTCAAAACAGAGCATGAGACCGTGAAGGCGAAACCGTTTGCTGAGGAGATGATCAAGCATGAATACCGTGAAGGCTGGAAATTGACATAACGGTTCCTGAAATATTTTTTAATGAGGCTGTTCCGATTGGGACAGCCTCTTTTGCTTTGTTTTTTAGCTTATTGGAAGAAATTTCCATTTCAGAGAATTCGGCCTCCTTCTATTTTCTTCAGGTCCTTCTGCATTATTAAGCTAAATGATTTGTCATCAATGATGAGGGATTCAATTGCCGGACTCAGTTTGAGTTTCTCAGCAACTTGATGATCCGGGAGGTAACCGAGTGCACCAGCCTCGCATCGGAGGCCTTCATCATCGACATCCGTTCAATGATACGGTGGTAGAGCGGGGTGGGAGGATGGATGCCGGCTTCCTGAAGGATCACAGATGTGCGTTCCTGAAGTTCTTTCCAGGTTTCATGTGACTGTCTTTGCGATTCCGGGTCAAGGCTATTTTTACTTTTAATAGCATCTTTTTTTTCGTCAGATAATTCTATCTCTTCGGCTAATTTTTTCTCAATCTTTTCTTCTCCTGACAGAGGCTTTTTTCCAGCGGATGGTGCACTTGGTTTGGCTAATGATTCATACTTTTCATCTGCAGACCTGATCCTTTCTGCCCCGGTAGAACATTCATAGGCGATGGTCATTACCGCCTGCGACAGGTTGAGCGACGGGTAGCCCGTTGCCATCGGGATCGTTACCCCCACATTGGCTTTCAGCAATATATTATTGGGAAGCCCGCTCTCCTCGCTGCCGAATACGATTGCGATCTTTCCGGTAACGTCCGATTTGGCGACAATGAATTGTGCCAGCTGCGGTGCGGGGATATAGTCGACCTTGGCGGAGCGTTTTTTGGCGGTGGTGCAGATGACGAAGCTGATGTCGGTCACCGCTTCATCGTAGGTGTCGAATACCTTGCAGTTTTCAAGGATATCGTGCGAGCCGTGTGCCATCATCTTCGCTTCGTCGGAGAGGTGGTCGGCCGGATCGATGAGCCGCAGCTCTCTGAATCCCATGGTCTTTATGGCGCGGGCACTGGCTCCGATGTTCCCAGGCACAGCGGGTTTGTAGAGGATGAAACAGAGATCGGGAACGGTCATTGGCAGAAAAACTTTGGTTGCGGAACAAAGATAACTACTTATACTGTTTTTGTTGCCTGGTGTATCACCCTGCTTTTATCTGTGAGTCTGTGCCTTTCGGCATACTGGTATGCCTGGTGCATGAAGGCTTGCAGGCGAAGCTCGATCGATGCATCTTCCTGTCCGTCGTATGAAATTACCACCATCGGGATGTTGTTGTGGTCCTCCCGGAAGCTTCCGCCCACCGACGATACCACCGTTCCCGGCATGCATGTGAACGGCTCGATATTGGCGATCCCCGAGATGCCGCGGTTAGCGAGTACTGCCGAAGTGCCCAGATTGGGTGCCGGGTCGCCGTCGTAGTGCCTGTGCACATAGGGTCCGCAGGCATCGAGCATCTCGCGTACGCTCACCTCCAGATGGTGGTCGAACAAGTGGTGCACCGGTTTGATGATCTTCGCGGCCGACCGGTTCTGCATGAACTCCTGAATCTTCGATTGCAGGATCCCTTTGTAATCCCCTTTCCAGCGGCTGTCGCGCGTGTACCGGATGGTGGAGTAGGTGAGCCATTCGGCAAACCCGGCGATCCAGGTCTCCGCACCGAATTTTTCGAGCCGGTCGACCAGGAAGGCGCTGCAGAAGGGGTTGTCGCGCATGAAGATCTCTCCCATTACGGCGACTATCGGCTTTCGTTTTCCGTTGGAGATGGGGATCTCGCTGAAGGATCTGCCGATCTGTTCGATCGTTTCGGGGAGTCCTTTGGCCCCGTTTTCCATGCACTTTACGATCTGGTCGAGCCCACGTTGGTATACCATCCCGGTGGTGCCGGGGATTAGCTCATACGGTTTATGCTCCTGCTTGAATTTTCTGAGCAGGTCGACCGCCACAAATCCTTTCCAGCAGTTAAACCTGAATTTGGTGCCATGTCCGCCCGAGATATCCTCGTAGGAGTTGTCGTTGCTGGGGGAGATGATCTCCGCCTTCTCATACCCGAGCCTGTCGAAGAGCACCCGCTGGAACTTGTTGTACTGTCCGAACCTGCAAGGACCATGGTGGTCGGGCATGAAGAAGCTTGTTTTGGACGGATCGGTACCCGGTTCCATCAGCTTTTTCAGGAAGCTGCCTGTGGTGGCGATCATCGGGAAGCACTCCCTGCCGGAGGTATACTTCCGTGCGATCTCCAGATCCTCATCGTTCTGCATCGGGAGTGATTCGGAGTTGATGCCGAAGCTGCGTGCAGTGGCAGCTACCACATGTGAGGCGTCGTTCATGTAGGGGAACCAGAGTGTACGACCCTCCATGGGTGTGGCCCTGGATTTTCCGGGCCGGTGAATTTTCCCCGGCTCTTTTTTTGCTGTACGTGAGCCCCTGAGGCTGTCGAGAAACGCCTCATACCGGGTGATCATCCCCGCGTCGGCACTGTGTTCGTCGATCTCAATCTCCATGATGGGCTTTCCTGCCATCTCCTCGGAAACAAAATGGGAGAGGAAGGAGTCGGGACCGCACCTGAAGTTGCCCATATAAACGGCATGCAGTCGCTTGTCGCGGGCAACGATACGCGCCGCTGCCAGGATCTTCTGTCCATTCGGCCAGTACATCATGTTGTAGTCGTCCGTGATCCGCTCCTCCTTCAGCGGGAGATAGTCCATCGGTACCGGTACCACATCCATGTTGATCAGCTTATCCACCATGTTCAGGTTCAGCGCGGGATCGCCCGTGTTATAGGGCCTTCCCATGATCACCAGGCACTCTTTGTCTGCCGGTAGTGTGGTCAGCACTTCGCGACCACGTTGTGCGATCTTCTCCTCGAACAGTTCCTGTTTCTGATCGGCCAGGTACATCGCTTTCGTGATCTGTTTTTTCGTGATCCTGAATTTTTTCCCGATCCCGTCGTACAGCTCCTTCGCGGTGACCTTTCCAAAATAGCGGAAGTTGAGTGCCGGCATGAGCAGTTTGGAGCGCCGGCTTTTTTCCATGGAGGCCTGTGCCATGAAGGGGTAGGTTTGTACCCATGGACAGTTACAGCTGTTGGTGGAGTTGTCTTTCTCTGCTTTGGAGTTGATCATGAAAGGGGTGAAGACGTAGTCGACTTCCGGGTCGTCGAGTAGTTCGTAGATATGACCGTGCATCACCTCTACGGGGAAGCAGGTTTCGGCCACGATCTTGCTGAGCCCTTTTTTGATAATGCCGGTATTGGTCTCTTCGGAGACCACCACCTGGAATCCGAGTGTCTCGAAGAAGGTGCGCCAGAAGGGGAACTGCTGGTAGAAGGCCATCAGTCCGCGCGGGATGCCGATTACCGTCCTACCCTCCTGTCGCGGGGTATTCTGAAAATCTTCGAGCAGCATGGCATTTCGCTCTTCGAAATAGTTGGGGATATCCTTTCCCTTTCCTTTGCGTTCGTCGCGCTCATACTTTTCGCAGCGGCCGCCGAAGAAGAGCGGTTTTTTCTCCCCTTCGATTTTAATACGCCTGATTTCGCACTGGTTGGAGCAGCTTTTACAGGTGAACTTGTCGACCGAGTAGGGGATCTTGCTGATATCAAACCCCTTGAACCTGGGCTCCAGGTTGTTTTCCTTTACATGATCGCGTGCCAGCATGGCGGCACCGATGGCACCGGTAACGTCGAAGTGGGGTGGGATGTGGATCTTTTTTCCGGTTACCTGCTCGAAGGCGGCTACAACAGCACGGTTGTTCGTCACCCCGCCCTGGAAGAGGATGTGGTTGCCGATCCGTTTTTTACGCACCACCTTCTGGATGTAGTTGTGTACAATCGAGTAGGCGAGTCCGCCCACCAGGTTTTTCGCCTCCACCCCTTTCTGCTGGAAGGAGTTGAGGTCAGACTCCATGAACACCGTACACCGGTCGCCCATTCCGGCGGGTCTGTCGGCTTGCAGTGCCAGGTTCCCGAACTCCTCCACGATGTTGATCTCCAGCTTTTCGGCCTGCTCCTCCAGGAAGGATCCCGTTCCGGCGGCACATACCTTGTTCATCTCGAAATCGACCACTACACCGTTATCGATGCTGATGTACTTTGAATCCTGTCCGCCGATCTCGAAGATCGTATCCACCTCGGGATCGCAGGCGATGGCGGCGGTGGCCTGTGCGGTGATCTCATTGCGGATCAGGTCGGCGCCGATAAAATCGCCGGTAAGGTACCTGCCCGATCCGGTGGTACCGGCGGCCTTTACCACCACGCGCTCACCCACCTCATCATTGATCTCTTGCATACCACGGCGGATCGCTTCGAGCGGCTTGCTGGCGGTGGGGAGGTAGCGGCGGGCGACCACGCGGTTCTGGTCGTCGATGAGTACCACGTTGGTACTGAGCGATCCCACGTCGAGACCGAGGTATACCGGGTAGGGGTCTGTGCCGGCGGGGAAGTTGTACACCTCCTTGTTGTAGTTGGCTTTGGGCGTGTGGAGCGGTTTCCAGCTTTTGCCGCGCGATTTTTCGCTGGTGAGGTAGGTGGAGAGTTTTTTTGTGCCGGTGTAGGGGTTGGGTTTCACGGACGATTGGTCCATGAGGTTATAGAGGGCGCCGATCGCCCCCATGGAGGCGTGGTAATCGGGGATGATCAGGTCGCCGGGACCGGCTTGCAGCAGTTCATTGAAGGCGCGCACCATGCCTGCGTTGGCGGCGACACCCCCCTGGAAGACCACCGGGAAGTGGATCGTTTTGCCGCGGCCGAGGGAGCTGATGAAATTGCGGGCCACGGCGAAGCAGAGTCCGGCGACAATATCGTGCACCGGGGTGGCGATCTGCTGCAGGTGGATCATATCGCTTTTGGCGAATACGCTGCAGCGGCCGGCGATGCGTGGCGGGTTCCCGGATTTAAGGGCCAACTCGCCGAATTCCTTTTCTATGGAGACCCCGATTCTCTTGGCCTGCTGATCGAGGAACGAGCCGGTGCCGGCGGCACAGAGGGTGTTCATTTCGAAGTCTGACAATCTGGAGGTTGTGGGGGTATTCTCCATGATAATCAGCTTGGAGTCTTCGCCGCCCATCTCGATGATGGTGCGTGCCTGGGGGTAGAGCGCTGCGGTGGCGGTCGACTGTGCCACCACCTCGTTAATGTAATGTCCGCCGACCAGCGTCTGCAGGAGCTTTCCCCCGGTACCGGTAAGGCCTATGAGACGGATCTGGTTGGAGGGATATTTTTGCTCCAGGTCGGTCAGGATTTTGAGGAACAGCTCAAAAGGCTTGCCGTGGCAGAGGTCATACCGGTTTTCGAGGATGGTTCGGTCGTTATCCATAACCACTGTATTGATGGAGATGGAGCCGATATCGCATCCAACATGAACGAACTGATCTTTAGCAGGCATGATACAGTGGTTTCAGTTTCTACAGATTGTATGTTGATAAAACACCGGTGGTGTTTGGTGAGAGGGTAGTGCCAGATTCAAAAAGCAAATTATGAAAAAAAAAGGAGAAGATTATAGATTTGGGATGAATAATTGGGGTCGGCAACGGCAAGGAACCTGCAATTACGTAATATTCAGAATGGTAATGAACCATTCATCAACATGAATTGTTAACCGATTGTTTGTTGGCACAACAGCCTTGCCTGGTGCTGAATTACTATGAACTAAAATTTACTACCATGAAACAATTTAAAATTGAGATCAAATGGGCAATTGCTTTTGTCCTGGTGCAACTGCTTTGGATGATATTGGAGAAGATGAGCGGACTTCACGGTGCACATATTGAAAAGCACGCGATTGTTACTAATTTCTTTGCTGTTCCCGCGATCCTGGTGTACCTGTTTGCATTGCTTGATAAGCGGAGGAACTATTATGGGGGAACCATGACCTGGAAGCAGGGATTTTTTGCCGGACTTTTTATTACTGCCATTGTCACAGTATTGAGTCCGGTGACACAGTGGATCACGACGACTATAATTACGCCTGATTTTTTTTCAAATATGATTCAATACGTCGTTGAGACAGGAAGGATGACGTTGGAGAAGGCTGAAAGTTACTTCAGTCTGAAAAACTACATTGTAACCGGACTGGTGGGCACGTTGGTGATGGGGATCGTTACTTCGGCTGTGATCGCGATATTTACCAGGAGAAAGGGTACTTCCGGTTCGTAATATCAAGACAATGTTCCGCTCAGACAGAGCGGCCGCTTTCCCAGCGAATCAACTTGCTATCCCAGTGTGCATCCCCTCTTAAATTATTTAAACTTTTATAAACCAGGAGACAATAGGTATTGGAGCCGGGATTACTTCCCCGTTGAATATAACGCCACCAAATCCAAACTGGAATGCGCCACCTTTTTTCCTGTCAAATCTCAAGCCGGGAACCACAATGGCCACTGCATCATCTTTAGCATAGATAAACGAATCACCAACAAAAGATACTTTGTTGCTTAGCCTTGCCAGGCCAGCGATTGAATAAAGGGGGGCTGATATGCTGGCATCTGTAATTCCGACTTTAAGATATCCGGCAGAAAAGTTAAGATTCAGCCTATTGTTTCCAACCGTAAGCGTTCCAAAAGGTAATAATCCATAAGAATCCCATGAGGCCCAGCTTCCAGTTCCTGCAAGCAATCCGACTGAAGCACTGAAATTGTCTACAATATTGATGGCATACTTGGCGGTTCCAATTATCGGCACCCCAAGCCAGGATGTCATCCCTCCGACTGTAAGGTTATCGACAATTGCCAGCTGGTATTCAGCTCCATATAGTTGAATGATAGCATAACTGTCTCCCTTTTTCATTGGCAACCCATTGGTTGTAAGAAAATACCGTGTGGCAAGTATGTTTTCGCCAAGGTATTTGCCTCCCCTGTAATCCTGATCCCTGAGTTCCTCAATCGATTTAATTTCATGTTTGGGTATAAAGATCTCCCCGATCGATTCTGTTTGTATTAGAATTTCCCTGGCATCTTCCTGCAGAATAATTCCGACATATTCCGTACCGTCATTTTTTGTGATGAGTGATTTTTTTCTCTCTTCTACCTGACCACTGGCCGTAATGGTAATGATCACCAAAACAAGAAAAAAACTGTTTTGAAAAATTCTCGCGATTTTCATAGGATTACTCATTTTGGTTTTTTCACATGATTTCTTATTAAACGTTTTAAGTCTTTTTTTGTTCTCAGCCCCATCCTTATTAAACACCTAAGGAAAGCTTATGTAATTGCAGAGGATATTATATTAAGGAGGGGGGCTGCAATACAAAATTCCGATATTCTTAAGTTGAGATAACAAAACCATTCTTGGTTTGTTAGAATAATAACAACATATTTTATAACCAAGAATTACTGCACTTGAAAATATTACTGACTGGTTTAACGGGGTATGTCGGGAAAAGATTATTGCCTGTACTGCTTGAAGGGGAACATGAGGTTCACTCGATTGTCAGGGACAAATCCAGGGTTCCCGACGAATTGCTTCATTTGAAAAACCATACGGTGCAGGAAGGCGATCTTCTTGAACCTGAAAAACTCGCGGCACTCCCTAAGGATTTTGATATCGCTTATTATCTTGTTCACTCGATGGGTGCCACCCAGAAGGGATTTCAGTCTATCGAGGAGGTGTCGGCAAATAATTTTGTCTATTTTGCTGAAAACACAAGCCTGAAGCAGATCATCTACCTGAGCGGGCTGAGTAATTCAGACTATTTGAGCACACATCTTGCGTCGCGAAAGAAGGTGGAAGATATTTTGAAATCCGGACCTGTTCCTGTCACCATTCTTCGTGCAGGTATTATTGTGGGATCAGGAAGTGCCTCTTTTGAGATTATTCGTGATTTGGTGGAAAAATTGCCCGTCATGGTCACTCCCAAATGGCTCAATACCAGATGTCAGCCTCTTGCTGTGCACAATGTAATTGATTACCTCACCGGGGTGATTGATCGCCGGGAAACATTCAACCAGGTTTTTGATATTGGAGGAGAAGAGGTGCTCACCTATAAACAAATGCTTTTACAATTCGCTGAAGTGAGGGGATTAAAAAGGTATATCTATACCCTTCCGGTAATGACTCCAAGGCTCTCATCCTACTGGCTCTATTTTATCACTTCCACATCGTATAACCTTGCTGTAAACCTCGTTAACAGCATGAAAATTGAGATGGTCTGTAAAGAGAACCGGATCAGGAAAATTGTTGATGCAGAGACTATTAGCTATAAGGAATCTATTTCCCTTGCATTTCAGCGCATGGAACAAAACCTGGTTCTGTCGAGCTGGAAAGATGCGATGGTATCCGGGAGTAGAAATATTGACCTGCATGCATTTATGGAGGTCCCCACCTACGGCTGTTTTAAGGACGTCCATGAGATACCTTTCTCAAGACCCGGGAAGGAGGTGGTGGAGAACCTGTGGAGCATTGGAGGTGAACGCGGATGGTATTATGCCAATCTGCTTTGGAGAATCCGTGGGTTCATGGATAAAATTAATGGCGGAGTGGGATTAAGAAGGGGCCGCACAAATCTTTCTGTGATCCACCCGGGTGATGCGCTTGATTTCTGGCGCGTGCTTGTGGCTGACAAGCAAAAAGGGTGGCTCCTGCTGTTTGCTGAAATGAAGGTTCCCGGCGAGGCATGGCTGGAGTTTCGTATCATAGAGAACCCTTCACCGGTACTCAGACAAACCGCTACTTTCAGACCGAAAGGATTATGGGGCAGGATCTACTGGTACATGCTGATGCCATTTCACTTCTTTATTTTTAAAGGTATGGCAAAAAGGATCGTGCAGTTTCGCGGCTAAATATTGTCGGGAATTTTTATACGCATAAATTATTTGTCTAACTACTTGACATAAAACAATTTAAATATCTTTCCTCAATGATGAGGGGTTCAGATTCCCGTCAGATCGTCCCCCCATCAGGTCATTTACAATGTGTCAGTCACCCATTTAGCTGTCGGCGGAGAGGTCGAATATTTCCTGGTTAATTGATTCTGAACCGTAACCCGGCGTATACTTTCCTCCCAAATACCGGTCCCCAGATCAGCGATGCATCAAAGGATTCACCAAAAGGATTTGCGGCATCAATGATCGGGTTCTCCTGCCTGTAATCCATGATATTCTCAGCGCCGACGTAAATATCGAACACTTCCCGGAACGTTTTGGACACCTGTGCATTCCAGAGGAAGAAATTCGGAGAGTAATTGTCAAGTTGAAATTCCTCCGGGTTCATTCCTGTATTGGGAATTCTTTTCATCCCCTGCCAGGTAATGGTCATGTCAAACATCCAGTTATCATTTGTTTCATAGGCCATGTTCATAAATGCCCTGTGTCGCGGCATCATGGCTTTTTGCATTAACTCCCCGTCAAAATCCATTTTCACATCATTCAAACGGTAAGCCAGTCTCAGGTCATAATTTCTGAAGAGTTCATAATTTACCTGGCCCTGCAGGCTGTGCGAAAATGACCTTCCGTCCAACTGTTGGAATACCACTGCGTCAGCGGTTCGATCCAGGTTGACGAGCACCTGGTCTGTGAACCATGTATAATAATAATCGAGTTTTGCCACCCCGGTCCTTCCCGAGAGTCTAAATTCCTGTCCGGCATTCAATCCGGTGTTCCACGCTACTTCGGGATCCATTGTAAGAAGGTTTTCACCGGTATTGGAAGTTTCAAAAATGAATTCCCGGGAAGATGCGAGATACCCCAGGTTTTCAGCCAGCACATTGGCTGTTTTCTGGCCCCTGCCTATCATGGCCCTGAAAACTGTAGACTCCACCGGTGCATAGCGCATGTGCATCCTGGGTGTCAGGAAGGCTCCGAATAGGTTGTGGTAATCGCCCCTGATGCCGGATACAAGGGTAAACTTATCGAGGTAATTGTATGTATACTCAAGAAAGACCCCTGGAATCGCTTCGGATCTGAGGAAATTTTGCCCTGACAGGGATTCGTTGTAATCGTCGAACAGGAAGCTGGCACCGGTGCGATACTGATGATTGGTATTCCCGAAAATTCCCATATAGACCAGGTTGGCATACAGCGATACCTGCTGTCCAAGGTATGCGCGCCTCCCGAAATAGGCATCCTGGTTATGGTACATCCCCGATAGCTGTAATCCAATACTGGAATAGGGCCGGTCGGGAAATGAATGACCGATCTTAAGGAACGCTTCAATACGGTCTGTATTGATGGCGGCGCCCCATGAATTCTGTGAATCAAATGGCAGGTCATGGTCATGTTTTGTCTGGCCGCTTTGCATACGGGAATACACCCCCTTGATTCCAAAAACAGAAGTGAGCCCCTTGCCATTGGCAAATGACCAGCGGTTCATGAGGATCCCGTTTGTTGTTGCGGGGTGGTCCATAAATCCATCATGGTTGTGATCGAACTCAAATGGCTGGTATTTTCCGTGGACAAGCAGAGCAGTTGAAAATTTGTCATTGACCGCAGTGGCAGTATTGGCATTGAACTCGGTCATGCCATCTGAACTACCATAGAGATTCACGAACATTTTTTCACTGTTTTCGGGTTTTTTAAGCTCCACATTAATCTGTCCGGTAATACTTTCAAAACCGTTCACAACCGAACCGGTCCCGGTATTCAATTGGATCCCGCTGATCCAGGGGCCCGGGACAAATCCCAGGCCGGTGAGGGTGGATAATCCCCGTATGTGGGGTATGTTTTCCCGGTTGATCTGGACATACTGACCAGCCAGTCCGAGCATTTCAATTTGCCGGGTTCCGGTTACCGCATCGGTTACCGTTGCATCCACATTGGGATTGGTCTCAAAACTTTCCGAAAGATTACAGCAGGCTGATTTCATCAACTCCTTTGCCCGCATTTGCTGCACGTCAAAAGCCCCTGAGAGGTCGATCAGGGTCGCTTCCCTCCTGTACACAATCTCCACCTGCTCGATTGATCTGGTGTTGGAAAGTTCAATTTCAAGGAAAGTTGGCTCATGCACATGCACAGAGTCTTTCCCGTAACCTACAAAAGAGAAGACGAGGATATGAGCGCCCGGTGACATTCCAATTTCAAAATTACCAGATGCATCTGTGGTTACACCCTGGTTTGTGCCGGACCAATAGACATTTGTACCAGGAAGAGGTTGGAACGATTCTCCATTCCGTTCAAGCACCTTTCCATGTACCAGTTTTACAACCGGTGCATCTGTGCGTGCTTCATCTGAACCAAGCCCGTGATCTTCAACAGTTCTGTATTGACAACAGGCTGGCAGGGCACTGTACACTGCCTCCGGGGCCAGGTATTCCTTTGTATCATGCCCCACACTTGCCAGGGCATATTCCAGACGGTCCTCATTCAGTTTGTTATTGTGCGCAACCGACAGCATTTTCGTTATGCCGTTCCACCTGGCAGATTCCACACCGCGCACTTTCAGGGCAGCTTCCTCAATACGGTCCCTGCACATTCCGCAGGCACCATCCACCCAAACCGAAATTGAATCTGTCTGACTTGCTCCATGGATGTTCGTTGTAGCAACACCCATTACTAATACAATGATTAATAAGGTAATCTTTCTCATTTTGATTTGTCTTAATGATTTTACAATGAAGTGAGGGGGATGCAACGTAAATCCCAGTGCATCTCCAATTTCTGATTTGTAAACATTAAGACTGGGGAGGACGCCAGATGGAAACCGGTAGAATAAGATGGTAGGGTGTGCTCAAAGTCTCTTGCGCTTCAATATACACTCTGAACATGTTATATTGGGGTGAACGCTCTGCAATGGCGTTTACAGTCTGGCTATGGGTGACACATTGGCATTTGTCTGTGCAATCCTGCTCCGAATCACACTTCCTTGTGTCGTCTGCATCTCTGTCAGAATTCCCACAGCAATCAGTCTGCTCATTACAACACAACATATCGGTATTCTGTTCCTGCACAGCCTTCTCCTGCACAGCCTTCTCCTGCACAAGAGCCGACATAAATGGTTGTGCTGACAATAGTACAACAACCATGGACAGTATTAAGCTAACAGACTTCATTTTTGAAAAACACCTTGAAACAAAGAAAGTTCAATTGTTTTGCTGTATGCCAGAGGAACATCGGAGATTTGCCAGAAAATTCCGTCTTTTGTTGTAGCATACCGGTTATTACTCCATCCAGATCTTGTCGATTTCGAGCCGGAAGTTTTCGTTCTTTTTGTTGGAGATAAGGAACGAGCATTCCTGAAGCTGTTTGCCGGGATAATTGGGTAACTTCAGTCGCATGCCCCTGAAGCTGGGATACATTTCATTGAAGGGGATGCGGATGATCTGCCAGTCGCCGTTGGTCTCAAATTCGTAAACGTAGGACTGATATTCATTCAAACGGGACCGCACCCTGAACTGGTAGTTCCTGGTATCGCCTTTAAGCCGGACCATGAAGGCAGCGTACCTTTCAGAAGATATCTTATCCGGACGATAACGCACGGATGAAAAGCCGCCATTGTTCTCCAGGGAGACCCTGCCTTCAAATATGGCATTTCCTTCATCCGATAATTTCATTTGACCGTCAGATCGCCCCCCCATCACCACGTCATCTACGATATACCAGTCACCCATATCACTGTCGGCGGAGAAATCATATATTTCCTGGGCACTTGCCCATCCTGCGTTCATCATCATAATTGCTAAAATTATTTTTCTCATGGGATTTAATTCAACCGTGTTTGCGGCCATGACGATTTGTTATTAAAATTCAAACACCAGCGAACGGATATTGTTTAAGAATATTTGTATTAAAAATAAACAAAAATAGCCTGTATCGTACAATTTTATTTGTTATTTATTAAACAGAAGTTGTTTTTAATTGTTATATGTGTAAAAATGCAAAGTGGATCACTGGAGAGACAATTCGGGCAGATGGGGGAATTGGAACGCTAAAAGTTTAAAAAAATGAACCTTAGAGGAAGTACATTTGACAGGATCGATCTTAAAGTTATAGGTTGGATGTCGAGAAATGGATTGTTTTTGCTTCGGATAAGCATATCGGTTATATTTATCTGGTTTGGAGCATTAAAATTTTTTCCGGGAGCAAGTCCGGCAGAATCGCTTGCTTATCGCACCATTGAGGTACTCACATTCGGACTGTTTGGGGAGCAGACCATTTTATACGGACTGGCAATTTGGGAGGTGGTGATCGGGTTGGGACTCCTGACGAAGAAATTTATGCGAGAGATCCTGCTTCTCATGTACCTGCAGATGGCCGGAACGCTTGCGCCGCTTTTTATTTTCCCGGAAGAGACATTTCATATTTTCCCCTATTCATTGACGCTCGAAGGACAATATATCGTCAAAAACCTGGTGGTAATCAGTGCCGGGATTGTGTTAGGAGCAACTGTCCGGGGTGGCAAGCTGGTTGATTGAAGAACAGCACCTCTTCGACGAGATAAATGGTCTTGCATGTTGAAATAAGCGTGTTATGCTCAAAAAGCTGAGGAGGGAAAAGAATACCTGTACGGCTCATATCAATATTAACTGATGTTTTGCAGGAATAATAAATGAAATATAGTGATCCCTAATCATTTTTCAAAGGTAGTTCGGAGGACATTATTTCCAACAAAAAAGACCTGGTGAAATTACAAGGCCCTGATTATTTATTTAGCTGGACTTTGCAAACTACTTGTGAATGCTGGTCCCCCGTTGCCCTTGTGGTATATTTTTCGAAGAAGTCTGTTGTTTAAAATGAAAAAGCCCGCCTTTGCTAAAGCTTCGGCGGGCGGGGAGTGGAGCATACCGGAGTCGAACCGGCGACCTCTTGACTGCCAGGGAGATTACTAGCGTAACACACCCACTGATAATCAAGTATATAACAAACAACCAGGATCACAAAAAGTAGCAAAATGACACCGGGAAAGGACGCTCTATTTTATTTTTCTCTCAAAAGCTTTTTCACATCCAAGCTTTTCTGCCAATTTATAGTCTTCTAAACACTTCGCATTATCAATACGAAAACGAATATCTCCTCTTATCATATAACCTTGGTATTCTTTTGGGTTAATATCAATCGCCGCTGAAACTATATTATGTGCATCATTGTATTCCCAATTAGTTGCCAATGCATTTGCAGTTACCAACATCTCTGAATAGAAGTATTCTTTCATACTTTCAGTCCATAATAGTGCCGATTCAAAATCATACTCTTTTAAATTTTCAGCGAAATATACCCAAGGTTTGTATATAATGCTGACAATACACTTTCGCTATAAAGGCATCAGTTGATCTATTATGTTCCAAGATATCAATAGATAATTCCTCAGCAAAATTATAATCTTTTAACCCAATTGTCCGTATTAAGAAGTAGAGTAATTGCTTAATATTTGGTTTATCTGAAAATGCACAGTATGGGTAATTTGAGCAACTTAAAAATCTTCCATATTTCCCCTTTTTAAGAACTATTGGAGAATTACATTTTGGACATATTGGCTCATTATTATTCATGCGAGAAATTTCTCTTATAAATTTTGATGGTCTATTAGAATTAACAAAAATGGTTCGTATTTAGCCAGCTTTTCTTTCAATTTGTCATTTTCTTTACGCAAACCCTTTAAATCAATACTAATACACTAATTTTGTTGATATCCACTGAATCTGAGAAATCCACACATGCATCACAATAAAATATGTGCAAAACCGCGGAAAATTGTTCATAACTACCTATTTTTGACAATAGGCTGATTAGTTACTGAACGGTTAATGCAGTTTTTGGTTGAAGAACATTTGAAATAAATCGAAATTAAAGAATTTATCATGGAAAATACACATTACATTAATCGCAGACAAGTTATTAAAAACTTATTGGGGGTTGCCCTCGCAACAGGATTATATCCTGTAGCTGGGATGGCGTATGATAACCTAAACAATGGTAAATTGCCTATGAGGCATTTGGGAAAAACCGGCTATCAGGTGGGAATGTTTAGTTTGGGGGGCCAGGCAACCCTTGAAATTCCCGGAAAAGAAGATAAGGCTGAAGCTCTTATCCATCGCGCACTCGATCTTGGGGTTAATTACATTGATACTTCTGCGTATTATGGAAGACCAAAGCAGGGAGAAGACCAATTACCATTGCAAGGAACGAGCGAGCTCAACATTGGTCGGGTTCTTAAGCACAGAAGATCAGAAGTTTATATTGCTACCAAAACCCACGACCGCACCTACAATGGAGCGATGCGCCACCTTGAGAAGTCGTTAAAGAATTTACAAACAGACCAAATTGATCTTTGGCAAATTCACAATGTTCAAAAGTCGGAAAAGGAGGATGTTGAAAAAATATTCGCCGAGGATGGTGTTTTAAAAGCAATGAAAAAAGCACAAGATGAAGGAATAGTAAGACATCTAGGTATAACTGGACACGAATCACCCGACCAATTGCGGATTCTTTTAGAACAGTTTCCTTTTGATGTGGTACTTACTGCGCTAAATGCCGCCGATAAGTATCACGACCCAGTTGTGGAAAAACTCCTTCCGACAGCAGTGGAAAATAATGTGGGAATTATTGGTATGAAAATTCCAGCTCGCGACCGTATTTTTTTGCATGGTGGAATCATTACCATGAAACAGGCTATAGATTATGTACTTACTCTTCCGGTAAGTACCATTATTGTTGGATGCGACACAATAGAGGAGTTGGAAGAAAATATTGAAATAGTTAGAAATTTTAAGGAACTGTCGGTGGATGAGATGTTGGAAATTGAAAATTTGACTCAACCTTATTACACAGAATTACAGTTCTTTAAGGGCCTGTCGCAATGGCCTCAAAAATGGTGAAAAATTATAGTTGTTGAATATTCAGCAGTATAAATACCTATTGTTTTTTGAATAAAATCGTACTCATTCTTATCCTGATCAGTAATGCTATGCAGCTTGATCATAGTTACAGACATGAAACCGGGGATCACAATTGGACCCATTTCAGAGGATAATGCTTCTCTGCTATTGGCAAATGGGAACATCCATTTATTCTCTACCAATGGGAAAACTCTGGTCATAGAAGAGGGAAAAGAATATAACCTGCTTGCCGAAAATCAACTAAAAGGGCAACTATGGGCTACTCCAGCCGTTTATGGTCATTCACTAATTATTCGAACGAAAGACTACAACTTACAGGATCAATCACCCCGGTAATTAAAGTCCAGCTGACCGCTTTCAATCCGTTCATCAAATTCCAGGGCCGCATCGAAATATTGTTGTACTTTTTCCAAAGAGATATCAATTCTCCAATCGGCCAATTTTAGGGTCGGGATATAGTCGTTCCTTCTCATGTATTCCAGACGGTCGTCGGCAACCTGCTGTGAAACGGCTTTGAAAACGGTTCCGGATTCACCGTGTGGACCCGATGTGTTCAGATGGGCAACAATTCGGATATAGGGCATATAGAGCTTTTTAAACAACAGGGGCAACATGCCTTTGTCATCGGGAACCTCCCAACCGGTGTGTGCGGTCGGATTTTCCCCGATCTGTGTTAATGAAAGTGACGCTTCATTTGGCAGCTCAAACTGCAAAACAAATTGTGGATACTTTTGTTTTATTGCCATCATCGTTCTGTAGAATCCACGCCTGTTATCAAAATGGTCACTGTCTGACCAGCCAAGGTAATACAAATGATGGGTCTGATCCATGTGAACACCATCGGCCCCGTACTTTTGCACTGCATCATCGATCCGGTCCAGAAAGATCTTCCTCCAGGGCTCATAATCCAGTGAAGTGAAGTTCGTGGTATGCATCTGTTCAAACGATCCATGCCCAAAGCGGGGATTATACGATACCCATGATCCATCCACAACATCCCAGTACTCGGGCTGCGAAAAAGAAACTACCCATGCATCAAAATGCAGGACAAGGTGATAGCCCATCTCATGAGCGGTATTGACAAAATCCCGCCAACCTTCTTCACCTCCCATTTCCGGATCAGGCTTATATGCCGGAGTGGTACAGTCATAATAACTGTCCCAGCCAGTCACATAAATGGCCGTTTTATGCGGATCGAAATACCTTGCCATTTCGATCAGCCGTTGTTTCATCTGGGCATAATTGTGCCTCATAAAGCTTCCTGTGGAATCTGGTTGAGATATCTTCCAGGCCCGACCGCTAAGGATCACCCATAATCGTATATCCTTAACCCACTCTGCAACATCCGTTCGTTCTTCAAAGGGCACCACGGCCTGCTTCAGTTCAATTACATTCTTTCGATGATCATCAGCCAGATCATCCAGGCTGGAATACCATTCGAGATGGTATGCATTCGTATTGAACCACTTCCGCCCATCCACCCTGCGTAGACTGGTATTGAAGATCAGCTGTACATCGTTTTTATTGGCAGTCATATTCGCCGTCCAGTAAGGAACTGGATATTCCCGTGAGCCTATGGACAACCATTTATCATGAACCTTCAGACCACTGATCTGGGCACCCATGGTGGAGAAGGATGCATCTGTACCGTTAACTGTAAGATCTTCGACGGAGCGAACCGTCATGAGTTCTCCTTGTGGCAGGTTATTTATGGTAACACGAATGGTCCTGATCAATTCAGGTACATGGGCCCTTACATCAAAACTGAAACGACCGTGCTGGTTCTTCAGTGACCAATCCTCAGAATAGTTGAACCAAACTTCGATCCGACCACGGATCACCTCACCACTCTCCCGGTCAATAATCTCATTTGCACTGAAGATCGTATCTGCATCATTATACCCACTTAATGATTTCCAGCCGCGTTCGGTTACTGTATAACTGGTGAGATCTGAAAGCACTTCAATGTTGAACGTGAGTGCTCCAAATGAGATGTGTTCCTGAGTAAAAGCAGCCTTTTGAATAAAAAGCAGCATCACTATGAGAAGCAGTTGGTTTTGCCGGCTGAAAATTCTGACATTTATTTTCATATTCTTTAATTAAAAAATGATTTAAGCATCTTCTATATGCGATCCCATAGTCGTAAGGACTACTCAAATATACATTTAAGACATTGAATTCGATATTCAATATTTACCAAGAAGCAACTCTATTTTATCTTCTATTGGATACCGGAAAACGACATGAGTACTTTGGCACACGATTCTGGACCGGATCGATGGTTAAAGATTTCAGCGCATTCAATCGGTTTTCATAAAAGATTGGAAAATACAGAAAATATAGGACACGGTGTCCTCTCATTTATCAGATAATATTGAATACTAAATTGAATATATAGATGCAGCCTTAAGCAACTGATGGATCTACTTTAACAGGAAAACAGCGTACCAGGCGCATTTGTTATCGGGACCCGGCTTCAGACCAGATCCACAGAAGTGTTTGGACCAGTGTATGTTCAAATACCCTTGCATCGCAGTGGTCTGAATCTAGGCTATACAAGTACCTGTAATCGTATCCTTTGTTGTTTAATTCTTTAGCAATGCGTTCATTTGCTAAGACCCAGTTGAGGTGCGATTCTTCCGGAGCCTCGTACCCAAAATCATGTTCTGAAACGTGAATGAAAACGCGCAACGGCTTTTTTTCACTTTTTTCGATCAATTTCATTCCTGAATGATATTCCCAGGCCCCCAAAGGGTAGATGAGCTCTTCAGGCAATTCATCAGTTTGTTGATCCACAAAGGTCCCGGAATACGAAACAATGCGACGGAACAGATCGGGCCGAAACCAACCCATGGTAAACGCAGCGGCCCCACCTGAACTGCAACCCATTACGGCCCTGTCCCAGGGATCCTCTGAAAGGATAAACCCTGGATATCGTTCTCTGATTTCCTCGTTGTTCAGGACACCGGGCAACACTTCATGATCGATAAATCGGGCAAATCGGTCCGACATGGTATCGTATTCCAGACTGCGCTGACTTCCTTTGCCAAGGCCTCCGCCATTCTCGACGGAAATAAGAACAAAAGCGGGTAGCTTTTCATGTTGTACATTCTGAACCGACAGGTTATTCATTGCATTGCATATCTGATAAAAATGACTCGGCCCATCCAGTGTAACCAGCAAAGGCGCCCTGCTTCCGTCTTTATAGGCCGCAGGAATATACACGTAAATCTTACGGTTTTTCCGTAAGGGCTGCTCAGGGTCCAATGCGGGATCGTCACCTGCATAAATACAACCCTCATCAAATGAAAGCTCAAACTCAAATTGCGATCCCCATGGATTGTTCAAATCAGCGAGCAACGAATCCGGTGTATAGTCCGGACCTACAATATTGGCATCCTGGCAGATCGCATTGATGGGCATACACACCATGAAAATCACTGCCATCAAAGCGAATAATATAATCCTGTGTGTTACGGTGCAACCTGTTCCTTTGAAGCCACTTTTCATGTCCTCCTGCCAGTTTGCCAGGTTAATGATTGTAATATTGGATGCTATCATTTTCTGCACTGCCGGATGATTTTCAGGGTTTCCTTTACCTTTTCTGTGAGTCTGTCGCACCTCTTGTTTTCCATTATATTTCCTTCTAATGCTTTATAGCAGAGGCGTATCTAACCTTCCATAGT
Source organism: Bacteroidales bacterium (assembly GCA_040903745.1). GTDB lineage: Bacteria > Bacteroidota > Bacteroidia > Bacteroidales > M55B112. Next base: position 103,469 of record JBBDUV010000037.1, on the reverse strand, counting down.
AATACGGTGGCCTTATTATTGACACTTCAGGGCTGCAATTTCCTCTTGTATTCACTCGGAGTAATTCCAATAATCTTCTTGAACTGCCGGTTGAAATTGGTAATTGATTTATAACCTACATCATATGAAACATTTGAGATAGTATTCTCCTGCTGTATCAATAACCTGGCGGCGTTATTGATGCGTATTTCATTCAGAAAAACCGTAAATGATTTATTGGTCATATTCTTGAAAAAACGACAGAACGAATTTGTAGTCATGCAAGCAATATCAGACACATTGGCTAGAGATATATCCTTCGAATAATTATCGGACATAAATTTAATAACATTGTCCCATCTCTTTTTCTTATCATCTATTTTCTGACGCATATCAGAGACAGAAAGCAGGGAATAATCTTCACACTTGGATAAAAGGTCCAATACAGACAATAACTTTATAACTTTCTCTGCACCTGAGAGGTTTAGCAGTTCTATTATATTTACTTTAAGTATATTACTTGTACGAAGGCCAAAATAAATTCCGTATTTGGCTTTTTCCAGCATTGAATTAATCCTGACAAAATCGTTGATTTTAAATAAGTCTCTTCCCAAAAAATCAGGATGAAACTTAATTACAATCGTTCGGACTGATTTTTTAGACGATTGATTATAGTATGATGGATTATTTCTCCATAAATGTGGGAGATGGGGACCTACCAACACAAGGTCACCAGGCAGAAAATTTGACACATTGTCACCCACAAACCGAATCCCTGAGCTTTTTGTAATCAATAACAGTTCATATTCCTTATGAAAATGCCAGGATCCATCAAAACAGGGAGCCGTTTTTTCATAAATATGAAAACAACTGTCTGTTATCCTGTTGCTATCTTTAACTACCAATTTCATGATTCAGTAACTAATAATATTCACAAACATATTAAAAATTACTGAAAGTAAAATTTTTTATTTGTTAAATCGCTGAAGGAATTCATTTTACAAATACTCCTTGCTTATTCTTCAGGTTCCGCAACAGAAACTAAAATCCTGAAACTTTCAGAATTAATGCCCCGATTAAACCTGATAATCCCATGACCAGGGATTGAAGAGTATAAGTTCGGTACAATATTTTGGGAGGCACTTCATGCAAGCGATTTAATAGCCAGAAAAAGCTTGAATTAGCATGAAAAACTATAAAGGCTCCTGAGCCGATAAGTGCTGCAGTTATTTCAGGAGACATAGGCAAGTTACTTAACATGGGACCTAACATAGAAGCTGTTCCAACAAGTGATACTGTTATGGAACCAGTTGAAATTGTCAAGATTGAAGCAACTGTAAAGGGAAGCAGGAAGCCTAAGAAAGAATATTGCGAGAATACCTGGACTATTTCATTTTGTATTCCACTTTCTTTAATAACAAATCCTAGTGAACCTCCTGCCCCAGTAATCATAATAACCATCGCTGATTTGATTATCGCCTGTTCAACCAAGCGGTTTATTGTGCCCATTTTATTTCCGGACTTAACCTGAAAGCTGGCTATTAATGCCCCTATAAAAACTGCGATTAAAGGCGTGGTAATAAACCCAACTATATTTGACGCGATAGTGTTTGAATCCGCTTTGATAAATGTACCTATTCCGATTAATAGAATAGGTAATATTATTGGTATAAGATCAAGAACAAATTTCCACTTATTTAAAGGTTCGGCGTGATTGGGATGATCGGGTATTGAAATTTTGGATAACTTTTTATCATATTCGATGTAGACATTCTTAACAAAGAATTTTACAAATAAAATCCCCCCAGTCATAGCAAAAAGTGCTACAATTATATTCACAACCAGCATTCGACCAATATCTGCATGGAGTAAAGATGCAACAGCCAAAGGTCCCGGTGTAGGAGGTATTAATGTATGCGATACAGTTAGACCTGCAGTAAGAGATAAGCCAAGATAAAGTATAGGTTTTTTGGTTTTTGCCGCAACTGATTCGATGACCGGCTGTAACAAAATGTAAGCTACATCTACAAAAACAGGAATGGATATCAAATAACCTGTTAACCCCAATGCCCAGGGTAATTTCTTTTTACCTGACCAGCCTATAATGCGGTTGGAAATTCGAATTGCTCCGCCAGTTTCCTTGAGAACCTCCCCAATAAATGCACCAAGTATTATAATGATAGCAATCCACTGCAAAGTGTTACTAAATCCTTGCAATAATACTTCAACTGTTTTTCTCCCCCCTAATCCAAAAGACAGTCCCAGTGCTATGGCGCTCATAATAAGCGCTATAAAAGGATGGAGATTTAACTTTGAAATAGATAGTATTAGCAAAAAGAGAAAAAAGATCAATATTGTAAGATTCAGCAACATATCTCGATAAGAATTTTAGATTTCCCTCACTTTAGAATGGTTTCCAAAAGTTTATAAAGATATTTTTTAGCATGAACGCCTGCATATTTTCAATTAAGATATATAAAATCTTCATGCAGTTTAAGCCACTTATCTTACTACCCTTCCAGAAGATGAGCCTTGCATCAGGGCTTCCACTTCTGATCGTGAAGAGTAATTGAAATCACCATTGATTGAATGACATAAACACGAGGCAGCAACGGCAAACCTGACTGCATCTTCCGGATTAGACAATTCGGATGTGTTCAGGGCAAATATTAAGCCTGCACCGAAGGAATCTCCTCCCCCTATACGATCAACTATTGATTTTATTTCGTAAGGAGAATAATTCCCTTCTGAATCTGTAGGAGCAAAGAATGATTTATCTGAATCAGCATCAAACAGCATTGCACCCCAATTATTATGAGTAGCTGAAATACTCTCCCTAAGCGTTATTGCAACTTTCTTCAAATTTGGAAATTGTCGGACAATCTCCCTGGCAACTTCCGAATATTTTGAAACATCCAGGACTCCACTCTCTACATCTGTGTTTGCAGCAGATATTCCCAAAACATCGTGAGCATCTTCTTCGTTGGCAATAACAACATCAACATAGGGTAAAATGGAGCGCATCGTTTGTTCTGCTAATTTGTTAGCAGGTGTGTTGCTCTTCCATTGCCACAATTTTTTCCGGAAGTTAAGATCAACTGAAACAGTAACTCCATTCTCCTTGGCAGCTTCAACAGCCGTTTTCGTTGTGTTGGCAGCAATTTCTGATAATGCTGGTGTGATACCAGTAGTATGAAACCAATTGGCTCCCTCCAGCATTTTATCCCAATTATAAGCTTTCCCGCTGGTGAGAGAGATGGATGAATATTCCCTGTCATACATTACCCGGCTAGGTCGCTGATTGGCTCCTTTTTCAACAAAATAAATGCCAAACCTTCCTTTCTCAACCTTTTGAATGCATGATACATCGACATCAATTCCTTTTAGATTTGCAAGGCAGGCCTCAGTCATTTCGTTATCGGGCAGAGCAGTTATAAAACGAGCATCACCTCCAAGCATAGCGATAGATGCTGCTACGTTCGCCTCAGCGCCAGCAAAAGTCATGTCAAGTTTCCCTGGCATGCTATGTCGAAATCGTTGAAAATTTTCGGGACAAAAACGTGCCATTATTTCACCGAATGTTACAATTCTTTTCATTTTTAACGTGTGTTGAATTTAAAAAAAGTCAAGAAAATATTGGATTTAGATAATTTACAAACGCCTCATTATCATCTTTTCCTCACATCATTAATTAAGGTTGTTATTTTCTTTGCATTTTCTGTAATATCGATCCACCTCTCGTCTTGAATCAGAGAGCGTTTGGCAATCCACGATCCTCCAATGGCAGTTATCAGGTTAGATGCGATGTATTCCTTTACATTTGAAATGTTAAGACCACCCAATGGAATGAATTTTAATCCCAGGTATTGATAGGGTGCTGTCATACTTTTTAGGTAATTTAATCCTCCGAATTGTTCAGCAGGAAAGAATTTCAGAACCCTGCACCCCAATTCAATTGCCCTTTCAAGCTCAGAAGCAGTCGAAATACCTGGAGCAAAGGATAATCCATATTTTTGTGCAGCTTCAATTATTTTGGGATTACAGCCTGGTGCAACCGCAAAATCAACACCTAAATCTGCGACTGCCTTTACCTGTTCAATAGTAAGCACTGTGCCAATTCCTAGGTTAATACCGGGACAGTTCTTTTTGATTGCCTCTACTGATTTAAGTGCTGCTGATGTTCTCAAGGTAAGCTCAATATTAGTTACACCACCTTCAAGCAGTGCATTTGCCAGAGGCACTGCATGTTTCAGTTCATCAATCACCAGTACAGCAATAAGACCTGATTTATCAATCCTATCCAGAATCGCAGGATTCATTGCTTTTTGTTCTATAGGTAGCATAATAATATCTTTAAAAAGTTCTTGACTTCCTAAGCATTAGACTCTTATAGTTATTCTTTTGTTCTCCAGGTAATCATCCAGTGCCAGGTAGGAGCAATCATGTCCAATACCACTCTCTTTTACTCCGCCATGTGGTAAATATATTGCATATTTGAAACCGTTTACATGAACTTCACCCACCTCTAGCTCAAGAGTAAGCTTTTGGATCAGATTAATATCTTTGGTGTAAACGTAGCTGGAGAGGCCTACGTCACAATCATTGGCCATCTCGAGTACTTCTTCAACAGAAGAAAATTTATATATTGCAGCCAGGGGGCCAAATATTTCTTCTCTAAAAATTGTCATTTTCCGCGTTACATTGCTAAAAACAGTAGGTTCGAAAAAATATCCTTTTTCCATACCTTTCGGAATTTTGCCACCACATTCCAGTTTGGCGCCTTCCTTAATAGTTGTCTCAGCTAGCTTCATTATCCTCTCACGAGAACGACTATCTACAAGTGGGCCCATATCGATCTTTGAGTCTTTACCAAATCCAATCTTTAGCTTATTTGCTTTCTCTACGAATCTCGCGACAAATTCATCGTAAATATTCTCATGCACAAATATCCTGTTTGGTGACACACAAATTTGTCCGCAGTTACCAAACTTTAATGCTGACAAATCGTTCAATGCCTGCGAAAGATTAGCATCTTCGAATACAATGCCGGGTGCATTTCCTCCCAGTTCCATGCTGAAATGCTTGATGGATGTCGCGGCCTGCTGCATTGCCATTCTACCTGACACTGAAGATCCGATCATCGTAATAACTCTGGGAATTTTGCTGGAAGAAAGAGTTAAAGCCAGTTCGCTATTTGAACCGGCCAAAATATTTACGACGCCCTTTGGAAAGTTTATGCTTTCCATGATCTCGCCAATCAGATATGCAGAAAGGGGTGCGTTTGCCGAAGGTTTGACTATCAGTGTACAGCCCGCCGCAAGCGCAGGGCCAATTTTAAATCCGAAGTTTAGCAATGGAAAGTTCCATGCCAGATACCCAACAGCAACACCAGCGGCTTGTTTTATGATTTGATGAGCATGGGTTCCGTCAGGGTCTGGTATGATTACATCGCGCCGGTGTAGCATTTCCTGTGGGTACCAATCCAAAGCATTTACGACTGTTTCATAATCTTCAAGAGCCTGGTTATAGGTTTTCCCCATCTCATACATTACAGCCTCCTTGATTTCATGCTCGCGTTCCATCACCGCAACACGTAACTTGTCCATCCACATTTTACGTGTATTCACACTCATTTTGGACCACTTTTTAAATGCAGCTTGAGCGGATTTCAATGCCAATTCAGCATCTTCCTTGCCCGCCCAGGCAATTTCAGCAATCGCTTCCCCTGTGCCAGGACATTCAACTTTTTCTTTTGCTCCGGAAATGGCGTCAACCAGCTCTCCGTTGATGTACATTTTTTTATAACTGTATTGCATATCCTAAATTTTTAGTGCATATTTCTTCAAAGCTTTCTCATTAATTTCAAACCCCAAACCTGGTTTGTCGTAAATGGTTATTTCTCCATTGTTCACAATCATATCGCTGGATGTTAATTCATCTCGCAATCCATTCTCGGTTTTGTCATATTCAATCAAGCAACAAGGACTGTTTAATCGACCTGGTAATGTGTCCAGATTACTAAGAAAATGTAAGGCTGCAGAAATAGCAATGCCAGTCCCCCACGTATGCGGAACCAGCTCCACACCATAAGTCGATGCGAGCGTTGCAATTCTCTTGGCTTCTGTTAAACCTCCAGTTGAGCAAATATCAGGTTGTACGATGTCCACTGAATTTGATTTCATCAAGGTATGAAATCCATATCGCAAGTACTCGCACTCTCCTCCTGCAATTGGAATTGAAGTTTTGGTACGCAATTCTGCATACTGCTCGTAATATTCCGGGGAAATTGGCTCTTCAAACCAGCCTATATTGAACTCTTCAACAGATCTTGAAAGCTGCGCTGCTTCACGTAGGCTATATGCATGATTAGCATCAATCATCAGAGCGATATCAGAACCGATTGCCTCCCTTACCCGGTGCACATGAATCTTATCTAATTTAATTCCTAAACCGACTTTCATTTTCATGGCCTTATACCCCATATTCGCATATTCTTCTGCCTCTTTAGCAAGTTTATCTGCCAGGTCAGGACATTTTGTATAGTACATTCCAGTGGCATATGGGATGATCTTATCTCTTTTCTTCCCACCCAACAGCATATGTACAGGCTGATCCAGAATTTTGCCCTTTAAATCCCATAAAGCCACATCAATGGCGCTTAATGCAGAAAGAAGTATTCCACGCCGTGCAAAATCAAGTATACGGCTATACATTATACACCATATTGTCTCTGTTTCCAAGGGATTCTGATTAAGAACAAAGGGTGTGAGGTGCTCTATTCCTGCCTTTACCAATGATGCCGGCCCATAACCTTCACCCCAGCCCACATGTCCTGAACTGCTAGTAACTTTTACTATACATATCCTTCTTTCCGAGTACTCCCATTGAGAGAAATAAAAAGATTCTTTAAGTTTATCAGCAACAATATAGCTTTCAATAGATTTTATTTTCATCCTAGTCTAATTTAATCCGTTTGAATATCCAAGAATAATGCAGGCCAAAATAATAATTGTCAGACCTACCAGCATAAGCCTGAAGGGCATCTTAACGTTTTCCCATTCTCCTGCCCGATAGGCCCAAATGTTACTTATGATCAATGACAGCCCCAAAAGCATAGGCCACCCTATTACTGGACCAATACTGCCCATTAACGCAGCTCCCAATCCGTAAATTCCTAATGCAGCAAACCAGAATAGCCCTGCTACCACAGCCCAGCGAAAAGCTTTTGTATTAATTGTACCCTTATATGTTGTGTAAGATTTGTTCCTAATTAGTAAGACAATAGCATAAATCGCATTCATTAAAAACGCCCCCCAAAGTACAACCACCCAAGCTGCCAGACTTGAATTAATTTGTGTTGTACCTCTGCTTATAGCAGATTCCGCAACTGGTCCAGCATTTGCAAAACCCACATTTAATAAAGCGGAAAGCACACCGCTTGTCACAGCAATTAGCAATCCGGTTTGGAAGAATTTACCTGAGGGGATTCCTGTTCCCGGATTATTTAATTTGTCGCGTTTTATCCCAGCCAAGGCAACAATTACTACTCCAATTACAATTATAAATACACCTAGGATAACATAGGGAAAAGAGGGTTGAGAAACCGCGTCTTCAATCTGAAATAATGGCACAATTGAACCTACTGCAGAAGCCAAACCCATTACTATACCATAGGTTAAAGATACTCCAACTTTTCCAACGCTCTTGCCAAATAGAATTCCGCCAATTCCCCACAGGAAACCAAACAGCATTGCTTTAAACAGGATTATTCCATCCGTTGCGAAAATGACTTTAAATAAATCGGGTATGGCGATCAACGCCCAAGTCATCGGGAATAGAATCATGGCAATAAAAACGTGTACCAACCACCAGGCTTCCCATGCCAGCGGCTTGATATATTTCATTCCCAAGCCAAATGTTCCCTGAAAGAAACTCGCAAAAATCACTAGTAAAAAAGGTAATATCAGTTCCATGTTTTTTTATATGTAAAGGCAAAATCGCTTCGTTATTTATATAATGCCATCTAAGGTATAAACTTCCTTTCATTTTCAGTGCAACGAAATGTGGCAGTTAGCCGGCAAACAAATAACAAGGTCGCATCTTACAGTTCCTTTTTGAAAGAATCCTTAATCAATAATGCGCAGATGATGGCACAGATGAACGCTATCGGCATTACCCAAATGGTTGTTTCAAAAGCGTTTTGAACTTCCAATAAAGTAGCATCAGGTCCCGCTCCAAAAATCTTAACCATGAAGCCAAAGAGAGGTTGACCTATCGCAGCAATGCCCATCAATACAACTGCTGAAAGACTATTAGCTGTTCCCAAAACCCTATCTTCATTCGATTCTGCAATGACAGGATATCCGATACTTTGAGCTGCGGTTGTAATTCCCAGCAGAAGAAACAAAATATAGAATAGGCCAGCGCTCGTACTTGGTGGAAATAGAATCAACAGCATGACAATAAGTGATAAAACACCACCACCTAGCATCGCCTTTTTTCGTGATCTCAATCTGTCCGAGATCCAACCGGATAGTGGAGATCCTATCATTGTGCCTATGAAGATCATTCCAATGATTCCGGTAAATGTTGCTTCTGAAAATTCCGGATTTATAATTTTAAGATAGGTTGTGCCCCAAATAGCGCCTAAAAGTAATACCGAAAGATTCAACAGTCCGATATAAAGTCCCGCTAGCCAGTTTTGCTTGTTTTTTGCAGCCAACTTAAGCCCCTTTAATAGCGAAGGAGATTCATCATTACCTACTTCAGTTATATGACCAGAGGGAAAATCTTTGACAAAAATTCCGGCGAGTATAAGAATTATTACCCCCAGGAGACTATTTATTAGCATACTGTTTCTGGCCCCAACTTCATTTATCATGGCCAACATTGGAGCTCCTGCAACCCAACCTCCAAACACTGCAAATGCTACGAGCAGCCCGGAAACTAGTGCAAGTTGTTTTGACTGGAACCACCTAGGAGCAAGCCTAAATGGTGCCATGAAGGCAACACAATGAGCTATTCCAGTCAGAAATCTTAAGCCCATGGCTATGTAGACGTTGGTAGAAAATGTGAGTCCGATATTACATAATACTACAAGAGCAACCATTGCAATTATAAGTTTTCTTACAGAAAACTTATCAAGCATTAATCCAATCGGAATAAGGAATAGTACGGTTCCATATAGAAAGGTGCCCGCAAAATTTCCAAATTCAGCAGTAGACTTCAGTGAAAGTATATCCATGAAATATATTTTCATAGCTTCAGTACTGAAAAGGCTCATCTGGATAAAACTATAGAAGAAAAATGCACCTGCAGTAAATACTGTCAGTGTTGACTTAAGTGGTGAATATTCTTTTAGCTCCATATTTCTTTTTTTAATTGGCTTTAACTATCAGTTTGTTATATATACTTTGTCCATTTTTATTAATACATTTTACAATTACAACATATATTCCTGGATTAATAGCTGTACCAGCATCATTAGTTCCATCCCAATGAATTGCGGTCTCTTCATGACCGTAGTATCTTTGACCAAACTGTTTCACAGTCTGACCAAGCATGTTTTGAATGAAAATACTGACTTCTGAATCTTTCTGCAGATTTAGCCTTAATTGCAGATCATCTGTAAACGGATTGGGGAATGCATTTATAGAATTAACTCTGTATTCATTTACTGACGAAACAGAGCCAGTATCTTGATCTGGAACAAGATTCCCATCATGCATCCAAACTTTCATGTAGTTGTCAGAGCGATTACTCCAGGAATAATATGGTATCAATTTTGTTTTGCCATTCTCGATAGACATCACATTCAGATTTTCATTCCAGATAGTGTCAAAAGTCAAGGTTTTCTCAAGACCCAGAGAGTCGAAGCTCACTCCCGTTTCTGATTTCGGATTATCTATTCGTTCAGCACAGTAAACCAGCGGACCTCTCCGAATGGCCAACTTATTTGTTTGAGCTTCCCCTGTCAATGGATTACCTTCAACGACATGAATTTTCATATCCAGGTTTACCTCGATCGTATCCCCTACCGACCAATTCCTGTTTTCGATATCAAAATATGTATTTGGTACTATTTTGTCTTCAAGCTTTACCCCCTTGATTTTGATTTCAGTTTCTTCGGACCACGATGGAATTCTTATCTTGAATCCATAATATCCATCTTCATTTATTAGCATCTTTATCCTTCCGTCCCATGGAAATTGATTTGCAAGCTCTTCAATATCAACCATTGTGCTGTCTCGGAAACTAGTTTTGATGTGATTACTACCATACAGGTGTTTCCAGATTTTCTTATCCTCTTCACTGATTCCATAAGCCATATTCGGTGACATGGCCATAAGTCTTGCATAATTGGGAGGACAGCATTGAGCCCAATTTGATCTGTCTGGATTTGCCTGAAATTCAGGACTACTCGAACCAGTTCGGGTCGGTGCATCCTGCTGGTAAATATTATCTGTTAATTTTTCAAGTTTATTCGTATAAAAGAACTTTTTACCATCAAGGCTTGTAGCTGACAATACGCCGTTAAATAATTCAAGTTCAAGGATATCCGCATATTTAGCATTGCCTGTAGCTTGCAACATTCTCCAAGCATATAACGCCATTCCAACTTGAGCACAGGTTTCGCAATAAGCACCTTCATTGGGTAGATAGAAGGACTGACCGTAGCCTTCCGAAACATATAAATTACAGCTTGAAGCTACGGGTTCACCTGGAGGATTAGGATACTGCGGCGTCCAGTGGTCACATTCCGGATTAAAACCATGTATGGCACCACAACCTCCGGTTATATACATTTTTCCTTCAGTAATATCTTCCCAGATTGTTTCACTCATTGCAAGGTAGCCGGTATCAGCTCCTTCCATGTATGCATCAATTGCACCAGCATATAAATAGTTTGCTCGTTGAGCATGACCAACTGCCGTTGTTTGGTTGAGGAGAATTCCGTTAACCTGTGTATTATACTGGTAATTCTTTGAATTGGCAAAGTCTCCCTTCAAATCAATGATTTGCTGACCAATCTGATAAAATGACTCGTTGCCGGTTTCCCGGTACAATTCAATGCTTCCCATTATGGTTGTGTGAGCTAAATAATTCCAGGGTTTATCAAGTGCATCTTCCACTAAGCCCAGCATGAAGCCCCCGGTCTTTTTAGCTGCATTTAGCAACCCGACTTTTCCAGTGACCCTGTGATGGATAGCTCCGGTAGTCATCAGGTGACCAAAGTTATATTGCTGGCCGCAACATAAATTTGCTGTACCATTTAGTTGATCATAGGTACTGAAGTATCCTTCAAATTCAGGTCCCATTTCAGAAATAGCCCTTTCCTGTGCAGCATTAATATTGTTGGTCAAGGAATCCAAGACCTCATTCCAAGATGAAGTCGAGTCAAGGGCAATTAAATAGCATAATGCCTCCATCCATTTCAAGAGATCACCGTCGCTAAAAGTAACTCCTCCATTAAGGTACCCTCCACTTTCTCCGCTGGCTACTCTTTCAAAATTCAAAATGTAACCTGCCATTGTTGGAGAAGTGTAACGCTCGTACAAATATGGAATGGTAATATTCTTGTTCCTTTCCCAGACATCATTCATGAACCCTTGAGTCCATTCCGTTTTTCCGAGATCAACTGCGTTGAAATAGCTTCTGGCGGAATTCTGAACCCTTGTCAGCCCGTTGGTTTGACCAAAACTTTGGACAAAAAATAAGAATGAAAATAGCAGTATGGTTATAAATCTAAACATCTTAAATTATAAGTAAAAAGAAATAAGTTCAGTACAAAGGTATTGGTTTGTCCTGCTGTTCTCGACTTATTGACAACAGCAGGACAAACCAATGATTTAATTACTTAATCAATTTTTTAGTAATGATTTCTTTACCTAATTGAACATTTACAAAATAAAGTCCGTTAGGAGTGTCATCCAAATTGATAAAGTGATGTCTTGAATTTGTCATTTCATCAGCGACAACTCTTCCCATCAGATCATAAACAACTATTCTTGAGATATCTGCTGTTTGACTCGTAATTTCTATTTGACTTGAGGCATTCATGAAGACTCGTAAATCATTTGGATCATTAAAATCATTAACAGCAGCTGGATTCCCTACCGTTAAACTTAATGCCCCTTCAACAGATCCCCCGAATAAGTCATAGGACTGCACTCTGATAGAATAATCTGCTTTTGTACTCATATCTGCAGCTGCATTCAGGATCAATGAATCTTCCATAATGCTGAAAGAAGCGTTATCTGTGTCGCCTTCTCCAGCAACGAGTGTGTATAAATGATTCTGCCAGGTTTCTTCATCATCTGTTGATAAGACACCGACTAATGATCCTGCAGCTGACCCGTTGATAATGGTATTAGTGCTGATCAGCACTTCATACGGCGCAATATTAACGAAATTAGTCGCAACAGTTATATCGTCAAACATGAGTGTAACAGGCACATCATTACCTTCCCCGATATCTATAATGAAGGAAGTAATCCTGGAGTTCTCTCCAAGTCCTGCTATGATATCAGGATCCTTCAGCATATTGGCAATACTAAAGGTCGGTGTAAGGGCTGTCCCACTGAGATTCTGTGACCACCAGCCAGTCATGCCAACCATTCCTCCATGCCAGTTTGCAGGGATAGTATCATCTACCATCAGCCAGCCCCTCACGTGAGCAGTGACTGCCACACTTGAAGTAATTGTGAAAGTAATAATTGAATCAGAGCTTTCCGGCAATTCACTAATCGGCAGGTCAAGATTGATCTTGATTCCTACGTAATTTTGATTTCCAGTGTTTAGAGAAGTCACAGCAAGAGCAAGTTTGCCATCTGAGATCGACAAGTCAGTAGCGAAATCTGAAGGGTACATAGCATACTCCGCAGGAACTTCTGTGCCATCAAATGTCTGGGTATACTGCCCGTTCACGCAAACGGCAGCAAGCAGAGCAATCATTGTACTAATTGTAGTAAATTTTTTCTTCATAATAATAAATATTTAATGAATAATACTAATTGTAATTTCAGGAATAAAGTAACAGCTAATCTGAATTCGGGATTGCTCTTAATTTATCAATGACTTGCACATATTTACCCGAAATTAGAAACTCATGATTTTCAAGCTAATGTTGCTATTTTTTTACGTGCAAAAAAGACACCTATCCTTAGTATTTTCTTAGGATAGCAGGGTGAGTAACGAATAGATTTTTATAATAATATGTTTATTTGAGCACACCTGTATCTCAAATTTTGGAATAATATCTTCTATGTAATGGTAAAATCGAGTAATTCCCCAATCATGTAATTCTATTTATTTGTATTCAAGAACTTGGGATCAAGAATATAAGTTATTACCTAATTTAATAAACTATACAATGAAGAAATATCCTGTAATGAACATTCGTCCTGTCTGGCTAATCGTATTTCTAACAATTCTGACTGCATATTTCCTGGAGTCGTGTCAAGGCACTGAAAAACTGAATAATGAACCGGTAACAATTTCAAATCAATCGTTGGAAGTATCAATAGATCCTTCTTCAGGTTCTTTTAAGGTTCTTGAAAGAAAGAGTGGTCAGTTATGGGAATCCGACCCCTGGCAGAATTCTGCCGGATTACTCAGTTTGAAAAATTCGGAGGGTGTCGAGGAACTGGTAGATATATCGAAAGGCTCCACCATTAATATAGAACAGATAGATAATTTATCAGTACGGCTTACATTTTCCGATCCAATATTTGCTGATGGAAAAAAGGCTGAAGGGGTAAAGATTATTTCTGAAATCAAACTTGATCCTTCTGAAGCTGAGCTTCATATCACAATTGCTGAATATACATCTGCCAACTATCAGCTATTAAAGCTAAGATATCCAGCGAGACAATTTAGCCTGGAGACCGATAAAGATCGAGGCGCAGGTGTTATACCTCAATGGCAGGGAATTATTTGTCCGTCCTATATCTTCCCGATGACTGGGGGTAGATTCTGTCAATGGGATGATGCAGTTTATGATGAACGTTCAATAGGATCCCTGAAAATGTATAATTTTATTGGAGGCTTATCTATGCCTTGGTGGGGTACTTATAATGAGAAGTCCGCTGTGGTAGGAATTCTGAATGAAGACCCTGCTGCTGAAATGTTCTATAATATCAATAATAACGGGCAATATCTTTTTGATAGTAAAGGAGAAATGTCGCCCTATAAGCGAATTCTATTTCTGGATCCAGAGTGGAATCTTAGTTCTCCTGGATTGCAACACAGTGTAACCTACTGTTTTATTCCAGAAGGTGATTATGTCGATATGGCAAAAAGGTACAAACAAGTTGCTATCGAACGTGGCTATTTCAAATCACTAAAAGAAAAACAAGAGAAAAACAAGAATGTTAGCAAATTACCTGGAGCAATGTATCTCGGAATCTATGGAGGCTATCCCCATTACGTGAATATGGAGGGAATGGCATTTTCCTTTGAACGATTAAAATCCATAATAGAGGATGTACACGATGATTTAGGTGTTGATAATGCATTTATTCATGCATGGGGAACATTTTCCAATTACGTCCCAAATAGTTGGCCAATCAGTGAGGAACTAGGTGGTGTTGAGAAACTGAAGGAAGCTGTAGACCTCGCAAAGGAATATGGATACCTCTACTCCTCTTATCATGCATATTCTCCGAGACTTGAGCATGACCCTGACTTTAATCTTGATCTGGTCCCAAAAATCACGAATGGTATGAGTCGATGGGCAAGGGTGGATAGTAAATATTTTCTCGAATTGTGTCAGAAGAATCTTCCTAAAGAAATAGAGGCAATTGGTCAAAATGCAGATGTAACCGACATCCTGTTTATTGGAACCCCGGATTCAGGCAGGATAGCCTTGGCAGAATACCTGAGGTCACTGGATTTGGTGATGGGGACAGAGAGGGGACAAGAGCATTATATTCCATATTTTGATCTATTTGAGGGCATGACGTATTTTTATTGTGCACTTGAAGGAGTTCCATTAGCAACCATCTCACATAAAGCTCCGCTATTTAATCTTGTATATCATGATGCAATTGCAAATTACGGCAAGATCCAGGATCCCGACAATGATATTACTTTCAATGGAGATTTTCGAACAAAATCCTTGCGGAATATACTTTTTGGAAACGGGACTCTCCTGTTTTTTGCACCCTATGAGTACGAGGGGATGCGGCCAATGGTCAAGATTTCAAATGAGCTGGTATCACCCATTCATAGAGAGACTTTTTTTGACGAGCTACTTACACATGAATATCTCAGTCCTGATTTCCAGGTTCAACGAAGTACTTTCTCAGGAGGAACAGAGGTAACAGTCAACTTAGGACCCGTTGATCAGCATATTGAAAACAATAAAACTATACCTGCCTATGGATATATTGTGAAGCGTAAATCAGGAAAAATAGAACAGGGTCAGTTTGAAGTTTCATTGTCTTCGTTAAATCGCAGCAATTGAAATCAGTTATTTTCCTTCAATAAACATGTTAAAATAGTACAATACTGAGATAAATTAAGATGCGAAAGATGATTAAGTCAGGTATATATTTGCATTATCAAGTATTGTCCATTCCCTGCATAATTGTCTTTGTAGTTTATTTGACAAAACACCAATCAATATGATAAAATCGATTTTTTCAAAACGAATGTTGCTTATAATTGTCGCCTTTCTAACTCTGGGCACTATTGAAGCGCAGATAGTTGTCACAGGCAAAGTAACAGAAAGTGAAACGGGCGAAACATTGCCAGGTGTAAATATCATCGTTGTTGGCACCTTAAACGGAACTGTAACTGATACTGATGGTAATTTTAATCTCACTGTAAATAAAGAGAATCCCAGTCTTCGATTCAGCTATCTTGGTTATACGAGCATAGACGTCCCTGTTGGCGATCAAAGGATTCTGTCAGTTTCTTTGGAACAAGACCTTGCTGAGCTCGATGAAGTAGTTGTAGTGGGCTATGGAACTACCCGAAGAAGAGATATTATTTCTGCCCAAACAAGCGTCAAGGGAGAAGAATTGGCTCAAGGTAATCCTACTTCAATCCAGGATGCATTAGCTGGTAAAGCGGCTGGGGTGCAAATCTCTCAAGGTGCAGGTGGTCCCGGAGGCGGGTTCAATGTATTGATCAGAGGTGGAAGTTCAATAACCGCCGGAAATGATCCTTTATATGTTTTAGACGGTATTCCAATTCTAATAAATAATAGTGATCCTTCTTCAAACCCGTTAGCAGATATAAGCCCTAACAACATTGAATCTATTGAAATATTGAAAGATGCGTCTGCAACTGCAATCTATGGAGCAAAAGGGGCCAATGGTGTGATCATTATCAATACAAAAAAAGGATCTCTAGAGCCTAAATTTTCCCTAAATCATTCAACTTCGTATTCAAAAATGACAAATGTTCCTCAAGTACTTCAACCGGATGAATATGCCGAATTTATGATGAATAAGTATTTCAATGACTTAATTACTCAAGGGCCCACCGTAAGGGGATCCTACGAATATTGGAAGAATGTTATTGACAGTAGCAAGGTGGGTACAATATGGATCGATGAAATTACACAGCCTTCATTCTCTAACAATACAAATTTCTCATTTAGTGGAGGTGGAACAAACAATTCCAAGTATTCTCTAAGCGCAGGGTATTTGAATGACCAAGGAATATTGATCGGAAGCCATTTTAAGAGAATAAATATAGATGCCAGCATCGCACAAGGTTTTAAGCGCGGTACGATAGGAGCCACATTGAGAGTTAGTGACTCTGACAAAAAAGGTTTCTATGAGCAACGTGATGGGTCTATCCCATTCTATCAGTCAGGCGGGGAAGCAAACGTAGTGAAACGAGCTTTGCAGACAAACCCTTTCCTTCCGAGGGATTTTAACCTGGCGGAATTGGATGAAGGGGATGGAACGTCATCCTGGAATGGAGATAACCTTATTACTTATATCAATGAAGTAGAGATTTTCTCAACAGGCAGAAGAATACTCGCTAATGTATATTTGAATTATGAACTAGTTAATAATTTAAAATTCTATAGCAGCTATGGGATGAATGCTCTCAACACAAATAATGGACAATATTTCCCAAGCACAGTACAGGCAGGAAGGAGTAAAAACGGCACCTCTTCACAATGGGGAAGTAATTACATTGGATGGGTATACCTGGCTTCTCTTAATTATTCCAATGATTTTGGTGAGCATCATTTTGATGCATTGGCTGCTTTCGAGGCTTTGGGTAATGAAAATAAGTTTATGTCTGTCAGAGTCGATCAATTCTCCAATGAAATACTTGGAAACAATAGTTGGAATTCTGCGGTAGGTACTTATACACCAAATAAGGCTACATCTAGCGATGGGATGCTTTCATACTTTGGTAGATTGCAATACTCATATCAAAACAAATATCTCTTTACCACAACATTCCGAGCCGATGGCTCGTCTAAATTCGGGAAATCAAATAAATGGGGTTACTTCCCTTCTGTTGCATTGGGATGGATCGTTTCAGATGAGGATTTCATGAATGCAATTCCTTCAATTAACAACCTGAAAATTCGTGCAAGTTATGGTATTACAGGGAACAGCCAGATCCCTGCATATTTCTCACTCGCCAGGATATCCGGAGGTAACTTTTGGGAGAATTATGTATTTGATGGAAACAAGGCGATAGGTTATAGGATTATCGGGCTTGCAAATCCAGAACTGAAATGGGAAAAAACAGCTCAGTATAATGTCGGATTCGATCTAAGCATGTTTAAAAACCGGATTCAGTTGGTAGGTGAATATTACTACAAGCTTACATCCGATCTGCTATTGTCCAAGCCGATGCCATTATATTCAGGATTACCAGAGGCAGTTGTGAATTCCGGATCAATTTCCAATGAAGGGATCGAATTTACCTTAACAACATTTAATGTTTCAAAATCAAACTTCTCCTGGAATACCTCTTTAACATTTACAAGAAACAATACAATAATTCTGGAACTTGGAGGAATTGATAATGAAGAATTCTACACCAGTCTGATGAACTACCAGGTAAAGAACGACATCGTTCTTCGGGAAGGAGAGTCAATCGGCACTTTTTATGGATATGTCCAAGATGGATTATACAACAACAGCGTGGAAGCTGCAAATAGTTCAGACCCCGACATTTATACACCAAATCCCGGATATGGAAAAGTATTGGATGTCAATCAGGATGGTCGAATTACGACTGCAGACCGTGTAATCATAGGCAATACTACTCCGGAATTCACCGGGGGCATAAGTAATTCAGTAAGATATAAGAATTTGGATCTGACCGTGTATTTCAGGTATAGTTATGGAAATGATATTATCAATGGGAATATTGCCTACATTGATCGGGCAGGTATGCATAACTGGAATACACTTAAACCCATTGCAAATAACGTATGGTTTCCAAATAATCCGCAGGGAAATACAACGGGAACAATCCCTGAAGGCACCTGGGGAACAATTATGCGAAGTGACTATGTAGAGGATGGTTCCTATTTAAATTGTGAATACATCAATTTGGGTTATTCTCTTTCGAATGGAATCTCTAATTACATTGATAAACTGAGATTATATGTAGGAGTTAGAAATCCTTTTATTTTTACCAGGTATAGTTGGTTTAATCCCGATGTGAATACACGAAATGCCAGTTTGAACATCGCAAGGATCGGTCCGGGTATTGATGTTGGAACCTATCCAAGGACGCTTACCTATACTGCTGGAATAACATTAGATTTTTAATACAACGATATCGAAATGAAAAAAATCAGATTAATAATAGTTGTCATCCTGGGAACTGCGATGTTAATACAATGTGATAGCTTTCTGGAAGAGAATCCAAAGTCAATTATTGCTCCCGAGTCATTCTTCAGAACGGAAGAAGAATGTAACTTACAGTTGAACTCCTTGTATTCCACATTGCAGCAGGTATATAATTTCCGTTTTGACTGTCTCGTAACAGATATTGAAGTCAACGGCTGGTATGATTACGAGGGATTTGCCGATTATACCTTTACAGCTGAAAATTCAGAAATAGAAGAGCTCTGGCAAGACCTCTATGACGGAATCATGAGGGCTAATACTGCCATTGACCGAATTGCGGGGGCTGATATTGACTCACTGGTAAAAAACAGAATGATTGGCGAAGCTAAAGCTATTCGTGGATTGTATTATTTCAATGCAGTAAGACTGTGGGGCAGTATTCCATTAATCGTTAATGAATCGACACCTAATGTAATTGAAAATACTGAACAATCAGACGCAATGACCGTATACAACCAGATCATTGAAGACCTGGATTATGCCATAGACAATTGCATGATGAAGAGCGATCCCACGTATAAACCAGGCAGGGTAACAAGCACAGCAACTAAGGCAATTCTGTCCAAAGTATATCTCACACGTGGTAGTATGAAAAAGCGTGATAACATGGGAAATCATTTAGAGGACTATACTGAAGCAAGAAAACTTGCAAATGAAGTGATCCTCGATGCTCCTGCAGAGGGATATGGCATGGTGCA
The DNA here is from genome assembly GCA_040903745.1 of Bacteroidales bacterium. GTDB lineage: Bacteria > Bacteroidota > Bacteroidia > Bacteroidales > M55B112. The sequence continues at coordinate 83,950 of JBBDUV010000037.1, read as the reverse complement.
ATACTGGCCGGATATTTTCCATCATAAAAATCAGAATAATGAAGAAATATTGCTTGATGTACAAAAAGGTGCTCCAGGTACCGATGAAAGCGATAACTACGGGTTGAGAAATACCATTTCCGGTGAATGGAACAAAGGCGGATCATGGGAGATGATGAACCATGCGACCTTATTACATACCATGTACGAGGAATCTGATTCAGTAAGACGAGACTGGGCCACCTGCCACATAAAGGTGGTGGATTTTGATTCCCTGATCGTCTTTCCTGACTCCTTGAATGATTTTTACGATTGGAATTACGAGTGGGGTAATGGTAAGTATAGAAGGTTCCCTGTTGATGATCCTGACAGCTATGATCCTACTGCGTGGAATGCACAGTTTATTATTATGCGACTGGCGGAGGTCTATATGATATATGCTGAAGCTGAAAATGAAATAAACGGACCTACAATTGAAGCAATATCTGCCCTCAATATGCTCAGGGAAAGATTACGTAATGTAAATATGGCAGATAACACTGGGAAATGGGGTATTCATAGCGATATACATCCAAGGGACCTGAAGTATGTCGATACTTCTGTCCCGGACCTTGTTGCAGCCGACTTTACCCAGGAAAGTCTCTTAGCATTTATTCAAGATGAAAGAGCTCGAGAATTTTCAAGTGAAATGATCAGATGGTTCGACCTTGTTCGCTGGGGCATCCTGGTAGAAAGAGTTCGTTGGAGCGGCACTACCATTCATCCTGGACACCTCGAAGCAGAATTAAACTGGTTCGCTGATGATAATATCGATGATCATCACGTATTATTGCCTATACCGGCAATAGAACTCAGGTTGAACGATAAATTTGTTCAGAATCAAGGATATTAGGAAAATTTTAATACGCAAAAAATGAAAGTATATAAAACAATAATGGCAGCCCTTTTCCTGATCATTTTGGTCGGCTGTGAAAAGGAGGAATTTCCTACAGTAACTATCACTACTGACAAATCTTCATACGCTGTGGACGAGGAAGTCACATTTACTATTCTTGGAGATGCAGAGACATTCACGATATACACTGGTGATTCATTGCATTATTATGACAGTAGTGTTATTGTTCTCACCGAAGGGCAAATTATTGATCAAGAAACGCTCTGGTTGACACAGGACAGCCTCGACAAAGTGTTTTCAGTCGTCGTTGCAGCTGTTAACAAGCAAAATAAAAGAGTGGCGGATTCCTTGAAGGTCGATACGATTCAGGTCAAGCAGCAGATTACCGACCTTGTGGGAAAGGAATATTACAGCATTCAGGAAGCCCAGTATGACCTTTTGACTATTCTTTCGTTTTTAACCTCATATACTTCTACACTGGAAAGTTGCATCCTTCTTTATAATAAGGATTTTCTATACCTGGCTCCCCAGGAAGGATTTTCGACCGGTTTTGTGGTGGATCGTGAGAGGAAAACATTTACCTATTCATATTACTACCCGGGAACATTTAAAATTGTTGCCATAGCTACGAATGTTAGTCAAAAACAGTATTCTGGCTCAGGCTACCAAGAGGAAAGGGAACAATCCGCCTCGGAATATAAATTTTACAGGGAGATGGATGAAATAGCAATTACTGTGAACTGACCAAGGGAGTTCTTTTCATGTAATAAATAGTCATTAGCATCATGCTGAGCTCAAAACAAGTATGTATTGTAAAGCTTTTTAGTAAAAGGCATTATGGTCCGCAAGATGTCACTATTCATTGGGATGGAACAGATGAATCAGGTGCAGTTATTGATCCAGGTATCTATGCAATTATTGTAAAATGTAATGATGAAACCGGATTAAATATTCATAGTCAAATAATTTGCAAGGTCGACAAGTAATCATTTCGTCACCGCTGCTGCCCCTCTCATCTGCTGCCACTTAGTAAGTAAAGGGAGATTCCAAGACCATTAAAGGTAAGATAGTTTAATATCATGATAAATTTTGCGCATTAAGTCAATCTACTAGTTCGTTAATTTACATTAATCTAATTTTGCTTTAGGAGTATAGGTAATTGAAAATTTTCATAGTTATAGTTAATAGAGTAGTAGTTAGTTTAATGTTGAATTACAGTGGCGATCCTCTGATAACCCCCTGTAATTTTAAATATATTATCCCACATGAAGATCATCCGCAAATTATTAGCAGTTCTTTTTCTGGTATCTTATTCGTACGGGGCTATTTCTCAAAAGCATGAATTGGTTAATCTTGACGAAATTAAAATAAACGTTAGACCTGAATGCAATGATCAAAATTGGACTCACTTTAGAGGCAGCAAGCTTAACGGTATTGCAGAGGATTGCAATCCGCCAATTGTTTGGAATGACAGTGCCAATATCCTCTGGAAAACCTCAATTCATAACGTTGGATGGTCATCCCCGGTAATATATGAAGACCAAATCTGGACTACAACAGCAACAAGTGATGGAAAAAAGATGTATGTGCTTTGTCTTGATGCATCTACAGGTGAGATAATACATAATATCTTGCTGTTTGAGCCCGATACGGTGTTTAGTAAGCACAGTATTAACTCGTATGCTACACCAAGCCCTTGTATCGAAAATGGATTTGTATTCGTTAGTTTTGGAAGATATGGAACAGCCTGTTTGGACACCCACACGGGAAAAACTTTATGGAAAAGAAGTGACTTGAAATGCACACATGTTCAGGGTCCTGGATCATCACCAATAATTTATAAGAATTCTCTTATCGTGCATTTAGAGGGTGAAGAAGTTCAGTCCATTTTTGCATTGGATAAAAGAACAGGTGAAACAATTTGGAAAATTTACAGACCAAGTGAAATTTATGAGGATTTAAGACCTATTTGCAGAATCGCATATATAACTCCACTAGTAGTAAATGTCAAAGGTGAAGATCAGCTCATTTCTAATGGATCAGCCGTTTGTAGTGCCTATGATCCGGAAACTGGTAATGAAATCTGGAGAGTTGTAAAGGGTGAGAATGCAACTATAGCAATGCCTTTTGAAGAAAATGGAATTATATATTACTATGCTGGCTTTATATCTACTCCAGAAGGTGAAAAATATTCTGAGCTATTGGCCGTTAATCCGGATGGTAAAGGAGACATCTCTGAAACTAACATCATTTGGAGTATTAAATCTCCGACTTTGCAAATGCTTACTCCCGTGATTAAAGATGGGCTCATCTATACTTTGGATACCAGGAACAACATGCAATGCATAGATGCATTAACAGGTAACATCATCTGGTCTGAAAGAATGAAAGGAAAATTTAATGCTTCTCCGCTTTGGGCAAATGGGCATATTTATTTTTTCTCAACAAATGGGAATACTATAGTTATCAAAGAGGGGAGGGAATTTAATCAGATTGTCGAGAATCAGATAAAAGGAGAAATATGGGCCACTCCGGCCATTTATGGTAATTCGCTAATTATTCGAACAAAAGAAAACTTATACAGAATTGGTCTGACTGCTAAATCAGAAAAGGATTTATAATGTTAAGGATTAAGTTCACCTTTGTTAATTCTATTATCTAATTCTTTTGCTGCGTCAAAGTATTGTTGAACTTTAGGTGAAGTAATATCAATTTCCCAATTGGCAAGTTTAAGCGTAGGAATAAAGTTATTCCTCTTCATATACTCTAGCCTGTCATCAGCTACCTCTTGAGAAACGGCAGTAAATACAGTTCCGGATTCACCGTGGGGCTAGAAGTATTCAGATGAGCTACTATCCTTATGTAAGGCATGTATAGCTTATTGAATAATGGTGATAAAGTACCTTTATCATCCGGAATACTCCATCCTGTATATGTTGTTGGATTTTCTCCAATCTGTGTTAGGGAAAGCGACGCCTCATTTGGTAATTCAAAAATTTTATTCTAACTTTTCCTGAGTCTTCTTTACTGAAACTAACTAAAGAACCAATTAATTTGCTAGAGGCATCCATATATCCATATATGACAATCCGCGGTTAGCCCATGCATAATATGGAATCAGTTCAATATCTACTGAACCTTCTCCTGATATTTCGTTTTCGTTTGATTTCAATGGAAGATATAGTTCATCTTCTTCCCAGCTTACTGAGCTTTGTTCTTTTGATTGTTGTGGATTGTTCTTTACAAAAGCTTCTTTTTCTTTCCGATTAAGTGCTTTTCCTTTCAACACAGTTAGCCCTCCTAAAAAGTCCTCACGATATTCAGGACTTAGTTTTATATTGGCAGGAAGGTATACACCGTTTTTAACTATTTCCTCACCGCCATCTTGATTTGGCACCTCGAAACAATAAACCACCGGTCCACGCATTACAGCTACCTTACTGTTCAGGTTAATAGCTTTAGGATTTGCTTCCATTAAACGCACAGGCATTGGAAAATCCATAATTATTTCATCACCAGCTGACCACTTGCGCTCAATTTTTAAATAAGTGCCCGGTTGTGGTGATTCCTCAGGTTTTTCTCCATTTACCATTACAACAGCATTTTCCGTCCACTTTGGAATTCTTAAATGAATAGGTATATCCTTTTTAGCTATTTTTTTAATATCTATTACAATCTTTCCGTCCCAGGGATAATCAGTGGTTTGGGTGAGGGCAATTTTTGTTCCATCAGCCAGGGTTGTTGAAAGCTCATTTCCACCATAAAAGTTAATCCAGAGTGCACCATCATCCGAAATATTATAAAACCAGTTGTGTATTTTAGCTGTGGTCCGGGTTACGCTTGGTGGACAGCAATAACAGTTCATAAACTCCCAGCGCTGTCCGCTTCTGTGAGCAGGAACCATTCGTTTGGGATCTCTGCCGTTTGTCTGTGGTATTTTTTCACCTTCTGTTCCATCCCAACTTAGGGGATTAGCATAAAACCAATGTTCTCCTTCTAAATCTACAGCAGAGTTGAGTGTATTATACATCATTTGCTCTGTCCAATCAGCATATTCGGGGTTAGCTGTAAGCATAAACATACGGTAGTCAAACATACCTGTACCAATGTTTGCGCAGGTTTCATTATAAAAATTGGGTTGCTCATAAGGAGTATTGGCAAAATTTTCATGCACTTCATCACCTCGGGGAGATAGGGATTCCCCATGTCGATCTTTAGCCACACCAACAATAATATCTGTTTTGTGCCAGTGAATATCTTTCCATATTCGTTCCAATGCTTCCAGTATTTCCTGGTCGCCGTTTTCGGCGTATAAATCCGCTGCACCGCAATAGTAGTAATTTCCGGTAACCGCATGTCCAACAGCTAAGGATTCCTGGCGCAAAGGCACCCTGTCCTGAGTTTGATCGGTACCTCCCATACTATGATCACGGTCAGGATTAGGTCTGCTGCCGCGGTTATCGATCATAATTTGCAGGAGCTCCAGGTATTTTGGGTCACGAGTGCTGCGGTACATTTCTGCCATACCCATAAAGGCAGAAGGATTCCATGGGTAGCGAGCCATATGGACTGGTTCAGCTTTCCACTGATTATAAAGGAAGTCTGCATTCTTCTTTGCAATATCCATAAAATTCTCTTTCCCCGTTGACCGGTAATGGATACAAGCTGCGGTTAATAGATGCCCCATATTGTACATTTCATGGGCATTTACACGCTGGAAACGCTTCGATGTATCATGGCCAATATTTGTTGAAATGTATCCGTCCGGATCTTGTGCCTTCCCGATAATATCGATCCAGTAATCCATTTTTTTATCCAATTCCGGATCTTCATTTAGATTATACACATGAGCCATGGATTCTATCCATTTATAATTGTCGCCATCACCCCAGGGGGATCCGTGTTCGTGTTCCTGAATTAATCCGGCAGCCTCTTTTATCCTGTTCAGGTTGGCTGTGCCTTCTCCCAGCATTGTATTTTCAAGTGTTGGAAGCATTTTGTTTGCGGCCAACTCAAAACGTTCTGCCCAGAAACCATCAGTCAAACGTGTGTCCTGTATTGGGATACTTCGGAGCTTTGTATAGGGACTTTGAGAGTTATCTATGACTCCAGCGTGGTTGGGAGCAGATTCCTTTTTGCAATTAGTTACGGTAGTCGTTACGCCGAAACACATCACGATCAACGGTAAAAATTTTGCATATTTCATCTTCATATTTATTATTGATTTATTCTAGCCATATATGATAACCTAACTCATTTTCGCGAATCAGGTCGTAGTCAGGATTCTGGACTGGCATTTCAGCTTCCATGTCTGTTGCCATTTCTTGAGATCACTTAATAATTCTTATCAAATCTAATCCCTTTTTAGAATTTCAGACAAAAAAATAGTATCCTGATGTTACACTATTTTACCCAAATTAGTGTATATTGGGTCTATTGTATTTCTTGAAATTTACCTTTGGTAACGCCATGTCCAATCACGATCATATCAGGTTCCTTCTTTCCTTTGTACCATTGCTCATAATCTTCACCCGGAACAATTTCATTATCGTAGAATTCCAAATTCTCTGTGTAACTTGCATTCATTATTGGTTTGAAAATATAAATGATTTTATTGTTGTGAATGCTAATGTTTTTATGCACTGGCAAGGTGGTTGATGGGTCGTTCACTCCAGCTGTGATTTCAATTGTAGAAAACGAGAACCCTCCATTGTTACACTGATTGAATACGTTGTTAAAAATTTCTACATCTTCTACCGGACCCGATTCGTGCCATGAATCAATCTCATTGTGTATTTTTATTGCTGCTCCTTGCGCATTGAAGTAGTTGTCATGTATGCGTACTTTACCTGGTGTTTTAATGATAAGATTGCGTGCGCGGTGGTTTGAAAAATGATTGCCACTTATCTGAACATCAATGTCATGATTGAGGAGCGCCACCACTATATTATTCCAATCGAGAGGAGGAAGTTCGTCTTTAAACCTCAAATAAGACTGTTGTGCTGTATATAAATAATAAACTTCTTTTTCTAATGTTCCTTCACCAAGTAATTGGAAAGTATTCTTGTCGTAAAAGGCAATATTATCGCCAGGGTATAGTGTTCTGACTCCCATTTGTTGAAAGTGATACAAATAGACCTGAATTGTATTGTTGGTTACTTTTCTTTGTACGCGGCGAAAAATCCCGTGAATGTTTATATCGTCGTCTCCCTGCCACTCAACTGTAGATCCTTTGATGTGAATATCACCACGGCAATCAACAAAATGAATAGCATCGTGATGAGCTGTAAACCATCTTCCAGAACCAGGTCTTCTTATAACCTGCAAACTGTCGACATATATATTTGTTGTTCCTTCAAACAAGTTGGCAATTGCAGCTGCATGGTATTCGGTTACATTTTCCAAATGAATATCGCTTCCACCATGCGCAAGAACCGCTGGTGATGACCTTCCTTCGTATTGAAATACAGCCACATGACCAACTTCAATTGGACTCATGATATTTCTATAGTGAATTCTAAACAAATTTGCTTTGATCATCTCTGCCTGATGTTCCTCCGCAATAGGATATTCATCCATGCTTTTATAAACCAATCGCTCTAATTTGGGATTTACAAAATTGATATTACCAAAGTCCATGGGCTCATCAAGATCAGGGCTTAAGAAAACCAGGCGACCATCTTCTATTTCGGCAACATAAGGTTCCTTAAATTCTACATCGAAATAATTATCACCCACTTCTGTAATCTCTCCTTGTGCAAAGAAAGGATGAGCCCAATCGATGGTCAGGTTCTTGATGGTAATGTTTTTTGCACTCTTCATGAAAAATGGAATAACATGGCCATGAAGAATCAGCTCGGCACCATTGCCATCAATAACCAGATTCTCTCTGTTAGAAAGATCAAAAAGAATGTTTTTCAGCCCATCGTCATTGTTTGAAATGTACAAATACTTAGATGAGAGGCTTTTAGAGTATGCATGGTGCACGCCCTTAGGAAGAACTATTGCGCTTTTACCGCTTTTTAACTCCGATTGCACCCACTCCTCAAAGTGAAAATCTTTGTAACTTTCTTTTTCTATTAAATGACAACTCGTTGTTAGCAAAACTAGAATTAAAAAGCTTATGATATTTGATATTACTGTAAAGCGAGTTATATATATTTTTTTCATTTTTCTCTATTTATAAAATGTGTTTATATTTACTTATGTAGATGCTAGATCTTTATACTTCTTTTTCTCACATTATATCTGGATGTTCCTGAAATAGTTTTAAGCAGAAAGCAGCCGCTTTGTTAGCAAAACTTCCAGCAAAGCTGTTTTACCAGTCATGCGGTAGTGAACCGACGCTGCGGTAAGAAGGTGCCCCATGTTAATAAGTTCGTGATTATCTGGCTTGATCCAACGCCGGGGAAATTGACCGGCAGTCACCTGGGTGGCAATGTAGCCGTCGTCTTCCTGCGCCTGAGCGATAATTGGGATTACTTGATTCATCCTATTCAGAGATGATATTATTTAACTATCATGCATTGCTCTGATAATTTCTTATAAACAGTATCATTGTCCAATGAACCTTTCTTCAAAAAAACCATCAATGTAAGTTCATCTTTATCAATTGGATAAACTTCACCGTGCCAGCATTTTGGATTCATCATATACAGTTGGTTTTCTCTCATCCTAAAAACCTTTATTTCTTCAACATCAGGCACTTCATCTTTGCAGGGTGCAATGGGAAAAAGAAAATCACCGGTGAGGCTCATCATGATGGTTGGTGTTTTAAAATGATTTTCCAATTCGTCAAACAGCATCTCATGCTGCTTAACCTTGAGTACACCAATTTCTATTTCACCCTCAAAATCAACTTCTACCTGTTGTTTCCAAAATTTAACTATCTCGGTATTTATTGAGGCCGGACCAAGGTCATTTAGGTCGATAATCTTTCCATAACTGGCAAAATCATCACGGGATAACAGACTCACTTTTATTTCTGTCATGATATATATTTAAGATTCATTTTCTGATTTTTAATTTTTTCACATTTCCTTTATTATCATGAGCTACCACTAAATATACACCCGGATAATATGCTCCAACTGAAACCTGGAATGTCTTCCCAGAACACTTTTTACTATCAACCTGTTGCCCGTGGATATTATAAACCATGATCTGTTTGAGATCGTTGGAACTTCTCAAATTGATTATTTCATATTCCAAATTGTATTTAGCGGTAATTTCCGAATCATTCTCTTCCTCTTTGAGATTTAAAGAAACTTCCAGATCTGACTTTTTAAATTTAAAAGCTCCAAAAATTCCGAGCTCTCCCAAATTATCATACCAATCGAAACGAATGATTTTAGGACCCATTAAATTCGTCAACTCAAATTTTGAGGTAAACCAGTCGGTTTGCTCGTTTCCTCCGCCACGAAGTACGAAGTCATTCATAAGATTAAGATCCTTTGCAATTGCCGTTTGACCCGAAGGATTGAAAATTGTCAATTGAAAGTCAGCATCCACATTGTTCCTGGCCCTAATCATTAACTGGTAAGGGTCGTTACTATCAAAGTCTACCGAGTATTCTAGCCATTGTCCGTTTGTCGAAAAAGTTTCAGCGAGCTCGTCCCATTTAAATTGAGCTGCATCCTTATTATCCGCTGCATCGATATACGAGCGGATATTCAGCCCGGTTGTATCATCGCATCCATATATTCCAATTGTCTGCGCTGAATCCATGGCAAACAGAATATTGCCTGAATTGTCCTGAAAAAAGTCATATTGCCAGGCCTCTACTATATCTAAGGGCAAGTGAAAATTCTCTCCCTGAAAAGGTCTTCTTGTTGCCGCACAAATAACTTGTTCACCATTGATAGAAAAATTTTCCACCATGTCACATTCAATCTGAAGAAAATCTTCCCGATTATACAATGTAACTCTTGTTCCATTAATAGTAATGTCCTCCAAACTTATATTTTTCAAAGAATTATAGTATCCTGCACCAATTAATGAATTATAACCGATCACAGGACTTTTTACAGTTATATTACTAAATTTAATGCCATCAATTTTTGTATGGTAACTAGCAGATGTTGTATTGAACCATCCTGGATTTATCTCATTTGTATTCAGATTGTAAATATTAAACACCCTGGATAAATAAGGCGCTTCGATTCGAATATCTTTAAATTCAAAATTGGTGATAAATGCATCCTGGGCGCTTACAACAGCTATTGCAGCACGGCTTATTTGCGGCCATGGGTTATCCCAATCAGTATCTGGCATATAGGCAACGATATCGATATCTTCAACTACACTGTTCGCGAATGTCATTCCATCTCTGAATGTTTCTTTAACCATTATAGCATGCGCATTCGGCCCTTGCCAGATCACACAATGGCGAGCATGCGTATTGTGGTTAATTTTCAGATTATCATCATGTGCCATTAAAAAACAATTCTCTATCAGGCAGTTATCCACATAATCCAGGCCGTCTGTATTCCCATGCCAAGCACCAATCATTCCAACATCTCCAATGTAGCTTCCGCCGTATATCCCAAAACCTGCGCGGTCGGTAATGGTAACGCCAATGATCGAATCAATTTGAATCACCTGGCTGCCTTCCGGAAAGCTCCTTACCCATTTATGACCTGTTCCTGAAATAATTCCCCTGCCAATGATAGATGACTTGCCTTCTCCTATATTGCTTTCTTTAAACCGTGCTTTCACATACGATCCACCCTCAAGATAAAATGTCTGGCCTTTCTTTATCATCGTTTGATACCAGGGAATTTCTCCAAGTTGTGAAAGGTCATGTATTCCCGGTGTGAACCAAACGGTATCGTATTGATTCAAAAAAGACTGAGTTATATTATCTCCGGGATTTACAACAATTGTATTTACAGAACTTGAATCTGGGATTCTTCTCTCGGGAGGGTGTGCGAAAATAAACAATGGATTCTGGTAGCCTTCTGATAAATAAGAATCCAGATTAACTCCATGATAAGAATCCTTGTTCTTTTCAGTTTGATAATTACTTTCCCAATTTTTTATGGGAACATGTCCAATCCCCTTTTGAGCATAGACATCCCATGCTTCGTCATAATTTGGGAATACAACAACTTTCTCTGGCCGGTCAAGTTTAAATTCAATAATGTTCCCCTCTTTTACTTTACATGAAATATTATAGGAAGAAGGCAGGATCTTTGCTGACTTTAATGGAAGAGTGATATTATTGGCGTTGCTGTTTATTTTCACCTGAACGGTAACAGAATCAGTGAAAGAAAAAATGGATGTTGAATGTCTTTCCGGGCCTCTCTGATCTATCTGCACGGTTGTTTCAGGTTGAAGGTTCCAATTGTATCGAACATATGAATCCTTCCCATAACTATAATATACAAAACTTTCAAGTGTATCCGATCCATTAAATAATCTTACTTCATAATCCGGCGATTTATATATATCACCACCTGGGCAATCATATACCCACACCTGACTGAATCCAGTCATTGCTATGATTATAAAGCATATAGATATTAAGATTACTCTCATTTTGAATTACATTGAAGTATTTTGAATTTTTTCTCAAAACTACGCTATTTACACTATTAAAACTTATCCAATTTTATCAAATACCTACACTAAATTCACCCCGGTTGGTATTTCATTTGCTGAAATAGTAGATTATTTCTCGAAGTAATTTTTAAAAATCAGTTTTCAATAGATATTCGTTATACCAATCTGGTTATATCAAAAGAAAAAATACAGCTGCCATTTTTTCTAATGCTGCTGGGCTTATGTATCTTTGTATATTCTTGATAAATAAACCTTGTTCGAGTTTCCTTATTTAGCTCAGACGAAGGAAACAATAATAATTTCTATAAACATTCAGAGGACAGGATCTTTTCATAGTGAACACTACCAACTACCAGCTCCAAAAATTCTTTAAGGGGATATTCCACTCGAGTCACTTTATTCGCCTATAAGATTCTCAGACAAATGGATAAGAAGGATAAATTTAGCCTGTTACTTACATGCTAATTTAAAATATGTTTCAGGTGAATATATGACCAATCAAACATTTAGGAATCGATTTGGTATTGAAGAGAAAAATTGTTCAATCGCATCAAGAATAATAGTAGAAGGAATTAAATCTGTACAAATCAAGGATTATGATCCTGAAAGCAACTCTGAAAAGCACGCGAAATATATTCCGTTCAGGGTATAATTTTATGTGACTGAACCAACTAAATATATACTATACATCACTATATCTGCATGTTAAAACACAATTTAATGTGATTGAACGGTTGTTTACAGTCGGTATATTCCATAGCTTTGTAACAGTTTTTGCTCAATTCAATTTTATGTATTACAGAGGTGCTACTTAACATTTCGTGTGTTCATTTGTGTGTACAAATACAAAAAGAGCTGCAAAAATTAATTTGCACCTCTTTGATTATCTTCGTGGAGCATACCGGAGTCGAACCGGTGACCTCTTGACTGCCAGGGACAACACAGGATTTTCCATACAACTACATTATACTCTAATACACTCCATTACAATTATAATGTATAATTGTTTTTCCTATATACTCCATCTGTTTTCCGTTTGGCTGGCAAATTTTCTGGCAAACTTTAATATGTATCCTTTCCTTAAAATATCCTAAGACAGCAAGTGAAAGAGGGTGAATTGAAGGGAATCCTTCAGTTTTAGTTTTTTACTAATTTCTTAGAAATTAAATTATCTTGATTTTCAAAGCGCAATATGTAAATTCCCGTGTTTAAATCTGAAATATCTATTTCAATATTTTCATTTTGGTATCTATTTGATTTAATGACTTTCCCATCCGTAGATAGAATTGAAATTTTAATTTCATTACCACCATTTGTTTTAACATATAGTGCGTTATTTGCTGGATTAGGATATATTTCAAAATTCGATTTTTCTATCAAAGCAAGAGAAGTAAGTTCTTCGGAACTCACAATATTAGATTTCGTTGATTCATAATTACTAGTGCCAGCATATTTTTTGGAAGAAGAACTGTTCACACTACAAGGAAATGGATTGAATATTTCAATTTGATAATAATTTTTATTTCCTGAATGATCTAGATCCGTATAAGTAAATGTATTACTCGCTTGATCAGCAATTTTAACTAAATCTTTCTTGCTATTTCCTCTTAAAATGTGAACAGCAGAATAATCGAATCCTTCATATCTATCCCAGCTTAAATTCCTGTTACCATTTGTTCCCAATGTAATTGTTAAATGAAGTGTTTTATGATAACTACTTAGTTCTGTTTCATAGCCACATGTGTCTAATGCCGATATTTTATAACGACTTAAATTTTGTTCAGGGTTTGATTCTACATCTGAAAATAGTGATGATTCTAATGCTGATAATGAACCTACTTTTGTATAAAGATCAGATTGTGAACTCTCCTTGTATATAAAAACTGAATCATATAAGACATCATCCAGCTGATCCCATAGTATTAAATTATGATTGCTGCTATCTACGCTAACCATACAAATATCAATTGGATTTGTTTGTTCATTTACAAATATTTTCGCATTGGAATCAACTGAACAACCATCTTCCTTAACAATTAGGGATATTGTTTTTAATCCAGCATTATCCCAATAGACTTCATATGGACCTTCATTGATTCCTGAAATTATGGTGCCACCATCAAAACTCCAATTAAATTCTGCTGAATCAGAGGCAGTTCCATTATATGTAATATTTGCTGTGCCTGCATGGCATAATAACAGCGGGTTTGAAAAATCAGCTGTAGGTATTTGATTGTAGTCTATAGAACCAATGGCAGTATTGGATATGCAACCATTATCATTTATTGTTAGTTTAATCGTCTTTTCTCCAAAGTTCTCCCAATAAAGTTCAAATGGCCCTGATTCAATACCTGAAATAATATTAGCAGAATTAAAGTCCCAGTTGTAAGTAGCAGATTCTGATGCTGCACCAGTAAAATTTATTATTGTATTCTGATGACCACAATCAACCTCATCCATTGAAAAGTCTGCTATTGGTTGATAAACATATATTTTATCAGTAATTATGAATGCACTCCCATTCTCTTCTACCACCAGGCTAATTGTTTTTGCTCCACTGGTTGACCAATTCACCTCATAAGTGCCCTGCCCGGATTCTGATAAAACATCTCCTCCATCAAAACCAAAGGTGCTGGTTTCTGTTCCTAAGCCAGTAAATGAAACTTGAACAGTATCAGTCCCACAAAGTTTGTTTTTGTCTAAAGTAAATGTTGTTTGGGCAGGTATAGTGGTGCAAAGATAGATGAGGGTTGGAACCTTGCGAAGGGTTTTCATATACTGGACGTGCAAGGTTTTGAGTCTATTTTCATAGCTGCTGTTGACCGCTGCCTTATTTTGCTCACTCAGCTTGCTGCACTGACCGTCGATCACGCCATTCTTAAAGGCTTCCAGCAGATAGAATCTTTCTCTTGGTGCTCCAAACGGATATCTGCTTGTAGGACGTATCGCTTCCTGACTGGGGGTTTGAGGGGATCCGGATGTTGTGTATGAGTTAAAGTGTATCGTATTGGCTATAGCCGTCATAAAGGCGTCGTCGACACCCAGTTCCGGCACCGATTCATACAATAAGTATGCTCCCTGCAGAGAGTGCGAAAAATGGCCTTGATCATCCGCGCCGAATAACTTGACGTCACCCTCCATGTAACCGTTGTCTCCAGCACCGTAGGGGTAGGAAAAATAGTCGTCGCCTTTATAGGTTTCCATGTAGCCAGTGTTTTTCCAGTTCTTGATATATTCCCGGATGACCTTGCGGTAGCGGTCAATTGTAGGCTGATACTCCGTTGTACTGTTCAATGCCTGCAGATCCTCCAGCGCTGCCGTTGCCATGCCTATGGTACCAATCCCGTTCAGGGCGCGGTTAAATGCCCGACTCCGGAAATCATCCGCCAGTTTCTGCGGAATGCCCATGACTGGATCGAGGGAGTTGTTCCCTTCGAGCACCGGTTTTAATGCGGAAACGATGGCGTTAAGGGATTCTTCGGCCTCGCGTAACTCTTCCGAACTAACTTCATCGGGGCGCTTCAGTGCCAATTGCAGCGTGATTCTGGAGGAGACAGCCATGGAATACATGAAGGCCAGATGCTCGGGATCTCTTGCCTTCAGTTGTGCAACATCAGGATAATCCACGCACAGCTTGGTGTAATGCCGGGCTGATACGCGGAGTGCGTCGAGGAGACGTTTGTCGCCTGTCGATCGATAGGCCTGGTAGAGTTGAAGCCATTGTCCGACAGGAAAGAAGAACCGCCGACCCATGAATTCCTCCAAAGAGGCTATTGGATCAGTATAGGGTGCTTCCTGGATGGCGTAACCATTGGCCAGCGTCTGCTGGATCAGAATGTCAATCTCCTCCTTCGAAGGCAGTTTATTGGGGGAGAAAGGTTTCGAAGTCCAGCCTTCAGGAGGTGTAAACGTTGGCGGGGCGGGTCTCTTCCTCAAAGTTTCCAAGTCTGCCGTGGTGAGGCTCGGTCCCCTTTCGATACAGTGAACGCACATGTAATATCCCGCCTCCTTAGCTCCCCACTCCTCGGCTTCTATCGGAGTCATGGCGACGTGATCGGGACTGACTGTAAAGCGGTGGCACCCGGCATAATGCCATTTAATCTTTCCACTTCCCACTTTTGTAGCGATGCCCATTGCATCTTCAGGGATATCCGCCTCCGGATACTTCCGCCGATAGCCTTTGAAGCAGCAGCGGCTTCGCCCTGATTGACCTGATTCGCCAATCCGCCAGCCCTCCTTGTCAGCCTGCTCCAGTGTGATGACCTTCTTCTTATCCTTGAGGACCAGCATCGGGCAGTCTTCCTCATGGACACGCATCCAGAGCGCATCACAGTAGGCCTTGGTATTGGGGTCATACTCTTGTTCCGGGATCAGAAGCCACGCCCTTCTTGCTTTTTCACCCTTCCGTCCGTATTTGCTATAGTCGATGACGTCCTCCTGGGCTTCAGCATCAGTAAAGCATGCCAACAGGCAAACGGTGGTTAGAAGCAGGGTGAATGCCTTGAGCATATTGCCTTGAATTTCTTTTTTCATTTCGGAGCTCCTCTCTTTTTAAAAAACATATGGATATTCAACCACTTTTCTCCTGCCTTGCCACTGCGACCGGAAAAAAGATCGTTTTCATTAAATCAAAGTTTATGGGCAAATCTAATAAAAATAAATCAAAAATTGTGAATGCAGGACATTTTACAAATTATGAGTCAAATAATTTTTCGATCGATCAAATAACCAAGCCAATTCCTTCTCCTCCGATTTTTAATGACCGTTAGAATGGTGGGAGTTTACACCTTAATGTTGATTCAATATCAGTTACCTAGAAAGTAATTGGTGGCAAAAAACTGGCAAAAAAGAAGGGATCACAAATCGTAAAATCTGTAATCCCTTGATAATCTACCTCTCCTTCGCGAACTACTTGTGGACTCTGTCCACCGTAGCTCGCTTCGGCGAGCGGAGGTGGAGCATACCGGAGTCGAACCGGTGACCTCTTGACTGCCAGTCAAGCACTCTAGCCAACTGAGCTAATGCCCCATATATTAATCGAAGAACGCTTGCTGATGGGGTCAATGCCTCAAAACGACCACAAAATTATCACTTTTTTGTTGAAAATGGACACTTTGGCAAATTTATTGTGGAATTTTATGTAAGAATGCATCCTTATTGTAAAAGGAAATTACAAAGAGTTTTTATTAATTTGGTGCAGTGGCTGGATGATAATGTTCGAGAACAAAACCTGTCCCGTGCTTATGCGGGATCTTGCCTCATGCTTCAGTGGAGGTTCGCAAAGACGGGCATTATTGACAGACACTTTTTACTCTCTGTTAGTCGTTGTTATTGAAAGAGCCTGTTTAGAATGAGTTTTTTTGGAATTGATTGGCAGGTCTTTTGAATTTCAACTAAAATAGTGTTAATTTTAACGGCGCTAAAAAATAATCGTATGAAACCAAAGAAATCAAAAAAGGCAGACCTGGAGAATAAAAAGGGTATTTTTATTCAGGTTGGACTTGTGGTTGCACTGTCGATCATCTTGATTGGTTTTGAGTGGACAACAAAACCAAGGGAAGATGATAATACCGAAATGGTTCGGCAGATTGAATTTGAGGATGAGATGATCGTTACCAGGAGAGAGCCTCCTAAAGAGCAGCCCAAGCCTGAGACACCCAAGATTGCAGAGGTGTTGGATATTGTTGAAGATGATGTAGAGATTGAGGATTTCGATTTCGATATGGAGGTGGATGAAGATACACGGTATGACTTTGCCATCGATGATGATGAGGAACAGATCGAGGAGGAGGAGATCTTTTACATCGTTGAGGATATGCCCACCTTTAACGGTGGCGACCCGGCTATTGAATTCAGAAAGTATATTGCCTCTAACCTCGACTATCCTGAAATTGCAGCCGAAAATGGTATCAGTGGTAGAGTTATTGTTCAATTTGCAGTGAGTGCACAGGGGAAGGTGGTTGACGCGGTGGTTGTTAGAAGTGTCGATCCGGCACTCGACCGGGAAGCTGTCAGGGTGGTAATGGCATCACCGCAATGGACGCCTGGAAGACAGCGAGGAAAGGCAGTGAAGGTGTTGTTTACCTTCCCTATCAACTTTGTATTACAATAGCATAACGAGCTCTGTGAAACGAAAGTGTTAATTGCATAACTTGCATATACACTCGGTTCATGCATATACTGGTTACTTAAAGGGATTTTCTGAAAAGGTTGGTCCCTTTTTTAGTATGTTTAATACCGATGCAGGATTACATAAATTATTTCCTAAATTAGCTCCGGACAAAAAGCTTAACCCATGAAAAGAATTGTACCTCTTTTACTTTCGGTCTTTATCCTGTCATCCTGTGGTTCCGTTACCCGGAACCTGCAACGTGGAAATTACGATCAGGTAATTCATAAGACCACGAGAAAGCTTATGCGTAAACCCAATGCAAAGGATGCGCAGGCCATGGACAGGGCCTATAAGCTTGCGAATGAGCGTGACCTTGAAAGAATAGCCTTCCTGGAGAGGGAGAACAATCCCAGGTATTATGACGAGCTTTTTGCCCGTTATGCCAGCCTGAAGGAACGGCAGAGCAAGGTGCGTACCGTTACTCCACTCACTGTGGATGGAAAAACATACAACTATGAGTATATCGATTACGATGCCAGGATTGTCGAATCAAAGACCAAAGCTGCTGAAGAATTCTACAGTACCGGAAAAAGGCTGATGAATAATGCCCTGTCAAAACAGGATTTCCGGGAGGCCTACCACCAGCTGATTCGTGCCAATGAATATGGTGGTCATATGTTCGAGGATATAGATTTTTTGATCCATGATGCCCGCATGAGTGGCATCAGCCGTGTGATCGTTGTTCCTGAAAACAGGGATCCCAATATCGGCATACCGCAGATTGATCTGGAACATCTGATCGCCTTTGATACCCGCACCCTGGAAGGAGATCAGTGGATTGAATATCATTTCAAGCATGTCGCCCGAAATATTGACTATGATTATGAAATGTTCGTGCGTGTTTTGTCGATCAGGGTATCGGATAATATTGAGAAGGAGTCGAAACAGGATTTTACGAGAAAGAGTACCAAAGAGTTTGATTATGCCCTGGATAATGCAGGAAATGTGATGAAAGATACCGCAGGTAACGATATTAAAATTTATAAGGATGTAACTGCTACGATGATCAAACGGGAGAAGATAAAGAGCTGTGACATCCGGGGAGAGGTGGAGATCATATCCATTAAGGGTGAACCCAGAGGCTCACTCGCCAAAGTTCCTTTTACATCCGGAAGTAACTTTGAGAATGTATCGTACGACCTGATCGGTAATCCTGAGGCGGTAGAGACCGGCACCCGGGATTTGACCAAAAATGAGCCGCTCCCTTTCCCGTCTGAAACAGTACTCGTTAAACAGGCCGTTGAAAATGCAAAGCCTGCTGTTCAGAATATCGTGCTGGACATCGGTAAGAGGTATGTCAATTGACGAGTGAATTGCATTTTTCCGGAGAAAAGGATCGGACGGTAGCATTGAGATGAGCGAATTGAATGGGTGATTATTGGGACCATAGACCACAGGCGATATCTGCCGTGCTGATCGGGGTTATTGGCAAGGACCAGACTGAGGATGAGACGAAAGAATACCTGGATGAACTGGCATTCTTATCAGAAACTGCCGGCGCAACCCCAGCAGGTTTTTTCACACAGCGCATTGATACGCCCAATCCTAAAACATTTATTGGGTCCGGCAAGTTGCAGGAGGTCGCCGATTTCGTGAAGGAGAACGAGATTGATATTGTGATTTTTGATGATGAGCTGCAGCCCACCCAGCTTCGTAATATTGAAAGAGAACTGAAAGTAAGAATTCTCGACCGCACCAACCTGATCCTCGATATTTTTGCCCAACGGGCAAAGACCTCCCATGCCAAAGTACAGGTGGAGCTTGCTCAGTACCAATATCTTCTTCCAAGGCTTACACGTATGTGGACCCACCTGGAGAGACAGCGTGGAGGAATCGGACTGCGCGGACCCGGGGAGACGGAGATCGAAACTGACCGGCGGATTATCCGGGATAAGATCAGCAGGTTGAAGGAGCAGCTGCAAAAGATCGACCGCCAGATGACTAACCAGCGGAAGAACAGGGGAAAGATGGTGCAGGTGGCACTCGTGGGTTATACCAATGTGGGCAAATCAACCCTCATGAACCAGTTGAGCAAATCGGATGTCTTTGCAGAGGACAAACTGTTTGCCACACTCGATACCACGGTTAGAAAAGTGGTGATAGGCAATCTCCCTTTCCTGGTTTCTGACACCGTTGGTTTTATTCGTAAATTGCCTACCCATTTGGTAGAATCCTTTAAATCGACACTCGATGAGACCCGCGAATCAGATGTCCTGGTACATGTTGTAGATGTATCCCACTCCAACTACGAGGAGCAGATCGAGGTGGTTGAAAACACACTGGATGAGTTGGGTGCCGGCGAGAAACCGGTAATCATGGTTTTTAACAAGATCGATCAGTTTACCTATGTAAGAAAGGATGACGATGATCTCACTCCTGAATTAAGAGAGAACCTCAGCCTGGAGGATATCAGGCGCCGCTGGACCAGTGAGCGGCGGAATGTTATCTTTATTTCCGCCCTGAAAAAGGAGAATATCGACCACCTGAAGGATGTGCTCTACCAGACCGTGAAGGAAATCCATGTAACACGGTACCCCTATAATGATCTGCTTTACTGATCTGCTTGTTACCGTCTGACTTTTGCCTGTAAATCTATGATATACAGTATGCAATCATTGCTGCTGGAATTACCGTTATGCCGTGGAAGCAATAGTTACACCAGCCCGTTCTTCACCATATACTCCGCAATCTGAACAGCGTTCAGCGCAGCTCCTTTTTTGATCTGGTCGCCCACACACCAGAGTGCAATCCCCTTCGGATTGGTTAAATCCTTTCGGATTCTGCCAACGAATACATCGCTTTTCCCCTCGCAATCAATTGGCATCGGATATTTCTGATTCTCCGGATCGTCTACCAGGGTCACCCCTTCAGCCTTTTTCATGGCACCGCGCACCTGCTCCACGGTGAGCTCATCCTTAGTTTCGATCCACAGGGCCTCCGAATGGTTGCGCATCACGGGCACGCGGACGCAGGTGGTGCTGACCTCAATATCGGAGTGCATGATCTTTCTCGATTCGTTGAACATCTTCATCTCCTCTTTTGTATAGAGGTTGTCGGTGAAATCATCCACCTGCGGAATCAGGTTCAGCATCAGCTGATATGGAAACTTGTCGACCGTTACCTCCTCCCCACTGGCGATCTGATTGATCTGGTCGACCAGCTCCTGCATAGCTGCAGCACCGGCCCCACTGGCCGACTGGTAGGTGGCGGCGTGGACCTTCTTAATATGCGACAGCTCTTCGATTGGCTTCAGGCATACCACCATCTGTATCGTGGTGCAGTTCGGATTGGCAACAATGTTCCTGGGCAGATCATGCAGATCGGCCGCATTCAGCTCAGGCACCACCAAAGGGACATCATCGTCCATCCTGAAGGCACTTGAGTTATCGATCATCACTGCTCCATGTTTTGTGATGGTAGCTGCGAATTTTTTCGATGTGCTGCCACCGGCCGATGTCAGCGCTATATCAATACCCTTGAAGTCGTCGTTCTCCCGCAATTCCTTCACTTCAATCTCTTTCCCTCTGAAATGATAGACCGTTCCGGCACTTCTGGCTGAGCCAAAGAGGCACAATTCATCGAGCGGGAAGTCTCTCTCTTCCAGCACTTTTAATAATTCCTGACCTACGGCTCCACTGGTTCCAACAATTGCTACATTCATTATCTTACGATTTTTCGGGTTTTTATCACATTAACCGATAAAAAGGAGTTTGTTCCTCTCTGCTCCCTTTCAATTATTAAGTTGCAAAAATCGTAAATATTCACTGAAAAAGAAACCCTATTTCGCAATTTATTCGATTTACAGTCATAAAAGCTCAAATAGCGGTTGGTGCCTAAACTCTAACCATACTATAAAATACCGATCGAATGAGAAGAGGATTTTTTCTCCATCTGTTTTCTCTTGTTCCCCTGATTGTCACCGGCCAGGTAGTGCATGATTTTGAGGACGGCACGCTTTCCGGATGGGAACAGGTGCCTCCGGGGCGGTGGGAGTGTACATCCAACCGGGCTTTAATGGGGGAGTACTCCCTGCACCATGCGTATGATAATCTTGCAGCAGGTGTTGACTATATCGGGATGGATATCCGGTATCCGGACCTTACAGATACCATCGCGGTCTCCTTCAGAATCCGGCATGGCTATAATCCCAGCGGCAGCAACAACTGGCAGCTGTTTTTTCTGGCGAATAGTATCCATGATCTGGAACCCGGCTCTGAAAACGTATCGGGAATGGTTCTGGGAGTGAATTTCATCGGCTCGGATGATCGCGTGAAGGTATGGCAGCTGCACCATGGTGAGGCAGTTGAGATCGTAAGCAGTGAATTGAACTACCAGGAGATCATCGGCACCCAGGGTGAACCGTTCCTGAGGGTGACCAGGGATCCTTTTGGAAACTGGTCGCTGGAGTGCTCGCTGGATGGCTCTGCAGATTCACTGGTACGCTATGGAACAGGCCGGGAAATTGAACCGGTCCGGGGCAGGTACGCCGGCTTCAGGTATGCTTACACATCGGCCCAGGACCGTAAATTGTGGGTGGATGATATCCGGATCCGGGGAGGCTTTTTTTCGGATATTGTTTCTCCAAAGATTGTTGGTCACCGGGTAACCGGACAAAGCAGCCTGGAGATACAGTTTAGCGAAGAGATCACTGCGCCGGCTGGTGCCAGTTTTTCCTGGCAGTTGACAACTTCCCAAACAGGAGGTTCCCTTGTTGAGGTAATGCCCGATTCAGTTGATCATTCGGGCGAAGTGTGTCAACTATTCTTTGCATCCCGTTTTCCCAACCGACAGGAACAACAGTTGCTTATCAGGAATGTGTCCGACTATGAAGGCAATACTCTTTCCGATACAGCTATCATTTTCAGGCAGGAGTTGGCAGAATTTGGCGATATTGTGGTTACTGAGCTGATGACCGATCCCGAGCCACGGGTCCACCTGCCACCCTGTGAATATGTGGAGATATTTAACCGGTATGAAGAGGAGATCGATCTTGACGGCTGGACCATCATGATCAACAATAGTGCGTATGCGTTGGATTCTGCCCGGCTGTTGCCCGGGGAGTATTTGGTGCTGACCCATCTAAACTGTGCCGGTCAGTATGGTGATATCAGGTTGCAAGCGATCATTGGTTCCATGACCGCGCTGACCAATGGAGGTGGTGGTGTTGGACTGTACGACCGGTATGGAAGGATGATCCACCAGGTTGAATATGAGGCGATGGAACGGTATGACAGGGACCGGGCAGAAGGGGGCTGGTCGATTGAAAGGATTGATTTGGATAACTTGTGCGGTGGATATGAGAATTGGATCGTGTCGGCTGGATGGAGAGGAGGTACCCCGGGAAAGAAGAACAGCCTGACTGCAAAGGTGACTGATCTTGTGTCACCTCTACTGCAATACATCGGGCTACCCGACAGTACAAGTGTATCGCTGAATTTTAATGAGCATCTCCTGCTTCAGCCCGGTGAGGAAGGAGGATTCACGGTCGATGGGGTTCCTTCCGATAATGACTTTGGGCCTTTGCCGGTGGCGTTCAGAACAGTAGATCTTACGTTGAAGAAGGCGTTGGGCACGGGAGTTGATTATGAGCTGAAAATCTCTTCGGTTGGTGATTGTGCCGGGAATGAAATGAAGGAGGTTCACCGGCGGTTCAGGAAGCCGGAGCTGCCGAAACCACATGTTCCGCTGATCAACGAGATCATGTACGACCCGGTGCAGGGAGGAAATGAATATATCGAACTTTACAACCCCGGGGAAAATTTTCTGGACCTGCATGATCTGAAGTTGAGGGTGACGGAGGCAGGCTCGTTGGAAGGGACGCTTGTAGAAATATGTTGGGAATCGCTCCTGCTCTTTCCGGATGCAAAAGTTGTATTTGCCATAAACAGTCGAGCATTGCGGGAAGAGTGGGAGTTAGTTCCCGATGTTGCTGTGGTGGAGGTTGCTGACTGGCCCCGCCTTTCTAACGGGGGAGCATGTGTACAGCTTACGGACAGGTCGGGAGCGGTGATAGATGAGTGCTGTTATCATGATTCGTTGCATCACGATCTGGTTGGGGTAACCACGGGTGTTGCGTTGGAGAGAATACACAGTGGATCCTGTGCTTCACTGTCGCAGTGCTGGACCTCTGCGGCGGCATCTGTGAATTACGGTACCCCGGGGATGCTGAATTCACACAGCCGGTTACCGTCCGAACCTGCCACTTTTCTTGAAATCTATCCGGAGGTTTTCAGTCCCGATAACGATGGATTTGAAGATATGCTGGAGATAAGATTGCAGGACCCCGGAGAATACAGGCTGATCGACATATTCATTACCGATTTGAACGGGATCAGGGTAAGGGAGATCGTTTTTCGGGGCATAACCGGCGGTGGTGATATCTATTCCTGGGATGGGCTGGATGACAATGGAAATATAGTTCTTCCGGGCATCTATGTTGTGCATTTGGGGATCGCCGGAGATCGGCGGATGAGGTTCAGGCGACAGGCCTGTGCCGTTATTTACCGCTGAGTTGTGGTAATCGGTTTCTGGAATAAAGTACAACAGCGACGGCTCCGAATGCCAGGATATTGAAGGCGATATAGCTTGTCCTGAAGCCAAAATGGTCGGTGATTACCCCCACCATTGGGATTACCAGGGAGCTTATGAAAAAGTTGATGAACATATAGATGGAGTTTACAAATGCCTTTTTTGCTGTATGCAGGTCCTGGATCAGGGCCATCATGACTGCAGTAGGGGCAAAGAGAAAAAAGCCGAGTGGGATCAGTACAGGGATGATCCAGGCGCCCTCCATGTTGAGAAAGAGCAGCATGAGCAGGGGAGTGGCGAGGCTGATGATCAGCAGTGTCCCTGTTCGTCCCAGCCTGTCACTAATTGTACCGGCAAACAGTGCCCCTGCAGCTCCTGCCAGCTGCAGAATGGTAAGCGACAGATCTGCAAAGACCAGGGTATGGTCCTCACTGTCTGTTAAAAAAGTAGGCAGGTAATAGGTGAGTGAAGCCTTCACACCCGCCTGAAAAAAGGTAAATCCACCGGTTAAGATAAATGCCGGCAGATACCTCTTGAAGATGGTCCAGTAATTGCCCTCAGTGTGTTCCCTGTGCTCCGGCTTTATATCAATATTTCTGAAATTGAGCCAGAGAATAAAAGAGGCCATGAATCCCAGCGGCATCATCTTCCAGGTACCCTCCAGTCCCCAGAGCTGGATCACACCCAGAATCACCAGCGGTCCGAGGGTTCTTGCCAGCTCACCGCCCACCATATAGAAGCTCATCCCTTTTCCGATGCGGCTGCCTGAGAGCACCTTGATCATCACCGGACTGGGGATGTGCCACATCATGGAGCTGATACCAGATACAAAAAGAAGGATAGCCAGGAAGATATACCCCGGGGCAATACCGATCAGGCTCATGGCAACCGCTGTTATGGCCGGGGAGACGATCACCATGTATTTCATGGAGGGTCTTTCCGCGATGATACCCATCAGCGGATTAAAAAGAGACGGGATACGCTGGATAACGGCAAGCAGTCCGGCCAGGCCGTAGCTCATGCCGAGTTTCTCGATAATTTTTGGGAGTGCCGGGGCCAGAAAAGAGGTGTAGATATCATGAACAAGGTGAACAGCCGATAGGGAGATCACCTTGTCATTCTGGAATCCGTCGACATTCTTTTTCTTCAAATGGATAATTGGTTATTAATACTTTTGGATAATGATGTTCTCGGTTCGAATTAAAGGCCTGCGACCATTTCATAAATTACCCTGATCAGTTTGGGTGTTACTTTTGCGGCAGCTTCCTGAACGATCTTGTGGGAGATCTTTTCGATTTTACCCGGAACCCCCAAATCGGTGATTACCGAAACCGCGAAGATGGTCATCCCCATCTGGTGTGCGACGATGGCCTCCGGGACAGTCGACATACCCACCGCGTCGCCACCGATAATACGGAAATAGTCATATTCCTTTGGTGTCTCAAGTGTCGGACCGGTTACACTCACATAGCATCCCTTGTGTGCCCTCAGCTGATTTTCGGTGGCCGATTTAAGCGCTTTGTCGATCAATTGTTTATTATAGACGCTGCTCATATCCGGGAAACGGTCGCCATATTCCGGGTGGTGCTTACCTACCAGCGGATTGGGCATGAGGTTGATGTGGTCGTTAATGAACATGACATCACCCACTTCGAAATCGGGATTCATGCCGCCGGCAGCGTTTGATATAAAGAGGTTTTTTACGCCCAGGAACTTCAGGACACGCACAGGAAAGGTTACCTCCTGCATGGTATAACCTTCATAATAATGAAACCTTCCTTTAAGGACAATTACCTCTTTGCCGGCATAGGTGCCGATAATCATTTTCCCATCATGTCCCTCAACGGTTGATACCGGAAAGTTGGGGATCCTTTCGTAGGGGATGATCACCTCAGCTTCTATCTCATCGGCGATACCACCCAGGCCTGTTCCGAGGATGATGGCCGTTTCAGGCTGAAGTTTTGTCTGTCCTCTGATGTAGGATGTTGTCTCGTTGATTGCTTCTAACATAATTCAGTATAATTTTATTAAACGCCTCTTTTTGTTGTTCGTCCAGGAATTCAACCCGGATAGGGACATAATAGAGAGAATTCTTTATTGAATCATTGATACTTAGTTCCTGAAGCCGCATCGCATCTTTTTCGGTGGTAAGGACCAGGGTATCGGGATGATTTGCAATTTCAAATATTATCTGTAATTTCTTCAGGTCCTTAGCACTGTATGCGTGATGATCGGGGAAGGTTAGCTCGAGCAACCTGGTAGAAATACTCCTGGCAAATGTTCTTATGGGCCTGGGGTTGGCGATGCCTGTTAAGAGGATCACCGGGGCCTTTTTCTTTTTGAAGAAATCCGGTTTTCTCTTCTCAGCAATATCGAAAACAGGTCGTATTTCGCCATATTTGATGGTGGTAAAGAACAGATTTTGATGCAGGTCGGTATTCAGACGTTTCGCAATATTTCGCATCTCAATGGGTTTCAGTCGCCCGGGCGATTTCGTGATAAGGATAATATCGGCACGTTTTTTAGCCGATACCGGTTCGCGCAGCCGGCCGGCGGGAAGTAAAAGGTCGTCGGTGATCAGCCTGTTGAAATCCATCAGCAGGATTGATTTACCTGCTTTTACGGATCGGTGCTGAAATGCATCATCCAGGAGTATTACCTCCGGTGATTCGGGCAGTTCAAGCAGTTTTTCGATACCGCTAACCCGGTTGCGATCCACCGCTACAGATATTTCGGGAAACTTTTGCTTTAACTGCCGGGGCTCGTCCCCGATCATTGAAGCGGTCGATTGTATATCTGCAAGAATAAAATGTCTTGTTTTGCGTTTGTATCCCCTGCTCAGGCATGCGAGGGAGAAATCATCCTTCAGCAATTCGACGAGGTATTCGATGTGCGGTGTTTTGCCGGTTCCGCCTACTGTGATATTCCCGACCGATATGACTGGCAGATTGAATTCTGTTGCAGGAAGCAGTTCCCAGTCAAAAAGCAGGTTCCTTGTTCCGACCACTGCCCGGTATATCAGGCTGAAGGGAAATAGAAGTATACGCGATATGCTCTCTCTTTTTTGCATGGAGATTTTTACGAAAGAGTGCAAAGTTAACCATTTGAATTGAACAGAGAGAAAAAAAAGCCCGGTCAGCTGTTGACCGGGCTAAAGTTTTCGGTTTATTCATTAATGCGTTTCTGTATGTAATATCCGGTATCTGTGTGCCCTGATCCCGAACATTATGATCTGGAAACTCGGCTTTATTTACAGACTAGTGAATATCCAGGGTGTAGGGCATGACAGCCTGGATCCCACGCATCTGGCTGATTTCTTCCGCTTTTTTGTAAAGCTGATAGGAAGTGCCAAGCTCCTTTTTAATGATTTTTGCTTTTGCGTTACCGGTAAACTGTTTCATCAGGAGGGTGAACGGATCTTCAAGAACAGGCAGGGAGGTAATCCTATAGTTCTCCAGTTCTGCCATTTCTGCTGCTATCTCAACAGAACGTTCAAGTCCGCCGTACAGGTCGATCAGGCCGATCTCCCTGGCATTCAAACCGGACCAGACGCGTCCGCCACCGATGGCATCAACCTCTTCATAGGACATGGATCTTCCCTCGGCCACGTGGTTGACAAAGGTGGTGTATACATCATCCACGTAGGACTGAATTATTTTCCTCTCATCTGCAGTCAGCGGTCTGGTAAGAGACATGATATCAGCATATTTGTTGGTTTTTACAACACCTGTGGTTATTCCAATTTTGTCGTTCATCAGCTCCTGCAGGTTGGGCAGCAGACCAAACACACCAATTGAACCGGTGATGGTTGTCTCGCTGGCAACGATGGTATCGGCCGGGCAAACAATATAATAACCGCCTGATGCTGCCACATCGCCCAGCGATGCAACGACTGGTTTTACCTCAGCGGCAAGTTTCACTTCACGGTGAATGATTTCTGAGGCCAGGGCACTTCCACCTCCTGAATTTACCCTGAAAACAATCGCTTTCACCTTGTCATCTTTCCTTGCTTTGCGAATGGCTTTGGCAATCCGGTCGGAACCGATGGTTCCTTCGTCAGCCTCACCGGTAACGACATTACCCATGGCATATACCACAGCGATCCTGTTTTTCGTTGCTTTTTTCTCTTTGGTTGCGGGTACGTCGGCATATTTTTCAAGAGAAATGGACGGGATGTCATCGTCTTCATCGGTTTCAGTAAGATCCCTTAACTCATCCAGCACTTCGTCGTAATACCTAAGTCCGTCGATCATATTCTTTTCCAGGGCCTGGTGGTCAAATGCGATTGTAAGCTCATTAGCATAGCTCATCAGCTCTTTGATTGGTATACCGCGGGCAACGGAGATCTCTTCGATCATTTTTCCCCAGAGCGAGCTGAGCATGACATCGAGCTGTTCCCGGTTGGCATCGCTGATCTCATCACTCAGGAAAGGTTCAACGGCACTCTTAAATGCGCCGTGCCTGATCACCTGCATATCGATGCCATATTTATCGAGCGCTCTTTTGAAGAATAGCACTGTAGCCTGCAGACCCTTGAAGTCAAAATCGCCGGTCGGGGTAAGGTAAATCTTGTCGGCGGCGGTAGCCAGGTAATAGGTTTTTTGGGTATAGGCATCTGCATGGGCGATAATGGGTTTTCCGCTCTCTTTGAAATCAAGCAGTGCATCCCTGATCTCTTCCACTGTAGCCATGCTGGCGGGTATGGCAGAAAGGCGGAGAAAAATCCCGGAGATGTTTTCATCCCTTTTCGCCTTGTCAAGGTCTTTAAGAACCTGGTCGAGTCCCAGGGTTCCTTCCATGTCGAAGCCTCCAAAGGAAAACTTGCTAAACGGGTTGTTGTTGGCTCGATCTATGACCGGTTTGTTGAATTTTGCCACCAATAGTGAATTTTCATCAACAATCACCTTTTCAGAAGTAGCGGTTGCTATGCCGAGAAAGATAAAAAAGGTGATCATCCCAATGATGTTGAGGATAATGATACCCGACATTGTTGCAAGGGTGTACTTTAAAAAACTATTCATTTTGTGTTTATTAATGATTTTAATTTAACTGTACTAATCTTAAAAATGCAATATTTGAGTCAATAATTATCTTAGTCATTTAGGCCAATTTCTTTTTTTATCTTATTCCAGCGACCTTTTTTGACATCCTTTATTATATTATCTACATCATCTTCTGTAGCAGTCGACTTTGATGTCAATTCTTCTTGTCTTTGCACCGTAGTTGCTTTTGTGCCGGCACCAAATTTGATTAAAATTTCATTATTTTGTCTTTCTACTATCATTTTTTATTTCAAATTTACAAAAATTTCAGTATAATTCGTATTCTCTCAAATATTGGTAGTAACATGTAGTTTATTAATATATTATGGAAGATACTTCATTTCATAGGGCGTGGATCGGACTGGGAACCAATTTGGGTGACAGGAAGGGGCATATAGCGAAGGCTCGACAACATATATGCGATAGGGTTAGCAAGACACTTACCGTTTCGAAAATTTATGAGAGTGCGCCCTGGGGTTATGAAAGCAAAAATATGTTTTACAACCAGTGTCTGGTGCTGGACACCCATTTGTCGGCCGAGTCCCTGCTACGTGTGCTTCAAAAGATTGAATCGGAGATGGGAAGGAAGCAGTCGGCCGGTGGGTATGCTGACAGGGTCATTGACCTGGACCTGCTGTTTTACGACGACCTGGTAATGCGTGGAGAAGATCTTGTGTTACCGCACCCAAGGATGGAGGAACGAGCATTTGTGCTTAAGCCCCTGGCCGAAATTGCGCCTCAGAAAGTTCATCCGGTATTGGGGCTGACTGTTGCCGAGCTGCTTGAACAGGTCTCGAACGGAGGGGCGGTTCATCCGGTCTGACTCTTTATAATCTTCTGCTGCCAAGCGGCATACGTTAATTCTTCAGATCATTAGTCCCTCATCTGCAAAGCTAAAATAGGTTTGTCCCGCCACAATAACATGGTCGAGCACATTGATATCCATGATCTCTGCTGCATTCTTTATCTTTTTGGTGATGTTGATATCTGCTTCACTTGGTGTTTTGTTTCCGGAGGGGTGGTTGTGGGAGATGATCAGCGAGGTGGCCCGTTTGTCAAGGGCATGTTTCAAAATCATGCGGGTATCGATCACTGTTCCGGTGAGGCCTCCCTGACTGATCTTTTCTGTTTTGATCACTTTATGGGCGCGGTTGAGGATAATGATCCAGAACTCTTCATGTTCGAGTTCCCCGATAACAGGATAGAGTAGTTCGTAGGCTGTCTGGCTGTCTTTAATACTAACCTTCTCTTCTGCATAGCTGTTGTTTTTTCTGGACCCAAGTTCAATGGCAGCCATCAGGGTGATTGCCTTTGCTGTACCGATCCCTTTTATCTTGACCAGTTCGACAGGTCCAAGTCTGCTCAATTCATGCAGGTTGTTGCTGACTGAAGCCAGGAGATTTCTTGACAGGTCGACCGCGTTCATCTCCTTTGTTCCGCTGCCGATGAGCAGGGCGATGAGCTCTGCATTCGAAAGTGACTGAACGCCAGATTTGAGTAGTTTTTCGCGCGGACGGTCCTCGACCGACCACTCTTTGATGGTTGTATTTTTATATTCCTCCATTCTACTTTTTCCTGTATATGTGATAAGCAGCGGGAATATCGGCGGGGAATAAAAAAAACCTCCCGGGGTAACCGGAAGGCTGGTTGTGTTGAATATTATGAAATACCGTTACTACAAACTCTCAACGTGCTTTGAAAGTTTTGATTTCAGATTGGCTGCTTTGTTCTTGTGGATCACACTGGTTTTTACCAACTTATCGAGCATAGATACAACTTTTGGATACATCTCAGCAGCTTCCGCTTTATCGGTTGTGTTCCTGATTTTGTTGACAGCGCTGCGCATGGTACGTGCCTGGTACTTATTTCTCACGCGACGTGATTCAGCTTGTCTGATTCTCTTTTTTGCTGATAAATGGTTTGCCATTTTTCTATTTGTTAAGTCTTTAACGTATCCTCGTTTATTATTTGGGCTTGCAAAAATAGTTAATATTTCGAAAATATAAAAAAAATGAAGAGAATTATTGTTGTCAGAAGCATATATTTTTACCCGTCTCTCTGACGGATATTCTTAATTTGGCTGTCGATTGCCGGTATAGGGTTTTCCACCGCTATTTCAAGCGTTCAGCCCGACCCTGCTTGCACGGGGTAAATAGCGATCTTTCGTTACCTGTTGCAGAGTTTTTTGGTGGACAGAATGATGGCCGTGGTATTGAGGAGGAACAGCAGGCAGATGAGTCCGAGTGCTACCATATAGACTATACCAGAGAGTTCTGCGTTCATATCGAGGCTCCATCCGGAGGCGAGCTCCTGTAATTTTCCTGAAAGCAGAGAGCTGATAAGCAGTGACATGGTGGTGACCAGGAAGAGTAGACCGAAGAGGATGATAATGTAGGGTTTGCTTATTTCGGTATGGTGAAAGCCCATTTTGTTGAGTAGTTTAATTTTTGATGCAGAGCGACTGATCATGAGTTGCAGGCTGAGC
This sequence comes from Bacteroidales bacterium, assembly GCA_040903745.1. GTDB lineage: Bacteria > Bacteroidota > Bacteroidia > Bacteroidales > M55B112. The sequence continues at coordinate 52,286 of JBBDUV010000037.1, read as the reverse complement.
AGGAAGATGAGGAAGGCGAGGCCGATAATGATGCCGGCGATTAGGACCAGGAAGCTGAGAACGAATTTCAGGATGATATTCAGGCGGCTGCTTTTTAGTTTTTCGACGATGGTGTCGTAGCCTTTTTCATTGATGAATTGCATGATGGCAGGGTCTGTCGGATCGTTCGACACCAGGATGATGCGGGAGGGTATGCTCTTTTCCTGGTATCCGAAACGGTCGTTGGCCCATGTAAGGAAGTCATAGGGTACCATAATGGAGTTGATCCGGTTGCTGAAGCCGATGATTTTTCCGGGGTAGGTAGTTTTTTCGTGGCGACCCTTGAGAATGATATTGAACTGCAGCATGCTGATCATCTCTTTGGGAATCTGGGGAAGGCCCTGGCTCTGTGCGAATCCGAAGTTATAGAGGTTGAGGTAGTCCTGGGGAAGAATTACTGGTATATGGTCCTTCTCTTCGCTCCACCCCCAGTCGTCCGATTTTAGATCGACAAATTCATCCGGTACCGCCTCGAAGAAGAGTTCGGTATGGAAATTGGGGAATTGTTTGCTCCTGGTGAAGGCGCTGATGGGAAATTCGTTCGATATAAAGGGGGCGACCCGTTGGGCAAATGGCTGGTCTTCGATCTCGCTGATCTCCTTTTCGGTGAACCCGCCGGAACCTATTCCAAGGGTATTGCCAATGTTTACCCTTTTGTTCAGGATGATATATTCGGGATCCAGAAGATCACGGTTTTCAGTCAGCACCCGGTTCATGTTTTCATAAAAATGGATCCCCGAAAGCAGCAGGACGAAGCCCGCCATTGTTCCCAGCACTGCCCAGAGCAGGTGCATTCTGCCCTGGTCCTTCCACAATATTTTAAACAGGTATTTCATATATTATCTGATAGCTTGTCGCGTAAGATTTGCGTAGGAAATCATTATTTCATCATTCTATTCCTCTATTCAAGTTACCACTAAGTTTACAAATGGAAATTTTTCATCATGGCTGTTTATGGGATAAAGGATGAGTATATATTATGCTCATTACATCAAATTGTAATATGTTCATCGAATGTATGTTGGTTATTGCCCAGTGAGGTGAGGATCAGTCCGGCACCCTGTTGGTCGCATACTTCGGTGATCAGTTGCATGGCAATGGCACTGTTGTTTTTGTCGATATGACTAAAACATTCGTCGGCAAAGAGAAACTCAAAAGGCTGGCAGAGGGCCCGGATGATGGCGATGCGTTGTTGCTGACCGAAGGAGAGGAGGCGGCATTTCCTGTGCAGGAACGGAGCCATATCCAGTCTGTCGGCCATCTCTATGATCTGCTGCCGGGTTTTGAATTTTGTGATCTGGTTTTTCAGGAGGATGTTGTCCGTGGCCGACAGGTCGCCGAATAGTTCAAGTCCCTGGAAGATATACGAAACACGTTGTTTCCTGAAGTGTGACCACTCTTTTGGATTGAAGGTACTGGCGTCGGTACCGTCAATGAGCAGTTTGCCTCTATAATCTTTTCGAAGTCCGTACATGATCGACAAGAGCGAGGTTTTGCCTTTACCAGAAGCTGCTTCCACCAGGTATCTCTTTTCCTGATTGAAGGTAAATGATTCCGTTTCCCATACGGCAGACCCATCAACTGGGATCCCGGTCATGGGCAGCGGAATGAGTTTATCTAATGTGAATATCATCTGGCTATTTGGAATAACTGTTTATATAGTTGATTAACCTTAAAATTAGTTGACTAACTGTTCATATAGTTGAATGGCTGGATCCCATTACCTGAGATCAAAGTCTGTCCCGCGCGGCATTTAATTGGTGTAAATAAAAACTGCACATTATGGACAGACAGGATTAGTTGGCCACTTGAAAACTTTCCATAAGCCGGAGCACGGTATATAAGCTGTTCTCTTTCTCTTTCGATGTTTTAAGGATTATGTTGTTTTCATAGTTGGAGGATTCCATACCTATATAATCAAATGATTCGGTGAGAAGCTCCAGAGTTTTAGGGGCACTCCTGCTTGCCATCATGCTTTGCAGCCCGGCGGGGTAGGTTGTCAGATCCAGGTTCATATACATTCCCATGGAGCCGCCTGTATAATCCTTGAATTTTGAATCGGACAGTGTCTGATCAAGTCCTTTCCCTGCGATGGCATCTTTGTAGCCCGGGACGTTGGTGATGATCCAGATCCCTTTTACGATCCCGCTGTACAGCTCCATTCCTACTGCGTTGATCGTAAAGAAATCTCCCTCTTTTTCCACCTGTGCCATATTGCCGACAGAGCCCAACAGCTTCTCCTGCAGTGTTTCATCGTCGAGGCCCATACCAATCAGGACTTCAACCGGTAAGGCCGATCCTTCGGGTGCTCCGTTAACAGCCAGGACAAAATCACCGTTCAATGCATCCAGGATATCACTGCCCGGCACGCCGGTGGCTTTTTCGATTTTATCGGACATGCCTTCCGCTTGTGGGGGATTGAATTTTTTTATTAGCTTTACAACCCGATCGGTTTTCACCGAAAAGGCGAGGGCCATGAGCAGATCATTTCCGGGACTTATTGTTAGCAGATCCCTGTTAAGGTTCTCTTTGGTGAGTTGGAGTGTTTCCGTTACTTTTTTAGCATCGTCGCTCAGGTGCATTTCTGAATGTATATTCATTGCTCCATCGGCAAATTCTACAAAAACATGGTTGTAATTGTTGTCGAGGTTCACCGGAACATCAAATTCCAAATCTTTCAGCGACTTTGTTTTGGCGAGTATTTTTTTCAGATCATCACCTGTAATCCAGACATTGATATCCTTCATTTTTCCGGCGAAATTCCTGAAGTCAACCACACTTGAAATGGACTGTTCCCTTCTTTGTTCATAGAGTCCTGTCAATTCAGTCTGCCAGTCGTCCGCCGTCATGGTTTTTTGGGGTGATGCGAGCAGAATCACCTGCTTTTCGTTCCAGGCCAGCGCGGCCTCATCACCTTCCGGGGTGATCATGCTGTACCCTTTGTGGGAGATGATCTGCTGGTCGTCATTTTTGTTTATCTCCTCGATCATTTTTTTAAATTTCCCATGGTTTTTCAGATCAGCAGTGATACCCATTACCGGCTCATCATCAATGAAATAGACAAACAGGTAGATGTATTCAGACATGTCAATTCCTGATTTCAGGGGATCTTTTACAATGCTGCGCATGAATTCGTTTCTGACACTTTTGGTTAAACTCTCCAGGGAGCCGACCTGACCCTTGTTGTAGATCTGATCGGGATGCACTGAAGCGACCAGGGAGGCATGATCGGGGATGCTATTGATGCTATCGGAGGTCTTTCTGGAGCAAGAGAGGGTTGTAATTAGCAGGGTAAGTGCAACGATGATGGGGATTTTTTTCATTGTGTTTGATGTTATCGGTTAAACATTGGCTAAGATAACGATTAATACCATTGGCATGAAAGGAGTATCCGTTAAAGTTTCGTTAAGAAGCATGAGTTGTTCCTTTCACTTCAGGAATAATAACGCAACACCGGTGATACTTATTACTGCTCCCATTATTTCCAGTGGTTTAACTTTCTCTTTGTAGAGAATTACAACAGGTGGGATGATGAGAATGGGCACAATCGCCATGATTGTTGCCGCGATACCTGTTTCGGTGTACCTGATGGCCAGCAGGGAGAAAGAGACCCCGAGGAACGGACCGAAAAAGGAGCCGAGGGCGGTAGCCGACATCCCCTTTCTATTGCGGGTTGCCAGGAGCACATTTTTCCATCTTCCCAGGTAGGTAGTGAGTATGGCGAATCCGACAATCGCGGCGATTAGCCTGATCTGTGTGGCAGCAAAGGGATCATATTCCTGCATGCCGTATTTGCTAAGTACAAGTCCGATCCCCTGACCGGCGGCACCCAGGAAGGCGAAAAGCAGTCCTTTCAGTGACTTGTTCATCGACAGTCCTTTTTTTCCTTCCTTTCTAACGAAAATAGCCATAGAGATCCCCATGATGGTTAGAAACATTCCGAAGATATTCATGGGCGACAGCCGCTCGCCCAGCATAATCCATCCCGTGATTGCAGCCATTGGCGGGGCCAGGGTCATAATCAGCATGGCAAACCGTGAGCCGATCATGGAGTAGGATTTGAACAGGAAAAGATCGCCGAAGACGAAGCCGACGAGACCGGAAATAGTGAGCCAGATCCAGTTGAACTGGGTGGCCCCGGCCGGGAAGGGCATTCCCGTTCTGATCCAGACAAAGATGCTGAGAAAGAAGAGTCCGATGAAGAGGCGGATCACATTAAGAGAAAGTGAACCGATTCGCAGACTGGCACGTTCAAATGCCAGGGCCGTAACGGTCCAGAAAACCGCCACCAGCAACGCTGAAAATTCACCAATATACTCCTGCATTTCCTCCGTAAAATTTTGCTGCAATAGTAAGGAAAAAAGTTGAAAGTTATAGGTATGGATGAAGAATGGAGGGTTACCCGGAAAAGTATATGTTACCGGGGGCCCGCCTGCCTTAGTGCGCAAGTACGGCGGTCGGGGCCCGCCTGCCTTAGTGCGCAAGTACGGCGGTCGGGGAACGCAACTCTGCAGCCGCAGCGATCCCCCTGAAAGGAGCTCTATATTTGAACTAGTCGAGCAGTTCCAGACCTTCCAGGGCCGATTGTCCGCCCGGGGAGTTCATCAGTGCCTTGTTGAACAGCACCTTTGCTTCCCTGTATTTCTTTAGCTGGAACTTGGTCCAGCCGAGCATCAGCAAGGCATCATAATCGAATGGGTAGAGGTTCACCACTTTGTCGAAGAGTTTTTCCGCTTCATGGTAATCTTTCCTGCCGTAATAGACGAGTCCGAGCCGGTGCATGGCGATGGTATTGCCGGGGGCGATCCCGATAATCTCTTTATACTGACCAATCACCATATCCCAGTTCCCCATGGCGGCAGCCGGATAGATCAGTCCGAACCTAGGTTCAATGGCAAAGGGTTTCAGGCTGAGCGCCTTGTTGTAGAAACTGTATGATTCGGTGAACTGACCCGATGAATAGAGGAGCCATCCCAGTCGCAGGTTCACCTCATAGGAATCTTCGCTGTAAATTGCTTTAAGGTCGTTGATGGATGACTGGAGATCGCCACTGGCTTCGTGCAGATAGCTGCTCTGGAATCCTTTTATGACGTTTGAGTATTGTGCGTCCTGGCCCTGGGCCGGAACCAGCAGGGCTGTGAGCACCATACTGATAAGCACATTATTTATTTTGTCCATTTGATACCTCCTGTAATTAAGTGACTGTTATAAATTTGTTTGTTTAAGGGATTAAGCATATCGTTTTGTGGAAAGAACCAGCTGCTCTGGTTCTGGTATTTATATCCGACGAAAATTTGCATTCCAAAACGGTATGCGGGAATGATTCCGTTTATCTCTAAAACAGAAGCATTCTTCTCAATACTGTTGTAGGCAATGGCATTGCGGACATCATAGAAATTATAATGTTCGGGGGCTTTTCCTGTAACCTCCAGCCAGAAATTGTTATGCAGCTTCACCCCGACTAACGGCTTTATAACAAATTCCGTATTGGTGACCCCATTAATACTGTGGAATTGTGCATAACCATCGATACTGAGATAGAGGTTGAGGTTGGCCATTGGGTAGGCGGTGGCATGAAAGCCGGATTGCAGGGTGCCTATGTTGTTGAAATTGTGATGTGTAAATGAAAGTCCCAGGTCGAAAAACTTCGCTTTTGTTTCAACCTGAATGCTGGTTACCCAGTTGCGGATCACCAGATTGCTCACAGGGGTTCTGTTCGCATCGGAGTTTAATCCATAAGAGGTTGCAGCGTAGATGGGCAGGGAGGTATTCAGGAAATGTACGCCCGGAGTGATGAGCAGTCCCTTTACCGGGGTTATCTCCATGTTTCCGCTGTATTCAAACTGATTAACTGGCTGTTCAGGGGAGAGATAACCCACCCCTCCGACGGTGGCATACGAAAGTTCATATTTATGCAGGTAGGCGCCCTGGTGTTTGAGGATAACGGCTTTTCCCAAACGGTGCGATAACCCAATCTGTGCAAAATTTAGATGGTGGGTGGCTTTTTGGGTACCGTTCAGGGGATCCAGGTCTTCTATTCCATTTACGATGCGATCCATGATGCTTCCTGCATTGGCGGTTGACCAGGCATAATTGAGGCCAAAAGAGATAAAATTGACAGAATCCTTGATCCCCATCGCCTTTTTTTGTTCGGTTGTTAAAGCGGAGGTCTGAAGGAGGGCATCATTGTGCCTTCCGGAATATTTATAGGCGTAGTAGAGATATTCATTGGCAATAGGATCGCCGCTGTTGTGGCCCAGGGCATTCCTGTAATATTTTATGGCCTGCCGGTACCGCCCCATGGAGAACCAGGCCCAGGCCATCCGCATCTGCAGGTAATAATAGTCGATCCCGGCATCAAGGGCCTCCCTGCCGGTGCTGGTCAGATCTTTCCATTCGCCACGCAGATACTGATTATAGGTTGTTGTGTCAACCTGGATAAAGGTTAAATTCTGTCCGTTAACTGCAGTACCACAGAAAAACAAAATTATAAGAATCAGTCGTCGCATCGTTCAAGTTTTGTAATTGCCCCCTTGCGTTCAACAACCAGGGATTGAACACCTCTTTTGCTGATCTTTGTATGAAATTTCATAGTATTCACCTCTTTTTTCAAAAACAGGTTCCTGAGAGAAGATTCCAGCCTGATTTCGGTTGGAGAGATATGGTCATTGACATGTACATATTTCATTTCATACTCAGCTTTTGCTAATCGCACAAAGGGACTGATAAAGTCATGAAACCATAGTACCGCCTTTGGATAAACCAGGGAAAGCGGGTATTGATCTTTTAATACCAGGTCCTGGTAGAATCCTTCCTGAACATTATAGCAACCAACAAAGAAATAGTAGAGCAGGCAATTTCTTTTTCCTTTAAAATAGGTGAAACGGAACTGATTCTCATCCCGGTCGAAATAAGCAATTGCACCTGATCTGCTACACTCAATGTATGTTTCATTGTGTGGATTTACCTTTACTTCCCACTTTACATCTTGCGAGTTACTGAACCCGGTTACGTTGAATTTGAGAACTTCCCCCGGGGTAAAATGATATGCATTTTTCAACAGGTCACTTACCTCAATGTTGGATACCTTTTCATTTTCCTGTGGTCTTTTATAGGAACAGAAGCTGTAATTATCTTCATGGTGCAGCACATAACTACTTATGGGATAATCTTTTGTAACTGAACCAATGTATGGAAATTCCTGTACCTGGAAATGGAGGTGGGGATAGGGGGATCTTCCTGAGTTTCCGCATTGTGCGATTACCTGTCCATATTTTACTTTATCTCCTTCCTCTACCTTGATGCTCCCTTTTTTCAGGTGACTGAGTTTGGTGTATACATTGTCGTCGTGCTTGATAATAATGGTATTTCCCCAATTGTGCTGCAGATTCACCTCGCCGATCACATTGTCTTCAATGTCGTTCACGACCTTTTCCACGACACCTGTTTCTGGTGCAATTACCGGTTTTTCAAAGCAGAAATAATCTTCCGGAAAATCACCACTATTCTTGTACTGAGAGCCCTCTTTATTTAAAATTACGAAATCCCATGCATGCCGCCACGCCTCCTTATGGGTATGTGTCCCGTTGTGCCCCTGGGAGATGTCCCATGTTCCATAAAATGGCAGTTTAATCTGACTGATATGTTTGAACCTGAAACGTTCCTGATTATTCACAAACACGTACAAATTCTTTTCAGGGGAGTTGTATTGGTAAAAAACTTCAGCCAGGGCCGGGGAATACTCCGACCTGAACTTCAGGACGTAGATGAACAACAACACCACCATGTTGAAGGGCAGGGAGTACACAGGGAGTTTAACGATCAGAAATATCGTATTCAGGCTGATGGTAATTATTGCCACCAACGGGATCAGAATGATAACCCATATATAGGACCTGGCGGATGGGATCAGGAAAAATCCTCCCAATGCAATTGAAGTAAGGATGTAATTGAATCCGATGTAGCTGTAATCGATCTGGGTGATGTTTGCTCCGATGAGGTCATAAAACAGGTAGGCAACGAAAAATCCAATGAGGGACAATGAAAAAGCGATCCGGCTATACAGCAACAGACCTGTAGCGATCAGAATACCGGATAAAACACTGTACTGAAACAGTATGGCACTGAGTGAAATAAAATAGGTGGTGACTATTTTTGGAACGGCAAGGGAATTAAAAAACTCATGAATACTGACCAGCCTGCTTCCGCCGATGTGGTAAAGCTCATTGAGGGTGTAGATTCCCCGTTCGCTGATACCCAGGGCGTCGAAACTGCGTGTTGCGGTAATGAATGTCCACAGTGCAATGATGAAGGGGATACTCAGGTAAGGCAGCCTGTATTTTCCTATCACACCCTGGAGTGACACTGAAATAAAGAATGTAAACAGCGCTGCCAGGATAATAATCATGACCAGGTGCCCTCCAAAGCTGTAGTATATGCCGAGTCCGAGTCCAACGAGCAGGCTGTTGAATCCGTAAAAGCCCTGGGCCGTAGTGGGTTTGTGCAGGTTCAGGATGAATGCGGCGCAGGAGGTTGTTACCACGGCAAGGAGACCGGCCAGTCCGGCGTGAATATCGTAAAAAGTTACGATAAGCAGAATAACCGCAAAGGGTTTGTGTGTTGAAAAGAAAATCTGGGAATAGCTGTTCAGTATACTTGAAAAGAAGTATCCCACATTTTCCTTTTTGAGTCTGACCGCCTGCATCCGATAGATATTTACTTAGAGTTTGATCTCCATCAGGTGTTCCGGAACCCTGTCATGTACATTCATGGAGGCATGGTCCTCACTCTCCCTGATAATTTCTGCTTTTCCTTCGGTATTGATTATAACAATCCTGGGTCTGTAAGTAATAAACTGCATCCACTGTGTCATATTGTACGCACCGATGCGGCTGATCACTAAATGATCGCCTTTCTCGAGCAGCGGGAATTGCACTGCACCCCTGATCACATCGATATTCATGCACAGCGGACCATAGATGGTTGTGTCTTCAGTATCGGGCTGGTGATCCTGTGCAGGAACGATATTGTGCTCGTACCAGAAGGAGGTGAAAAGCATGTTAACCCCTACATCGATAATGAGGGATCGCCTGCCGTCTGCCAGCCGTTTATTGGCAAGAACGGTTCCGGCCAGATAGCCGGCATCATCGATCAGTGCACGTCCCGTCTCCAGAAACAGGGTTGGCATGTGTTCCTGTTTGATATCGGAGTTGGTCAGGGCACTTGTTATAGCTTCGGCGTAATCGTCGAACGATGGGCATGTATCTGATCCGGGGAGGTATGCCCCCTTCAGGGTGTTTTTGGAGGCAAAGCCGCCACCAACATCAATATATTTTATCGCGTGATCAAATTTCCTCTCGATCCGCACTGCCAGTTGGGCCAGTTTTGCTGTTGCAATTCCATAAGGTGCAGGTGCCATGATATAGGTGCCTATGTGAGTGTGCAGTCCGACAAGCTCAATGTTTTCCACAGCCATGATCTTGTTAACAGCTGCCCAGGCTTCGCCATTCTCATAATTAAAGCCAAAGCGGTCCCACAGGGGGTAGATACCGGTATCCATGTTAATACGGATGGCCACCTTTGCTTTCTCGCCTCTCTTTTCGACGATATCAATTATATCATAGAGTTCATCGAAATGATCGATGTGGATCAGTGAACTGTTTTTTATGGCCAGCAGGAGGTCATCCTTTGTTTTGTCAGGTCCGTTAAATATAATTTTGTTTCCCGGCACTCCGTTTGCAATGGCTTTTTCATATTCAAAAACCGAGACAACCTCGGCCCAGGAGCCCTCCTGGTGGTATGCCCTGCAGACAGCATTCATGTAATTGGTCTTGTACGACCATGCGAACTGAACCTTTGGATACCGGGTAGTGAAGGCAGATACAGCCTCTCTGTAGGTCTCCCTGATTGTTTTTTCCGAAAGGATATACAGGGGAGAACCGAATTTCTCCAGGAGCTCTTTGATGCTGTTGTTATCTATTTCAGTGATAGGTCTGACATTTGTTTTCATGCCGAATTTATCGGGAACACCGGCATTGATCCGGTTGATTGCAGGTCGGTCAAATTTTGGCTTTTCCATCGTTTTTCTGGTATTGAATTAAAGCTCTCCGCTAATTGAGAGTTTTTCAAAATCGCTGATGTTACCGATCAGGTCGTAAGAGTATCTGATAAACATTTTACCGATTTCATAGTCGGTCATGGACTCGACCGTTTCCCCCATCGCCAGTTGAACCAGCGCTTCGGGGATATTTTGTCCGGCACCCACTGCCAGGTATACCCAAGCCGGTATTCTGGGATTGATCTCAATCAGGTAGTATTCATCCTGATTTGTTTTGATCATTTCCAGTTCCATACCCCCTTTCCAGCGGTTTTGTTTAAAGAGATCGCGTGTTATCTGCAGTAACTTTTTATCGCTCAGGGTAATTCCACTCCAGGCTTTCCCTTTGTCGGTGATATATTGCTTTCGCATGGGAACTGCGGCAACGGTCCGTCCCGTGCCGTCGCCCAGAGCCACGACGTTGACCTCCGTTCCCCTGATAAATTCCTGGATGATGACCGGCAGTCCCCACTTTGCGCTGATCTTGTTAAAGTGGTTGATCACCTGGTCGGAGTTATAGGCGATATAGGCATCATAAAATTTTCCCTTGACCAGGAGCGGGTATTCGAACTCCTCCTTTAGTTCGGCCACATCATTTACTGAGGTGATTGCTTTGCTTAGGGGCACCTTGATTCCATATTTTTCACCGAACTGGTTCAGGTTTCCTTTTTGCCGTTCCTCAAACTGGTCGAAGGATGGAAGGTAGGTTTTGATGTCGTGTTCTAAAAGAAGCGATTCTGATTTCATAAAGGTGAAGAGTTCGGCATCGAGGTTAGGTATGATCAGGTCGATCGGGTCTTTCTGGTGTATTTCGAGGATGCGTGCTATAAAGGGTTCTGTTCCGACCGAGGGGTAAGGTATCAGGTAGGTTTTATCGAGGGCCCCTTCCATGTATATTCCCGGTTCCATGTTTTCATACGCCAGTCCTATGATCCGTACGTCGAACTTGTCTGATTCCCTGATTCCTCTGATTACCGGGATGCCTGGTCCGGGGTTGTCCGTATTGTTCAACCCGGTGATAGCGATGGAGATCTTTCTTTTACTCATCGGTTTCTGTTTCAATTAGATTTAGTCTGCGAAGAGTGTGTGCAAAATCATCCATATACCGCAGAAATGTCTTCTCGTCCACCTCGTAATCGGCCATGATGGATGATTCAATTTCTTTCATGGATAGTCCTTTGGACACCATCTGGAGGATCTGCTTACCGGTTGAGTTCACCGAGAAGGATTCCCCTGTGTTCGGGTCGAAGATAAATCCCGACTCGCTGACAGCAATGTTCTCTTTAAGTTTCATCTTGTCTTATTTTTTATTGTTCGCAAGCTCATGAGCCCACATTGTTCGGTTCATCGTTTCCTGGCAGGCCCAGAAGGCAGGAACTTTTCATGATACAAACTTCAGCATTCCCCGGGAAAGAATTGTTACAAAATTTTTAAATAGATGTGTAAAATTCAATGATCAATTGTCGGACCGGAATTGTAAGAATTGGATCTTGACTGTGCGTTTCATTTAACGGGTCTGCATCATTTAACGGGTTTGAATTATTTTATCGTTGATGATCGGTGACGGATCATATCTCATCGATCCCTTTCATTGAGATTTCACTGCCGGCCCTGAACTGGGAGACTGTTACTCCGGTAATTTTTTTAAACTGGTTAGAGAGGTACTGCACGCTGGAGTAGTCCATCATGTAGGCAATTTCGCTCAATGAATAGTCCTCCTCCTTCAGCAGGTGCTTAATACGTTCAATTTTTTGCAGGATGATATATTTTTCCAGGGTACCTTTTTCATGTTCTGAAAATATTTTTGAAAGGTGGGGATAGCTGAAGCCCAGTTTTTCGACGAGGTAGTCAGATTTTCTGACGATGGAGTTGACGTTGTTGAGGTGGTGGATCAACTCGATCACAGCGATCTTGATCTCGCCCACCAACTTGTCATCCCGGTTTTCCAGGAGGCTGAACCCGTATCTGTTCAGGATGCCGTTGATCCCTTCGTGTGAGATGGTGGATTTGTCGTAAGATATTTTGGCCTTTCCAAGGGAGATCTCGTGCACGATGATTCCGCGCTCCCCGAGTTTCTCTTTCAGAAACAGTTTACAGCAGTGGCAGACCATGTTTTTGATATGCACCGTCTCTGTGATATGTTCAGCCTTGGGTGTCATCGCTGTAATTTACAACATATAAAAGTACGAAGAATTTTTATCTGTCTTCCAATTGTATTATTTGGATATTCCATTTACACTTTGTGTTTGTTTTCTCATTTCCGTGCCGTCTCCTGTTCCATCCACCGCTGCGCTCATTTCTTTCCAACCTCGATCTTGCGATCTCCTGGTATACTTTTTTTTACAAATGCAAATGGTGGATTGAACACTTCTTGCACAGCTAAGGTTTTCTCTGCCATTTTTTCTCTATTTTTACTTTTGCTAAAACAAAAAATTATGCAAAAGGAAGAACTACTAAAACAATTGTCGCTTTGCGTAGAGAAGGGCAAGGCCGACAGGGCCACGCCGACCCCGCCTGAAATGAAGGACCAGGATGGGGCGAAGGAGATTACGATTCAACTCCTGGAGATGGAGACATCGCCTGCTGAAGCGGTTGAGATGCTGGTTCATGAAGGGGCCGATGTGATTGGGGCCAACTGCGGGAAATATTGATTTATGGTTCAAAGAATATATATTGGGGACTACTTGTCAGGGAAACCGTTACTTCCCCTGGTGGATGTGCGCACACCGGCTGAGTATGAATCAGGACACATACCGGGGGCGGTGAATATTCCCTTGTTTAGCAATGAAGAACGCGCCAAAGTGGGCACCTTATATAAACGGGTTTCGGTGGAGCAGGCGTATGAAGCTGGGTACCGTTTTGTAACACCAAAGCTCGATTGGTTTGTGCAGGAGGCAAGGAAGGTTGCCATTGACGGGCGCGTGGTGGTCTATTGCTGGCGGGGAGGAATGCGGAGCAAGTCCTTTGCGGATCATCTTTCAGAAAATGGAATCGGGGAAGTTTTTGTGATTGAAGGAGGGTACAAGGCTTTTCGTCAGCACGCCCTGGAATCGTTTAAACAACCGGAGGTGATCCACGTGCTTGGAGGGTATACAGGAAGTGGAAAGACCAGGGTATTGAAGGAGCTGGAGCGTATGGGTGAACAGGTGATTGACCTGGAGGGGATAGCCCATCATAAAGGCTCAGCCTTTGGTTCAATTGGTGAGACTGAACAGCCAAAAAATAAGCATTTTACGAATCTGCTGTTTTGGGAATGGAGGAAGTTGGATTTCACGCGTTCCGTATGGCTGGAGGATGAGAGCATTCATATTGGCAGGGTCTTTATCCCTGAAAATCTGTTTGAGCGGATGCGGCAGGCGACACTCTTTTTTCTGAAGATACCAAAGGAGCAGCGGGCCAGGTTGTTGGTGGAGGTATATGCCGGTATCGATTCCGGAAAACTCGCCGAATCGGTACTGAAGATCTCAAAGCGGCTGGGTGGACTGCGAACCGCTGAAGCACTGGAGGCGCTGGAGCGAGGCGACTACTATGAGGCCGCGATCATCACACTCGACTATTACGATAAGTTTTATCTCAAGGGGCTCAACAGGCGCGATCCTGAGAATGTTGTTTTAATTGAATCTGAGACGACGAATGCGGCTGAAAATGGAGAGAGAATTCAGCGTCTGGTTCAAACGCTTCATACCAAATCATACTAACTACCGGCTTTGTGATCGAGGTATGCCCTTAAAAATTTTTTATTCAACTCATCGCTGTCTCCATTTCTATTAACAGATGCTTAATTGTTTAATAATTTTAGTAATCTTTTGCGCTGTTTTTCTTGTACAGTGCAAAAACGCTGCCTCTTTAAATGATACGATCCCATCGCTCAATTAATGAATGTAGTGATTGTTTATTATAGTTAAATAATTGTCTTAATTTAGCCTTTATTAAATCCAATAACTATGAGAAAGAACCATTCATTACTTGGCGCAGTTGTCATTGTTGCACTATTATCATTTTCATGCAGCCATAATAATGCGACTGATGAACTGCCCAATATCATCATCATTTTTGCAGATGATATGGGTTATGGAGATGTATCGGCGCTTAATCCGGAAGCAAAAGTGTTTACGCCGGCAATCGATAAAATGGCTGAAACAGGATTGGTATTTACAGAGGCCCATGCAAGTGCTTCAGTTTGTACCCCCTCCAGATATGCACTCCTGACAGGCAGGTATGCGTTTAGAAACAGGGTCAAAGGAGGCAATGTAGGTGGATTCAGCAGATCAGTCTTTGATCCGGAAAGAAGGACCGTCGGACATCTTTTGAAAAAAGCAGGATATACTACGGCATGTGTAGGCAAGTGGCACCTTGGCTTCGACTGGACCCCGGTTAATGAAAATGAAACTCCTGAAATGGACAGGGAGACCAATTATTCTAATGTTGATTATTCACAACCGATCAAATTCGGGCCCAATCATTTCGGATTTGATTATTCCTTTATCCATCCGGCATCATTGGATATCCCTCCATACCTGTTTCTAAGGAATGGCCTTGCGATTGATGATCAGATGGTTTTATCGTCCGATGTATACCCGATAAGACTTGAAAATACAGAATATTCATGGGATAAAAAGCATACTCAGGAAGATGATATTTACTGGGAAAAGGGTGTTTGGTGGCGCAACGGAGAGATGGCAGAATCATTCAGGATTGAAAAATGCCATGGAGATATTCTTGCTGACGGAACCAGGTTCATTGAAGCACACACATCAGAGAGCAACAGTCCATTTTTTCTCTATTTGTCACTTACCGGACCACATACTCCCTGGGTTCCTGAAGATCAATTCAAGGGAAAATCATCGGTTGATACATATGGAGACTTCATTCTTACAATTGATAATGCAGTTAAAGTAGTAAACGCCAAAATTCAGCAGCTTGGGATCGATGATAACACCATGGTTATTTTCGCTACCGATAACGGAGGTTACTGGCCGGAAGAGGAGATTGAACGCTATCAGCACAACTCAAATTATGGCCGGAGGGGTCAAAAAGGTGATATCTGGGATGGTGGACACCATGTGCCATTGGTAATTACATGGCCGGCAAAGATTTCTGAGCCTCAACAGTATGATCATTTGGTGAGTCTGACGGATCTGTTTTCAACATTTGCTGATTTAACTGACCAGGCCATTGACAAAAAAAGTGGAGAGGACAGTTTTAGTTTCTTGCATGTGTTGGATGGAGACCTTTCTACACCTGTCAGGAATTCCATGATTCACCACTCCAGCCGAAAATTTTTCGCTATTCGGGAGGGTGACTGGAAATACATTGATATGTTGGGTTCAGGTGGATTTACCGATCCTTCGGTAATCAATCCCGAACCAGGGATGCCGGAGGGACAATTGTATAATATCAGGGAAGACCCTATGGAATCAAATAACCTGTACTTTGAACACCCCGAAATCGTAGCTGATCTGAAATATAAACTTGTAGAAGGAAAAGAAGCAGGTTACACAAGAATTATAGAGAATTAATAAAAAAAGGCCTGTTTATCAGGCCTTTTTTTATTAGTGCCCATTACAACATTTTATTTCATTATTTCCTGTTTTTTTGCCAGTTTTTCGGGATCGGGTCTTGCTATATCAACAACGGTTGAAAGAGAATCGATTTGTAATGTAATGGATCCGTGATAATACATTGGGACAGAAAATTCTACATTAGCCTCATCACCGGCATCCAGAACAATTTTTTTCTGTCCGACAAAGTGTCCCCTTTTATAATGAATATTTCGGTCAAACTGGAATAGCTTAACGAATACAGTGCCCAATGCTCCATTGTTTTTCACAGTTACTTTTACAGGAATATATTCATTGGCTTCAGCTTTCTCGGGCGCGGTAAGATTTGTAAACTCGAATTGTGGCTTTTCAATTGTCATTGACATAGGTGTATTTTCATCATCAGTACCCCAATTCTTATTTGGTTTACTGCCCAGCTCAAAAACAATGTTCCCTCCATTAACCAGTTCATTATGTCTGAGCCATGTTCTGTTGATGGCTTTGTTGTTTAGTTTAATGCTTTGAATGTATTTATTTGAAGGAGAGTTATTTATGGTTTTCAGTGATAGCTTATTATTTGAATAGAAATCCTCATCCAGGTATATTGTAACTTCGTCGAAAAGAGGACTTCCAATTACATACTGGTCAGTACCCGGAGTTACCGGATAGAACCCCATGGCACTGAAGATATACCAGGCAGATAGTGTTCCCACATCTTCATCTCCAGGAAGGCCTGTTTCCCAATCAGAAGAGTAAAGGTTCTCTGTCATGAATCTCACGATTTCCTGGGTCCTCCAGGGTGCCTTGACATAGTTATACAGATAGGGATAGTGGATATCCGGCTCATTAGTAGGATCAAAATATGAATCATTCTCCTCAATGCCTGCAAAAGCACTGTCAAGCTTATTGATAAACATTTCCGGCCCCTCCATCAGATTTACAACTCCTTGGATATCGTGTGGTATTGTCCATGAATATGTCCAGGCATTCCCTTCACAATAGAATTGACTGTGTTGTCCGCTTACAGTGGATACAAATGGGTTCATGGCCCAGGATCCATCACTGTTTCTTGGACGCATAAATCCAACTGAAGGATCATACACGTTTTTATAGTTATATGCCCTGTTCCTAAAATATGCGTTATCCTCTTCTTTTCCCAGGAGTCTTGCCATTTCTGCTACACACCAATCGTTGTAGGCAAACTCAACTGTAGCTGAAACAGAACCTGAAATCTCTGGATAGTAATCTCTGGAAGGCGCTCCTCCGGGACCGTAGGCATGTGTTTCAGCAACCAGCGACTTCATGTAACCAGCATCTTCAGGAGCAAAGCCAAGTGCCATATATTTGTTCAATCCCCTTCTTCCCCACGGAACTCCCTCTAATTTCTCAGTTGCATTTTTATACATGGCCCTGTATGCCAGCTGTGTGTCAAAATCCTGAATGCCCTTCACATAACTATCCAAAATCACAGAAACGGCATGATCGCCTAACATTCCACCGGTATAACCTTCCGACCATCCCCACTTTGGTAACCATCCCCCCTGCTCTGCGGTTTTCAAAAGAGACACCACCATATCTCTTTGCCGCTTTGGTTGGATCAGTGTATACAGAGGATGTACCGTCCTGTAGGTGTCCCACAGGGAAAACTCTCCATAATAGTTGAATCCTTCGGCTGTATGGATGTTGCCATCAAAACCTTCATAACGGTTATCGATATCTGAGAGTAAACATGGAGAGAGCATGGTATGATATAGGGCAGTATAAAAGGTTTTCTTTTGATCTTCAGTAGCTCCTTTCACTTGTATTGTTCTGAGATGATCCTCCCAGATTTGTTGGCTCTCTTCGACTACCCGCTCAAAATTCCAGTTATTTAGTTCATGGGTTATATTTTTCCCGGCACCATCAATATCAACATAGGAGATGCCAGCTTTAACCATTATTTTCTCATCCTTACCGGTTTGATAATTGACGAATACTCCGAGTGGCCCATCGTCTTCAGAAACGCTATAATTCAAATTATCATGAATTCCATTTTCGTCCCAGATTCCAGAAGCTGAAAAGGGTTTGCTAAATTGCAGGTAAAAAGCGATATCAAAATCAGAGCCGTGATAGCCATTATATTTTCCGGTTCCAACAATGGTTGAATCATTTAAAACCCGAATGTCACCCCCCCTGTATTTGTTAAAGGCATGAGCAACATTGATCAATATGTGCGCTTCATTCGACTCCGGAAAAGTAAAGCGGTATAATGCTACCCTGTCAGTAGAAGTAATTTCTGTTTCTATCTGATAATCATCCAGGAAAAAACTATTGTAACCCGGAGAGGCTTTTGCATGTAGGGGGTTGAATGCTGACATGTATTGCTTGGGATCAACATAGATTTTTCCGGTTGTTGGCATAATACCGAGCACTGCCGATTGGGCATTGCCACCGGTGCCACTGATATGTAATTGGCTAAACCCTGTAATGTATTTTGCATGAAGATAATTTCTTCTCATTTCAGTATCAGGTCCGGGCTTAACCATTGCAAAGGGCCTTGCAGGACTTACAATGGTATGTCCCTGCTTAGCAGTTCCGATAAACATATCTACATAATTTAATAGAGATGTGTCTCTTTTTTCTGAATTGCAGGAGACTAATCCGGCCATAAAACCTGCAATTATAAAACCTGCTCTAAAATACTTGTTCATGATGTATCAATTAAGTTTTAAAAAAATATATTGTATGCCCTTCTTTCTTTACCATTCCTATCTTGCAAAGATGGGTTACTAGCGATCAGTTAGAAGGCTTTCTACAATACTTACATTTTCATAGAAAAATAGATCTTAACTCTTAACTTTGACTTAATTATTTCTTAATATAATTTAATTGACGATATTACAACCGAAATAAGGCTCATGAAATTGCAGAAAAAGGAATTTATGAAAGCTATTTATATTTATTTTATAGTTGTTTGTTGCATAGGTTCAGCGAACAACCTTTACTGTCAGCAGTATGGTCTTTATTTCGAAAGTTTTGATGCGAAGATAAACAAGAGAACCTCCCTTGAATTGTTTCCTGATAAAGCGGAGCGGATAAAGGAGGATTTTGAGCTATCATTTGATATTTCGGCTCATGAAAACAAACAGTTTAGGTATGGTTATGTTTTTCGGATGATCTTCAATGATAATCAGAATATTGATCTGATTTATGGAACCAGAACCGGAGGACAGAATGATTTCTCAATTATAATGGGAACCAGACAATCGGATATAGGCTTTAATATCAATCCAACTTACTTGCAGACCAACTGGATCAATTTCAGTGTAAAATTCCTTCTCTCCAAAAACCAGATTATTTTCAGTGAGGGCGATACTGTCTATATCGATCGTAATCTTGATTTGCAAAATCCCTCCACTGTTAAAATTTATTTTGGTCTTTGTCATGAAAAAAACTTTGAGTCTACCGATGTTCCGCCCATTCAGATCAGAGATTTAAAGATACACAAGAAATCAGAATTGGCATACCACTGGCCATTGGATGAGGTTGAAGGGAACATAGCAACAGACATTATCAGACGAAAGAAAGCAAGCATTACTAATCCGATTTGGTTAAGAAGGTCTCACATCCAGTGGGAAAAGATAAAAGATGTTTCTTTTTCAGGTTGTCTTCAGGTTACATCCAATCAGGAAAAGGAACAGGTTTATATGATTGGTAAAGACAGGTTAATTGTTTATCAGGTAAGCAAGAATGAGTTCGATACAGTGTATTACAGTTCAACCCCCAATTTTTTAAATTCTCCTTATCAGGCGGTATTTGATCCTGATAAAGAGGTTATTATATCCTATAATCCTGATACCAAACAGCGTTTTTTTATCGATCCCAATTCAGGGGATATCACACAAGAGGAACTAATCCCCACCCGACGTTTGGATTACTGGCACCATAATAAATACTTTGATCCTGGCACCAAAAATCTTTATATTTTAAATGGTTATGGACATTATTTGTATAAAAATAAGTTGCTTAGATGTCATATTCAAGATAATACGTGGGAAGAGATATCCTGCGATGGTACTATACCGGCACCCCGTTATTTGGCTGCTTCGAGCGTGCTAAATGATACAATCTTTGTTCTCGGAGGGTATGGCAGCAATACCGGCAGCCAAAGATTGAATCCGAGTTATTATTATGACTTTTATGCCCTCTCCTTGAAGGATCTGAAATTTGAAGAAATTAGAACCTATGACGATCTGGAGGAGAGATTTTGTTTTGCCAATTCATTGGTTATCGACAGTAGCACACGAAACTTTTATGCATTGTCCTTTCCGAAATTCAAATACAATAGTTATTTAAATCTGGTAAAGGGATCACTTGATAACAAACAGTTCATAAAGTTAGGGGACTCAATTCCATATTTGTTTAATGATATAGACTCCTATGCTGATCTATTTTATTTTCCTGAGGCAAAAAAATTGTTGACAGTTACGACTTTGTCTGAAAACAATAAAAATTCAAAGGGAACAATCTACACAATTGATTATCCTCCAATAGAAAAGGGGCCTTCCGTAACACATTCAAAAATATTTTGGCTGTTCCCTGTTGCAGGAATCTTACTGTTATTGTTCTTAATTGCCTGGAGAATTAGAGCAAGCCGGAAAAAATCAAATCAAACGGATGAAGAAGAACCTTTGTTAGCTATTAAGGATGTTATCAGGATGAAGGATGAAGGTTCAAAAACAACCACGAACAGCATTTATTTTTTTGGAGGTTTTCAGGTTTTTAATCGTGATGGTGTTGACATAACAAAAAGGTTTACCCGTCTTCTGAAAGAGTTGTTCTTATTGATTTTTCTGAATTCGCTAAGAAATGAGAGGGGTATTTCTTCTGAAAAGATTATTGAATTTCTCTGGTTTGATAAATCAGCTAAGAGTGGAAGAAATAATCTATCCGTAAACATTGCAAAACTGAAAACTATTTTGAATGATCTAGACAGTGCTGATTTAAGCCAAAATACTGGTTATTGGAAAATATCAATCAATTATAACATCATCTACAGTGATTATTATCTGGCCCGTCAGATCCTGAAATCCGGAAATATCTCAAAATTATTTCTCGAAAGGCTTATTGATATAACCTCTAATGGGACATTTCTGGGCAACGTTGAATATGAATGGCTCGATTCCTATAAAGCTAAGATTTCTGATAAGATTGTTGATACTTTAATCAGTTATTCAAAAAATCTGGATGAGAAAAAGGATGCAGAACTCATTATTAGTCTTGCAGATAGTGTTTTTAACTTCGACATTGCGAATGAGGAGGCAATGGTCCTGAAATGCAGGACCCAGTACCTGCGTGGTAATTACAGCCTTGCCAAGAATGTTTATGAAGCTTTCTGTAGTGAGTTCAGATTACTCTACAATGAAAATTATGGCAAATCCTTTAATGATATCATTAAGCAGGATAACCTTCCATAAAAACATTCCAGTTCTCTCTGCTGAGATTACTTTAAACCAGGGGTTCGGCAGTAAATCTTTATAAGAAAGGCGGTCGATGAGAACCTGCCTGCTAACATCCTCCCTGGACCCTTTTTCTGTCGGTTTGCCGGGTTATTTTTGGAAGTGATGGAAGGGGCTGAGCGGGTGCCTCTTGTTCGGCTACCGCTTCTGCTCCACCGAGCTTCATGCCGGCCCCTTTGCGGAAATTGTATTTGGCGATCTCCTCGTTGGGATTTGTAGCCCTGGGCGCTTCGGGATTCATGATGGTCTCTACCCAGTAATTCAGCCCACCTTGCATTACATAGTTGTTCCTATAACCCAGCTGGATGGTAATCATCCACGCTTCATTGGCCTTTACGGTGCTGTTGGAATAGAAAACATTGTGCCGGATATCCTGGTTCAGATAGGGCTTCCACTTGTCGGAGAGCAGGTCGGGGAGTGGAATATTCACTGCCCCGGGTAGGTGATATTCTTCATATTCGTCCTGACTCCTTACATCGATCAGCAGAAATGAGGGATCCTCTGTAATAATCATGTCGGCGATCTGATCAGGAGAGAAATACTGGATCCCGCTGTTCACCTGTTCGAGAAGCTGATCGGGTGTGAGTTTGTAGGGATGGGTTGTGTTCTGGGGAACAGCTGCAATACCTACTCCCAATGTGATAAATACGATGGCTAAATATTGTAATGCTTTCATCGGCTTATTTTTTTAAACGTTCTTATTTTATCTTATGTAACAAATGATAGTTTAACTTGTTGTGTTTTTTGAATAATCTGTTTCGATCTATTTTGGATTCCTGAAGGGGTATGAGCACAATTTCAATTACATTCCTAAACCCTGTTTTTTATTCTAATACTCTTCCCGCGGAAATTTCTTTTCGGCCCACTCGCCGACCCAGAACATACCCATGGCCACAATGATGATCCCGAGAACAACCACCCCATCTTTCAGTCCGAGCTTCTCACTCAGTGTGGGAATCCCCAGGTTTTTTGCGTAAAAGAAATCTTCAAGCAGCGGAAATGCTTCTGCGAAGATCAGCACCCCTAACAGCATTCCGCCGATAAAGAACATAGCGTCGATCTTACCGATGGACGCGGCACAGAAACTTGTACCCGGACAAAAGCCACCGATGATAAACCCGGCTCCCATGATAATTCCACCGGCAATGGCGGAATAGAGGTAGGTCGGATTGATATAGACCAGGTCGAGGTTGATCCAGTTGAACAGGCTTAAAAAGAGCAGCCCGATCATACCGGTGATCGCTGCGGTGAAGAACACCTTCAGCACTACGGTGTCGTACCCGTAAAAGACCCCTGCCAGTTTACGGCTTGAGGAGAATCCGCTCGCCTCGAGCACAAATCCGAACCCGATTCCGATCAGAAAGGCAAACAGTAAATTGCTGTTCTGGGAGATGATGTCATAGCTGATTAATGGTCCCATATCGTATAAAAATTAGTTTGTTTAAATCCAGTTTTTTCTGAAAAAATAGGCCAATGCAAAGGCCGTTCCAAAGATGGCCGCCATGGTGATGAAGCCGCCGAACGACAATACCGCCATACCGCTGAGTGCCGATCCGCTCGTACAGCCCCTGCCCAGCTGGGAGCCAAATCCGAACAGGATCCCTCCCACAATGGCCAGCATAATTCGTTTTTTGGAGG
This sequence comes from Bacteroidales bacterium, assembly GCA_040903745.1. Classification (GTDB taxonomy): domain Bacteria; phylum Bacteroidota; class Bacteroidia; order Bacteroidales; genus M55B112. The sequence continues at coordinate 29,475 of JBBDUV010000037.1, read as the reverse complement.
TGATCTTCGGGGAGTGTTCCACCTTGAATTTCAGCCGTTTGAAAAGTACGCCGGAGAGGAATGCGCCGACGATCACACCGAGCAACTGGAAGACCAGCCACTCTTTCATCGGTTTACCGTCGTGGCTTTCAATGAAATCACTGTAGAAAGTGGCATTCTCGGCATGATTCGGGGCAACGGTTTCAACAGTTGCCACTACGGCACTCTTGACTGCGCCACTGGCTCCCAGCCCCCTGCCGGAGACAAAATTGGCGGCGATAAGCACCAGGCCCAGCAGTACGCCCCCCAAATAGGGATTCAGGTATTTTGTTTTGGTTGTTTTTGAATCGGGTGTATTCATTTCAATCATATTTTTAATCAGTATAACCACCTGCTTTCCTGTCCCGCAAAGGCGATCAAAAACCGCATCATCAGGCTTCCAAAGAGTACGAGGACCGCCGGAATCACCACCGGGACCTTGAATTTATAGAGCTCCAGCACCTCCAGCACCACCGGAACGATCATTCCGAGGATCACAACAAAGATCCAGAAGGATGCGGTATAGGGACCGCCCAGGAAAAGTGCGGCAGCATCGATCTGCACTTGCGTACTGGCCAGGAAGCCCATGAACATATGGACGATCAGGAACATCTCCACGGCGATGATTCCAATATCGATCTTTGAGAAGAGCGTTCGCTCGGCATGGTCCTTCGACATCAGCATGATCATGGCTGCGCCGGCCGACATGCCCGATGCCAAAAAGAGCGGACCCAGGATGGAGGTGTTCCAGAGCGGTCGTGCATTGAATGCCGAGAAGAGGATCCCGGTGTATACCCCGAGGATCACGGATGAGACCACCATGATCCAGGCCAGGGTTATTTTATGCCGGATGAAAAACGCCTCCAGTTTTTTTATAAAATCGAATTTCCAGTCCCACTTCGGGAAGACCTCCCTCACATTGATCGCCGCCCAGACAAAGGAGAGGGGTGTGACCAGCATGAGGACCCAGGCGCCCCACGACATGGGCGACTCAATTTTGATGGTGGTGTAGAGTCGCCAGAAATAGAGTTTGTGTTTCAGGTCCAGGAAGAGGGCGATCAGACCGAGGACCAGCAGAAACGGTACGATCAGCGGGGCCTTTTTGACAGCGGTCGGGTATACCTTCTCCTTGCCCATGATGGTGTACATCCCTGCAAAAAAGAGGATCCCGGCCGCCAGTCCGCCCAGAAACAGGTAGAGCGGTATCTGCCAGTGCCATATATTGAGGTATGGGTCGATAAATGGGTTCGCCCTGCCACTTACAATGATCTCTTCTCTCATAGCATCATTACATAAGGAAATACAGTTGTGGGTCTGTTCCCGCTTCCGGGATCAGCGTTGTATATTTTCTGTTTTTCAGGACCTTTGAGACCGGACTGTTCGGGTCGTCGAGGTCGCCGAAGTACATGCATTTCGTCGGACAGGTGGCCACGCAGGCCGGTTCCAGCCCTTTTTTGATCCGGTGGACACAGAAGGTGCACTTATCCACATGTCCGCCAGGATGAGAATACCTGGCATCATACGGACACGAGTTGATACAGGCACCACAGCCGATGCATTTGTTCTCTGTTACCAGCACGATTCCGCCGTCGGCATAGTGGCTCGCACCTGTCGGACAGCATCTCACACATGGGGCATTGCTGCATTGGTTGCACCGTTCCGACCTGATCTCGATCTCAAGCTGCGGGTAGGTACCATTGGTCACCTCCACCACCCAGTCGCGGCAGTAGCCGATGGGCACGTTGTTCTCGGTCTGACAAGCAACCACGCAGTCGCTGCAACCGACGCATTTCTTTGTATCTACCGCCATTGCATATCTCATGACTCAACCTCCTTTTCTGCCGGTTCAAATTTAAACGTCACAAAATTGCCCCGCATCCCGGTTCCTCCCATGATCGGGTCGACATGCACCCGCGAGATCAGCTCCGAGTCGCTGGCCCCTTTGCCGTATGCGCGCGACAGCTTTTTGTTGTCGTGCCCGAACCCGTGCACCATAAAAACGCTGTCCCACCGGATCCGCTCGGTCACCCGCGCCTTCACCGGAAACGTCGACCTGATCCCGTCCTGGTTCTCCAGGTAAACGTACTGATCGTTCTCGATCCCCCAGATCTTCGCCACCTTCGGATTGATCCACACCGCGTTTTCACCCATGATATCGGTGAGGTTCGGGTTGTTGGCCGTCCGGCTGAACGTATGCGAAGGGGCGCGTCCGTAGTTCAACCGGTAGAAGCCTTCAGGCGGCTCCTCATGGGGCGTGTAAACAGGGATCGGGTCAAAGCCCTCATTGGCGAGGTCGGTGCTGTACAATTCAATTTTTCCGGTGTTGGTGAAGAACTGTACCGCCTGACCAGGATAATAGTAGAGATCGTCGTAGGGCCGTTCAAAGGTCTTGACCCCGATCTTTTTCATCTCCTCCAGCGAAGTGCCGATCTGGTTAAATTGCCAGTCGAGCATCTCTTCGATATTGTTCCAGCTGAAATACTCCTCCAGTCCGAGCCGTTTCGACAGCTCCTTCGCCATCCAGTAGGCCGGTTTTGAATTATAGAGGGGTTCGGTTGCGGGCATCCTGAGCGCCACGGCCGGTTTGCGGTGCGGGCTCACCCTGATGCTATCGTACCGTTCGAGGTAGGTGCACTCCGGCAGTACCACATCGGCCCAGCCGGTGACCTCCATCGGCATGGTATCGATTACCACCATCAGCTCCAGGCTCTGTATCGCCTCGATGAGCTTTCCCCGGTCGGGGATTGTTTTCGGAAGATTGGTCCCGTTGACGATCCACGCTTTGAAGTTACACGCCTTACTGAGGGTAGGCACGGTGGCGTCGCAGATCCCCGATGCCAGTGTTTCATAAGCCAGGTTGTACTGGTCGGGGAACGCATCTCTCCAGCTGCGCGAAGGCGTGGGGTAGGGAGGGTGCGGCCAGGAGGGGAGGTCCACCTTTTCGGGTACGTAATATCCTCCTCTTCGGCCCCACGATCCGAGCAAAGCGTTCAGTATGGCGACCGTTCTCATCCGTTGTGTGTCATCGCCGTACCAGGTCACGTGCCTGCCGGGATGGATGATCACCGCTGGAGAGGCATTGGCCATCTCACGGGCCGATTCTCTAATCAGTTCCGGTTTGATCGTTGTGATCCCGTAGGCCCACTCGGGGGTCATGGTTCTGACATGCGCCTTCAGCTGTTCAAAGCCGAAGGTATATTTTTCGACGTACTCCGTATCGTACGACTCTTCGTAGATCAGCACATGGATCCATGAGAGAAGCAGGGCGATATCGGTAGCGGGTTTGATGGGCAGCCAGTATTTTGATTTGCTCGCTGCGATGCTGAAGCGGGGATCGACGGTGATGATGGCTGTGCCTTTGTCGATCGCGTCCGACATCTCCTGTACCTGTCCGTTGTGCATGTTCTCGCCCAGGTGGGATCCGATGAGCACCAGGCAGCGGGTATCGCGGATATCGATTCTCTCCGGACTGCCTACCCCTTCACCGAAGGTGGTCTGGAAGGCCACTTCGCGCGGACCGCGGCACTGGGCGTAGGAGGGTGCAGCGATGCTGGAGGAGCCGAAGGCCCTGATAAGGTTTCCAAAATAGTCGCCACCGGAGCCATGGGTAAGCAGGGCAAAGCATTCAGGTCCGTGCTCCTCAGCAATGGCCTTCATCCTATCGGCAATGTGGTCGAAGGCTTCGTCCCAGCTTGCTTCGCGGAAGGTCTGTTTGCCGCGTTCCCCGGTTCTGATCAGCGGGGTTTTCAGGCGGTCCTCATCGTAATACATTCCAGGTCCGCCGGTACCGCGCGGACAAAAACGTCCGTTGCTGTGCTGGTCCTCATTGTTGCCGACCACCTTCCAGATTTTACCCTCCTCATTTTTATAGATCCATCCGGCACACTTCCAGAAGCAGATCTCGCAATAGGTAGGGGTACGAGTGATGTTGACCTTTAATTCGGACGGTTCGATGGGAGTGCCGGCGAGGTTTTTGTAAATGCCATATCCGGAAGCACTAATTGCCAGTCCGCCGATTCCCAACCCCGAAATTTTAATAAAATCCCTTCGACTTGCCATTGTTTCAGATCACTGATTTAATTGTTGAGAATCCTTTCAGATAATCACATGAATGTATTGACGTTATAGGTTCTTTGAGCTCGTCAACCCTGTTCTTGCAAGTACCATTTATCTATTTAAAAAACGAAATTACAGATTTATCCGGTTCGTTGAATCACCCAATTGATGTTGAAAAATATGTATATATATAGATACATTGTAAGAAGCAGAAAAACAGATAAATACATTTATTTAAAATGAAAATAAATTACATAACGAAAGAATTTTTACCCGGGAGAACTATGAAAGGTTACTGTGGGTTCTTTCCTTGCGACAATTTGAGAAAGGATGTTTGAACTGCAAAGGCTCAAAGCAGTTGGTCCGGTAATCCGGAGAGGTCGGATTCAGTGTTGATGTTTTTAAAGAATTGGTCATGGAAAAAAGAGTCTGCAGTACCGACTGGTAGTATCTTCGCACGGACCTGTGGTATCAGCTTATGCATTGCGAAGATACCCAGGTCGATCATCTGCTGCATGACCGGAATGGTGCTTTTCCGGTAGATACCGCACAGGGGTTCGGGTCGGCCGGGGGAGGCAGCCGGGAGGATCAGATCGAAGGGAGATGAATATTTTAACAGCGCGATGAACAGTTCGCGGTTTACCAGGGGGAGGTCGTATGAGAGAATGATATTGAGGTCGTTGGAAGATCTCTCCAGGCAGGTAACTACACCTCCTATGGGACCGATTCCCGGAACTTTATCACATACCTGCTCATACTCCTCTTCGATCTCCATCGGTTTGCAGGTGCTGATCAGGATCTCGTCGCACAGCGATTCGAGCACATTAAGTGGATACTGGTACATCAGCTGTTTTCCGATCAGGATCATCCCCTTGTCGCGGCCCATCCGACGGCTTTGTCCGCCCGCGAGCAGAATCCCTGTTATTTTTGGCTGATGCTCTCTCATGACATTTGATCGTTCAGTTTTCTCTTGACCTTTGAATGTTCAGTTCATAAATGATCATTGATCGGTCGGTCTTCTCATGATCGTTGATTATTTAGTTTTCATCTGACCGTAATTTTTTTCAGTTCTTTTATCCGCTGAAGCAGTTGTTCCGCATCTGCATTGGCAGCATGAACCACATTTTGTTGAGGAACATTCCATCTGTCCTTCACCTCGCGGAGGATCCGCTCACGTACCACCCACAACTGTGGAAGGTCGTAATTCTTCTCCAGTTTTTTAATGGTGCCGCTCCATCCCTCTCCCGCCAGCTCCATTGGTCCCAGCTCGTCGAGCACTATAAGGTCAGCTCCACGTTCCAGTCCGCCGCTCAATATCTCTTCCCCTGTCTTGAATCCTTCCGGATTGAAGTAGAAATCGCGGTACTTATTCCATCCTGTTCTTTTCTCTCTTCCTGCCAGCTCAGTTCTTTCACCGGTTTGAATATCGAGGAGTGAAAAGCTGTCGCGTTTGCCATTTTTAAACGTACCTTCTGCAACAAATCCGGCTATATTGAGGTGATGCTGTCTGCATAATTCAATGAAGCCTTTGATGAACCCGGATTTGCCTTCCTGAACCTTTCCGGTGATGAGAAAGATATTTTCATGTGGCACCGCCTCTCTTTCCATCGTGGTAACAAGTTCTTCGGCGAGTTGCAGGATGGTTTGCAATACGTTTTTTCGTTGACGAAAGAGGTTGTTCTTTTTCGGGATTCTCTCGATGATGCCGGGAAGAACAGAGAATGCCATGGTTATCGATTTGTAGAGGTTGGAAAAGCCGTTTCGGTAGAGGAGGCTTCTTACGAGCGGATTTCTCAGCTCGACACTGATGGCAGAGAAGCTGAAGATGATCAGCAGCGCCCTGAAATTGATCTCCAGGCCGACGATCAGGCCTTCCCGCGATAAAAACCTGCCGGTACTGAAATATTCCCAAAGCAGTGAGGCCAGCAGGGTGATGATAAGCAGCTGGATCCAAAGGGAAGGTTTTTTCAGATAGCGGATCGCGCGTTTGTACCGGATGAGCACCCCAGTGATGAGTGCGGTGCCGGTGAGCAGGGCAGGGAGGTAGTTTTTGGCGTTCAGTAAGTACAAAGATACCGCCAGGAGGGTGAGGATGAACAGCAGGTTGACTGTAGCGTATTTCTGCTTTTCGGGATGGGTGCCGAAGGGTGACTTTTTTGTGGGATCGGGTTGTTGTATGTTTTCGGGGTTGGGTGGTTTTTTTTGAAGTTGCCTGAACGAGAGGTAGCCGGCCAGAGCGGCGAGGGTGCCGGCGATGAGGTAGATGGAGAGCACAACGATCAGCAGGTAGAGTGGACTGAGATCTTCCAGCCCGGTGCTTTTGACGAGGAACAGGTAGAGGGCTTCGGCGATCCTGACAAGGTCGAAACCGTAGAGGATCAGCAGGGAGAGGACTTTTTGCAGCAGGGCCCAGGAGACCGCAAGCATACCGCCAATGATGAAGCCGGGGAGGTTTCGGCCGATGAGGAACAGTATGGCTTCGAGGATCACTGCCTCCATGATGATGCCGACCATCGGTCCCAGGATCACTGCACTCGGGGAGATCGATTTCATCACCGCGGCGATCAGTCCGGCGCGGATGATGATGCCCGGTTCTTTCCATTGCATGGCGAATGCCACGAGCATATAGACAGCTGCCATGGCGAGCATGGTACCTGAGAAGGGAATCCTGAGGTTGTGCAGGAAGCTGCCTGCGACGATCTCAATAGCGGCCCAGATGCTTCCGATAGCGGCAGCTTTGATCCATTTCGAACTGAGTGAGAGTTTTATTGGCGCAGCGCGTTTGTTCATTGTTGCATGTATCCATCGATGTTGTTGAATACACTATTTCCAAAAGATAGTTTTTTCCGTACCCATAATAAATTTTAGAGTTCCACCGCTTTCAATCATCGAATGATCGATGAATGGTTCTGTAAGTTTTTGGTCATTGTAAAAAACTTCCTGAACGTATGGGTTGTTAGCAGATCTGTTTTCTGCAAGAACGGTAAACACTTTATTATGGGATAGAGAAATATCAACTTTATCAAATGATGGTCTGCCAATGGAATATTTTGTATCGCCTGGAGCAATGGGGTAAAATCCCATGGAGCCCAGCAAGTACCAGGCTGACATCTGGCCGCAATCTTCGTTACCGCAAAGTCCGTCTGGCTGATCTGTGTAGAATTCACTTAATATCCGGGATACAATTTCCTGGGTACGCCAGGGGCGGTCTACTGCATTGAAAAGGTAGGCGATATGGTGACTCGGTTCATTACCATGTGCATATTGGCCAATCAGACCTGAAATATCGGCAGATTTATCCTCTCCAAGCACCTCTGAGGAGATTGTAAACAGGGAATCAAGTTTCGTTGCAAAAAGCTCTTTGCCACCATGCAGATCAATATATCCCTCAACATCATGCGGAACGTACCAGGTCCATTGCCATGCATTTCCTTCCACGTATGGTGCGGTCCAGTGTCCCGAGTGCCTTGGATGGAACGGTTCATCCCAGCTGCCATCCAGATTTTTTCCTCGCATAAAACCTGTTTCACTATCGAAGTAGATCTGATAGCGATTTGATTTCTCGTAAAACTCCTCTGCAATTTTCTCTTCCCCCATCTCTTTTGCCATATTTGCTATGTTCCAGTAATTATAGGCAAACTCCAGGGCTTTGGAAACCGAAGAGTGTTCGAGATCGCATGGAATGAATCCATGTATTTCTTCATACAGTTTGCCTTTGGTCATGAGGTTACTCCAGGATTGTTCAGAGGGATGATTTATCTCTTTTACTGTATCATATTTTACAGCGTGGATAATAGCTTCAAGTGCTTTTTCTGTATCGAAGTCACGATGCCCTTTCATATAGGCATCAACAATTACCGAAATTGCATGCGATCCGATCATTGTGCCTGTGTAGTTCGATGCAAGCTCCCACATGGGCAGGATACCTCCTTCGTCATATTTCCGAAGCAAAGCCCTGATAAGTTCCTGGTTATAGTCTGGCTCAATAATTGTAAATAGCGGATGCAATGCACGGTGGGTATCCCACAAGGAAAAGACGGTGTAATTGGGACCCTCTGAATGGTAGACCTGGTGATCCATACCGAGGTATGAGCCGTCTACATCGTTGTATATTCCCGGGAATATTGAAGCATGGTAAAGTGCAGTGTAAAAAGTTCTTTTATCACTGATATTATCGGTTTCAACTTTTATCTTTGAAAGCTGTTCTTCCCATGCAGTTTCAGCTTTCTTTCTGATAAAATCAAAATCCCAGCCATTGATTTCAATATTCAGATTGTTTCTGGAACCTTCATAACTTACAGGACTGATACCCAGTTTTGCCATTACTATTTCGTCCTTATCTGTTTCAAAGTTCAGTTTCAGCTTTACGTTTTTTCCTGAAACCATATTGGAATTTTCCTGTAAGACATTGTCCACGTATATTTCTGGCTTAAAAGGCTTGGAAAACTTCGCTGTAAAAAACACCCTATGATTCATGGCCCACCCTTGGGTTACTTTTAATCCCTGGATCTCATTTTCATTCAGAATCCGTATTTCATGCAATGGGTTTTCGTGTCCATGAATGGTATGGGTCAGATCGACCAGAATTCCCGACTGGGAAGATTCAGGGAAAGTGTACCGATGAACTCCTGTTCTTTTGGTTGCAGTTAACTCTGCCTTAATGGCATAATCGGTTAATTCTACTGAATAATAGCCGGGTGTTGCGAATTCAGTTTCTTTGTTGAATCGTGACCTGTATCCATCATCTATTATTTCGGCAGTTCCTGCATCCAGGTCAATTTTTCCTGTATAAGGTTGAAACAGGATGTCCCCATAGTCACCAATTCCTGTTCCGCTTAGATGGGTATGACTGAATCCCAGAATTGAAGAGTCTGAATAGTGATAACCTGCACATGCATCCCATCCAAGGGTCCTGGTATCAGGACTCAGCTGCACCATGCTAAAAGGAAGTGTAGCTCCTGGGAAAGTATGACCATGACCGTCGGTTCCTATAAATGGGTCGACATACTTAATAAGCTGTTCACTGGCGGATGGATTTTTACAGCCGGAATGAGATATTAACAGAGTTGCAAAACAAAGGAGTAGAAGCGTATTCCTTATATTAAGCTGAGGCATAATTTTAGAGTTTTGTTTCATGCAATAAATGCTTTGAAGGTTAACGTGGCAATAATAAAAGATTAATTCCAGATAATTAGCCCGGAATATTGTGCTGCTTCTGCCTGATACTAAAATTCAAAAATAGTCAAATTGAGTGAATTTCAAAGATCATTTCACCTGTTATCCCTGATGCTACAAATCAGAGCTTTCCAAATTATTAATTCAGGCAATTATAGTTTAATGTACACTACATATTATTCCTCTTATTTATACACTACTGCTACAGCAGATTAGATACTATCAATTTCATGTTAATCAACAGCATTAAATCGACCTATTAAGATTTAATTAATGTTTGGTTTATACCTAAATTATATATTTCGGTTTTATACAAATTAAACGAATTACTATGAAACACATAATCGCGCTTTTTTTAATCGGGACAAGCCTTCTCGGTTATTCACAGGAGAACAAAAAAACAGTTATGTATCCCAGCTACAAGGGGCTTGTTATGTCAGGTTACCAGGGATGGTTCAGAGCCGATGGCGATCAAGCCGACAATGGCTGGGGCCATTATGGCAGGGGCAGTGCCTTCGATGCTGATAACAACACCATTGATATCTGGCCCGATGTAAGCGAATACAAAAAGACCTATGAAACCAGCTTTCCCAATCCAGACGGCACTCCGGCAAAAGTGTTTAGTTCATTAGATGAGAGCACCACAGATTTGCACTTCAAATGGATGAAGGAGTATGGTGTTGACGGTGTTTTTATGCAACGATTTTATGGTGTTACCAGGGGAGGAGAGCGTAGAGAATATCAGGATGTGATTCTTGCTAATGCTTTCAAGGCATCACAAAAATACGACCGTGCCATTGCTGTTATGTATGACCTGTCGGGACTTCAGCCAGGGAGGGACGACTGCTCCAGTGTTATTGAAGATTGGAAACACCTGGTGGATAACATTAAAGTAAAGGATTTTGGCGATAAGCAGACATACCTGCACCACCGTGGTAAACCATTGGTTACCATCTGGGGGATTGGATTTCCTGACCGTTCTTATAACATTAGGGAGATCGGACTGAAACGCCTGATTGACTTTCTTAAGAATGATCCGGTTTATGGAGGCTGTACAGTAATGCTGGGGGTCCCCACCTATTTCAGGGAGTTGAACAAGGATTGCCTACCCGATCCATACCTGCACGAAATTATTGAAGCTGCTGATGTCGTTCTGCCATGGATGGTACAACGTTTTACTCCACTGGTACACAAGCCTATGGACCACCTTAGGGACCACATAATGGAGGATATTAAATGGACCGGGGAAAGGGGTGTTGATTATGTACCGATTGCCTACCCCGGATTCAGTTGGAGAAATCTTTCGCTAAATAATCCCGGGCTGGCGCGATACACCGCTTATGGTGCAATCCCCCGACTTGGAGGTCAGTTTTACTGGGATCAGCTGGTAACCATGATTAATGCCGGTGCAGAGATGATTTATGTGGCTATGTTTGATGAGATTGATGAGGGAACAGCCATTTTTAAGGTATCCGACAATCCACCCAACGGCGAAAAGGCTCACTTTATTGACAACGACGGTATGCCATCCGACCATTACCTTTACCTTACTGGTCAGGCAGCCAAAATGCTGAGAAAGGAGATTCCTGTTCAGGAAGAGATGCCGGTAAAACAGAACAAGTCAAATATTATGAACTGATAATGTCTTTTATCCTGAACCGATAATAATATGTATCCTAAACTAATAATATCCATTGTTATGAAAAATTTACTGGTTTATGCAGCCATTCTGTTATTGATACCTGCCTGCTCAGGGGGAACCAACAAAGCCTCCGATGAAAACAATAAAAAGAATCCGAATCTACTTATGATCATTGTTGATGATCTTACCACTACGCTTGGATGCTATGAGCACCCGATGGTGAAGACCCCGAATATAGATCGGTTGGCAGAAGAGGGGGTACTCTTTGAACATGCGTATTGCAATTATGCTGTATGTGGTCCCAGCAGGTCATCTTTTCTCTCCGGACTGTATCCCGAATCCATTAATGTCCTTGATAACAGAAAGGGATTGCAGGATGAACTTGGCGAACGTATTACGCTTCCCGACATGTTTCGCCGGAACGGCTATTATACAATGAGCCTGGGCAAGATCTTCCATACCATGAAAGAGGAGCACAACGATTATAAGGCCTGGGATGAAATTTACGGTTTTTCAGCTACAGAAATCGGTAAAAAAGGTGAAAGCAGGAATATGACGGGAGGAGAACTGAAATGGTGCTGGTGGCAGGCAACAGAAGGAGATGATGAGGATCAGCCCGATGGACAGGTCGCAGCAAAAGCGGTAGAATTTATTAAAGCTGACCATGATAAGCCATTCTTCCTTGCTGTAGGTTTTCACAAACCTCATGATCCGTTTATTGCTCCGAAGAAATACTTTGATATGTATCCGCTGGAGGAGTGCGATCCCCATCTGCTGCCTGAAGAATGGAGCCCTCCCTATCCGCATACCCTGCCCGGTCAGACCGAAATATTCAACAGTTTCACTGAACAGGATAAGCGGGAATTCCTTAGATCCTACTATGCTTGCACCAGTTTTATGGATGCACAACTCGGTAAAGTGATAAAGGCTTTGAAAGAGTCGGGTCAGTATGAAAACACGCTGATCATGTTTTTCGGTGATCACGGGTACCACCTCGGCGAACATAACTGGTGGAACAAGGTAACCATATTTGAGCTAGGAACCAGGGCTCCTTTCATCGTTGCAGGGAAAGGAATTACGGAGAAGGGGGTGCGTTCCGGATCAATGTTTGAATTTATCGATATCTACCCTACCCTGGCAGATTACATGGAGATTGAAGATGTTCCCGACCACCTTGAAGGAAAAAGTTTTGCTGCTGTGATGAAAGATCCCTCCCTACCTTTTAGAAGCGAGGTTCGTGCGATTGTCAACAGAGGCAAAATGATTGGAAGAACTGTTAAAAATTCGGAATGGAGATACACCGAATGGGATGAGGGGAAAAAGGGAAGGGAATTATATGACCAGGTCAAGGATCCAATCGAGTACAACAATCTTGCAGAAAAGCCTGAATATAAAGAACTTGTTTCAGAAATGCGGGAGTTGCTGTATAAGGAGTAACAGGGATGTTTTTTTAATCATAAGCATTCTCACGCTTAAAGTTGCTAATTAAACCACTAATTATGAAAACCATGAAACTTATAAATATCTTAATCACTCTGTTCCTGCTATTGGGTTGTGTTTCAAATGATGGAGCCGGAGGTGAGGCAAAAGAGGAGATCAAATCTAACTCATTGTTTCTTTTTACAAAAAACAAAGCGCTGGAAATTGTTAAAAACGGATTTAGTACAGGGGATAAGTATGAGGAGGCCCGGATGTTTGAGGAACTGGAGGCATTTTCCTTCGTTCAGCTTTGCGATCCCCAGCTGGGAATGGGGGGATACGAACACGACAAGGCTACTTTTAAGCAGGCTGTCAGGCAGATCAATGCACTGGATGTTGATTTTGTAGCTATTTGCGGCGACTTCGTGCACCATACTTCCGATAGCAGTTTTCAGGATTACATCGAAATCCGGAATGGTCTGAAGGTCCCCTATTATGAGGTGCCGGGTAATCATGATATTGGACGGGTACCAAACGACACAACACTGGCAGCCTACAGAAGTCTTTTTGGAAAGGACTATTACGAAATGATGCACAAGGACATGAGATTTATATTCGTGAATACGCTGCTATGGAAAACGGATATTGGGAAGGAGTCATCCATGCATGATGACTGGTTCAGATCTACCCTTCAAAAATCAGAGGGGAAGAACCGCGCTATTGTAGTGGGCCATTTCCCCATCTTCTTAAAAGATCCGGGTGAGGAGGAAACTTATTTTAATCTGCCCCCGGAAAAAAGAGAAGAACTGCTGCAGTTGTTTAAAGAGAACAATGTTGTTGCATACTTATCCGGACACAAACATGAATTGATCATGCACAATTACGAGGGAATTCAACTTGTTACCGGGGAAAGCACAGCGAAGAATTTTGATAAGCGTCCATTCGGATTCAGAAAATGGAAGGTATATGAAGATACTGTAATACACAGATTTGTAGCTCTTGACATCCCCCGTAATTGAACTGGTTATATGGATACGAATAGGTTTTTTTTTGGGTGCAATTGGAATTGAATTGGTCTATGGTGTAATGTTTTATTAAATTTACAAAAATGAAAGTGAATCAGTTCTTTCTCTGAAAAGCATATTTCTAATGATCTTATCCATAATATTTGCCCGTAATACTAAATATTTGTTTAACAACCTGACTATTCAATAAAACCAACATTCAATCTATGAAACGCATCGCATATTTGCTCGTCGCCACGTTTATCATGACCGGATACTCGTGTGTATCAACGGAGAATTCTGAGTGTGACAGATTACAACCTGTAGATTTCGTCAACCCCTATATGGGGAACATCAGTCATCTGCTGGTACCCACCTTTCCGACAATTCACCTGCCGCACAGTATGATGCGGATCGTACCCCACAGAAGAGAATTTAAGGATGTAACTATAAATGGTCTTCCCATTATTCTGACAAGTCACAGGGGAACATCCGCCTTCAGCCTAAGTCCATTTCAGGGGAGTGAAGGGGATGTGCGGGAAGTAATTGAATATAGCTATGATCACGAGAAGATCACACCCTATTCTTATTCGGTCTACCTCGACGAATATAATATCAGCGCAGATCTGGCTGTGGCACATCAATCGGCAGCTTACCGGCTGGAATTTAAAAAGAATGATCCCGCCTATCTTATTTTGAATTCAGCAGTGGGAGCGCTTGCCTGGGACGGTGAGGCCCTTTCAGGATTTCAGGAAATCGCCAACGGCACAAAGGCATACCTCTATCTTCTTCCTGAAACAGCCCCTGATGCAGTTTCCAGTTATCAGCAAGGAAAGCTACAAAAAGAAGAATCGGCTAAGGGCAATAATGCCTGTATCGTATTAAAATACAACCAACCGGACAAATCCATTGCTCTTAAATATGGCATATCCTTTATCGATGCCTCCCAGGCAAAGACCAACCTGACACGTGAAGTGGCAGGAAAAACTGTAAAGGAGTTGCAGAATGAGGGCCGCAGGATTTGGAACGAGGCGCTTGGAAAAATTGATGTAACAGGCGATTGCCCGGAGGAGAAGGCCGTTTTATATACCTCACTGTACCGGTGCTATGAAAGGCCGGTTTGCATTTCTGAAGATGGAAGGTATTACAGTCCATTCGACAGATCCGTTCATTCAGACGAAGGAAGACCATTCTATACCGATGATTGGATTTGGGATACATACAGGGCACATCATCCATTGCGTACTATCATTGACACGATTAGACAGCAGGATATTCTTCACTCTTTTTTACAAATGTCTGAACAGATGGAGAATTTCTGGATGCCTACGTTTCCTAAAATTACTGGCGACAGCAGGAGCATGAATTGCAACCATGGAGTTGCAAACTACATTGACGCCTGGAGAAAGGGACTTCAGAACTTTGACCTGGAGAAAGCTTATCTCTCAGGTAAACTTGCTGTTACCAAAAAGACCCTTGCCCCCTGGTCAGGAAAGCCTGCTGGTGAACTCGACCGTTTTTACCATGAGAACGGATTTTTTCCTGCTTTGCGGGAGGGTGAAAAAGAGACTGTTCCTGAGGTTCATCACTTTGAGAGCCGACAGGCTGTTGCCGTTACCCTAGGAACAGCATACGATGAGTGGTGTTTGGGACAGATGGCCGAAGTCTTAAATAAACCAGAGGATACAGAACGTTTCATGAAAGGTTCCTTCAACTACCGCAACCTATATAATAAGGAGACAGGCTTCTTTCATCCCAAAGATAAAAATGGCAAATTCATTGAACCATTTGATTACATATTTTCTGGTGGCATGGGAGCAAGAGACTACTATGATGAGAACAATGGGTGGACCTACCGCTGGGATGTTCAGCATAATATTCCCGACCTGGTCGAACTGATGGGAGGTAAGGAATCTTTTTCAGAAAACCTGGATGCCATGTTCCGTGAACCGCTGGGACGGAGTAAATATGCATTTTATGCCCAATTACCCGATCAGTCAGGCAATGTGGGTCAGTTCTCCATGGCCAATGAGCCTTCACTGCATATTCCTTACTTGTATAATTATGGGGGACAACCCTGGAAAACCCAAAAGATGATCCATAAACTGATCAACGACTGGTTCAGGGACGACCTGATGGGGGTCCCGGGCGATGAAGACGGGGGTGGAATGTCCGCATTTGTCGTTTTCTCAATGATGGGTTTTTATCCTGTTACTCCGGGACTGCCTGAATACTCTATCGGTAGCCCCTTCTTTGAGACAGCCAAGATGGAACTGGAAAACGGGAATACTTTTGAAGTGAAAGCCAGAAATTTCAGCCAGGAGAACAAATACATCCAGTCGGCAAATCTTAACGGCAAAGCTGTGAATCAACCCCGGATCAATCATGAGGAGATTATGCAGGGTGGTATCCTGGTGCTTGAAATGGGACCTCATGCTAACCGGAGCTGGGGAGGGGACAAATAGAATTAAACATATTTATAAATGCTTAGTGATGAAAAAGATGAATGTCGTTTTAATCCTTACAGCATTAATTATCACTGCGTTAGGTTGCGAATCAAAAGTTGAGAACCGACCTCCCAATGTGGTGCTGATCATAACAGACGACCAGGGATACGGTGATCTGGGGATTACCGGTAATCCCCATGTAAAGACACCTGTAATAGACCAGTTTGCGCGAGAAAGTGCACGCTTTAACCAATTTTATGTATCGCCGGTCTGCGCTCCAACCCGTTCCAGCCTGATGACAGGAAGGTATTCTTTACGAACCGGGATGCGCGACACATACAATGGAGGCTCCATGATCGCTACTGAGGAGGTAACCATCGCAGAGATGCTAAAGGGTGCAGGATATTCGACCGGTATCTTCGGGAAATGGCACCTGGGTGACAGCTATCCTTTGAGGCCCGGAGACCAGGGGTTTGATGAATCTCTGATCCACCTGGCAGGAGGGATGGGACAGCCCGGGGATTTTACAACCTTTTTTCAGGGCGACAGCAGCTATTTTGATCCTGTTCTCTGGTTAAACGGGAAGCAACAGGCTTATACGGGCTACTGTTCAGATATTTTTGCCGATGCAGCAGTTAGTTATATCGAACAGAATTATAGTGCCCCTTTCTTCTGTTATCTTTCATTCAATGCACCGCATACACCTTTGCAGGTTCCGGAGGAGTATTATAACATGTACAAAGACATTGATCCTTCATCAGGATTTGAGAATGATGAACGGCCATTCCAACAAATGAGTGAAAAAGACAAGGAGGATGCACGCAAGGTGTATGCCATGGTCTCCAACATTGACGATAATGTGGGTAAGGTACTTGAAAAACTTGATGAACTGAATATTGCAGACAACACACTTGTAATTTTTATGACAGATAATGGTCCGCAGCAACGCCGGTACAATGCCGGAATGAGGGGATTGAAAAGTAGTGTTTTCAGGGGTGGTGTTCGGGTGCCATTTTACTGGAGATTGCCATCTCTGAACCAGAAAAACATGGATATCGAAACCACGACTGCCCACATTGACCTGTTCCCCGCCCTGGCAGAAATATGTCAGGCTGACATGCCTGCAGGGGTCAAGATTGATGGCACAAGCTTTTTGCCATTGATGAAAGGTGAAAATGTGGATGAATTGAATAACAGGTCCCTGTTTTTTTACTGGACCAGACGGTACCCGGAATTGTATAACAACATTGCACTGCAAAAAGGCAATTACAAATTGGTGGGCCATACAGATTATGATGCGGTGTTGGAAGATTTCGGGCTGTATAATATTGTTGAAGACGAGTATGAACAAAATAATATCATTGCGTCGAACAAAGCACTCGCGGCTGAAATGAAAAGCGAACTGGACCAGATGGTCTTTGAATTAACCGCGTCCGAACATATGCAAAATTCGCCACGGATCATTATCGGGAGTGAGCACGAAAATCCGGTTTATCTGAACAGGAATGATGCCAGGGGTGAAAGAGCAATCTGGACAAAACAAGAAATCTATGGTTTTTGGAAGGTCAAAATACTTGAGGGCAGGTATGATATCAGGTTCAAGTTTGTACAACCAATCAACACTGCCGGCAGCATGTACCTTGAAACGAGTACGGTTATTCTGAGCTATGAAAACGAAGCTACACCAACAGATTTGATTGAGATGAAAGATGTATACCTGCCCGACATGGAATGTGACCTTATGCCTTACTATTCCTCAAAAGGAAGAAGCATTTTTCCGCTATGGGTTGAACTTACCAGGCGATGAAATATTAGGGGGATCTATGGTAAATATTTTATTACTAATTGTTTCTTCGAAGTGATTTCTACTTCGGTGGTGTTTGCGGTATCCAGATCAGTGCCCACATCAACAATATGGAATTCTTCGCTGTCAAAAATAAAAAAAAATGAAAAAACTTATTTTTTTAATTTCTGTACTTTTCATAAGCATTGGCATAGCCAGTGGACAGAAACCGGTTAAGATTGGAATTGCAGGCTTGTCACATTCCCATGTGGTTCCTTTGCTTAGGGATATGGAGCGCAGTGATATAAAGATTGTTGGAATTGCTGAAAGTGATTCGAAGCTAGCGGAGCGCTATGCTGAAAGGTTTGGTTTTGATCCGGGATTGGTGTACGGCTCCCTGGAAAAAATGTTAGATAAATCGCAACCAGAGGGTGTTATCACCTTCACTTCTATTTTCGATCATCTAAAAGTTGTAGAGGCTTGTGCCTCCCGGGGAATCCATGTGATGGTGGAAAAGCCGCTGGCGGTTTCGGTTGCCCATGCTGAAGAGATCTCCAGACTTGCCGGAAAGCACAATATCATGGTCCTGACCAACTATGAGACCTCCTGGTACCCTTCTGTTCACAAGGGCAGGCAAATGATTGCTGAGGGTAAACTAGGAGTCCTGAGAAAAGTCATTGTTTATGACGGACACACAGGGCCCAAGGAGATTAGGATTAATGAAGAGTTTCTCGACTGGCTGACAGATCCGGTCCTGAATGGAGGTGGAGCAGTGATCGACTTCGGTTGTTACGGTGCAAACCTGGTCACCTGGATATTGGATGGCCGGAAACCAGAAAGTGTATTTGCGAGTTTGAAACAATACAAGCCAGATATTTATACCAATGTGGATGATGATGCCACCATTATCTTAAATTACCCAGACATGGAATGTGTGATCCATGCCTCATGGAACTGGCCGTTTAACCGAAAAGACATGCATATCTATGGTTCCACAGGTTACCTGTTTCAGGATGATGCGGCAACCATCAGGTACCGGCTGGAAAGAAAATCGCCTGAGCAAACAATACAGGTGGCCTCCTCCACAATCCCTTATACCGATCCCTTTACCTGGTTCGCTGATGTAATCCAGGGCAAGGTAACCGTAAAGCCGACCGATCTCGCATCCCTGGAGATCAATCAGATCGTCGTAGAGATACTGGATGCAGCCAAAGAGAGTGACAGGACCGGGAAAACTGTATTTCTTAACAAATAAAGTATCACAGTTTACTGACGTGTTTAAAAAGTGAAATGTAAGGAAGTAAAAAGCAGTTTAAACACAGGTTAATTCTAAGATCAATCAATAAAATCAATTTTGAATTTAAATATGACACCATGATTAAAATTAAAGTATTAATACTGCTATTGGCAGTACTTACCTCGTGTAAGCAGGAAGAGGAACAGAAGATGAATTTTCTGTTTATTATGACCGATCAACAACAGTATGATGCGCTTAGCATAGCTGGAAACACCGTACTTGAGACACCGAATATGGACAAGCTGGCAAAGCAGGGGGCCTATTTTACAAACGCCTATACACCTTGCGCTGTATGCGGTCCTGCACGTTCCTCCATTCTTACAGGGCACACCGTGGAACATACGGGTGTCAATACAAATAGCAAGACCTATTATTATGATGAGGAGGTGGTAATGGACATGCCTACCTTTGACGAAATACTTACCGAAAATGGTTATCAATGTGAATACTATGGGAAATGGCACAGTTTAACTGCTCGTGCTGCTATCTATAAAAATCCAAAACTTGAATCGGAAAATGGGCGTTCAGTATTTGCGCATGGAGGACAGAACCATGTGTATCAGGACTATCTTAAAAAACATGTTCCTATAAGACCACTGAAGCCCGGGGAGCTTTACGATACATTTACAAAGAGACCCTACGAAACAGATGCACTGGACAAATACCATGGAATGACTCCGGAAGAATTTCAGCAGTTGAGTCCAAAACGCGTTCAGCCTGATCTGCACGGACGACTAATGATGCCTGCAGAACACACCCTTACTGCCTTTCAGGCGAAGGAAACGATGGAAGCTTTAGAAAGACTGAAAGATACCGTTTTCAGTATTACCTGCTCCTTTCACTTTCCACATGCACCTATTCTTCCAACCGATCCTTACTACAATATGTATCCTGCAGAAGATATGACACCGCCTGTGAGCATCAATGACGATATGGAGAATTCTCCGTACAGGACAGCGAACGGTCGGCCCGGAATGCCCGAGTATTCCGATCCCGAACTGATCAAATATATGATCTCGAACTATTATGGCATGGTGAAGGAGATTGATGACTGGGTTGGGAGAATTCTCGAAAAGCTAGACGAACTGGGTCTTAGTGAAAATACCCTTGTAATTTTCATGTCCGACCATGGTGAAATGCTCGGGGCACATGGAATGCGGGAGAAAAATGTTTTTTATGAGGAGTCGGCTCACATACCATTAATGATTCGTTTCCCGGGTAAGATTAAGCCAGAAACAACAGTTGATGGTTATGTCTCGCTGATAGATCTTTTTCCGACCATACTCGACTACCTCGGGGTAGAGGAGCATAAAAGTGATGGAAAAAGCCTGAGAGGACTGATTGAAGGAACGGACAAAGAGCATGGAGAATATGTGGTTACAGAATGGGACTACCGGGGAGATATCGAGTCGAATTACATGGTATTAAAAGATGGGTGGAAGCTCATTATACCCTATTCAGTGGAATCTGATGTTATTAATGCCATGTACGATCTGAACACAGATCCCTACGAAATGAATAACCTGATAGGCAATAATCCGGAGCGCGCCCAGTATGAAGATAGAGTCGAAGAATTAAGGGAGTGTCTGCTTGAGTGGTTGGAGAAGAACAATTCTGCGCACTATGAGGGCGTAAGGGACAGGGTGCTAATATAATTTATATACTGAGCGGGGATAACCTGATCTCCGTTAGAAGCATCTGAATTTCATCCGTATTAATTCTTAATTTAACTGATTGATATAAAATAATTTAAATATCGTTCTAACTACAGGGAACATTGACCCTTACTGAGGCGATGGCCGATAATACCTGGTCTGATCTCGAGGAGGTTGTTGCCGTTCCTGCCGGCGATAAAACGTTTTCAATTAGTTGCAGGAGTCAGGAAGAGAACAGCATAGAACTGAACTGGTTTCAGTTTCTTCCCACAACGGTGGGAATAGGATTGGATGAAATCAGCACCATATTTCTGTATCCCAACCCATGCAAGGATCTTCTGCATGTACATTCTTTAGCGCCCATTTACGGGGTAGAAATTTTCGATTCATCGGGAAGAAAGTTTTTTTTACCTTTCACTGTTCTGAACGTATTATCAATAAGTCAACGATTACTCATTGGAATTTAAGCAGCTAATAGGAGATTGCGTTCATGGTGATGAAAGGGCCTTCCGGGTCCTGGTAGAGCAATATGCAGATTTTGCATTTGCATCGGCGTTTAAGATCCTTGGTAGAGAAGAGGATGCGAAGGATGTTGTGCAGGAATCGTTCATTTCAGCCTGGAAAAACATCAAGGGTTTTCACCCTGAAAAGAACTTTAGCAATTGGTTGTACAGGATTATTGTGAACCACTGTTATGATAGATTACGCAAGAGAAAAAGGGAACAATTTGTGGGCCCGGACCAGTTTTGCCTGGAGTTTCTTGCAGATGAGGCCGGCAATGATCCTGAGAAAATTATGAGTAATCGCGAGTATGGGGAGCTAATTGGAAAATTGACTGATGGGCTCAGTCCGAAACAACGGATCGCTTTTGTTTTGTGTGATCTGGAGGGTTGCTCGCATGATGAGGCCAGCAGTATTAGCGGTATGGCTAAAGCATCGCTGAAAAGCAATCTGAACCATGCCAGGAGAAAAATAGGGAATATGGTTGTAAAGCTATTTGATTATGAAGCAGGAAGAAAGGTACGAAAGCGTTTTGAAGCGCCTTAAAACATTTGAACCGGCATTGGATAACAGGCAGGAACTGACCGACCGGGTTATGCGATCGGTAAGGGAGGTAAAACATGCCACTGGCCCTTCCGACTTGGTACTGCATTTTCTTTTCAGCTGGGTTGCAACCCCCTGGTTACGAATTTCCATGGCAGTCATTACCATTGGTTTTATCGTTGCATTTTCGATGCAGCAGATGAAAATGACTCAGCGAATTAATCAACTTGAGCGACAGCTTACAATTGCACAGGATGAAATGCCTGGGCATGCCACCGGTCCTGCCATTTCCGAAAGAGTTTTGATGAATATGCTTATCAGAGAACACCAAAATGACAGCATTACAGTTTCAACAAAGAATCTCGAAGTGTTAATGAATTCCCTGATGCTGCTCATAGATGATCCTGCATATAAACATAAATTCAACCGGGTAATCCGGCCTGTAGAGAAGAACAACAGAAGCAGCAGATCAGCGGGCTTCGGAAAAAATGTTGCAACAAAAGAGCTATAGCAATGAAAAACAAAAAATGTATAACGGTACTATTCGTCTGTTTCACCATACTGTTTTCGTGCGACAGTTACGAAACAACGGTAATAAACAGTGTGCATGCTGACGGGTCGGTTGCCAGGGTGGTTGTGATGCGCAATGATGAGAGTGCTCAGTTTGAACCGGAGGAGTTCAAAGTTCCCCTGGACAGTACCTGGAAAACTGAAATCGGGATAGAGGTGGACGGCGAGAACGACACAACATGGGTGCTTACAGCAGAGAAGTATTTTGAAAATGTTGAGGAGATGAACCGCAATTACGAGGCAGATACGGGACATAACGGTAATTTGAATCGTCACGTCTCCTTTATTAAAAAGTTCAGGTGGTTCACCACAGTTTTCAGGTTTTCGGAAAGTGTTGAAAGGACGATGGAGGTGGATTGTCCGGTGAATGATTTTTTAACTGACGAGGAGCTTGACTTTTTTTATTTGCCTCACAGTATCCAGAAGATGGCTGAAACGGGGCCCGACAGTTTGGAGATAAAAGCGTTGCTTTCCTCCATTGAAGAAAAGACAGAAACCTGGTATACGACTTGTTTGGTGCGCAGGGGATTGTCGGCATTTTCAGGGATGTATCTTATTCACGGGCATGAGGAGCTAAGCAGGGAAGGGATCATGTCGAAGGAGTCTGAGATCATGGCCCTCATGGAGGAGGATATGGATCAGGACTCTTTATTCAGTAGTGTATTTGGGGAAGGATTTGTCCGGGAGTACAAGCAGCTTATAGACAGTGCAATAACTATATTTGAAGAGGAGCTCAGCCTATCTTTGAATGCCTCTAGCTATGATATTAAAACCAGGATGCCTGGCAAGATCATTGCAACGAATGGATACCTTGGATTTGTTGAAGGAGGTGATCCTGTCAGGGAGGTTATGTGGACCGTTAGCGGAGAGTATTTCCTGAGTGAGAATTACGATATGTGGGTTGAGTCCAGGGTCAACAACTACTACATATGGGTCCTCTCGATCCTGTTTATAATATTTGCCATCACCGGGTTTATTCTCTATTACAGCAAGCGGTAGACGAATGTGAGATTCAATGCACTTTATTGCTTGGTTAATTTCTGTGTGTATGTTTTGTTGTTGTTGCGGATTCGGAAAAATGACAAACGGGTCCCTTACAGAAGAGGTCTTGTCTATTGACACGAGTTCAAACTCAATAATATTTGAACGGGAACTGCTGTAAGAGCCTGACTTGCGACTGTCGGGAACTGTCTCAGGGTTGCAGGGTTATTGGGTGTATGATCGGCCATGGTCAATTATAGTACAGACTACTTGGATAGACAAATATAGTTAGTTTTGGTTATCTGCGTGGATTCTTTTTCATTTCATATAGTTCGGACAATTGAGTATTCATGCCATTAGTGTGATGCGTTTTAAAGAATATAATATAGGTGTTGACTTATTTTTTACTTTTCTTTACATTTGTTAATCCATGGAGATTTTCCGAAACTGATTGAATTCATAGAGTTACTGCTTATACTGATAAAATTTGAACATGAAATCAAGAGCTGAAATCGAGAATAAACTGAAAGAATTAAAACCCATTTTGTTCCAAAAATATTTTGTGGAAAAGATTGGTTATTTTGGTTCTTTTTCGAGAAATGAACAGACAGAAGACTCTGATCTGGATATTTTGGTTTCATTCAAGAAACCTCTTGGCTGGGATTTTTTTGACTTGCAAGAATTCCTTGAGGATGAATTAAAACTAAAGGTTGATTTAGTATCAGAAAAAGCGTTAAAAGAGCAGTTAAAACAGGTCATTTTAAATAGTGTAAGATACGTATGAGTCCGATAAAAAGAGAATTTCTTCTTTACCTTGAAGATATGTATGAATCGATGCGAAGGATTGAAGAATATCTTGGCGATATTGACTTAAACGAATTTAAAATGACTTACATTGTTGTAGATGCTGTTACCAGGAATTTTGAGATTATTGGTGAAGCATCAAAAAAAATCCCTACTGATATACAGTATACAGGAGAAATACCATGAAATTCCCTGGAAAAAAATGTATGGACTCAGGAATATAATTGCCCATGAATATTTTGGAATTGACTACGAAATGATTTGGGAAATCGCAAAAAATAGCCTTCCTCAGAACCGCAGGGATCTTCAAAAAATTATAGAAAAGGAGAAGGCACAGGGTGATAATAAGTAGACTATGAGCAGCAAGAAGGCCGAGGCTCATTCGGATTGCTTGTTGCATTAGCGGATGAGTTAATTATTCAGTTCACCGACCATACAGACGTAAAAATCTTGAAGCACTATAAGCGAAAACTCAATCTGCTTCAAAAGAAGAAATTAATTGAAAAGCATTTGAAGGAGTTTTACGAGAGCATAGCTGAAGCATAAGATTCATGAGAATTTGCCAAAGGGGTTCATTGTATTATTTATCCGGGTAAAGAATTTTAAGGGCATGATACCAATAGAAAAGGGCTTCACCCTTCTCAACAAATTTCAAGCGTTTATTTAAATAATTGTAGTCCGGACTGCTTATCATATAATCTGTGATTGAGAGATCCGGATCGAATTTCGGCATTTCACCTTTAAAGTCTTTCAACATAATAGCTGCGAGTAAGGCAGCTTTTGAGCTTGCTACTTTAGATTCCACTAAACCGAAGGTTCCTTCAAAAAGATAATGTTTGAATTGGTTGATTCCAGTATTGATTTCTCTAAGAGCGGTATTCTTTTCATTTTTGGAAAGATTAGTAATTCCGGAAATCAATAATGAGGTATCGATAATATCTTGAAGTACCTGGTCGGCTGACTCGATTTTTCTTCCCGGTCTATATTCAATTTCGGATTTAACTATGCTGTTAAATGATTGCTTTACAACCTCAACATCTGAGATTTCATCAAATAGACAACCGATATCAAATAACTGTTTCATAATCTCTTTCTCCTTCTCAACACCATAAGGCACCCCTGTTGTGTTTGGAGCAAAGGCAGTCAACTTATCACCCGTTATTGATTCTATGTTTGGCATAATAACTTCAACAGATTCACCTTCCTGTATTAGCCATTCTGTATCGACAGGTTTCTTAACTGTCTTCGGATAGTGATAATCTTCAAAAACAATATCAAGCAAAATTTCACGCTGTGGATTTGATATTACATTACCTGCTTTGTCTTTGGTCCCGATATTTGATTCATAGAAAAACTCATAATGCGCTTTAGGTATACCTGCTTTATAACTTCTCTTTTCATCTAATTTCATTCCTGAAAAAGCACTTGATGCCGTTATCTTGGATAGATGAGTTTCTAAAATATCTTTGGTAACAGAAGGCTTGATAATTATATCAATATCAACAGAAAACCTTCTTGGTTGATCCATTAATAACAAAAGACTTGTACCACCCTTAAAAATGAATTCCAGGTCGGTATTTTTAAGGTGTTCCAATAGATACAATGCATAAATCATGGCTTCCATTATGGCCGGATCTTTGCTATATTTCTTTCTTCTTTCAGAAATCCATTCGGATGATAGTGATTCACTTTTTATCATTGAAAATAACTTTTGGTATATCAGTTCTTTCTTTCAGGAATTGCTTTAATTCTAGTTCCTTCCCACGTCTTCGGGCATAGTGAAACAATGTTGTGAAATTAATTGCATAACGTTGATAAGCAGTATTAATAATATGAACCAACTCACTTCCCTGGAATGAGGTAAATAGGTCTTTCTCACAATATATATCAACAATCATTTTCTCAAGTGTGATAGTAAAGGTTTTTCCAACCTTCTGGGTTGGCGACTTTGAGATTAAAGATTGAAGAATTATTGACTGTTCTGATTCAAAAATATATCGTTCTATTTCTTTTTCATTAGGTTGGAAATATACGGTACCGATGTTTTGATTCTTGAGAAATGCATAAACCGGTTCGAGAGCATCTATTTCAACCTGAAGAATAGTAATGAACCTGGGAGTTAAGTGAAGTAAGAATTCCTGAATTGATTTTGTTGACCAAATGGTATACTTTAAACCTGTGAACTGCTTCGCAATTTTGTTCGCAATTTTGTTCTGAAACTCACCTATACTTGGTTTGAATTCTGGTTTGCTGTTAAGGGTAAAAAGATCATTAGATAAGGGTGTAATAATATTTTTTGCCTTTAGATGATGTATTCTCCATCGAAATGTTGAATCATTTAGATTTGGATCAAATTGTCGATAGAAGTCTAAAAGAGATTCTCTGCTAAAGATTTTCTCTTCTTCAAATTTCTCTTTGAGTTGTTTTAATATGAAGTTTCTATTCAAAGTGTTTAAATTCTTTATGTTACAAATATAATAAAAAATCAAACAAAAGACAATAAACGCACTTTGTTGTCTAATGTTTGAAAGTTATATTACGGAAAATATTTTAAAAAAATTATAGTTTTCTATAATTTTCGATTTAGATTCCCGATCCAGACAATAAAAAAGGCGTGTGATCATGGCAAAGACCTAAAAAAGAATCGGGCAATATGAGCAACTGAACGATTTATTTCAGAAGTATTATAGTTAGATCAATTAAAAAAGCCGTTAACTTGTTGTTATTCAAGTATAACGGCTTTAGTTTATGTAGTCCGTAGGGGGTTCCCTTTGGGAATCGAACCTGCGCTGAATATCAATTGGTTATACGAAGTATATCATAGAAGGTGAAACATAAGTGAAGCGGTGGGAGGGGAATGTGGGCACGATTCCTATTCCCAAATTCAAATTCAAATTTATCAATTTATTTCAAGATCAATATGAATATTGAAGATCTTTCTTAAATTGATTTATGAAATCCTTCATTTATTAATCGCATACCTGGCTCTTGTCAAACTTCTTCTTTCAAGATCTGATTATATATAGCATCAGAAGCCAAATCACTCCTTATGAGAAATCTGAAACACTTTTAATTTATGCATCTGCTTTGTGGGAGCAGGGGGTCGCAGGTTCAAATCCTGCTACCCCGACCAAGTAAAAACGCAACAAATTACATATTAGTTTTTTGCGTTTATTTTTATAATTACTTTCCCCACATCTACTCCACAAATGAGCTAAAACTATTTTGAGATTAGTTTAGGTTTTAGAAACCATGGTTTACATTTTAGGATACAGTCCGGGGTGGGTTGTGTTCTTTTTTTTGTTTGGTGGTAACCTTTGAGTTCGTTTAACTATAATTTCTTCTACGATATAATACTGTAAATCTAAAGGTGGTTGAGATGCGCTTCGGTGGGCTTTTAGCTCACCGGCCGTCTACGATTATATGCCGTTTCTTTATTGTATTTCATATTCTGATACTTTGAGCCATGTCGATATATTTCCTTGAAATTTTTTATATCCTTCAGTAATTGCGTTTCCTTGTCCAAATCCAAATTCAGTTAGTTTTTTGTCTAACTCCTCAATACTCGGAATATTATGTAACAACATTTCAATAATCATTCTCGAAGCCAGAATTTGTGCGTATTCAAAAAACAGTTCGAACTTGGTGAAATCATTACTGTTCATACCTGAATGGACTAATTTAGAACGGTAATTATAAAGTAATTTAGCATTCTTGTAAATCTTCTTACCCCTTTCGTATGTCTCAGCGCATAAGACCGCAAGATTTCTTCTAAATCTGTATGATAGTTGGTCAGTCCCAGGAACAATTGTCTCTAAACAAATGCATAGACATATAAAGGACATTTCAACACTATTTACGTTGAATGAATTCAGATAGTAACTTATTGCATTTCTAATATAATCTCTCGTTTTATAGCTCTCTTTGTAGAATGCCAAAAAGTCATTTGTTTCTTGGATATGATTCTTTGGATCTATAAAATAGTGGTCTCTCGGCTCTTTGTATTTATGCCAATGATAATGGTTGTATGTACTCCATCCACTAAAATAAATTCCTTTTCCTTCAAAATATTGTGCATCCAGTATGTTCAGAATATATAATTCCGATGGATGAATTACTTTAATTGCTCCTATTGCTTCAAAATAGTCTTCTTCTGATGGAGGATTGTTAAAATCTAATGGCCAAAGCAAATTCATATATTCCCAATCACCATGCATACCTGCACCTCCCATTCCGTCAGAACTTTGAGAAACATCTTTTACATGGTTCCAATTACTGTCTCCCATATCGGGCATAGAATTAGCTCGAACAAAATCTTCCGTTTCCTTACTTTCTACTAAGCCACCTTGTATCCCCCAAGGGGTCAAATCCAAGTGGGTAAAGTCAATGAACGTGCCACCAACAGTTGCAAAAATAATCCTTGATTCTTTCACTTTCATTCTATCTCATTTTGAAATGGCACATAACGGTAAATTGTATGAGCAGTGGCAGGTTGCACGACACTTTCCTGTTATACCGCTAAGCAGTTTGAGCGGGCTGCAACCCTTGATATTTACCACATCTTCTGCCATTACTTATACAAAATGTCAGGCATTGTATTTTATTAAAATTCATCCTTTAATGCTTTCAAAATGTGAGGTGAAATTCCACCCGAAATTATTTCGTTAACTGTCAAATATCCAATTATTTTTCCCTTTTTGACAATCATCGGTGGTGTAGAAGTAATATCATTAAAAGGACTATAAGAGCTTATATCACTTCCAAAAGTTCCGATATCATTCCAAATGCTATTTGATGATATATCACTACCGTATGTTCCAATCTCATTAAAAATTGAATTATAGTTTATTTCATTAGCCAGTATTCCTAAAAATGTTCTATTATCGTCTTGAGCAATTATTGAAGCACCTCTAAGTAAATTGATTATTTCTGCATATTGATTATTTGTTGAATAACTGCTCGAATTGTTATTATTTGAATATCCTTCTATATACTTTGGAATATCTTTAAATTTGTAATCTAGATGCTTGTTAATCACTGGCAATAATGCTATTACCAAATCATTCATAGACATAAAGGCTTTCTCCGTATAAACGAGATAATTTACAGTTCCTGTTTTTTTTATTTCTATTCTTATGTCTGGGTAGGAAACACTCTCACCAGCTTGAATTCTAATATCTGGATATGAAACATTGTCACTTGCTCTTATTGTTTTATCCGCTTGATATTTAGATTTAACAATTACAAAGTCTGCCTTAGATTTACTGTTGGTAACTCCAATTGTAAGATCATCGTAAGAAATGTTCTCACCAATTTGGACTCTAATATCAGGGTATGAAACATTTGTTCCAATTTTCACACTAATATCAGGATAAGATAAATCTTCATCAACATAGAAACTTATTTGTGTAAAAGCATTTACCGAAAAAATTGTGACTAAAAAAGTTATTAATATTCTCATCGGTTTCTCTGTATTATGTAATGCCTAACGTCTACATGAAGAATAAAGTTAGGTATAAAATTCAAATAGTGGTCGGTATGCTGACAAAAAGTGAATAACAATATTATCCTCCCCCAAAC
>JBBDUV010000036.1:0-47269 GCA_040903745.1 Bacteroidales bacterium | reverse complement strand
TTATGAATCGATTCAATATACAAACAACTTTACCAGTTGTTTTTTTTGTCCTGTTTTCTGTTTTGAATTTCACAGGGTGCAGGCAGGATAGCAAGAATGCTGTTAGCAAAAAAACGGAACATGGTGTCGCCATGGATTCAATCCAGGCATGTTGCGCAGCTCTCCCCGACAGGCCCTATCTGAGCGGGATTCCGGATAAAACCGGTACCGGTGTCAGCCGCGGGCATGCAACGCCGGAGGGCATGGTCTACATCCCCGGCGGTATATTTGTCATGGGGGGTGATTCTGTCTGGGGACAAACCGACGAATTTCCGCTGCATAAAGTGCAGGTCTCGCCGTTCTATATGGACCGACACGAGGTAACCAATGCACAGTTCGGTGAATTTGTGGAAGCGACAGGGTATGTTACTACTGCTGAACGCAAGCCAGACTGGGAGGAGATCAGGAAACAACTTCCACCCGGAACACCGCGACCCGATGAGGAGTTTCTTACTGCCGCCTCCCTCGTCTTTGTGCCACCCGATCACCCCGTTCCGTTCAATAATGTCGCTGCCTGGTGGAAATGGGTTCCCGGCGCCAGCTGGCGGCATCCCCACGGTCCTGGTAGCAGTACCGGGGGATCGCCGGATGAACCGGTGGTGCATGTGTCGTGGGAAGATGCAGCAGCCTATGCAGCGTGGGCCGGGAAAAGGCTGCCCACAGAAGCGGAGTGGGAGTTTGCGTCACGCGGCGGACTGGAACGGTCCGTTTACAGTTGGGGTAACCAGCCGATTAACGAGGGGGCACTCAAGGCCAATTCCTGGCAGGGGAACTTTCCAAATGAAAATACCGGAGAGGACAATTTTCCCAGGGTGGCACCCGTAATGAGCTATCCGCCCAATGGTTATGGCTTATATGATATGGCAGGTAATATATGGGAGTGGTGCAGCGATTGGTACCGGCCCGATTATTATGCTGAACTGTCGAAACAGGGAACCGCGATAGATCCGCAGGGTCCAGATGAGCCCTACGATCCCATGGAACCCTACGTAGAAAAGAGGGTGGTTCGCGGGGGATCGTTCCTCTGCTCCGATCAGTATTGCTCAGGTTTCAGGAATGCCGCTAGGATGAAAACCAGCTGGGATACCGGCCTGGAGCATACCGGTTTCCGTTGTGTGATCCCAGCCGGTAAATAGAAATCAGCGGATAATAATTCCGGCAATGCAATTCTTAAAGTCGCTTTGGAACAATGAGATTGTTTGAAAGTAGCTTCAAATCTTGAATCGGGGGTGCTGCAAACCATTTCCAATCCAAAGATCAGCGATTTTGAAGATGGTCTTGAGTACTATGCTGCATTTGATGCCGGTTGTAACATTATCATAACAGAAGACAGGGATGATTTCTGGTTTTTGGAGATAGCTCATCCCTTTTGTTTCGCGTTTCAGCAACGAGATAATCCGGGCATGAGCCAAAAGATCAAGTATTTTTAGAATGGAATTGCGTGGTGCATTTAAACGTTCTGAGATTTTAGTAATATTGGGTGTGAAAGGTGCGGATTGACTGATGATATATAGTAGTTTTTTCATGTTACGGACAGTAGCATAGGAAAGGTCTTCAAAAGGGGCGATAACGACATCAAGAACCAGGTTGGTAGTCTCCATAAGTTTTTGACCATACAGATCAATTCCCTCTTTAAAAAAGGGATAATAGCCATATTGCAGATATTCATTAAAAGTAGTATCTATGCTAGCCCTGTCGTGGTAGTCTGCTGAGATTGCATGGTGTTGTTGTGTTATATCAGATAGATTTATCTGAGAAAACTTTTGTTGATGGGCCAATTCCAGAAATAGATGATTCTGTTTATTTGAAATAAAGATGACATTATATTATTTCGTTATTTAGAATTATATTCGTATATTTGGAATATATTTATCATCACTTCATGCGAATTGTTACTTTTAAAAGAATACAAGCATTTATTGAGAACCACAAAGATTCCAAAACTGCATTAGAAGAGTGGTATTTTAAAACAACAAAGGCGGAATGGCGAAATTTATCAGATATTAAGGGAAGTTTCAACAGTGCTGATTATGTGGGCAATAATCGTTTTGTTTTCAACATAAAGGGAAATAATTACAGGCTGGTTGCTATCATTATATTTTCTTCGCAAAAAGTATATATCAGGTTTATTGGAACGCATGCCAGTTATGAAAAAACAGATTGTAAAAACATATAGGTCCGGGAAAAATGGCACGAATTAAAACAAAAATACAATATGATTTTACTGTCCTGCGTATTGAAGAGCTTTTGCAGGTAGTGGGAAATGATACACCCAGGGATGATAGATGTTATATTGAACTGGATCTGTTATCCGATTTGGTGGCAGAATATGAAGAAGCGTACCACCCCATATCCAGGCCAACCCTTACCGAGATCATTCGGTTGCGGATGGCTGAGCTGGGAATATCTCAAAAAAGACTTGCCGCCATGTTGAATGTCAGTCCCTCCCGTGTCAGCGAATATTTAAGCGGAAAAAGCGAACCCACACTTAAAGTGGCGCGCCGGCTCCGTTCAGAGCTGGGAATAGATGCAGATATTATTTTGGGGTAAAGCAATGAGCCGGATCGCATAGAATTCGGGATCAGATGTTTAAGTAACTCTGTTAGTCATCCTTTCAACAGCGCTGCTGTCTTTTTCCATTTCAGGGAACGTGGCATGCAGCCGTCGGACAATCCCGTCCGGGTCGAGTTTCTCCTGCCGGCTGATATAGCCTTCAGCAGTGAGGTACTCCTCCAGATCGTTGATCTTGTTCTCCCTGAACCCTGCTACCTCTTTGTTCCTGAGTGCTTCAATCAGTGCCGCCGGATCGTTGCGGAGGCGCTTCAGCAAGCTGTTCACCGCATCGGTGAAGGCAGGGGATACCGCACCCGAGTTTTCCAGTACGACGATGTCGATCGGGCGTGACCGGCCCTGGCGGTGGAGGGTGATAAACGATTGAAGCAGCCTTACCTGTGCCTCTAACTGATTGAAATGCGCCTCCGAGAGTCCCGGAACGCTTCCCCCAAGCTCCATGAAACTCCTGAGCTGTCCCCAGCTCCTGATGTTCCGGCGCAGGCATTCGTAAAGCACTTCTGTATCCTCCAGGATATACCAGAGGTGGATCTGCTCCGTCTCCTCTGTTACCGGATCGAACGGAACCACACCGACTGCCTTGCCGTATGCCTCATGTGTCATGTTGCCCGGTTCGGCAACCTCCTGAAAAAATTTCATTGCTTCGTCGTTGCCTGATTCGCTATAACTTATCGGATCGTTATACCCCATCGGCTCCTCCGCATCGCCGGTAAGTTCAAAGATCTTATGCTCCACCTGCTTTTCCCGCTCCAGGAAGTAGCGCCATTTGGCCACCTCATCGGTCTGCGCGGTGAAATAGAACACCTGTCGGCCCTCCTTGCTGATCTCAATCAGCGCCTCTATGATCGCCGCCGCCCTGATATCGTCGCAGTTGGCCAGCAGCTCATCGGCCAGCACCGGCAGCTTTACGTTCTCTTCCTGTTGTTCGATATATGCGAGCCGCACCGACAGCAGCAACTGTATCCTTGTTCCGGTGGAGAGCTCCTCCAGCTCCTTCCCAATATTTTGTGCATTGTCGTACGCCCTGAATCCCCCGTTTTGCCTGTCATCAATGCGAAGTCCGTACCTCCCCGCGGTGATCTTCCCAAAGAGCTCATTGGCGCGGTTGTACACCTCCGACGGATTGTTACCGTACGAGTCGGCCCGCAACCCATCTGTCAGCAGCTTCCCTGTCTGCGCAGCCAGGTTCTTCTCAAACGCCTCCGCCAGTTCCGCCAGTGCATTCTCCTCCTCCGCCAGCGCCTTTTCCAGGCTCGAACCGCTTCTCACCGTTCCGATCCCCGCCTCAATCTTAGCGATCTGCTCGGTCGTGGGCTTCCATGTGCCGGCCTCCGCCTCATATTTCATCTTCTCACCCTCCGCCTTGTCGATGGTCATGGTTTCAATTTCAGCCGCATGCCCCCCGTACATCGAATGCTCAGTCATCTCGCCCTTTCTGTCATGCAGCCGTTGCCTGGCTGAGCGCAACTCTTCCTTCGCGGCGTTGTAGGGACCGACCTGCTCCATCAGCTGATCCAGCGCCCTTTTGTCGCCCAGCTCCATCTCCAGCGAGCTGTATGTTTTCGCGATTGCGGACTCCAACTCCTCCAGCTCCTTTTCCAGCTCCTCCAGCTTCTCCTTGTGCCCGGCGATCTCTCTCACCGCGTTCCGCCTGATCTCCTCCTCCTCCCTCAGCCGGTCATAAATCGTTTTCGCCGTGGTTTTGTCAGCCGCTTCCCCGGCTTCCGCCTTCCCAAACAGTGCATTCAGCGCCGTCAGTTCATTGCTGAACGCTTCTCTCAGCTTCTCTGCGGTGGCCCTCAATGCATCGCTGTTTTTCCGGTGCTGCTGCCACTCCTGCACATGCACCACAAACCAGTAAAGTTGCGTGTTGTCTTTCAGATCAGCCTCCCTCACCTCCGGCACCGCCTTTAGTTTTTCGAGCAACTCATTCCGCTCCCTTTCCAGCTGCTGCAGTCCGGGTTGAAGTCCTTCGAGCGTTTTTTTAAACTGACCGATCTTCATCTCTATCTCCGACTGCCAGAGTGCTTTTTGAAGGTTATCCTGCAGCTGTCCGATTGTTGCCTCGACCGATGTATCTTCCCACCGCTCCGGCTCCGGCAGTCCTGTTTTTTCATAATCACGCCGGCGCAGCTCCCTTTCGGCAATACTTTCGTCGACCACACCACTTTTTTTAAGATATGCTGCAATGGTGAGTCCCGCGATCACTGTCAGACCAATAACCAACCCCGGCCAGTCGACCCAGAGCGTTGCTGCTGCGGTAAGCGCTCCTGCTGCCGCGATAATCGGAATATACCAGCTGACTGCATTGCCGCCGGCACCCCTGGCAGTTCCCTTACCAGTTCCCTTGCCGAAACCCATGTCGGAATCTTCGCTGAAATTCTTGCCGGATCTCCTGTCGGAATCCATTCCAATTCCCCGACCAGTCTCTTTATCGGAACCTATTTCGGTACCAGAACTGGAGCTATTACCGGAAATCTCTGAGGAACTTTCGCCGGAACCTCTTCCAGTTCCCATTCCTGCCTCCCTGCCACCATCTATTCCCCGGCTACCATAGGGTCGCCAGTTCAGCCAGGCATTCAGCATTCCAATACCCGCTCTTAGTTTTTCCGGTTCGGGCAACCCATCAGTCAACTCCCCTTCGAGCTCCCTGATCCAGCTCTCGCAGTACTGTTTTTCACCGATGATCTTATGCGCCTTTAAAAGGAACTGGTCCAGCTTGCCGATCCCCTCCAGGTCGATCCCGTTCCACTGTTCCGGATCGGCGTCGGCTCCGATGCCCGCTGCCGCTGTTTGCTCGTTCGCCATCGATTTCGCAAGCTCCGCCTCTGTCGTTGCGATCTCCCGTTCCAGCTCGCCGAGCCGACCTACCCGCTCCTCCATCTCCAGTAAAAGCTCGTTGGTCAGGCCCTCGGCCGGTATGCGCAGCGCTTTCAATTTTTCAGCCGACTTTTCCCAACCGCTCTTTTCGATGGCAACGCCCTGTTCTTTCTTCGCGACAGCTGCTTCCCAATCCTTTACATTCGAAGCCTCCTGTCCGGTGGCCTGGGCGAGGACTTCGGGGAACTGCTGGAGGGCTGTTTCGGACTGACTCATTTTCAGCACAGCCGTTTTGTATGCGATCACCTTTTCGAAGAGGTGCAAGAGCTTTTCCGCCTTCGCTGATCGTTCCCGCTGAAGCTTCAGCTGCTGAAGCCGCTGCTCATCCTCCTTCAGGCGCTTCTGCTGTTGCTCAATCTCCCTGTGTTGCCTGCGCGCAGATTCGTACGCAGAAAACTGTGCCAGCCTGCGGTCGGGGACCCTGGCCGAATAGCCCAGCTGCTCCTCCGCCTTCTCGAGGTTGTAGCCGCCACTTGCCAGTCGCGCGATCTCCCGGGCGATCTCCTCGTCACGCTCCAGCACCAGCTTGTGCAGCGCCAGCTCGTACCGTCCGCCGCTCTCCCTCGCCGGCAGTCCCTTCAGCTGCGCATCGATGCCCTCCTGCTGCACCTGCACGGAGTGTGAATTGATCCTGAAATCCCACCGTTTTCCATCGATCTCGGCAGCCGACTCCGCGATGATCCCGGCGGTATTGTCGCGCCAGATCACCTGTTGGATGATTCGCGCTGTGGAGCTTTTTCCCGATGCGTTCGGACCGGCAATGATATTGATGTTGGCTGCAAAATCCCTGTACGCCCGCATCCCCCGGTCAAAACCGGGCATCTTACTGATCGACAGATATTTTAAAATAAAAGGTGCAGCCATAGTTGCAGTTGTTCTTATAGTTATTGGTCCGGTAGTTATTTTAGGTATTGCTCAATTTTTATTTAAGCTGTTACTTCTGTTTTTGCTTCAGTTATTATTTAGCTATGCTTCAGTTGTTAATTTCACTGTTGTTTAAGCTATTACTTCTGTTAATATTTCATTTATTGTTCAGCTATTGCTTTAGTTGTTGCTTAATTTATTACTACTGTTATTGCTTCAGTTCTGGTTACAGTTGTTTTTTCAGTTATTTCTCCTGTTGTGCCAGCAGCTCGCTGAGCAGCCGGTTGCATTCGTGCAAAATCATCTCTTTGGCCTGCTGATCGCCTTTTTCCACCGTCGCCGGCGTAGCGCTCAGCAGGGGCTGGTAGGGAAAGGCGCTGCCGGTGTTCTGTGCCACCTTCTTCCACCTGGCGATCATCTCCTCCAGAAATGGCGTTGTCCTATCCTCCTCCAGGGCTAAAATCGTCTCTGCGAGTCGGCCGGCGGGGGAGGGCTCCTCCGCCAGCTCCCGCAGATTGGTGACAGCCGGCTGTATCTCATTATGTATTTTCCTCACCTGCACGCGGGTCCGCCCCTCCTCGCCGGTGTCCGTTTCGGTGATTTTTGCGAGCCATCCTTCTACCTCCCTGATTTTCGGGTGTTTGCCGGTGAGGATAACATCCCAGACCATGTAGCTGACCGTCTCCAGCTCGTTTTTCAATTCAGCAGTACGCCCGTGGATCGCAGTAGTTACCCCGCTCCTGATCTCCGCCTCGCTGTTAGCCCCGGTAACATCGATCTTTATTGATCCATAGCGGATCGGCGAGAGGGGGTAGGGGGTGATCGCTATGTCGCCCGCCTCTGAAACAGTGAGCATCACCGGACCGTGCGGACCCTGCTCCTTGGCGCTGAGGGCGTGGGGCGAGCCGGGGTAGAGCACGAGCGGATCGCGGTGGAGGAGCTCCGGTTTGTGCACGTGACCGAGGATCCAGGCATTCAGGGGCAGAGCGGTCAGGCTGGCCAGGTCGACCGGTGCATACCTGCTCTCACTGTTGCCCACATCGGCATGGAGGAGTCCGATGGCAGGATAGCGGGAGTCGATGCCCGACAGGTTGAAATCTTTGGAGGGGTTTTGGATGTAGTGCTGACTCGGAAACGACCAGCCGGCGAACTGCACGGTATGGTTCTCTTTTTGTCGTCTGATCACCTCCCAGGCCCCATTGGCACCCAGCAGGGTAACATTGCTGAAGCGGTCGCCCGCCATGATCTCCGTGGTAACATCGAAATCGTGGTTCCCAGCGATCATGATCACCTCGATCCCTGCCTCCTCCAACCTGGAGAAGCCCGTTTGCAGCTGACCAATCGCTTCAAAATAGCGGTCGTCCCGGTCGATGAGATCCCCGGCAAGGGCGAGTATGTCGACCTGACTTGCAATGGCGAGATCGACAATACGCTTCCAGGTATGCCGGGAGGCGGTTTCGTTGATATCGCCGCGCACTCCCGTGGAGCTCTTTCCCAGGTGGATGTCGGATGTCGCGAGGATCTTAAAAGGCATACAGCAGATGATTGATTGATTCGAGGAATCTACGTTGTTTTCTTATCAGGCACAGTCAAAATTAACGGATTTTTGCTTCGCTGACCGTGTTCGCAAATAGCTATTGCGCGAGCGTGAAAGGTATTTTAATCCCCGAAACTGGTTCCCACGTTCCTCGCACTGACTATCCACGGGTGGTCGGACGGCACGTAGTTGATCTTTCCGGCCACATCCTGCATTGACACCGCTTCGGTCTGGTCGCCCTTTGCCGCTACCATGATCCCGAACCGTTCATTTTTTATATAATCGATTGCGCTCGTGCCCAGCCTGGTGGCCAGCAATCTGTCGGCGGCCGAAGGCGTTCCCCCGCGTTGAAGGTGACCAAGGATGGTGACGCGCGACTCGAGTCCGGTGATCTTCTCCAACTCCTGCGCCATCTGCATGGTGGAGCCCCTATACTGTTGGTCAAGCTCCTTCAGTTGCTTTTTCAGTTCGGAGCGCTTTTCATCATCAGCAGCCTCCAGCTTTTTCTCCAGCGCCTTAATTTTGTTGGCCCCATCACGGGTGATCGCCCCTTCGGCCACCGCAACGATGCTGAACCGCTTACCACGGCTCACCCGTTCGAGGATGCTTTCGGCCAGTTTATCGGTTGTGTAAGGGATCTCGGGCAGCAGAATTGCGTCGGCGCCACCCGCGAGTCCCGCACCCAGGGCGAGCCAGCCGACGCGGTGACCCATAATCTCCACGAAGATGATGCGGTGGTGGCTCGAGGCGGTGCTGTGCAGGCGGTCGATCGCGTCGACGGCGATGCCGAGTGCCGTGTCGAAGCCGAAGGTCACATCGGTGCCAACAATGTCATTGTCGATCGTCTTGGGCAGGGTAATGATATTGAGTCCCTGCTGTGAGAGGCGGTAAGCGTTCTTGATCGTTCCGCCACCACCGAGACAGACCAGGGCATCGAGGTGGTTCTTGTAGTAGTTTTCGACAATCACATCGGTCATGTCGACCTTTTTTCCGCCCATCGGCATCTTGTGGGGTTTGTCGCGGCTGGTACCGAGGATCGTTCCCCCGAGGGTGAGGATTCCTGAGAGCATCCCATTGTCGAGCCGCACGGAACGGTTTTCCATCAGTCCCCGGAATCCGTCCTTAAATCCGATTACCTGTAAGCCGCCCAGGTGGGCCGCTGTTTTTCCGATCCCCCGGATCGCTGCGTTCAGGCCGGGTGTATCACCGCCTGAGGTGAGTACGCCGATATGTCCGGAACGTATGATTTTTTTTACTGACATGGATCTCTAATAGTTGATTTAGAATACTATTTTTGCTCTTGCTGACCTATTCTGAAGCTGCTTTTACCTGATGCGCTTCAGGTCCTTTTCATTAAACCCATCTTCGCTCGCATTGGTTATTTGCCGGTGGTTGTAGTAATAGAGGGTGCCTTCGACATCAAAGATCATCTCGAAACATTTGCCGGCAGCTGTCAGTCCGCCCGGACCTACATGATGCAGGAAGAGCGTATTCTCGGGATTTTGAGCCAGCTTTTCCTCCAGGGTTTGGATTGTGAGCAATTCGACGTAGTTGGGGTAAACTGCTTTAATTTTATATATTGTACCGACCTCTTCTGCCATATGCTCTTCGCTGAGCAACAGTGCTTTGTCGCGAAAATTCTTAGAAAAGTTATGGTATTTAAGATCGAAGAGGGAGATAAAAAAACGTTTGTTATCCAGAACACGAACTTGTCTTTGAATAAATTTCACGATGGCTGGTATGGCATATCCGTACTCAGCATTTTTGTCGTCGGAATAGGCCAGGGGGATGCTAACAAACTCCGGCATATCTGATATCTCAGGCGTTCCGCTGCCCAGCACGAGACTGAGGTAGTCATAGCTTACGCCTCTTGGGTCCTTGTCATCTTCTCCCTTCAGTAACAGGAGAAAGGAGTATTTTGAACTGAATCTTCTCTTTTCAAACTCCTTTTTATCAATAAATTCATAGTCAGTTGTATTCCAATGTTTTTCTACAGCATCTTTAATAAAAATATTGTATGAAATGGTTCCATCTTCCAGTACCACGCATGTTTTTGAGTTTTTAAACAGTCCGATCTGCTGCTTGTCGGCCAGCGGATTTTGTGCCAGTGTAACGGTGGTTATAAGCAGCAGGGCTGTGGCAAAAAGAAGGCTGATCCGATTATTCAGTCTTCTTTGGGTTTTCTGCCTTCTATGAGTTTTCAGGATGTTTGTTTGA
The DNA here is from genome assembly GCA_040903745.1 of Bacteroidales bacterium. GTDB lineage: Bacteria > Bacteroidota > Bacteroidia > Bacteroidales > M55B112. Next base: position 37,161 of record JBBDUV010000036.1, on the reverse strand, counting down.
ACTGGATATTTCATGATTTAATTATTTATGTAAATAATGTCCATAACCTGTCTGAAGCATCAGGTACTTACCGGCGGCTTGTTTGCAGGTAAGTCCTATATTGCTTTTATACAGCGTTGTGAACTTACTACTATAACGTATAAATTGGCTGAAGGTTGTCTTATGGAGCAATTGAAATGCAGATAGTTGTTTGCAGAAGATTTCCATAGGATATGCTCCAATATTTCCAGGCAGCAATATGTAGATGAGGCTATTGTTCCCAGTCGTCCGTCCGGAACGACGAGGCCGGTAATCCTGCCGTGTTGTAGAGCGTTCCTTCGCTGCAGTTTTTAAAGGCGTACCGGACCGCTACGGGAGCCGGAACATTTTCTGACCAGACAGAGAGTGTACGGTCGCCATTGATCTTCGCCTGGGCCGGATGAAATACCTTGTCATCGCCTGCAACCTCAAATCCTTCAGGCGCATTGCCAAAGAATGAGAGTCCGTTGTCGAGATGGTCGAAAGTGATTTTTACCTCACCATTGTCGGTTATTTCCATCTGTTTATAGACCGGTCCGTTGGCCATGATCCCCTCAATCTTGTAGTCGTTTGCCAGTGCCCAGTAGGCCAGCCGTTTTCCTACGAGGTTTTTCTCGGCAGGATGGATGCAGTCGCATTCGCCGATATCCATCGTAACGGCCATACCGCTGTTTTCTGTGTTCAGCATGGAGTTGAGTTGTGCCTCTCTCAGGAAGGCTGAGCTCACCTCCTCAGCTCCGTCATACCTGTAAGAAGCGATCTGAACAAAGTAAAAGGGGAAGTTGCCCTGCTCCCAATGTCCTCTCCATGATTGGATCATAGCAGGGAACAAGGTTTCGTATTGTGAGGCTTGCTCCCGGTTGGATTCTCCCTGGTACCAGATGGCCCCCTTCATGGTGTAGCCGATAAAGGGATGAAGCATGGCATTGTAGAGTAGTGTTGGTGTGTGATTAGGCCTGTTTTCGGGCATCTGTTCCGGCAAGCTGATCTCAGGAAAAGCAGAAAGCGCTTCGGGATCCATCCATGCCTCTGCCCTGGATCCACCCCAGGATGAATGGATCAGTCCGACCGGCATTCCGGTGACTTCATGGATCTGTTTGCCGAAAAAATAGGCCACTGCACTGAAGTTGCCGGTCGTTGCAGGCGCTGCTTTTTGCCATTCGCCTGTAACATCGTCAAGTGGTTCCATACTGGCTTCTCTCGTCACGGAAAACATCCTGATCTTATCATTTTTCGAACGGAGAATCTGCTCGTTGCTACCATTTATTGGCTGATTGTTATATCCTTTCATTGACATCTGCATGTTTGATTGACCGGAGCAGAACCAAACCTCACCGAACAGGATGTCGTTCAATACAATCTCTTCTGAACCTTTTACTGTAAGTGTATATGGACCTCCGGCAGCAAGCGTCTGCAGCCTCACCTTCCACTTCCCGTTTTTATCGGACTGCACGGAGGCTTCGGCACCCCAGCTTCCGGTGACGGTTACTTTGGTACGTGGATCATCTTTTCCCCAGATAGAGACCTCTTCGTTTTGCTGGAGCACCATATGGTTACTGAAGTATGAGGGCAACCAGGTTTGCGCTGCTGCTTCTGAACAAAGCAGAGCAACTGCAAGAAGAATGATATTTCTTAACATGATTGAAATGATTTAATGAGATTCGTTTTTTTTTACTGCGTCTAATTTAGCCTTTTTGTATATACATATTGGATCCTCCACTGAACTTTTTTAAAATAATCTACATACAACGCAACATATTCGCGATTTTATGCATCGTATACTTGAAAGGAGTGTTATTAATTCCTGTATTTACTTGGTATTATCTTGTTACCAGTAATTGTGATTTAGCCTTGAAAAGTTCTAAAAGATAAATATTAAAAAATAATAAGCATTATGCAAACAAACATTGCTTCTATACCAGCGAACGGGATAAGATTTACAGCCTACCTCTTCCTGAAAACATTTGTTCTTCCCATGGTCATCCTTTTTCCCTTCCTGGTGACCTCATGCGATATTTTTGATCCGGGTGACAATCCGCCCAAACCGATCGAGATGAACAAAAAGGCGGCCGAGATCATCGATGCCGGTGAGCAGTTCGCCTTTGATCTTTTTCATCAAACCTGTTCGCTGAGCACCGAGGAGAATATTATGATCTCTCCCCTGAGCGTCTCCTATGCACTTGGCATGACCTATAATGGGGCGGCTGATTCCACGCTGGAGGCGTTTAAGGAGGTTCTTCATTTCGGGGAGCTTACCAACCAGGAGGTAAATGAGACCTATAAAGACCTCATGGGGCAACTGGTCCACCTCGACGATGATGTGGAGTTTTCCATCGCCAACAGCATCTGGTACCGCCTGGGCGCCAACGTGCTGGAGGAGTTCATCACCACCAACCAGGAGTATTTTGATGCCGCCATACGGGAGCTCGACTTTTCCGATCCGAAATCTGTCGATATCATCAACGACTGGATCGCCGGCAAGACCAATGACAAGATCCAGGATATGCTCGATTTTATTCCGCCGGACGTTTACATGTACCTGGTCAACGCCATCTATTTCAATGCCACCTGGAAGTATGAGTTCGACAAGGACGATACCTATAGCGGCACTTTTTACAAGGAGGATGAAACCACCTCGCAGGCCGATTTCATGAAGCTGAAAGGAGATTTCTACTACACCTCGCATTCCGGTTACAGTGCCGTTGAACTTCCTTACGGCGACAGCGCGTTCAGCATGGTGGCCCTATTGCCGGCGGAGGGGAGTACATTGAGCGAGCTGATCGCGATGCTTGACATGGAAACATGGAAGGCCCGCAGTACCTTCTCATCACCGCAGGAGGTGCAGGTTGAACTGCCGAAGTTCAAGTATGAATTCAAAATCCTGATGAATGATCACCTGAGTAACCTCGGACTGGGAGTGGCGTTTGGCGGGGGTGCCGATTTCTCCAGGATTACCGAAGAAACTGACCTGTTTATTTCACGCGTAATCCACCAGACCTTTATCGATGTAAGCGAGGAGGGCACCGAGGCTGCAGCGGCCACCATTGTGGAGCTGCGGGAGACTTCCATACAGATACCGGAGACCATCAGGTTCAACCGGCCGTTTCTCTATATCATCAAAGAGAACTCCACCGGTGCCATCATGTTCATGGGGAAGGTGGGTAATCCGCAGGCCGGTTAATTGGTTCTATCCAGCTTAATTAACTACAGATAATCATGGGTTTAGTGGTTTAACTTGTTCGATTTGAAAAAAAAAAGACTACTTTTATTGTTGAGTCAATGGAAGTGGGTATTTGAACCGGTTTAACACCTAAGCTATGGGAAAATTCAGTTTTGAATACAGGATCGTTCTGGCATACCTGGCGGTGGGCGGACTCTGGATCCTGTTCTCTGATCAAATACTTCAATTGTTCGCGGCTGAAGCGGATTGGGAAATAACCAGGATGCAAACCTTCAAAGGTCTGTTCTATGTGATTATTACGGCTCTTTTGTTTTTTCTTTTCCTGAAGCGGCATTTGAAAAATTTGCGGAACACGGAGCAGGAGTTGGAGAATCACAAGGACAACCTGGAAATGCTGGTCCGGGAGAAGACGAAGGAGCTTGATGCTGCCATCGAAGAGTTGAGGGGCACGAATGAGGAGTTGAAAACTAAAAATGAGATCATTAACAAGCAAAATGCTGAACTGAAGGAGGCAATGGATCACCTGCAGTCTGCCCAGACACAACTGATCCAAACAGAGAAAATGGCATCACTCGGGGTGCTTACATCGGGCGTGGCGCATGAGATCAATAATCCTTTGAACTTTATTCTCGGTGGGTTAACCGGATTAGAGAGTAGTTTGCAGCAGGAGGAGTGGGATGCCAATAAAACACAGCTCTTCCTGGAAAGCATCAGGAACGGAATTGACCGGGTGAATTCTATTGTTACGGGACTCAACCAGTTAAGCCGGAAGGATGAGCTTCCCGATGAGAACTGTGACCTGCAGACTGTCATTGATAACTGCCTGAGCATAATCCATTATCAGCTCATAGACAGGATCACGATTACGAAAGATTACCAGGGATCAGCCAATGTACAGGGGAATACCGGACAGCTCCACCAGGCATTTTTGAATATATTGCTGAATGCCGTTCAGGCAATAGAGGGGGATGGGACGATTGCCATCTCACTGGAAGTGAAGGGTGATACAGTTCAGGTTAGTATTAACGACACAGGTCGTGGTATCAGTGAGGAGAACATTTTAAGGGTTACCGACCCATTCTTTACTACCCGGAATCCAGGCGAGGGCACGGGATTGGGATTGGCGATCGTTCACAATATCATCCGGGCCCACCATGGTGAGATCAGTTTCAGTTCTGAACAAAAACAGGGTGCAACAGTTATTGTTGTATTACCCATTGTAAATTTGAACCATGACTGAAGCGAATGTACTTTATGTAGATGATGAGAGAACCAATCTGTTGCTTTTCAAGGCATTGCTGGAAAAAAAATATACCATAGTTACCGCGGAGGACGGATTTGCCGGTCTGGAGATCCTTCAGCAGGACAATCAGTTAAAGATTGTAATCAGCGATATGAAAATGCCCCGCATGAACGGGATCGAATTTATCAGAAGGGCAAAGGAAGTTGCACCGGAAATTGAATTCTATATCCTTACAGGTTTCGAGATTACGGAGGAGATTCAGAAGGCGCTCGACGTTGGTTTGATCAGGAGATACTTCAAAAAGCCTTTCAATATCAATAATATCTCATTAGAAATTGACCAGGCCTTGGAAGGGTCAGGGGGTTGACCCTGCCTCCCTTATTACTAATTAGTCTTTGCAAGAAAACGTCAACTACTGCGTTATTCTCGTTTTTGAAGCAGTCATTTACGAACAGTAAACTCCTTAGCTTCAAAAACTTGCGCCACCGCTAAAGCTATTGGCGGCACGCGGTACTTGTATTTGACGCTTTCTTATCAAAGACTGAAAATAGCTTAGTTTTCTTTCTGTCACTAATTAATGATATTGTAGATATATAGAAAATTGAAGCCGAACCCGGTCTCTCCATTTCAAAAGCTTTCGTTGAGATGCTGGGTGGTAGGATCTGGGTTGATAGTATAGAGAATGAAGGGTCTTCGTTTTATTTTACAATTCCTTATCTTGTGGTCGATTCTGAATGATAGTTTCGAGCCCTTGAAAAAAAGATTTGCATATTTCAGTCGCTGTTTTTTGACCTTTTCTCTATTGTTAATACTTTTCGAATCTGTCCTAATGGCGCAGCAAGGTGGTTATCTTACCGGGCATGTATATAACGGACAGGATGAGATTCCATTGGAGGGCGCTTCTGTAATTGATCTGTTCACAGGCCGGGGGACAACAACAGATCCTTCTGGCTATTTCGGGCTTAGGGTCACAGCGTCTGAAGCACATATCAGGATCTCTTATATTGGATTCAGCCATGTTGACACCCTGATTGATGTGAAGGGTGAGGCAAAGATTGATATCACACTTATTCCCGAACCGGTTGCCTACGATGAGGTGAAGGTAGTGGCCGACGGCAGGAATGATTTTACCGGTGATGTGCGGATGGGTGATGTGAGGCTTACGCGGCAGGAGATCAACGCCCTGCCACGGCTGCTCGGCGAGGCCGATCCGGTGCGGTTCCTGCAGCTCACCCCTGGTGTGCAGTCGGGAGGGGAAGGGGGGATCGGCTTTTTTGTGCGGGGCGGGGGTGTTGATCAGAACCTGGTGCTGTTCGACGGGGCAACGGTCTATAATCCGGGTCACCTGCTCGGCTTCGTCTCCGTGTTCAATCCCGATATCATCTCCGGTGTGAGTCTGCTCAAATCAGGTATTCCGGCCCGTTTCGGCGGACGCCTCTCCTCGGTGATACAGGTCGATCCCGATCGCGGCAGGTCTGATTCGCTGCGTATACGCGGACAGATAGGGGTGGTTGCCTCGCGGGTCACGCTCAACAGGTCGTTCGCCGCCGACCGGGGAAGCTTTTTTGTTTCGGCGAGGGGTGCTACGATCGACCTGCTTGTGAAACCGCTGATCAATCAGCTGATACCCGAAAGCAATCCATTCCTGAGGGAAAGCTCCTACCGGTTCTATGACCTGAATGGCGGCATATCCTACAGGCTGGGCAACCGCGACTATTTCACGCTTACTGCCCTGGTGGGGGAAGATAATTATGCGATCAGCCGGAATGCCCGGGTGGCCGAGACAGCGATGGACTGGGGGAACAGGATTGTTAGCGCCAGTTGGACCCATCGCTTTTCAGACGAGATGCTATTGAACACCACGCTCTCCCATACCGGCTACCATTTCGACCTCACAGGATCGCAGTCGGAGTTTATCTTCAGTCTGTTGTCGTCCGTTACCGATTATTCCATTCAGTCAAGGCTCGACTACTTCCCGGGGAACCACAAGTTTTCTGCCGGTTATGCGATTGCCCGTCACACCTACACGCCGAACGAGATCGATGTCGACGTCGGAGGGCTTTCCCTTAACTTCCTGAATTATGGTCAACTCTTTGCCTGGGAAGGCGGACTCTTCGTCGAGGATGAATTCAACCTGGGCGACCGGCTGGCGGTGTCGGCCGGACTGCGTTATACTTTTTTTAGTCAGGTGGGACCCTATACAGAGTATCTCTACGATGAAACGTCGCTTCTGCGCGACTCGATCGTTTACCCGGAAGGGGAGAGCCTGGCCTTTTATCACCATCCCGAGCCAAGGCTCTCTGCCAGGTATACCCTCAACAGCCATACCTCCCTCAAGGCCTCTTACATGCGCTTGTCGCAATACGTGCATCTGGCCACCTCTGCAACGGTCTCGCTTCCGACCGACATCTGGCTCCCCAGTTCGCGCACGATCCGGCCGCAAACAGGCGATCAGCTCAGCTTCGGCTACTTTCGCAGCAGCACAGACAACCGGTTCGAATACTCGGCGGAAGCTTACTACAAGCGGTCCCGCAACCAGGTTGAGTTTTTACGTGGAGTGCTCGCCAGCAGCCTTAACCTCACCCTTGAAGAGAATATAGTATCGGGGGATGGCCACGCTTACGGTCTGGAGCTGTTTGTGCGGAAGAAGCACGGAAAACTGACAGGGTGGGGCGGGTATACACTCTCAAGAGCGGTGCGGCAGTTTGAGATGATCAATAACGGAATGCTTTATCCGGCACGGCACGACAGGCGGCACGATCTCTCGCTGGCGGGGGTGTATAACCTGAACGATCGCTGGAGCTTTTCCGCAGTGTTCGTTTATGTGAGCGGGAACGCCTTTACGATGCCGGTGGGCAGGTATGTGGTGCAGGGGAACCTGCTGAACCAGTATGGTGAGGTAAACAACTACAGGATGCCCGCTTATCACCGGCTCGACCTGTCGGCCAGCTGTACGCTGGGGAGCCGGAAAGGCACGGTCTCTGTGGTTGATATTTCGCTTTACAACGCTTACAACCGGGCGAACCCATTTTATCTTTATTTTCGGACCACGGGCGACCTGGAGCGGTACCGGCTCGATGTGGAGCCGGTTGTTGTTTCACTTTTTCCGGTTGTGCCGGCGGTGAGCTGGAGATTTGAATTTTAAAATATGTGTAGAGGGCTTTTACATACAGTGATTATTTTTATTGCGGGCCTTGTGGTTGGACTTTTATCTGTAAGGTCGTGCAATGACGATCTTTTGTCCGGACTGAAGGCACCGGACGAGCTGATCGTGGTCGACGGATGGATCGAGCAGGGACGGCAGGCAAAGGTGTTCCTCACTAAAAACTCCCCCTATTTCACCTCCATAGATTCGACCTCCATTCGGGAGCTTGTACTATCGGGCGCCAAGGTAACCCTGAGCGATGGGGTGAACAGTGAAGTACTGATTCTTCGGCGGGACATGAGCTACTTTCCACCGTTCTATTACCAGGGGAACACCATCATTGGCAAAACGGGAAAAAGTTATACACTTACAGCGGAGTATGGAGGGAAGAGCGCTGAGGCTGTAACTATCATACCGGGCAAAGTTGCGATCGACACGGCCTATTTTGAGTTGTTGGAGGAGAGCGACAGTCTGGGAGTGGTGAAACTTCTCTTTACCGATCCTGTGGAGGAGAAGAATTATTACAGGATATTTACGAAGCGGAAAGGGGTGGATGACCGGTTTATACCGACGGTGCTGATGGCGATCAACGACCAGTATTTCAGCGGCCGGCAGGTGAATTATACCGTGTCGCGTCCGCCAACTTCATATCTTGCGTCGGAGGGGAACGACTACTTCGAAACTGGCGATACCATCCTGGTAAAGCTCTGCACGATGGATGAAGCCTCGTTTGGGTTCTGGAGTTCCTACCAGGAGGAGGTAATGAATGCTGCCAATCCGTTTGCATCGTCTATGAGCAACCTGGAGACGAATGTTGAGGGCGAAGGACTGGGAGTCTGGTCGGGATATGGGGTGACCATTGATACGGTTTTTGCCCGCTAAATAGTGTCTGTCCATAAAGTCCGACTCTATGGACATAGTCTAAATACTCTTGTTTTCGGGTAGAGTGATTTTGGTGGAATGTACAGTTCCATTTCGTTCAACAGTACGGTTATCAATAAAAACCTCCCCTGCAGATATTGCTGCAGGGGAGGTTTTTATAGGCTCAGTGAAGCATCAATTTTTGATGCGGTTCACAATTCCTAATATTCGATCTCATCCAGGTACCAGTCATACTTGTTGTTGAGATCGGAGATGATGCCGTTCAGCTCGGCAACAAAATCCTCGAATCCCTCTTCGAAATAGGTCTCCAGGTCGACCAGTGAACCGTCGCCAAACACCAGTCTGAAATCGACATAGTAATCCTTACCCCAGTCATTGATATCTTCTACAACATACGCTTCAACATCGGCGATCTTCTTTCTCGTATCTTCATCGATGGCAAATAGCTGCAGGTGCTCGTTTAGCAGGTCGGCTTCACTTTGCGCAGCGACTTCTTCACTGAAATCGGGATCATCCCAGTAATCGTCGGGATAGATCTCCTCCATGCCGTCGGCAATGGCTGTGACGTTGCCAACACCGCCGACGGAGATGTTGAAGAGTTGCAGTTTAATCCTACCGGTGTGAATGATCCCACCGATTTCAACCTCTTCCCATTCATCTGTTTCGGTGACAGTAACCTCTTCGTACTGTTGTGTCGTTTCGTCCCACTGGTAATCGGTGTACTCCCATGTATCAGTAACAATAATTGTATTTTCGTCAATGTTCTCCTGGGTAAAGTCACCTTCCACACTACCATGGAGTTTCAGAACGATGTCTCCATCGTCTGTAAACTGATAGGTTGCCGAGATCTCCTCGTCATTATTGGTAACGTCGATAGAGAATTTATAAGGTTCCATTGTCAGATCGCTTGCCACGGAAGAGGGGATGCCATCGTCGTTGTATTCAACAGCAAAGGTATAGGTCAGCACCACCGATTCGTCGATATCCACCTCCAGGTTCAGCGATACCGGAAGGTCGCCATCGTAATCTTCATCGATAGGAGAGGCGATTACAACACCTTCATAATTGCTGATGGTGAGGGTAGCATTGTTGGTTGTGCCATCGGTGGTTGAAGGAAACAGAAAGATGATTGCATCTGCATTTTCTTCATAATCCCACCTTTCGGTGCCGGAGTTCCAGGTGTATGTTCCTACTAGCTCGTCCCAGACCTCCTGGATCGATTCGGGGTCATCGGATAATTCGCCCGGATCGGCCAGCACGGAGAACAGTTCGTTGATTCCGGTTTCTCCGGTACCCAGTCCGCCAACTGCATTGACTGTTTTCGTGAACTTGGATTTTTCACCTTTTTTTACAGACATAGGATCAAAAGAATCCAGGATACCGCCCAGGCTTACCATCGCATCGACCACCTCGTGGTCCTTCATGGCATCAAATGTTTGTGCAGCTTTAACCGCAGAAGTTTCAACGACTGCTTTATTCTCTTCAACGCTCAATTTGTTAAAAGGAAGGTTTTCGTCGTCCTTTTTACAAGATGAGAATGCAACAACTGCTGCTGCAACAATGAAAAGCATTGATCTTTTTTTCATAATTTTAGATTTACATGTTAAGATATTTTTGTTTAAGATATGTGAATTATGTGTGTTGATATCACAATGATTTGTTAAACGTGATTGTTGATTACTTCACTGTTTACGCATATTTTTTGTTCAGGTTACATCCAAGGCTTTTTTTGTTAAAATGCTTATTTTACCAAGTGAATAATTACAATAATAGTGCCAACTTTCCTTATTGCATTGGTAGTGTTTATAAAATGCAGGTTTTGGAAGACTAAAGGTAGAAGCAGATGTCAGTCGTTCAGGGGTTTATCTGTTATTAGCGGAGCGTCTTGTTCCGAAGAGAACCACATATCGAGCAGTGCAGGCACCACCTCCGAACCGACCCTTCCAGGAGCGTTTGAGAGGAAGGCGATTCCGAGGCCCTCTTCGCGGCAGACAGCGATTTCGGCCCGGTAGCCGCTGATGTAGCCGCCGTGGTAGGCGATCTGCCGGCCTTTGTAGCCGATGATCCGCCAGCCGAGGCCATAGTATTTTGATTCCACCCCGGTCCAGCGGCGCAGATAGATCCATCTGAGTGGCGAGATGATCTGCGGGGACAGGACCGTATCGGGGATGGCAGGGGGCAGCAGGGAGGAGTCGTTGGCTGTGATTGCTGACAGGAAGCGGCCCATATCGGAAATACTGGCATTGATGCCGGCAGCAGGATTGGTGTTGTAGTACCTGTCGTTCAGTGGCAGTGCCTGGTAGCCGTTGCCGGTGCGTCTGTGTGGCATGGCCCTGTTGCTGTTTTGTATGAAAGCCTCCAGTCCGGCAGATGCATTGTTCATTCCGAGAGGATCGAACATCTTCTCCTGCAGTAGATTTTCGAATATTTTGCCTGTTTTTACCGCAGCAATGGTGTCGTACAGGCTGAAGACCACATTCTGGTAGCCATAGTACATGCCTGGCGGACCGGCGATATTCACGTGGCGGAGGCTGTCGAGGATCACGGAGAAGGGGATCTTCGCCTCCACCAGGTTGTCGTACGCGTGGGGTACCAGTCCGGACGAGTGACTGAGAATGTTCCTGACAGTCAGCTCGCGGGTGGAAAACGTATCCTTCAACGTGAAATCAGGGATGTAATCGACCACCTTGTCGTCCAGTCCGATGATGCTGTCGTACGCCAGGATTCCCGCAAGAACCCCGGTAACCGGTTTCGACACCGAGGCCAGTCTGAATACTGTGTAAGGATCGACGGGGTCCGCACTCCCAATCTCTCTTACCCCATGGCACTTCTGATAGATCACCTCGCCGTTATGGGTGATCACCACTGCGGCACCTACTGTATTAGCACTGTCGAGCAGACCAGTAATCAGCGTGTCGTACTGCATCACTAACGTATCGGCCCGAGTAAGTACCTTTTCGATTACCGGCTCCGTTTCAATCGGGCGTTCAGCAGTAGATGTATTACCCTGGTAAACAAGCAGAAGCGAGAGTGAAAGTGATATCAGGAGTATAGCTGGTAATATTTTGGATCGAATCATAGTGTTCCTTTATTCCACACAGATCGTTTTCTTTCAGGCTGCAAATCTAAGATTTTACCTGAAAAAACCATGCCGTATGGAATAGTTATTTTTCACCAGCCTGTCTCCTGATGTCACAAGTGATCAACGGTTATTAAGCATCCTTATCGACAATGAATGAAATTTTCGCATTGACGGCATAAGAAACAATGTTGTTGTTCTCAACATTTGCATTCATGTGCTTGATGTAGATCGATTGGATGTTCTTTACAGTTTTTGCAGCCTCTTTAACTGCATTCTCAGTTGCTTCGGTAAATCCCTTATCGGATGAACCAATTACTTCAATAATTTTTACCATTTTCATAAATCTATAATTTTTAGTTTGTATTGGTTGTTTAAATGAAAAATGTATACCAAATATTCGATCGCGGATAATTTCGTTTTGTGTAAGCAATAAACATGGGGTACGGCATGTGCCTTATATCATGGTTTAGGTATACATAATTGATTATAGCTTATTTGGTTTTTTAAACCGGTGAAGCAGAATGGCCGGGTTATTAAAGTGTGGAAAATTGTCACACTATTAGTGATATTTTACCACAGATTTAGAGGCAGCTAATTATACTACCGTGTAAACCGGTTGTCTAAATGATGTTGTTTGATCCCTGTTTATGAGGTTGTTTTTTTGATTATTTCCATACCAATCAGCATTCTCCGACCTACCCGGTAAACTTTAAGACACTGGACCTGTTGAACTGTTTGGCATGATATTTCCGCATAAAATGAAGAATGCAAAACTGTAAAAAAATTATTATGTCAAATTACCACGAACCTGTAAACGAATTAACATCAGAGACAAGAGACTTTGTACGGGCACTGAATTCACTAAAAGAAGAAATTGAAGCTGTTGACTGGTACCAGCAACGCATGGATACCAGCTCCGATAAGCAGTTAAAAAAGATCCTGGTAAGCGAACGTGGAGGAGATTTTGAGCTCTCCATTGGTCAGGATATCTCTATCGGTTATGATGGACATGATAGCGATAAGGTGAAGTTGTACTTTACAGAATCCTTTATGTTCAGAATCATCGGACCCGAAGCCTTTACGGTGTTGAAACCGCAGGTATAAACGACAATTATATGCGTTGCAGATAACAGTACGGCTGATCTGGTCGTATTGGCAGGTTGAGTTTAAGAGATAAAAACACGCTGACTAAAAATTTTAAAATTTTATACGATGGAAAAGCACAAAGTAGAAATCTTAGATATATTTCCGGTCACTCATGATGTGAAGTGTTTCAGAACAGAAAAGCCTGACGGATTAAATTTTGAGCCCGGTCAGGCGACAGAAATCTTTTTGGATCGTGAAGAATGGCGGGACGAGGGAAGACCTTTTACTTTCACCAATCTTCCCCATGAAGATTATATTGAATTCATTATCAAGGAGTATCCCGATCATGAAGGGGTGACACGTGAGCTCCACAAGCTGAATCCCCGGGATACAATGTTGCTCGGTGATGTATTCGGAGCCATCAAATACAGTGGTGAAGGGGTATTTATTGCCGGTGGTGCAGGGATTACCCCGTTCATATCTATTTTCAGGATGCTTAGGGAGAATAATAAGCTAAATAATAACAAACTGATATTCGGAAACAAGACCAGCGCAGATATTATTCTTTATGATGAATTGAAAGATATGCTGGGAGATAACCTGATCAACATCCTTTCGGATGAATCCGGTGAAGGATACAGGAGTGGACTGATCTCCAGAGAGTTGATCGTTGATAATCTGAAGGCAAGTCATTCGAAGATCTACCTGTGCGGACCGCCACCGATGATGAAGATGGTGAAAGGTCACCTGGCAGATCTGGAAATATCTACAGATAATATTGTTGAAGAGGAATTTTCCTGATCGACCAGGTATACTGCAGAGAAAGTAGAATTGAGTATTTAAATATAATCGAAAAAATATATCAGATATGAAAACAATAATGAAAGAAGAACTGAGAAAAAAGATGGAAGCCGGAGAGGTTGTTGTAATCGAGGTGCTGGGAGCTGAAAAGTTCAAAAAAGAACATATTAAGGGCGCTGTAAATATTCCCCTGAAGGAGATTGTTACAAAAGCCAGCAAGGAATATGACAAAGATGACATGATCGTTGTGTATTGTTCAGACTTTGAATGTACAGCAAGTCCGACAGCAGCGCAAAAGTTACAAGACGCAGGATTTACGAATATATTTGACTTTGAAGGAGGAAAGAAGGAATGGAAAGAGGCAGGCTACCCTATGGAAAATTAGAAGCATTGGGATAAATCAGGGTATTGGGGACTAATATGGGTAGAAACGGAGGTGACGGGAGGTGAAGTTTTTCCAGCAATTTGAAATAAATCAGGAAACAATTACGATAAAAAGATGAACAGGGAAGAGAAGCAAAAAATGTGGAAAAAGGAGAACCAGGAGTGGCTTGATTCGATCAGTTATATCATTAAGCATGAGGGGGAGGAACGGGTCAGGGAGCTGTTGAGGATACAGTTTGAAAAAACGGTTGATTCAGGAATTGATCCGTTTTTATGCAGGGAAACGCCTTATGTCAACAGCATTCCCACAGAGAAACAGGAGAATTATCCCGGTAACCGAAAGCTGGAAAGAAACATCAAGAGCCTGGTCCGGTGGAACGCCATGGCGATGGTGGTACAGGCAAATAAGCGGAAAGATGGAATTGGCGGACATATTTCTACCTACGCATCCAGTGCCACGTTGTATGAAGTGGGATTCAATCACTTCTTCCGCGGTCCGGATGGCGATGCACTTCCTGATATCGTTTATTATCAGGGTCATGCATCCCCTGGCATCTATGCACGCTCCTACCTTGAAGGAAGAATTACTGAAAAGGAGATGCACAATTTCCGTCGGGAGTTGGCGGAGGGTGGAGGGCTCTCTTCATATCCCCACCCCAGGCTGATGAAAAACTATTGGCAGTTTCCAACCGTTTCGATGGGACTGTCTCCCATCATGGCCATATACCAGGCGCGGTATAATAAATACCTGCAGGATAGGGGTAGGATTGACCTGGGTGACCAGAAGGTGTATGCATTTTTGGGCGATGGCGAAATGGATGAACCGGAAGCGATGGGTGCGCTTACACTTGCAGCACGTGAAGACCTGGATAACCTCGTTTTCGTGGTGAACTGTAACCTGCAGCGTCTTGATGGACCTGTTAGGGGAAATGGTTCAATCATTAAGGAGTTGAGCATGGCATTCCGTGGCGCCGGATGGAATGTGATCAAGGTGTTGTGGGGATCCAACTGGGATCCATTGCTGGAAAAAGATAAAAAAGGAGTTTTGAAAAAGCGCCTGAACGAGTTGGTGGACGGTGAACTTCAGAAATATTCAACATCAGACGGTGCCTATATACGGAAACATTTTTTCGGAAAGAATGATGACCTGCTGGCCCTGGTGGAGGATATGAGTGATGAAGATATTGCTAACCTGCAGCGTGGAGGACATGATCCTGTGAAGGTATACAATGCCTATAGCGCTGCCAGAAAGCACAAGGGCGCGCCTACAGTGATCCTGGCACAAACCATAAAAGGTTACGGTCTTGGTGAATCGGGGGAAGGTAGAAATATAACCCACCAGCAAAAAAAACTTAATGAGGAGGAACTGAATATTTTCAAGGAGCGGTTCAATGTACCTATCAGCAATGAGGATGTGGCTAAAGCGCCCTTCTTTCGACCGGAAGAGGAGAGTGAAGAGATTCAATACATGAAAAAGCGCCGGAAAGAGCTGGGTGGATTTATTCCCGTGAGAAATACGGATGATCCGGAATTTGAGATGCCTGATGAAAAGATCTATGATGAGTTCTTTGAAGGTTCCGGCAAACGCGAAGTGGCCACTACCATGGCCTATGTCAGGTTGCTGGGGAAATTTCTCAAGGATGAGAAGATTGGCGACAAGGTTGTCCCCATTGTTCCGGATGAATCCCGGACCTTTGGAATGGAGTCGCTTTTCAGACAATCGGGAATTTACTCCCATGCTGGTCAGCTTTATGAACCGGTAGACAAGGACAGCCTGATGTATTACAAGGAGGCCAAAGATGGCGCGATCCTGGAAGAGGGAATCACGGAAGCGGGTTGTATGTCTTCATTTATCGCTGCGGGCACCTCTTATTCAACCCACAGAATATTCAGCATACCTTTTTTTACCTACTATTCCATGTTTGGATTCCAACGGGTTGGGGACCTCATTTGGGCTGCGGCGGATGCGCGTGCCAGGGGATTCCTGGTGGGTGGTACATCAGGACGCACAACGCTTTCAGGAGAAGGATTACAGCACCAGGATGGCCACAGTCACATGCTGGCTATGACAGTTCCCTGTGTTCGGGCCTATGATCCCGCATATGCCTATGAAATGGCCGTGATCATTCAGCACGGAATGGAACAGATGTACCAACAGGGCAAGGACCTGATCTACTATATTACCGTGATGAATGAGAAGTACAAAATGCCCGCCATCCCTAAAAGAAAAAGCGTGCGTGAGGGTATTATCAGGGGAATGTATAAGTTCAAATCATCAAGAAATAATAAAAATAATCTGAACCTTATGGGAAGTGGGACGATCCTGAACGAAGTGCTGAAAGCTGCTGATATATTGAAAAGTAATTACGATATACATGCAGATGTATGGAGCGTTACCAGTTATAAGGCGCTTTATGATAATGCCCGAAGTGTGGAAAGAGATAACCGGTTGAACGCGGGAAAGAAACAGCAGAAATCATTTATTGCAGAATCCGTGGGAACCAAACCGGGTGTATTTGTTGCTGCTTCTGATTACCTGAAAGCCATTCCACTGACCATATCCTCCTGGTTTCCTGGATCATTTACCGCACTGGGAACGGATGGATTTGGAATGAGTGAAGACAGAGCAGATCTTCGGGAGTATTTCGAAGTGAATGCTGAACATATTGTCTATGCAACACTTAGCAAGCTATACGAGCAGAAGATAGTTACAAAAAAGGTGCTTAACAGGGCTGTAAAAGAGCTTGATATCGACCCAGGAAAAGAATATCCGGAAATATGCTGACACAAGGTGATTGTACTGAGAGGCAAGAGATTAACGGTATGACTTAGTTTATTATCTGATTTATAATAATGGATTTATATATGAAAAAAGAGATTAAAATTCCTGACATAGCAGAAAATGTTGATTCAGGTTTGATTGCCGGGATCCTGGTTTCTGAAGGAGATAAAGTAAAGAAGGATCAACCTGTGATCGAGGTCGAAACAGATAAGGCATCTACGGATATACCATCTCCCTACGACGGGACGGTAGAGGAGATCACGGTAAAGGAGGGTGAAGAGGTGTCTGTAAACCAGGTGATCATGATCATTGAAGTGGCAGGTGATGGAGATGATGAAGAGGTGGAAGCAGAGGACTCTGAAGGAGAAGATTCTGAAGGAGAAGAGGAATCCGGAAGAGAAGTTACTGAGGCAGAAGAGGAAGATCGTGACGAAGAAGCTGAAGGGGAAGATAGAGGAGAGAAGGATGAAGCTGGTGGCGATGATGAAGCTGGTGGCGATGATGAAGCTGGCGATGACGGTAAAAGGGTCGAAGAGAAGGAAAAGAAAAAAGATGAAGAAGCTGAAGAAGAGGAAGAGAATGTTGCAGGTGAAGATATTCCTGCATCACCGGCTGTAAGAAGGGCTGCCCGTGAGGCTGGTGTGAACCTGGTAAAAATTAAGGGGAGTGGCCGTGGGAACAGGATCACAATGGATGACATTAAGTCGGCTGAAAAGAGGAGTAAAGATGAAGGGCAAAAACCGGGTAAGGAGAAAATAACCGGTAAGGAAGAGAAGGCGGACAAGGAAAAACGAATGTCAGAAGAAAGTGATTTGCCTGATTTTTCCAGGTGGGGTGATGTGGAGAAGGAAAAGATGAATACAGTCCGGAGGATTACTGCACGGACCATGACCGAATCATGGCAACAGATTCCACAGGTCACCCAATTCGATGAAGCGGATATCACGGCCATTGAGAAGTTCAGAAGAAAACACAAGGAGGCATATGCTGAAAAAGGAGGAAAATTAACTATTACAGCTATCCTCGTTAAGATCGCAGCTTTTGCATTACAGAAATTTCCACGGTTCAATTGCAGCCTGGACACATCAGATAACAGATTGATTATGAAGCAGTATGTTAACATTGGGCTTGCAGTGGACACTGACAAGGGACTGATTGTGCCGGTAGTTAAAGATGCTGATAAGAAATCACTTCAGGAGATATCCATCCAAACCGTTGAATTGGCTAGAGAGGCGCGAGACAGTGAGATATCCCCGGATGACATGCAGGGAGGGAATTTCACAATCTCTAACCTGGGTGGCATTGGAGGAACGGCTTTTACACCGATCGTCTATAAACCCCAGGTGGCTATTCTCGGTGTGGCCCGTGCATCATACAAGCAAGTGTACCGGGGTGACAAGTTCAGAAAACGGCTGATCCTGCCGCTTTCGCTTACCTATGACCATCGTGTTATTAATGGTGCCGAAGGTGCCAGGTTCCTGCGATGGATATGTGATGTCCTCGAAGATCCTTATGCCTTACTCCAATAAGTTTGAATGAAATATGACAAAGAAAAAAGAAGATAACCATGAGCTGATCATTATCGGAGCCGGTCCGGGAGGCTACCGTGCCGCATTTATGGCGGCTGACCTTGGAATGAAGGTGACATTGATCGATAGGGAGGCAAACCCCGGCGGTGAATGTCTCTATCGAGGCTGTATCCCCACTAAGGCGCTGCTTCATGCAGTGAAACTTAAGCAGGCAGCAATAGGTGCCGATTCCATGGGAATCAGTTTCGAAGATCCCAAGGTGGATGTGGGCACAACAGCCAAATGGAAGAGGGGAGTAGTCGATAAACTTACCGGTGGACTGGCACAGTTGGTGAAGGCGAGAAAGATTGAGTATTTGCAGGGTACTGCCCGGTTCAAAGACAGCGAAACGATCCTGTTTGAAGATACCGGCGGTAAAACCAGCAACCTGCGGTTTGAGCAGTCGATCATAGCCACAGGTGCTTCACCAATAAAACTGAGTGAACTCGATGTGGACGGAAAAAGAATTATGGGCTCCGAAGCAGCGCTTGAATTGGAGAATGTCCCAGGAAAACTTCTTGTGGTAGGAGGTGGATATATCGGACTGGAGATGGGCTATATTTTTCATGGCTTGGGATCTGAAGTCTCCGTGGTGGAGCTTACCGAGGGTATAATGCCCGGAATGGACCGGGATCTGGTGAATGAATTTAATAAAACGGCGAAGAATATTTTTAAGGATATATTTTTGGAAACCAGTGTAAAAGAGGTAAAAAAGAATAAAAATAGTCTGCAGGTTATGTTCAAAGGTAAGGAGGGGACATTCAGTAAGGGTTATGATAAAATTCTGGTGGCTGTTGGAGAAAAACCTGATCATTCATCGCTGGACCTGGATAAAGCTGGGGTCGAAACCGATGAGAATAACTTTATTAAGGTTGACAACCGGCAGCGTACATCTGTAGATAATATTTTTGCTGTTGGTGATGTATCAGGTGGTCCCTTATTGGCGCATAAGGCGATGTATGAGGGGAAAATTGCCGCTGAAGTTGCATTCGGAAAAAATGTGATCAATGATGCCAGGGTGATACCCGGGGTAGTATACACGGAACCGGAAATTGCATTTTGTGGCCTGACAGAAAGTGAAGCCGAGGAGAGGGAACAATCCTATAAAAAGGTGAAATTTCCATGGGCCGCATCGGGAAGGGCTGTAGCCATGAATGAAAAGCTTGGATTTACAAAATTACTGGTAAATCCTGAAAACGAACGCATTCTGGGAGCCGGGATCGTTGGCAAGGACGCCGGCGACCTGATCTCCGAAATCGCACTAGCCATTGAAATGGGGGCAACTGCTACCGATCTTGCGCTCACCATACATCCGCACCCAACCCTTTCGGAAACAATTATGGAGGCAGCTGAGAGCTATCTTGGCACCCCGGTTCATTCAATGAATAAACAAACCAGAGATAAATGAAAGTAATCATTATAAGTGACATAAAGAGTGAGAGAAAAAGCATCATTCCCTATGGTCTGAACCTGGGAAAACACAATGAAACCAAGGTAGAGATAGTTCATATGATCGATCCGAGGACTCATCAGGGGGTGAGTAGTCCGTATTCGGATTCTCAATCCATAACTCCCGGAAATAAATTGTCTCAGGACGAACTATTTAACCGGGAAAAAAACCTGGTCGGAAGGGGCCTGGATAAACTGCTTAGTGCAGAGGCTTCGAGGTTAAATTATCCCCTGAAATACGAGACCCGGATCTTGGTGGATTCGGTTGATCAGGGTTTGAAAAATATTTTTAGTGAATACAAGGAGGAGATTTGCGTGACAAGCCTGGTGCCGGATCATTCCATGATTGCAAACCTGAGTGAGCTGATGGGTATTTTCGATCGGGTGGAGGTACCATTGCTGATCGTACCCCCGGGATTCAAATTCAGGGAGCTGGCTGATATCATCGTGGTAACCGACTACTCAAAGGAGTCGCATGATCCCGTGAGTCAGGCATTGCAATGGTTTCGTTCTTTTCCGCTAACGATCAGGGCCATTGATATTACTGATCTCAACAATATTGCTGAGGAAGAAGATAACAGAGATTTATGGGAAGCTACTGTAAACGATTTTATCACTCAGTCAATGAACCTGAATACAAAAATACTGATTGGTGACAGGGAGAGAGAAACCATTCTTGAACAAATCATTAAAAGAGAAGCCGATATCGTAATGCTCCCAAAAGAATTATTCAGGAAGTCTCAATATAAATTGAAAAAGGAATCTGTAAGGACAGAATTTTTCAAAGTACTGGCTGTGCCAGTAATCCTTTTTTGAAAAACTGTTTTATACAAATTTTGAATCATTAATCTAAAATCTTTTGTTATGACACTTATTTCAATTGTACTTTCACTGTTCTTTGCATTGCTGTTTTCAGCAATACTCGTTTATGGTTTCAGAAGGAGAACTACAGGACCGTTTGATGGGATGCTGTTTCTTTTTCTGATTATTTTTATGTTCACATGGGGACTCGGCTCCTGGATGACACCCATAGGTCCGGTATTTGGAGGCGTGTCCTGGCTTAGCTACCTGGTTATTTCGATTGTAGTGATGCTTTTAATCGGAGCGATGTTGCCACCTGCCGAAGGAACTCGCAGAAGGAGATTGTCAGCAGAAGATGGGGGCGCGAAAGTTGTGGGGATCACTTTTGGTATTTTCTTTTGGTTTATGCTGATTGCGCTATTTGTAATTGCCATACTCAGGGTGATGAATCCTGAATACCGCATGATGTAGTAGGAAAAATTCACCAACTCAAAAGATTTTTTATCATTTTTTTCCAGTATCCGCTTGCCTTAAATAACTGATCAATCCACCATTGAGCAGCACCTTCTTTTGTCGCTCTGTGAGTATGCAATGTACATTGAATCGCTTTTTGGTTGACTGATTTGTAACGTGTACCGACTCATCATTATTGATTGAGTTCAATACACTGCTGAACACCAATATGTTTTGGTCTTCGACTGACTCATAATCCTCCGGGTTTTCGAAAAGGAACGGAATGATACCGTAGTTAACCAGATTTTGGAAACCAATCCTTGCATAGCTTTTTGCAATTACAGCGATCTGCCCCAGGAACCTGGGAGCAATGGCGGCATGCTCACGGCTGGATCCCTGGGCGTAATTATCACCTGCAACAACCACATGTCCGCCAAACGAATCTTTAGCTTGATAAGCAAGTTCAATGAAGTTTTTGCTTACAGCGCTATAGGTGTACTTGCTGATCTCCTCAATATTGCTCCTGAGGGGGAGTACCACTGCGCCTGCTTTCAGAATCTCATCCGTCGATACATTGTTACCTAGTTTGAGTATCGCAGGCGCATCAAATGAATCAGGTATCTTATCAAAATCAGGCAAGGATTTGATATTTGGTCCCCTGATCAGTTCCACCTTTTCGTTTTTATCTGCAGGAGGAATTAGCATCATGGTATTTACAGTACTTTTTGCCGGTTCTTCATATTTGGGATATTTAATTATATCTGCTACAGAGATGGGATCAGTGATTCTTCCAAATATTGCAGAAACAGCCGCTGTTTCAGGGCTGCACAGATATACCTGGTCATCTTCAGTACCCGATCTTCCCGGGAAATTACGTGGCATGGTCCGCAAGCTGATACTTCCTGAAGAGGGTGCCTGTCCCATACCAATGCACCCCATGCATCCTGTCTGATGAAATCTTGCACCGGCATTCATCAGGTCGATGATGGCTCCCATTTTCCCCAGGTCCATGATCTTCTGGCGTGAAGATGGATTAATATCGAGTGAAACATCTGCAGAGATGATTTTATCTTTCAAGATCTGACTCACGATCCAGAAATCCCGTAGCCCCGGATTGGCAGATGAACCGAGGACCACCTGGGAAATTGGTTTTCCTTTCACCTCTCTGACCGGCACCACATTTCCGGGACTGCTGGGTATTGCGATCAGGGGTTCAAGTTCATTCAACGCAATATGTACGTCTATATCGTATGAAGCGCCTTCATCGGCGACGATCTCTTTCCAATCCTCACCCCGTTCTTCCTGATCCAAAAATTTTTTCGTTATCTCGTCGGAAGGAAATACCGTGGTTGTGGCGCCCAGTTCAGCACCCATATTGGCAATCACATGGCGATCCCAGGCACTAAGTTCTTTCACTCCGGGACCATAATATTCAATGATCTTGTCAACCCCGCCTTTTACATCATAACGGCGCAGCATCTCGAGAATCACATCCTTGGCACTTACCCAGTCATTGAGTTTTTCTGTGAGTTTCACGCCCATGACCTCCGGCATTTTGATATAATTGAGATTACCCGTTGCAGCGGAAGTGATATCTAGTCCGCCGGCTCCCATGGCCAGCATGCCCATGCTCCCGGCCGAACAGGTGTGACTATCAGAACCCAGCATCGATTTTCCGGGCACACCAAATCGTTCCATATGTACCACATGACTAATGCCATTTCCGGGTCTGCTGTACCAGTAACCGAATTTCTTTGCTGCAGATTGCAAAAAGAGGTGGTCATCTGCATTGCGATGGTCTGCCTGAAGCAGGTTATGGTCGACATACTGAACCGCTACTTCTGCAGATACTTTTTTTATGCCAATCTTTTCCAGTTGCAGCATGATGAGGGTACCGGTGGCATCCTGTTGCAGGACGTGATCAATCTTCAGACCGATCTCTGTTCCCGGCTCCATTGTTCCCTCAATGAGGTGGTCATTGATCAGTTTTTGTGTCACATTTAACTTTTTCATGTTGTAAATATTACTGTTTTTCAATTTATCCGGACAGGACTTTTGGCAGGTTCATTCATCATTCCTCATTGCCTTAAACATCTCTCTGCTGATTCGGTCTTTGCTCTTGGGTGAGGGTCTGATTATAAGCCGTATCCCCCGGTCATAGGTCACGTAGTTCCAGAACCAGTTAATGAAGACCAGGATCTTATTCCTGAATTCTATCAGGTAGAGTAAGTGTACCATCATCCATAACATCCATCCAACTGTTCCGCTAAGGTTTATTTTACATGGCAGATCAGCCACAGCTCTGTTACGGCCAATGGTGGCCATGACCCCTCTGTTAACGTATTTAAAAGAATTGAAGGCCTTTCCGTGTAACATTCTTTTCATATTTGTAGCCAGGTGTTTTCCCTGTTGAATGGCCACAGGTGCCAGTCCCGGTAATCCATTTTCATATTTTTCTGTTTTCATGAATGCGATATCACCGATTGCAAATACATTATCTATGATCTTCGTGTTATCTTTGTTGTAAAGCTGGTTGAATACATTGACCCGCAATGAATCCTTTTCCATGAAATCCCCGGGGATCCCTTCCGGCAGGTTGGGTTTCACACCTGCTGCCCATATCAGGGTGTTGGTGACAATCTTTTCTCCGTTGTTCAGATGAACGGTTTTTCCATCGAAGGAATCTGTCATGCAATTCAGAATAACTTTCACGCCGGCCTGCTCCAGGTATTTTTTAGCTTTTTTTCCTGAACTGTCAGACATAGTCGGAAGAACCTTGCTGAGTCCTTCCACGAGGAATATATGCATCCGTGATATATCCAGTTCAGGATAATCCTTTGGCAGAACGTGCTTTTTTAGTTCAGCCAGTGCACCGCATATCTCCACACCTGTTGGACCAGCGCCTACTACCACAAAGTTGAAGTTCTCCTGGACCCCACTGTTTCTGTCAAGTATCTCCAGTCCTTCGAACTGCTGGAAAAGGGTATGGCGAAGGTCAAGTGCATGGGTAACCTGTTTCACAGGGTATGCATTAATGGCGATACTGTCATTACCAAAATAATTAATCTTCGATCCAGTAGCGATTATCAGATAGTCATAGGCAAGTACTCCGGCCGTTGTAAAAACCTTATTTTTCTCAATATCAATGCGGTTCACACGAAGCATCCTGAAATGCCAGTCCTTCCTGTTCCTGATTATCTTTCGTAATGGTCCGGCGATTGAGTCAGGCTCCAATCCAGCTGTGGCTACCTGGTAAAGCAATGGCTGAAAAGTATGGTAGTTGTAGCGATCGAGCAACACTACCTGGAATGCTTTACTTCTCAGTTTTTTGAGAAAGCTTAATCCTCCGAAGCCACCACCGATCACGACAATGCGTTTCTTGCCTGTTTCAGGAACATTGAGTGTGTATTGATCTCCTGTTTTGTTCATAATTTATTTATGGTTCTTTAGCATAGGGGGGAGCATGATTTTTTTTAAAACAGATAACAATATCGTGCCAAGCCGGGAAGATGCCCTTTTAATGCAGGAGAGCAGCTTGGTCAGGAAACTAATATGTGGAATTAATACACACAATTATTGAAATTTTACCACATATTGAAAAGCAGATGGTTTCTTCCGATGCCGGCAGATTATCTTTATTACGCAGGTTTATTGACTGTTCCGGGAGTACTTAGATGGTTTATTTCCAAAAGTTGTTGCACAGAATGAGCACTAAGCCTGTTCCTACCTCATAAAAAAGTATTTAGCCACTTTATGAAAAATGTTCTGGTCGAAGCCTGTTTTTATGCAGTAATATAAAATTTAAATTACATAATAGCGCAAAAATGTAAAATATAATTTATATAGTTACTTTGAGGCTTCTGCATAAGTATATGAATAATAATGCTACCAAATTGTTTGTCATATCCATGTATTAAAGCCATAAAACCCAGCTCCCTAAACAGATTGAACAATTAAATAGTATTGATTTTTTAATATTTTAGAGGTGAACCTCTCGTTGAAACGCAGGGTATGACGATTATTGCATTGAAAGATTCTACTCCTTCTTTTCCAGTTCGTCGATCCGGCTTTTAAGATCGGCGACCTCCTTTTCGTGTGCGGTGTTCTGTCTGCTGAGTTCTGCCTTCTCATCTTCGAGGACCCCGATCTTTTTCAGGTAGACCGTCCGGTAATAGTAATAGGCAGTAATGAATGCAATGGCTCCTGCGACCAGCAGGATAATGATGATCTCGATAACGGCACCGGTGGTGGTTTTGGCCAGTATGGTTGTTAACAGGTTCATGATGTTATGTTTTATTGTTGAATATACATTTCGACTCTCCGGTTTTTCTTCCGGTTCTCTTCGCTGGTATTGGCAATGGCAGGTTGTGTCTCTCCCTTGCTTGAGAGTTCTATACACTCAGATGAAAAGCCATTTTCGAGCAGGAACTTTTGCACCGATTCGGCGCGCCGCCTGCCCAGGTCCATGTTATACCTCTCCGTTCCGATGTTACAGGTATGTCCGTCGAGTTGTACACACGCATCTGCAACGGATCCCAAATATTCCTTGCCTTTCGGAAGCCAGTCGCGCACTGTTCCGGCATTGAGGATCACGGTTTTATCGAAATCGAAGTAGAGGGTGATGCCTCCCGGGGCATCGGGCACAGCCGGCACTTCGGCCGGTTGCCCCATGGTTCCGGGGGTGGATTCTGTGAGTGTTGTCTCTTCGCCCGGGTTCAACACAGGAAAGATGTGTGTTGAATAATACCAGGTGGATAGGACCATCCAGGCGAGAAACAAGATGATGCCGGTAATAATTGGTCTCATTGTTTCAGGGTGTTTAGTTATTATACGACGATACAAGTTACATGATTATAACGGAGAAGTCAAGTTTACCAAGCAATAATCTGTTCCGGGGGCTTCCGGAGGCGATAAATGCCGGTATGGTTTGACAAATGAGAAGTTTACAGTCTCATGGATTCCTGCTCGGGCAATGAAGAAGTAAGAAAATTGCAACTAAAATAATTTTCAAACGATAAATAATTTGTATGTATAGAATTGGTTTCAACAAAAGATTGTTTAAATTTCGTCTGTATTCCTGACTTATCAGTAAATCTGCATGACAAAGAAAAGATCGATCATCGATGTAGTTCAAACAGCCTCACTGGTGAAGGAGCTTGGGGAGAAGATTGCTGCAGAGCTGTTGGATCAACTTGAGCAGGAGATCGGTTTCTTCCGGGAAATTGCTTCCGGACCGGAGTCGCTGATCCCTGCGGTGAAGGTCGCGGCGTCGTCGTCGATGGGGGCTTTCAGCAGGTACAACGACCGTCTTGGAAAATTGATTGCCGGCACTTTTTTGGGTCCCGACGACCTTCGTCTGAAAGAGATCTTTCGAGAATATGCACGGAATCTTGAAACGTCGGTTGCCGGTCTGCCCAAAACGGTTACATTGCTGCAAAGTGAAGAGCGGTTCAGGCCGCTGCCGGGCGATAATTACCGGGTGCGCTACCACAAAAGGGTGAAGCGGATGATCCGTGGTCTGCAGGTCACAGGTCTTCCCATCGTTAATTTTTCTAGACGGATTGCCGGCAGGGAAGCGTTGAAGATGCCTGCATGGCACCACCAGGTGGCGGTCAGACAGATTTACCGGGTTGCATTGCGGAACAGTCTTCTGGAGGAGCTCTCTCCGGTTTTTGAGGAGGTAATTTACAGGGTGAACGCGATGCATTACCGGCTCTTGCAGCTCGATAGCCGTTTGAGCGAACTCTTTTTCCAAAACGGGAAGGAGCGGGTGGAACCGGAAATTGCAGGAGAATTTGAAAAAGAGTTCAGGCAGGAGCTGAAAAAGCTGGACGCCGAAATGAAAGAGGTGCAGAAATCAGTGCTGGAAAGCATTGAAAAAGCAGGTGAAGATGCCCTTAAGCGCTATTATTCGCTGGAGCATGTTTCGGGTACTGTCGAGTTTCCCGAATCGAAAAGTGCTGTAAGA
Source organism: Bacteroidales bacterium (assembly GCA_040903745.1). Lineage (GTDB taxonomy): Bacteria > Bacteroidota > Bacteroidia > Bacteroidales > M55B112. Next base: position 10,318 of record JBBDUV010000036.1, on the reverse strand, counting down.
ACGATCAACCGGGCCTATGCAAGGCTGTTGTTGGAACTTGACAGGGTGGTACATGCAGCAGGGAATGCCGGACATTTCATTTTCGACGATTGGAGGTTCGATACGGCTTTGAATGGTTTGTCGTTGCAACTGATGCAGGAGGAGAACAGCGTTCATCACATTTTGGGGGAGAAATTGCGTTCCGACCTCGAAACATTTTCCGGTGCCTACAAAAAAATAATTGAAAACAGGAAGGTGCAGATAAGCAAAAACACTCCCTCCCAGGCAGCGATGAGAAGCATGCAGCGGGAGTTTAAACCTGAGTTCACCTCCCTGCTGATCCGGTCGCTCTCCGCACTGAAGAAGCATGATCTTCCCCGCCGCCTTCAGAATATCAACGCTGCCTTTTCCAACAGCACCTCTGCACTCCCGGAAACACGTATCCTGGTCAGGAAGTTTGATCCCTCCCGGAGTGTCAGGGACCGCGATGTTATTCGGGTCCGCCTTGCCGATATCCTTCATTTTGAGGTGATACCCGAAGTGCGTCAGGAATTGGAATCGCTTGCCTTGGAAACCGCTGATAGCCTTGAAACGTTGTACAATCAGCTCTCCGGAATAGGTGCAATTGCAGAGTTCAGCATCGAGTCGGCAATCAAACAGGCCTCCGAACAGCAGGAGGATAAGAAGGAGTCGGCCACCACGCTGGAGGAGGGGCTTGAGCGGTCGGTGGAGAAGGTCGGCGGGATCATGAAATTTTACAGCGAGATGGAGGGAAAGCTGCACCAGAAGCTGACTGCTGTCATTGGTGAGCAGGTGAAGCGGCTGCAGGAGCTTCGGGAGAATGAAAAGGTCTTTTCACTCAACCTTCAGCTGGCCAGGATCAGGTTCAGGAAGCAACTGAATAAGCGGATTGTGCAGATCAGGCAGCAGCTTGGTTCCTTTTTCAGCAGAGCCATTCATTGGCCCGCCAAACTCGGGGGATCGACATCAGGAAAGGTCGGGGAGCTGTTTTCAAGGGTCATCAGAAAAAGCAGCGCCGGGGCGATCACGGCCGAACTCTCTGCCTTTCTCTCCGAAAGTAAGGAGGCCTTTGCCCGGCTTCCATACATCTATCAGCGACTCTACCTTGTGGAGCCGCTTACCGACGATCTTTTTTACTATCCCCGTGAGGAGGACAGTGCCCGGGTCGACAATGCGATCACCTCGTGGGAAAATGGCCATTACAGTCCGCTGGCGATCGTTTGCGAGAAAGGAAGCGGGGCCACCTCATTTATTAACCGGTACAGGAGCGGAATTAAAAAATACGAGACGCTGCAGGTGGGATCGCTCGAGCAGATTCATGCCCGGGAGGATTTTTTGGCGTTTTTGGCGGACCGGATGGGGTTGAAGAGTGCGGAGCTCACCACGGTGGTGGAGGAGATCAATAAGGGCGGGGAGCGGATCGTGTTTTTGGAGGACCTGCAGAATTTGTACCTGCGGACCGTGGATGGGTTTGATGCGCTGAAGACACTGTTCACGCTGATGTCGCTGACCAACCAGAAGGTGCTTTGGATCACTTCGTGTACGAAATATGCCTGGGAGTACCTGGAGCTGACGCTTCATATAGCAGGTTTTTTCAATGGGGTGATACGACTTAGTCAGTTCGGCGACGAGGCGATCCGGGAGCTGATCCTGAAACGGCACGCGATCTCCGGGTATTCGATCAGGTATTTCCCGAATAAGTACCAGGCGAAATCGCGGCAATACAGGAAGCTTTCTAGCCCTGAGAAGCAGTCGTACCTGGAGGAGAAGTACTTTGCAAGCCTCAATAAATTTGCCCAGGGGAACATCAGCCTGGCGCTCCATTTTTGGCTGCGGAGCACGAAGGAGGTGCAGGACCGGCAGATTATTATCAGTGCGTTGTATGAGTCGGACTACAGTTTTCTGGAGACGCTGACCAGGACGCAGTTGGTGGTGCTGACAATGATCGCATTGCACGACGGGATCAATGCGCATCAGCTGTCGCAGATCCTGCGGCGGCCGGAGGAGGAGGCTGCCATGGAGCTGAATCAGTTGTACGACGACAGTGTTATTGTGAAACGGGAGCTGTATTTTTTAATCAACCCGCTGCTATACAGGCAGGTGGTTGAGTTTCTGACACGAAAAAACTTTATTCACTAATGATGGTGGTACGTTTATGGGTCATATGGTTCGCACTGATGTTCACCCTGCAGGGTATCGCGCAGGAGTTGTCGAACGAGGCGCAGGAGCTGCCGGCAGGGACAGAGGCATCCGGTATCAGGGAGGGAGTGGAGCGCGCGGTCTTGCCGGCAGAGAAAGCTGTTCAGGGGAGTGAAGGATCAGCTGCTGATTCCGGGATCGCAGGGAGATCCGGTTCGGTGACGGCTGGGACATCAGGTTCTGATGCAGAAGGGGGAGGAGGTTCTGTTGCAGAAGGTGGAGACGGTGCGGCCGAAAAGGGTGAAGGGGGAATAAAAGGTGCGGAGACGATCGAGCACCTGAGGGAGTCGATCTCTTTCACCAAGATCTTCTGGTCGTTTGTCTTACTGTTGATTGGCTACCTGTTTATCAAGTATTCAGTGAAGGTACTGGATCTCTTTGCAGAGCGAAGCACACGGATCAGGTTGAGTTTTAAGCGTTTTATTCCGATCTACCGCATTGTGGCCTGGACCCTGGTGCTGTTTATTGTCATTCAGGGGGTGATCAGTCCGAGCTGGGAGGCTGTAGTGGCCCTCGGGGCATCGGTGGGTGTGGCCGTGGGATTTGCGGCGCAGGATATCCTGAAGAATATTTTCGGGGGAATAACAGTTTTGGCGGAGAAGCCCTTTCAGGTGGGCGACAAGATTGATGTGGGCGACCATTACGGGGAGGTGTTACACATTGGGTTCAGGTCGACCCGTATTGTTACAGCCGATGATTCGACTGTTACCATTCCCAATGCTGAGCTGACCTCGAAGGCGGTTTCGAACGCCAACTACGGCGAGAACAATTGTCAGGTCGTAGCCGAGATCTACCTACCCCCCGATGTGGATACCGGGGCGGTGCGGAAGATCGCGATGGAGGCTGCCCAGGTGTCGAGCCTGGTCTACCTTCGCAAACCTGTTTCTGTGCAGTTCGTCCATGAGTTAAAGGAGCAGCGTCCCTTTTTGAAGATGCGTCTCAAGGCGTATGTGCTGGATATCCGTCATGAGTTCTCTTTTAAGAGCGAGATGACAGAGATTGTCTTGCATGAGTTATACAAGCAGGGGATAATACGGAAGGAGGAGGCGTAGTTGGGGCGTTTATTCCCGGTGGCTGCCTGGCTTCGGGCGATCCCCCGGTAACTGCCGGCGGGGATCTATTTCATCAGGGAGCGAGATGGGGGAGCGGTGGTGAAGTATGTGAAGCGTTGAGGGAACTGTGGAATGATTTTTGAAGGTACAGTAATGTGAAAGAAAGGCAGATTGCGCACTTCGTAAAAGATGCGTATATTTGCAGGGTGCACAGCAGTGCACAAATACCTGGGGCTGAGTTTGGTTTTGACAACGGGTAAAACAGGTATGTAAGCATGTCGAGCGTGGGGATTTAGCTCGTAAATATCAGGTCTCAAATTTATAATTGGCAATAACAATTATGCTCTTGCAGCTTAATCTTACCAAGTAAGTTAAGCTTAATCCCTTCATTAGATGTTGGGACAAGACATCTCCGGGGTCTTTTCTCCCTATCGGGATCCCAGCAGGAGGTGCAGTAAGAATGGGATAGCTACCGGAGGAGTTCCGACTCCGGGGCGAAACAGTTGGAACTAAGGTTTTGATCGGTCGTCTTTCGCCTGTCAACTCCCTACAACCAAGGAAAGACTAAGCATGTAGAAGGCATATTGGTTTCTCGTCTGGACCGGGGTTCGACTCCCCGCAGCTCCACAAGTGAACATTCAGACTCCGTCCCCCTAAGGGCGGAGTTTTTTGCTTATAGCCCCGCCCCCGGTATGAAACCAAAATGAGCCATTTTGTCTTAAAAAATTTCAAGGAAAGAGATTGTTGAAATTGCAATTTTACCCGCAGCCAAAAGCATATGACCTCTTTTCAATGAAAATATATCTTATCTAAAAGATAAAAAATAGAAAATATATCTTATATTTGAGTAAAAAAAGATGGATAAGGAGGTAATTAAGCGCATCATCCTTGAAAATGATCTGTATATTCGAACGGTACAGGTAAAAAAAAGAGATTATGAGTTGGATCATGCAACGCATCTTTTCGCCTCCGGAAAGCACACTTACTTTTTTATATATTTCGTCGCCCGAAAAGAGCATTTTTCCAAGGTATCCCCTATAAAGAAACCCATGCTATCGCCCGAAAGCGTATAACATGGGCTCATTTTGAGGGTTGTGTTCAGACCGTATTTTTATTCATCAGTCTGTTTCCCCGGCTTCTTACTCTTCAGTCTCTTCTTCTGGAGTTAACTGAGCATTGACCGTTGTAAGATTTCCGGCAGTGATCTCAATGTCCTCAAAATCAGTTCCAAGGAATCCGTCTTTTGCAAATGCAACATCGTATGTGCCGGCATCCACTCCCAAAAACATGTAAGCACCGGTTGAATCAGTGAAGGAGGTGGTGTAAACCGTATCAGCAGTCCACATCGACACTTCAACTCCGTCAATGACAACATCGCTGGTATCGGTCACCATTCCGGCCAACCTTCCGGCTGTTGTTAAATTGGAAGCCTTAATTACAGGCTTGAAAATAAATCCGGTAATTCCTGCAGGTGTAATGGGATTCCCCTGTACCACGAAAGATTTACTTACATTGAAATCCAGCATTAATTCGGATGTTAGTCCGCCAGCTACCTCAATCGCCGGATCAATGAATATCTTGATCCCTGTCTGCGCTCCACTTGGAACGAAAAGATCGTATACAGTGCTGTCTTTTAACATGATACTGGCCTCAGAGACATGCAGTCGTACAAGGTCATACAAACCTGAATCCAAATCAATGTCTACGAGATTGGCAATTACTCCATTGGCAAGTTCCAGCAGGTTAAAGGACATCTCCTCTTCCGACAGGATAATAAACGGATTCTCTTCGTCATCATTTTCTTTCCTGACATCAATCTTGGTGATTGTTACGTTGGCTTCAGCCACCATATCAGTTGGGAAAGGTGCATCGGTCAGGTAAATTTTCAACGTTCCAGATGTCGGATCGTTATCACCAACATTTTCACAACTGATCATTGCTGTGGTTGCTATTAGCAATGCCAGTACTTTCAGCATTTTAAACTTCATCTTTTTCATCATTTCAATTTTTAATGGTTATTATTTATTGTTTGTTTTCAAAAAATCACTCATTCTAATGTTGATCATCATCATTTAATTCCAGTTCATCACCACCACAAATTCCAACCACATTCATAATTTCTCTTTCAAGTTCCAGGTTGTTTTCTAACTTTAAAACGGTTCCGTCATAAAGTTCGGCGAAAATGGGGTAGTCTATTTCGAATAAAATGTCATTCCTGTTTTTTAGCAAACCATGCAGTTCTTTATCACCGCCGACAGAAACAAATTCCGGTTTCTGATATTGTATGTTGTACAGGTTTATGTTGAAAGGGTAAATAAAATCGATGCATTCAATGTTATCGTCCTCTTTATTCCTGTTACATTGGTTTTGAATTATCTGTAATTCGCCCCGGTTGTTAAGAACCGTTTCCGAATAGTCCTTGAAGGTAACAGTGACGGGAAATTTTATGATGATGGTATTTTTGAATTGATCATAATTCAGAGCAAGCTGTTCAAGATCATCCTGCGAGCTGATGGTAAAAGTTTCATTTCTGATTTGGATCTCGTAGGGGAAGTTGATACTTATTTCACTGCAATTGTCGATAATATCATCGAATGAACCATCCTTCATTGTCATTTTCAGGATTAATCCGACAATGGTATCGCTGGTACTGAAAACAGCGGTCTTATCCGGTTCAGTGATCACACTGAACTCCTCCTGGCAACCGAATGAAAGTATCACCAGTGATATTATCCCCAGGATATTCAACCTACCTATGTGCTGTTTCACGATCATTGTGTCATATAACTGTTTTCGTAAATAAAACAGATGTGTAAGGAAAACTCCTACCGGAATTTCGGATTTTTTTAATAACCTTGCAGTAAAAAGTGCGTAAAAGATCTGCAACCAACTAAGAATGAATAAAAACAGAGAGATAAAGAGAATCTGCGCGGAGAAGGTTTTCAGCGAATTGTTTGAATCCTGTTCGAAAGATCTTCACGATTTCCTGTATTACAAATACGGTGCAGATAATGATCCACAGGATATCGTACAGATGGCATTTGAAAAGCTTTGGGAGAATTGTAAAAATGTGACGCCAGGAAAAGCCCGCTCATTTCTGTTCTCAGTAGCCAATAATGCGATGCTGAATTCCTTGTCGCGAAAAAAAACGGTACTGAAGTACAACCTGGAGAAACCACGGGACTATACCGATGAGACACCCGAATTTCTGATGGAGGAGAAGGAATACCATGAACGTCTGAGAAAGGCCCTTGAAGCGTTATCCGAAGAGCAGAGGGTGACGTTTTTGCTGAACCGGGTTGAGGGAAAAAAACACCAGGAGATTGCAGATATGCTTGGAATTTCGCGCAAGGCAGTGGAAAAACGGATTTACACTGCCTTACATATTTTAAAACAAAAATTTGAGATTACTAAAATTTGATGCAGACCGGGGTAGGAACTTTCAGCATTCATCTGTTATATATTCAGAATATCAAAAATGACCAACGACGACAAGATAAAAAAGTGGCTTGCCGGTGAACTTTCAGATTCTGAGAGACAGGAATTCGAAAGTTCGGCTGATTTTGCTGCTACCAAGCGTCTTTTAGAAGCGGTTGAAAATTTTAAAGCCCCGGAATACGACATAGAGGGTGAATACAGTCGTTTAACGAAAAGGGTATTGAGCAGCAAAAAAACCATTTCGTTGCATGAAAGAATTGCTCCTCTGTTTAAGGTGGCAGCGGTAGTCATCCTGGGTTTGGCTATCGGTTATTTTTTCTTCAATTATTTTGAAACTTTTTCAAACAGCCGGAATTGGATTTCTGAGCAAACGGAGCTCTATCTGCCCGATTCCTCCTTCGTTTCTTTAAATGCAGATTCCCGGATTAGGTATTCAGGCAAAAAATGGAAAAGGGAACGAAATGTTGAATTACAAGGTGAGGCATTTTTCAGGGTGAATGAGGGCGCGCAGTTTCGTGTTCACACTGAGCAAGGGTCGGTAACTGTTTTAGGAACCGAATTCACTGTAAAAAATTGGGAGGACTACTACCAGGTTACCTGTTATTCCGGTTTGGTTAAAGTTACCGCTCAAAAAAAATCGGTCGTTTTACAACCGAATACAACATTCAGGATTGTTCAGGGTAAAACGGAGACCTTTTCTTTTTCTGATCAAAAAGAGCCGGATTGGTTACAGGAAGAGAGCAGTTTTAGGAGTGTGCCGATTAAATTTGTGATCAATGAACTGAAACGGCAATATAAAGTGTCTGTTGAAACCAGCGATGTTGATGTAGAGCAGTTATTTACCGGTAGTTTTTCACACGAAGATCTTGAAACTGCGTTGAAGACGATCACATTCCCGGCAAATCTAACATACGAGATGAACGAAAATAAAATCGTAATAACTGTTGAAGGTAAATAAACTTTTTGTATTCATATTTATTCTTTTTACTGTTGTAAGCAACAATATTTTTTCCCAGGATAAAGAGTCAGAACCCCTTGATAGTCTTCTGATGGATCTTGAGAAAAGGTACGATGTTGTATTTAACTATGCTGATGCCAATGTAGCTGGTATATTTGTTACTCCTCCGCGCAGGAACCTGGGCCTTGATGCCTGCCTCCTGGAATTGAAGCGGCAGACCGGTCTGATTTTTAAAAAGATAGATTCCAGGTATATTGCTATCCGGAGAAAAAGTCCTACGATCAAGGTTTCGGGTACCATTATAGATCAGTCTACAGGCGAGAAGCTTGCTACTGCCGTTGTTTATTCGGGCAGCAATTATGAGGTAAGCGATGAGAATGGTTTTTTTTCCATTGAGCTAAACCCTGAGAAAGACTCGGTTTTAAGCTTCAGGCATGTTGGTTATCATCCTCGTTACCTGAAACGAAATGATTGGGATACCGACACATCTGTCTTTGAGATGGCAATTCGGATTCGTACTCTTGAAGAGGTCAGACTGGACTATATTGCAAGGGGCATCAGTAAATTACTTGATGGTACCATTCTGTTAAATGTGCAAAATATTGAAGTGTTACCAGGATTGACGACCCCCGATGTTTTACATATAGTCCAGATTTTGCCGGGTATTCACAGCATGAATGAAACCGTTTCGGAGATCAATACCAGGGGAGGAACCAATGATCAGAACCTGGTTCTGTGGGATGGTGTGAAAATGTATCAGACGGGTCATTTTTTCGGACTGATATCGGCCTTTAACTCAAACCTGATCCATCAAGCAAAAATAATTAAGAACGGGACGAGCGCCTCCTATGATGAAGGTATATCGGGAGTGATAGATATGCAGCAGCAGGATTATCCGGTTAATGATTTTGAGTTCTGTGCCGGGTTGGACATGTTGGGTGCCGATATTATTGCAAAGCTCCCGTTGAATAAAAAACTCTCCTTGATACTGGGGGCAAGGCACTCTATCAATCAGATTGTGAAGACCCCTACCTACAAAAGTTATTATAAAAGGGCTTTTGAGCATACCGAAATCATGCTTACACAGCCGGGAACGGATACAACTGTTGACAGGTACCATGATTTCTCGTTTTACGATGTCAGTGCCAGGCTGATGTATAATATTTCAGAAAAGGATAAAATCCGGTTCAGCGTTCTGAACAACCGGAACAGCATTGAATTTGAAGAACTTGCTACCATCCGGGATACCGTGTACACCAGGGAAAGTTACCTGCAACAGTTGAATCTTCTGTCAAATATGAGTTATACCCGCTCCTGGACCGAAAACCACAGTACTGAAATGAGTGGTTTTGTATCCTATTACCACCTGGATGGCAGCAACGTTTCAAATTCCGATCTTCTGTTTCATCTGCAGGAGAATGAAGTACTTGACTGGGGATTAAAACTTGAATCGAGGAGCAAGATACACCGGGCGGCTGAATTATTGGGAGGCTATCAATTCAGGGAAGTGGGAATCAGGAACCTGGACAATATTCGCAATCCGGGCTACAGCAGAGATGAAAAAGATGTATTAAGAATTCACTCCCTGTATGCTGAAACCGAATTGAATGAGCTGGTCAGGAATGCATATCTGCGTGTTGGTCTGCGCACCAACTATTTTTCACAATTTAACAGCTTTTCTTTTGAGCCGCGGACGGTTTTTAGCTACAAACTGAGCGAACATTTCTCACTGGAGGTATTGGCTGAGAAGAAAAGCCAAACTACCACCCAACTGATCGATTTTCAAACCGATTTTCTAGGTATTGAAAAGAGGAGATGGGTTTTGGCGAACAATGAAAGCGTTCCCCTGATGAAGAGTGTGCAGCTCTCTGCAGGGATGCAGTATAGCGGTAACAATTTCCTTATATCAATGGAAGGATATAAAAAAAATGTAAGCGGAATCATCTCCCCAAGTCAGGGATTTCAGAATCAATACGAATATGTATATGCCATTGGAGCCTACAGTGCACATGGAATGGAGTTGTTGGTGAACAAGCGTTTCACACGATCCAATATATGGGTGAACTATACCCTTGCAAAGAACGACTATTATTTTGTAGAATTTACACCCTCAGTCTTTCCAAACAACCTTGATGTACGACATGCTTTATCCCTGGGAGGAAGTTACACCCTGAAGAGTATTGAAGTATCGGCAGGGTTTAATTACCGGACCGGAAGACCATATACGCAGCCGGTTCAGGATCATTTGAATGAACGCAATGAAATTGTGTACGAAGAGGCCAACAGCTCCAGGCTCAGCGATTATGCCCGGCTCGATCTTTCGGCTAAATACACGCTTGAGATAAAGGAGGTAAAGGCAGAAATTGGCATTTCCCTCTGGAACGTATTGAACCGCCATAACGTGTACAATATCTTCTACCAGGTGAACCGCAATCAGGAAATAGAGCAGATTACACAGCACACATTGGGTTTTACCCCGAATATTAGTCTGAGATTCTGCTTGTAACCTGTAAATCATTATAAAAGAATCTTTGCCTGTGAACAATTTTCCCTGTTATGTGTATTATAGCTTTAAGATATTTTATTTTTAATCAGAAAAATTTAACGTAAACTATAAACATAGATTTTCACGTCATTAATTGACCGTACTTCCGTTTCTCATCCCGGCCAC